>CAZGNZ010000014.1:0-93521 GCA_964527215.1 uncultured bacterium | reverse complement strand
TGTTATAAGATTCTATGCTACCCTTTTCTTTTATACTCGTGAATAATTTAGGCTAGCTAATCTCATCTAAGTACTTAAAATCCCCGTCAATAACAGTCGTTACTAACAGGGATTAGAGCATGAGCGGATGATGAGAATCAGACCCTCGTCGAAAGCTTGGGAGGATCCCAATCAATAATTTTCCCCCTGTATCATATATACCAGTATTACAATATCCAGAATATCCAATATACCATCACTGTTGAGATCCCCCGGCAGCAGCAGCTGAGGATCAGTTGGATCACCTTCCAGCAGAATTGAAACCATCAGGATCACGTCCAGAATGTCAACCAGATCATCCTGATTCAAATCGCCGGGCAGCGTATCATACTGACAGCTGCCGTCGTCCACCAGCGCATCCGGATTGGTATTAATCGCTGCATCGTCCATGCACCCGGCCTGCGTACAGTTCTGTTCATACAGCCCCAGCACCCAGGGGATGGTTCCGTCCGACAGAAACGGATCTGCATCATTTATATCCTGGATACCGTCATAGCAGTACAGGGCATTCCCGCCAATGGTCAGCATAAACAGACTGGCAGTCTCTCCCAGGCTTGGCGGCAGGTCCAGCAGCAGGTTCCCCGAAACATCCAGTACCAGCAGGGAATCGGTTTCACTGAAGATATCCGGCAGAACTGTTATTTCATTTTCCCCGGCATCCAGATATTCCAGTTCACCAAGGCTGCCAAGTGATGCCGGGAGTGATCCCAAACGGTTGCTGCGCAGTTTCAGTTCCTCGATCAGAACAAGGTTTCCGACTGATTCAGGAAGCTGTTCCAGATCGTTTTCCGAAAGATCGAGCCATTCCAGCATTTCCAGCTGCCCCACCTCATTCGGCAGTTCATCTATCTGATTACCGGAAAGGTCCAGTCTCTCCAGATCAGTCAGCTCAGGCAGAAATCCGGGAAATTCACCCAGCTGATTGTCTGCCGCCCGAAACTGCACCAGAGCCGTCAGATTTTCCATTCCATACGGGAATTCTGTCACCGCATTGGCAGATACATCCAGATTTGTCAGCGCCGTCAAACTGCTGATTGACGCCGGCAGGTCAGCAAGCAGATTGCCGCTCAGATCAAGATGATTCAGCACGGTCATTTCATCCAGCAAATCGGGAAGCTGGCTGATCAGATTTTCAGAAATATCCAGTTCATACAGTCCGGTGAGTTGTTGAACCGCAGCAGGAATTTCCTCAATCCGGTTCCCGCTGATATCCAGCAGCTGCAGATTCGTCAGCTGCCAGACGGATTCCGGCAGCCCCTGCATTTCATTGTCAGCCATCCGCAGCCATCCCATGTTACCCAGCTCCGCAAAAATATCAGGAACAGATTCCAGCTCATTCCGGCTGAGATCCAGATTGAACAGGGCTGTGAGTTCGCCGACAGAGTCAGGGATCAGACCAATCCGGTTGTCTTCTGCCGTCAGCTGTGTAAGACTGGCAAGTAAACCAATGTCGGCAGGGAGCCATTCAAGTTCATTGTGATCGAGATGCAGTTCGTCCAACACTGACAGTGTCGAAATTCCGACCGGGACTTCATGGAGAAAATTGTCTGACAGGCCAAGATACTGAAGCCGACTGAGGCTGGCGATCCCGTCAGGGTATGCGGTCAGTTCATTTCCACCCAGCTCCAGAATGACCAGTGAGTCCAGTTCATTGAAACTTGATGGAAGGGTATCCAAGATGGTGATTTGAGGCCATCCCAGATCCAGAAGGACCAGCCGGTCATCCAGCCATATCTGAAACCCAAGTTCGAGCGGTTCAAGGCTGAACCCGTTTAAATCAATAACCGACTGCAGGACTGCCAGATCCCCTTCATCGTACTCACGGTGATCGGTCAGCCGGTTTGTCAGCAAGAAAGGGAACTGATCGGCATTTTTCTGCAGCAGGGGGGTATATCCCGGTTCTGAACCGGATCCAAAGGCAGCCTGCAAAAACAGCAGAACAGCTGCTGAAACGGAACCCGCCCACAGGCGGAGACTCTTAAAACAAATCTCTTCCATAATCAAACGCCCTCAAATTCATTTCCAGCAGGTCGGTACCGGATGTGGACTCGCGCAGGACCTGATGCCAAAGGCTGTGCGGGAAGATATCAAACGGGGACAGTCTGGAGAGGTATCCCAGGATAATGACATTGGCTACCCGGCCTGACGGATCGCCCATTTGTTTAGCATCCTCAAAAGCCTCCAACCGGTGGACATTAAAACCGCTGAGGGAATTGTCGATATCCTCCTGAGACGGGTACTCTTCTTTCTTGATGTTCACGGGGAGTGCAGTATACTGGTTCAGGATAATCTCCCCTTCCGGTTTTAAAAGATTCAGGAAACCCGGCCGCAGGATTTCACCCGTTTCCAGAGCCACCAGTATATCTGCCGATTGGCTGCCGAATACCGGCGCGTGGACATCACCGCAGCTGAAAACAGAGATCACCGGACCGCCCATCTGTGCCATACCCAAAGTATCCGCCTTGACAATATTGGAATCACAGTACGGGGACAGAAGAGTGAGTCTGGAGAGTATTTTTCCGAAAAACAGATTTCCCTGTCCGCCAATCCCGCGAACCGCCACTCTGACGGCATCAGGCAGTTCATCAGGCAGGGAGGCCGTTTTCGGCTCCGCCAAAGGTTCTTTCACAGCAGCTGCCGGAACCGCTGACGATTCCCCCGTGTCTGCCATGGGCACAATCGCATCAAACGGACACTGCTGAACGCACACCGGATCCCCTTCCCCGCAATTGGTGCACAGGCTGGTAAACGCAGGAATCCGATCCGGACTGGTTTCAATACCGGGACACATATCACAGAGGCGGCATTTACGGCAGGCGTCATAATCAAACATGATGGTCCGCACCTGTTGGTCCCGGTGTACTTCCTGAATACAGGTCCCTTTCAGTATCAGAATACTGAATTCCCCGTTGTCAGCCAGCGCCAGGGCCTTATTGATCTCCTTTTCAATCCTTGTTTTATCGTAGGCATCCACGACAACGCTCCTGGCGCCATGCGCCCTCACGCTGTCCGCAAAGTCATAACTGTGGGCATATCCTTCCAGATTCATTTCAGATGTGGGCGCAACCTGTCCGCCTGTCATGGCGGTAATCCGGTTGTCCAGTATTATTTTCACACCCGGAACGTTTCGAAACACAGCATTTCGCGTAGCATCCAGTCCCGAGTGGCATTCCGTGGAATCGCCTACAATTGAGACTGCTTTCGCCGCTGCTTCAGGCCGCATCATGGAAAATCCCTGCCGCAGAGCGTCGGAAGCCCCCATACACATCACCGTATCCAGTGCATTGTAAAAGTGCAGAAGCGTTGTGCAGCCGATGTCTCCGAATCCCACAAGTACCTTCCTCTGCCGCTTCAGCTTGGCCATGATCAGGGCAAAGGCTTTGTATGGACATCCAGGACATAATGCGGGCGGTCTCGGGACGGGCTGAACCGCCGCAGGGTTGGGAGCAGACTCAAAGCCGAACCGGGAAATCTTATCACTCAGGAATTCCCGAATCTGGTCCGGATTCCATTCCGTGATGATACTGAATTCCTCCTTACCTTTCACATCGATTCCATGGAACTTCAGTTTCTCTTCCAGAAAGTGATCTCCGTCTTCAAGTATCAGCAGTTTGCCGGGTATTTTTCCGGCAAAATCCCGAATCCGCTGAACGGGTAACGGGTAGGCAATGCCCAGAGTCAGAATCCAGGGCTCTGCCCCCATCTGTTTCAGCGCATCCTTAAGCACTGTGGAGGTGACGCCATTGACAATAACGCCCCAGTCCTCAGAACCTTCAGTGACTGAAACAAGCGGAGATGATTCCGCCCATTCCCGAATTGCGGGTATCCGCACCTGCGTGGCCTTATTGTAATTTTTTCGAACGACTGGGGGCATCAGTATCCATTGTGAAAAATCCTGAGGAATTTCCCGGGGTTCAATTTCCCGGGCTTCGCGCGTGGTAATGATACCGTCTGAATGGGCCAGCGACCCGGTATTCAATACTACAACCGGCGTTTGAAACCGACGGCTCATATCTGCAGCCGTAAAGGGGGATTCGTACAATTCCTGATGATTGCGAGGTTCCAAAACCGGCAGCCGGGAAGCTGAAAAGAAATAGCGTGGATCTATCACATGCTGTGTGCTTGACGGAGTGTAATCTGCCACCGCATATATCACAAGCGCTCCGGTCGAACAGCTGTAAAACGCTGATGTTGTAATGGCATCCCCTGCCTGGAAAACACCTGGAATTTTCATGGTTACCACGGAGTCAAAACCTGCGATGGACTGGCCAACCGCCACCGCCATGGCAACCGCTTCATTGACCGACCAGCCAACCTTCATTCTGTCCTGAACGGCGGCCAGGGAACGGTCTATCACTTCCGTGGACGGTGTGCCGGGATACCCGTCTGCAGCATGGTAACCGGCATGAACAACACCAAGCGCAAAGGCCATGTTTCCCTGCAGGATATGTCTGGAACCGGCCGGCTGATCAACAATATTCCTGAATTGTGTCATAGTGGGTACTCATTTCCTCAAGTTAATATTGGGTTATATCTGTCGTCATTCTGATAAATATTGTATTTCAAATGATCTGGGAAAAGGTTGGTCCGATCATCCATAAATCACAACTGACAATATACGGTTCACTTTTCCCTGAATCGACCGCTGTGACCGGAGCGCTTTGTCATTTTATCAGCCCGTTTTGAGTATCGACGGTTTGTGCGGCGGCATAAAAGACTGATGTTGTCCAGACTGCGGCAGTGAAAAAATAGGCATTCTGATTACCATATCAAAAATAGAATTGAACTGGGAGTTTTCTGTCCGTATTTTTTGACCAGACGGAATTGTGAAAATGACGAACTTTGCAGCAATTCCAGTAAATTCAGGTTTGCGGCATCATAGAAAAATGAAATCATCTGGCTTTCCCCATCATCCAGGAGCTGCTTCGGCTGTTTTATTGCTCATACTCTCATGCCTGTTCCCCGGAACACCGGCTCAGGTACGCATTCTCATCGGAGGTGACACGCTCATTGGCGGCTATTACAATTCCCAGCAGTTTGGCACCATGGATGAACTGTCAAAAATCATGGATCAGCGTTACCGGGAATGCGGGGCAGAATGCTGTGCAGCTTACTTCCAGTCAGATTTCACAGAGCTGATTGCCGCCTCTGACTTCACCTGGGTGAATCTGGAAGGTCCCATAACCCCGCCCGTGGACATTTCCATAATGGATTCCCTGTTTACTGATAAGGAAATCCCCCTCAGGGCATTTGAACACAGTGCAGAAATACTGGATGAACTGGGAATCGACCTGGTATCACTGGCCAATAATCATACCCATGACTATCTTGGTAAAACCGGTCTTGAATTCACGGTGGAGTCCCTTTCAGACCGCGTGCCGACGGTGGGAGCAGGTGTGGGACTGGCTTCGTACAATCCAAAAATAGTCCGGATTCACGGAATCAGCTTTGCATTTTCCGCCATCACCGATGTGGTGGATCCGGCCAGTCTGGGTTTTGGTCTGGATGAACTCATCACCGCGGTCATTCCGGACACAACCCGGTATCTGGAAAATGCACGATTTCGAATATTCCTGGAAAAATTCCGGGCAGCCCGGGACCGGACGGATTTTAGTCTCGTATATATCCATTTTGGACCTGTGAGAGGTCAGACAGTCACGCCCAGGCAGGAGGAACTGGCCCAAATCCTTCTTGATGAACAAGCTGATATTATTGTGGGTACTTCCTCCCATGCGGCGCAGCCTGTCCGCGAAATCAAAGACAATGATGGGAATATTCAGCAGCTGGTTTTTTACGGCCTGGGGAATTTCATTTTCGGGGGACGCCGCAGCAGACAGGAAAAGGGAATGCTTGCCGAACTTCATTTCGCAATGGATAACGGCAGAAAAACCATTCACTACGATGTTCGCTATATTGACCCCAATCCCGATGCATCATTCATCCCCAGGCTTCTGGACTGAACCCGGCCCGAATCATGACGGACCACCTGTGACCGGCCTGTCACTCAAAAATCCGGCTGTCCCCGAATTCCGGTGAAGCACCCGTCGTCAGGCAGGTTCCAGATTGTCTCCGCACTGAATAAAATCTGGTCCGAGTCGAATTTTTAATATCATATAAGACAACAATATTCTTAGATTTAGGGACCATATTCTTTCATATAGTGTTAAATCAGGCATATCATTTAATCAAATGACCTTTTACACATTTTCAGAAGGAAATTCCGAATGGCTCTGCGTTTTCGGGTTTCATTCATAATATTTTTTGTATTAGCGCTGACCTCCGGTTTCTGCAGCAGTTCATCAGTTCAACCGGAGCCGATCCGCATACTCTGGCTTACCTCTCGGTCCATTAACAAGAACGATCACGAACCTCTCCTCCATTTAATAGATCGGGCTGTCAAAACTCAAGGGTATCATCCCACATTCATTTTTGAGCAGATAGATGAAGCGATTCTCACCGATTCAGCATATTCCCATGAAATGTCCGTGCTTGTTGAGAAAATGTACCCTTCGGAAAGTCTGGATCTCATTTTGGCAGACGGCCTCTTTCCCTTTCAGTTCCTGAAGAATCTGTACCCACGGCTGTTTGCGCCCGTGCCGGTGGTTTACTGGGGCATACCTGAACCTGCATCCCGGCTTGACAGCCCGGAATTGGCCGAGTATTCAGACCGCTTTATCGGCCACTCCCACACGATTGCATTCTCCCGTTTTGCAGAGGTAATTCAAGATCTTCATCCGGACTGCGATACGCTCTGGGTCGTTTCCGGCGAAGGAGACCCGATGAGCCAACTAATCCGGCAGTCTGTCAGCCAGAAGCAGCATTCGGAAAATCACATTGCAATACGGGAGCTTACTGCGTCATCCATGGACCGGTTAGGCCGCTGGATTTCGGAAAGAACCAGCCGGTCTGCCGTGATGATCGCGGGACGTATCAGTGAAAATCTTCATGCACCCTCATTGAAATCAGAGTTTTATCCTCTGCTCTGCCGCATTTCGCAAGCGCCGGTTTACAGTTTGATTCCTGATTATTACTATTCCGGAATGGTCGGCACCCTCAATTTCACGACTGACGACTGCATTGATTCCACCCTGCTGCAAATCCAATGGATTATTGACAAAGAACGCAAAGACCTTCCGGTCAACTGTGTCTATTCAACCGTGTCATATCTTTTTGACTGGACCCGTCTCGAACAGTTCAATATCCCTGAAAACAGTATTCCTGAAAACTCGATAATTACAAATACACCGCAGCTGTTTTTCAGATCCAACGAAGTCCTGGTCTGGATAATTTTCCTGGTGCTTGCGCTGCTGGTCGCCTCCATTGTCATTCTGGAAATTAACGCCGTCCGCAGGTCGCGCGTGGAGGCATATACCCGCAGTCAGCGGGATCTGGGTATTGCACTGAGCAGAACGAAAGGATTTCATCAATCCTGTGCAATTTGCCTGAAAGCATTTATCACCAGTACCGGAATGGAGTGCGGAATCATTTATTTGCTGAATCAGTCTGAAAATCAGTTTCGTCAGATTGTACAGCAGAATCTGCCGGATTCAATATCCTCCATCATTCGCAATGTACACTGCAATTCGGATATCGGCCGTATGCTGACCTCCCAGACTGCCCTGATCGGGAACCAGCAGCCGCATCGGTATCTGAATGAAACGGATGACTTCAGGATGTTCAGGGATATTGCACTCATCCCGGTAGTCCGGGATGAAAATGTCATCGGCGGTTTGCTTCTGGCCAGGAAAAAACACCGTCGGATTTCGCGGCATACCCGGGATGCGTTTGACATTTTCGCCACTCAGCTGGGGGATGTGATTGTCAACAAGCAGGCGGAGGATGCCCTGCGCGAAAATGAACAGATGTATCGGAATCTGGTCAAAAACGCCCCCACCGGAATCCTGTATATCAACCGGACGGGAGATATACTCGATGCCAATCCCAGACTTTTACAAATTCTGGGTTCGCCGTCACTTGAGGAAACACAACGGATAAACATGCTCACCTTCCCGCGTCTGGTTGATTCCGGAATATCCGAAGTAATCCAGAAGGCCATCGACTCCGGAATGATACAGAGATACGAGCATTCTTATACGAGCAACTGGGGCAAATCTGCTCACCTGCGTTATTCCATCAACCCGTTAAAGGAAAAGGATGGATCTGTCCAGACACTGCTTGCTCATATTGAAGATATCACCGAAGCGAAGCGGACAGAACATATCCGTGAAGCCATTTACAATATTTCAGAACTGGCTCATACCGCAGGCACGCTGCCGGAACTCTATCAGGGAATCCATAATATCATCTCAGGGCTGCTTCATGCGGAAAATTTCTATATTGCATTATATTACAAACATTTGAATATGTTGACATTCCCATACTTTATTGATGAATCAGATTCCGTTCCGAACCCGAATCCACCTCGCAACGGATTAACCGAATACGTCCTTCAAACGGGCAAACCGCTGCTTGCCCCCCTGTCTGTTTTTAATGATATGGTGAAGGAAGGCGTTGTCGAGGAAATTGGCGCGCCCTCAATCGACTGGCTGGGTATCCCTTTAAAATCTGAGCACAATGAAACATTCGGCGTGATGGTGCTGCAGTCCTATTCAGAAGAGTACAGGTTTGGAGACGAAGAACAGAAAATTCTGACCTTTGTCTCAGACCAGGTCGCCATGAGTATTGAACATAAACGCGCCGAGGAGGAACTCAAACAGTACAGGGATCATCTGGAAGACATGGTTGAGAAACGCACACTTGAACTGAATGAATCAAAAAAGATTCTTCAGGAAGAGCGGGACCTGTTTATTGGCGGTCAGGTGGCTGTGTTCAAATGGATGGTCTCGGATGAGTTTCCAGTCCTTTTTGCCTCTCCCAATGTGTATAATATTTTTGGATATTCCGCTGATGATTTCATATCAGGGCACCAGCAGTATTTCGATCTGGTTCATCCCGATGACATTGATCAGATCAAACTGGAAATTGCGGATGCCATTGAACAGAATAAACCCAGCATTACATCACAGCCGTTCAGAGTCGTGACAGCGGACAGTACCGTCAAATGGCTTCAGAACTTCACCACTATTCTGCCGGTTTCTTCCGGAAAACACCAGGAACTGCTTGGGTACGTTGTGGATATCACCGACCGAATTTCGGCAGAGTCCGAACTGAGGGACAAGCAGGCACAACTTATACAGGCAGGGCGTTTGGCTGCTCTGGGTGAAATGGCTACCGGTGTGGCGCATGAGCTGAACCAGCCGCTGTCAATCATTCGAGCTCAGTCGGAAGTGATAAATTTCTCTATGACGAACAAAGAGCCTGATCCGGTTCAAATCGGTGAAGATATTGATATCATCATCGAGGAGGTGGATCGTGCTGCAAGCATTATCAATCACATGCGCAGTTTTTCAAGGGGCAATGTTTCATACAGCGAATCCATTCTGATTGCCGAACGGCTTTTTAAACCGTTGATTTTCTTCCAGGAGCAGTTTCGAATTCTGGGCATTCAGCTGGACATTTCAATCCCATCAGATCTTTCACCAATCGAGTTTAATCCCCAGAATTTTGAACAAATAGTGGTAAACCTGCTGTCCAATGCAAAGCTGGCCGTAGAGCACAGGGCTCAGGAAGATCCGGATTATACTGATAAACGGATCAGCATCAGCGCGCGGGTGGGAGATGCAAGCCCAGCGATCATGCTGGAAGTAACCGACACCGGCATCGGGATGACACCGGATGTCCAGAAACGCTGCCTTGAGCCGTTCTTTACCGACTGGGAGGTTGGTGAAGGCTCCGGACTGGGTCTGACCATCGTTCACAGTCTGATGAAGGATTTCAGCGGTACGATGGAAGTGGAAAGCACACAGATGCAGGGCACCACAATGAGGATCATTTTCCCCCCGGTTGCAGTCCAGTAAATCGTCAGTCTGATGAATACCGGTTCTGCACCGAATGATGTCTGCCGATCTACTATCAGAACCGCAGTGTCACCGTATTTTATTTTGGCTTGATCACCTATTCCTGAAAAGAGCACGGATATTCAGCCGACGGAACCTGCTGCTAATCTTTCATCCAGACTCGAACGTAATCCACATCCATCGACTGCGGGAACGGAGTGGACTGCAGATCGGGCGGTCCGGGCCAGGAACCACCAACTGCCACATTCAGGATCAGATGGAACCGACGCGTAAACGGTGCCGGAAACGGCGCAACGGTCGACTCCCAGCTGCTGGCAGTAAAATAAAGCTGATCATCCACATACCAACGGAACTCCTCCGGATCCCACTCCAAACTGAATTCATGAAATTCCTCACTGAACAAGTCTCCGGAAGTGGTATTTCCGCCCATGGACGGATGGTCGTTGTTTCCCCAGGCTGAGTGGTAGTAGTGGATAGTGCCGTACACCCGGTTGTTGTCCGGTGCCAGGTTGACAGCCTCCATGATATCGATTTCGCCGCTGTGGGGCCAGCCGCCGTAATACCAGTCTGTAGGCAGCATCCAGATCGCAGGCCACATTCCCTGTCCCCGCGGCAGTTTTGCCCGAATTTCAAACCGCCCATAGAGCCAGTCGCCCTTGTTCAGGGTACGAAGCCGTGCCGATGTAAACTCGCGCAGGTTTCCGCCCTCCCCATAGTTTTCCCGGCGTGCCATGATAACCAGACAGCCGTCTTCAATGGTTGAATTTTCCGGCCGCGCTGTATAGTACTGCTCTTCATTGTTGCCGCCGCCGTCTGCATTCACTTCATGTTCCCACTTGCTCAGATCTATTTCCGGACCGTCAAATTCGTCTGACCAGACCAGAGTCCAGCCGGGACGCACCGGTCCTTCCGGCTCAGGATCATCCCCTGCGGAAGTGCTGCTTCCGGAACATCCGACAATGATCAAAGGAAATAATATGCTAAGTACGCCAATGGGGAGATTTTTACTGTTCATGATTGCCTTTCAATAAGTTAATGCGCCATCAGACGGGCTTGGATCACCCGGGTCCAGATAGCGTACCCGGACCGATTCAAATGGACCCCGTCCGGGAGAAACAGATCATTTCTGAGTCTGTTCTGGTCGTCATGCATCTCATCAGCGAGGTGGATGTAATGCACATTTGCATTTTTATCTGCCAGCGCCGACAGCAGCCGATTGGCTTCCTGCATCTGCGGCCAATAGGAATAACGCTGCGGACTGGGTTTGACTGACAGAAAATAGACCGGCGTTTCGGGCAGACTTCGCTGAATTTCCGATACAATCTCCTCGCAGTTTTTCAGAAAATCGTCCGGCAAAGTGCCACCCACAATATCATTATCACCCTCATAAATCACTATTTTTGACGGCTGATACGGCACTATGATTCGGTCCAGAAAATGAAGCAGATGTTCTGCTGTGGAACCGCCGAAGCCCCGGTTCAGCACGTTTAACGGCTGCATGTCCGTTTCCAATTCATCCCACATTCGAATACTGGAACTGCCGACAAACAGAATTTTGCCTGGTTCAGGCGGAAAACGGAGATCAAGATACTCATATTTCCGTATTTCGGTTTCAAACGGATACGGATCCATATTGATGTAATACCGCGGCAGCGCATCCATTTCAAAAATCATATACGGCACATCATTCAGGAAAACCACCAGCGGGTCAAACAGGGATTTATACTGCTTCAGCGATCCGGTATATTTATTAAACGGCAGACTCACACCGGGTTCAAAAGTAAACCGCGTCATCAATTTTCCGCCGTGTTTGAATTCCAGTCGGACCTCATTTTCCAGATTCAGGGTACCGACTGCAATTTCGATGGTTTTGTCATCCACGATAACCGGTCTGACGGACACATTCTGACGGCGGTCCGCAGTGAAAGACAGCCGAATACTGTGAAGGGCAAATGAATTTTCATGACTGCCCGTAACATTGTACCACGGCAGAAGATTGTGCTCGGGATCCTCACTGCGGTCAGAATCGCGAAGGTATATCTGAAACGCGAGCTCTTTGCCCAGTTCCGGTATTAATAGCAGATTGCTGAAAGGAATGGCTGCTTCGAGCGAATAGCCATCCGGTTTGATTCCGGATGCGGCGGATATCTGCAGTTCAGGCAGGCTCTCCTCCATGGCATGCCGCTTGTCGTATTTGCGAATTCGCATTTCCGGCTGATCCGCGCTGCGTCCCGGAGATATGATGAACTGAACCCTATTGCTGCTGCCGCGGTCGTCCGCCAGAAATAATTCCACACAGTCCGCCCGCCAGAGATAATCCAAATGGGGATCTTCATATCCGGCATCATCGGTCACCTCCAGAAATATCAGCAGCCGTGTGTCATCCCAGGCGAGCCTCAGAAACCCCCGGGCGTCCTCAGCAGGAATGGCTTCGCCAAACTGATCCGTAAACAGATCCGCTTTAAATCCGCGGACACCCCAGTCGTCTGCTTCCCCATCCACTGTGATTCCGCTGATTCTTGGAATATGATAGGCAATAGACGGTATTTCATAGTAGCCCTGCGCCGCAGCCAGACACATCAGAACAATCACCGGAACAAAATGGTGCAGTCGGTTGATCACGCGATGAAGCCTTTCCAATTTCCGACTTGAATTGCGAATCATTTTACCCATGGATGACTCTTCTCCGGTTCCCTGGGCGTCAGTTCATCCCGCGGTTTGATCTCCGCAGCCATTCCCCCGCCGGGGGCCATTCGAATTTTCATTACAGTGAATTCATTGCAGAAAAACTCTCGAATATTCACTGGGTACGGATTGGACTCCCAGTCCGCACTGTGTCCGTCTTCAAATACCGTAATCAGGTAGGCCCGATCCGGGTCCAGAAAATCAAAACTCACGTCCAGCTGCCGGGCAGACTCATCTGTAATTCCGCCAATATACCATGTACTGTCATTTCGACGGGCCGTTACGACATAGTCCCCAATCTCCGCGGACAGGATTCTGGTTTCATCCCAGTCACACGGAACCCGTCTGATAAATTCAAAAGCATCGTTGTCCCGGTAGTTTTCCGGTAAATCAGCCGCCATTTGCACGGGACTGTACAGAACCACATATAACGCCAGCTGCTTGGCAAGGGTGGTATGTACCCGGTTGTCTTTTTTAAACATGTCAAAGTGCAGATCAAAAATCCCCGGCGTATAATCGATAGGGCCTGCCAGTCCGCGTGTGAAAGGCAGGATTGTGGTATGTTCCGGCGGATTCCCTTCGCTCCAGGCATTCCATTCCATACCGCGCACGCCCTCTCTGGTCATCATATTGGGCCACGTCCGCTCAATTCCCGTTGGTTTGATGGGTTCATGGGCATCAATCATGATTCCGTATTCAGCGGCTTTTTCAACAACAGACCGGTAGTGGTTCACCATCCACTGACCGTGGTGATGCTGTCCCACCGGGCGAATCTGTCCGGCATACCCTGTTTTCACGGCATTGATGCCCAGATCACGGTAAAAGGCAAAAGCATCATCCAGCTGTTTTTCATAAGTGGGCACATCTCCCCCGGTTTCATGATGCCCGATAAGCTGGACACCCTTCTGCCGGGCGTATTCCGTAATGTGATCAATATCGAAATCTGAGTATGGCCGCGTAAAACTGAACGCACCGTCCTGCCCCCAGTTTTCCCAGCCCTCATTCCAGCCTTCAATCAGCAGTCCCGGGATGTCATACTCGGCCGCGAAGTCGATGTGCCTGATGGCATTGGCAGTGGTGGCACCGTGTTTGGAGTCCAGTCCCCAGGAATACTTCCCAATATGCATGCCCCACCAAATACCGATGTACTTCATGGGTTTGATCCACGAGGTATCGGCAATCCGGCTGGGTTCATTCAGATTAAGAATCAGGCTGCTTTCCGCGAGTCCTGCAGCTCCCCGGGATACCTGGATGGTCCGCCATGGCGACCGGCACGGAGCAGCGGTTTTCACCTTCACGCCATCCGGCCAGGGAACGAGCTCACAGTCAAAGGCGGTGCCGCCGGGGAATGCAGGAACCAGCGTCATTCCGGCATAATCAGTCAAATCCGCTTCATGAATACTGATGTGATAGCCGCCCGCAGACTTGATTGTTAATGGCGTGTTTGCCCCCGTCACTTCGCTGACCGGGGTGGCAGCATATAAATGTTCGTAACTGTCATAATCGTTTGGAATCCACCACGCGGTACCGTCCTCGGATAAATTGAATTCGGTTAATTCATCGGTGATGTTAATCTCCTGCAGCTGATCCTGATACGGAAGCAGGTAACGGAAGGCCGCTCCGTCGTCGTATGCTCGAAAGGTGAGATGCATTTCCCTGGTCGGCAGCCGGATTTCCGCCAGTTCAACGGTGAGTTCATTGTAGTGATTCCGGGTGACATCGGTGGTTCCCCAGACCGGTTCCCAGTATTCATCGTGGGTGTCATATCGGACAGATTTCAGGGAAAACGGTCCCGCAAGGTGAGAACCGGACTGCAGCTCCAGTCCCAGTTTTGAGGGGGCAACAACGGCTGAACCGAAAAAATCAACCTGATATTCGGGTATCCCGTCCCGCAGTTCGAATTGAATTGAGACATTCCCGTTGGGGGACAGCAGCTGAACCGCATTCAGACTGTAAGTCAAAATGAGCAGCAAAGTGATAAAACGGACTATTGCGCGAGCAGCAATATTCATAAAATTCCTTTCTGTAATGAAGGGAATCTATTTACAGCAGGGCTATTTCCTGCAATGCCTATCCGTTCAGAATCAAATCCACCAGCACAATGATGTCCAGGATGTCCAGGGTACCGTCTTCTATCAGGTCACCGGCCCACAGTTGATATTCATCCGGTTCGCTGAACAGTATCAGATCCACCAACAGCACCACATCCAGCACATCCACCGCTGCATCCTGATTGAGGTCCCCCGGAACGCTGGGGACATCCAGAATGAATTCCATTTTACCCAGGTTGAATCCGGCAGAGACAATGAGCAGTTTTATGATATGCTCACCCTCAGGGAGATCAATGTTCTCCTGCTGCAGAAGCTCCCAGTTCTGCCATCCGTTGGTATCAGGAATATTCAGGATGCCGCCGGTGGGCACCCCATCCACCAGCAGGGTCAGTGCACCGCCGCCTCCGTCACTGGCTGCGGTAATCTCGAAAATATAGGAGCCGGGGACTTCAATTTCCACAGTGTATTCCAGCCACTCACTGATATTGGTCCAGCCGACATTGTAATCCGTACCGCTGCCTGCTGAACTCTCTTCGATATCCACACCGTCATTTCTGTACTGATATCCGGTATTCCAGGGCTGATAATTGTTAAAGTCCGTATGCCAGTAATCCGCATCGGAATAGGACACACCGTAGCCGCCGATATCATAATCGACGCAGTCAATCGATCCCGGGATCAGATGCTCGGTGTAAGGGACGTTCTCCGACAGAAACAGGTCGCTGGTCAGAGCTGCCAGCACATCGGGACGGAAACGGCAGTTCTGGTAGGCCAGCGCATCTGCCATACTCAGCAATGCCGCTTCAGCATAGGCGGCGGACGGCTGGGGAGCATTGTCGTTCCAGTAGTCCAGAACCTCCTGATATGCTGGAGAAACATCAGCCGAAAGCGGACTCGTAATGGTCGCGATTTTTTTATGCGTCCACCAGTTCCAGCTGATCCCGTTTTCATTGCACAGCTCGATCAGGCTTGCAAACCAGTGATTGGAATTTTCACCGGATTCGCCCAGCCACAACGGCACATCGTACATATTTCTGATGTACAGCATACCGTCAAGACTCTCCTCAGACACTTCACTCCAGTATTTATGAAAGGCATACACCATATTGTCATCCCAGGGCGGTGTCAGCAGATTGAAATCCGTGGCGTAGGTGTTGCCCTCAATAAAGAGGATGTGATCCTGATCCACCGTTCGAATGGCTTCGGTGATTTCTTCATACAAATCCCTCAGATGGCTGTTGTCATATCCTTCCGGAAGAACCGGTTCATTCAGCAGATCATAACCTGCCACCCAGACTTCATCGGAATACCGCTGCGCAATTTCCTGCCAGAGCAAAACGGTGTGGGTCTGATTGGATTCCACAGACCAAAGCAGCGCTTCTCCGTTACTGTCACTGATGTTGCCGTCATTCTGCCCTCCCGGGGCGCAGTGTAAATCAAGGACCACATGCATCTCATTTCTGGCACACCAGGCAATCAGACTGTCCACCTGTGCAAAGCCTTCCTCCAGATACACTCCCGGTTCCGGTGAAAGCTTGTTGTAATGCATGGGCAGACGAATGCTGTTGAATCCCCAGTTGGCAATCAGTTCAATATCCGATTCGTTCACGTAGTTTTGCTCGTACAATTCATAAAAATTTTCGGCTGCATCCTCACCAATCAGTTCGATTATCATCTCGCGAATCGACGTGGGCGATCCATATCCGGGAATCTGAAGCATATATCCTTCCGGCACCAGCCAGCCGCCCAGTCCGAGACCCTGCAGCAATACCACATTCCCATCTGCATCAACAATATCCGGCCCTTCAGCTCTCAGAAATTCCGATTCTTCATCATCAAACGGGATCTCGCCATTGAATCCCAGTTCGCCCGGTTCGGTCATGCAGAGAATCATGTATCCATCCTGAAACACAACATTCTGCGGTACAAAATCAACATTGTTGTTATCAAAGGTGTGGGTGGCTTTCTGCCAGCGGGACTGATCCCATTCATCAAAATGGTCTTCCCATTCAAATGTAAACAGATTGTCACTTCCGTAGCTGCCGGAACCCGGTGTGTAGCTGTAATACTTGACATAGTCGTAATAGGCATACACCGGCAGGATATCGTCGTTGAATTCGCCTGCCCAGTCTTCGTACATGGGCTGCCAGAGATTCATCATGATTTTCTGAGAATGATACATGTCCTGCACGTACCCAAGCGTATGCCGGTACATTTCGACATCATCAATAAACCAGGCGATGTAAATAGGGGTCCATTCAAAGGCATAGGTATGCAGCCCCTGATGCGGATTGAAATCGACTGTCTCCGTCTGGACATGATGGACCTCTCCCTGTGTAATGGCATTGAACTGCACTTCATCCGTGTACCGGCCCAAAATCTCAACATCGATTTCATTCCAGTTGTTAGGCCAGTCCGGATCATTGTCATTGTATGTAAAAAACGAGGAAACCACCCCGCTTCCGGGTGCTGACTGCATTCGAACTTCGAACCGGCCGTAAGTGGTGGATTCAATCGTGCGCAGTTCCCCGCCTTTATACGGTCTTGCAGCGGAACCTGCTGTCAATATGATGAATACGAGTAACAGATTAACGGATTTCTTCATAATTCCTCAATGGGTTGGTTGATTTTTTTCCACCGGCCTCACTGACGGGCTGTGTCAGTTCTGAAGTGAAAATGTGAATGGGATGATTTCATGCTGGAAAACCAAATCCCAACCGGCGTTTTTAAATATCTGCGGCTGTTTCCAGATCCATTTTCTGCCCGTAATCCAGCCAGGGATCTGTCGTAAGTACAGGGAAAGTGGGGACGACGGTGGAATACGGTGCATTTCTGTTGCTGACGAACATATCCACCCGGGACAGTTGAATCTCATTGAACATTCGAGTATTCACAGTAATCTGTGAACTGTATTTCACCTGAAGGCTGTCCAGCCAGGGATTCAGCGTGGTCTGTATGATGTTGTTAAATTCTTCACTGAAATTGCCTTTATATCCCTGTTCCTGGAGATACTCCTGTCTGGCATCAATCGTAATGAAATGATCCCGCCACATCGCGACATCCTGGCGTACAGCATAATCCTGATCCAGTCCGCGCTTCCGTGCTTCCTGGTTGAGGAAATGGTCCCGCAGCAGGTCCGCAACAGCCAGTTTCAGTTCACCTGGAAATTCGGAACTTGAAAGGTTGTTTTTGCGAAACACCAGCGGATGGGTTCGAATCAGGCCCTGTATCTGTCCTGTGGTCCAGATTTCGCCGTCCAGTGTCAGCAAAGGGGCATCGGTATTCAGTCCGCCTTCCCGAAGCGAGCCGCCTGCAGTGAGTTCGGAATCGTCCCACAAAACAGCATTGAGGGCGGCTTCCTTTTCAGCTTTTGATCTCAAATAAAAATCACCCACATACTCCACATACACCCTGAACGCCTCATCATTGAGGACCATCTCACGGCCTTTCATCAGGTTTGACACAAAGCCGCCGTAATGTTTTTGGGCCGTCATCTGGGTCAGGTCTTTTTCCACCATCTCCCAGCGGTCTTTCTTCTGCTGCTCCGTCACTGCGACACTGGTATTCCAGCCGATGACTCTAGTCAGGAGATAGCTTCCGTCCCGAACCCGAATCGGTCCCACCACGTCGCCGCGGTTGAGCGGGCGGCTGAACAAGGCCTGATGAAGTGCCGGGTCCTGCTGTTCATTCCAGTTCATTTCGTAGCGCGGAATCGTGTCCGGAGCAAAATGATGATTGAAGATATCCTCGAATGAATCCCCTTTCATGAGCCGTTCGGAGACATACATTGCAGTCTGTGAATCCGGAATGGCAAAATATGCAAGCTGATAGGTTCTTCCGGCGCTGTTGAAACCGGCTTCCAAATCATCATTTGTCAGTTGAACCTTTTCCAGTCCCTCCAGCTCAAAGAGCCGGGTCCGCATTGCCTGCTCTTCCCGGCCCTGCAGGTAATCCTGAAATCCTTCCTGGTTTTTCAGACGGCTGCGCGCATCCCATTCCATCGCAATGAGTTTCTCGGCGATAAGAGAATTCAGGATGATTTTCTTGTGGATGTTATTGTCCGACCGGCAGTAAGGCGGACGGGGGGTGTATTCCGCTCTGCGTAGAAATTCGGATTTGGTGATAACGGCATCCCCGATTCTGACCAGAACCTGTTCCGGCTCCGGTACCGTACGGATGTCCGGAATTTGGTCGGCAGACTGCCCGCAGGCCTGAAAGATCAGATTAATTATTATCATGAAAGCCGGAAGCAGTCTGCCGAAAACACCAGGTAAATCCAATCTGTCAGTCAGTGTCATAAATTTGAAGTTTAATTTCCTTTCAAAAACGGTGGTTCAGTGAAGACGGACTGCCCTTCCGGTCATGTCCGAACTGTCAGTTCAATCTTTCCATGATGGTTGTTTAATATAAATGCGACGGTCTGCTGACCGCCGCAAGAAGAATGTTCATTCAGCTGAATTCCGGATCATCGGCAGCTCAGAAACAAATCCCCGTCAAAACACAAAACTGACGGTAAAGGCGGAAATGTCTCCCAGAGTCCGCAGTGAATTCCTGGAATAGTCAATCACCAGTCCCTGATTGCCCATCAGGTTCACTTTGAGACCGGCCCCAAATGTTGCTCCGTACTGGGAGTAATCCATGAAAAGTCCTTTATAGCCGCTGCGGGCATACAGACTGCCCAGGCCCTGCACCCGCATTTCATACTCCCCCCCCACATTCACAGATTCCTCGTTGTTGTTGGGGTGAAGTGCGTCGACGGCAATGGTGAGTCTGTGATTGTGGCTTTTTACAACATTGACTGAGGTGCCGATTCGGAAAATCAGCGGCAGTTCCCAGCTGTCGGTTTTAAATTCCACAAGGGCATCACCATAGTTGCCGTCCTCATCGGGCAGGATATCCACTTTTTCATAGGTATCAATTCCGCGGTAGGTCATGCGCGTGCCGTAATTTGAAATGCTCATTCCGATCTTCATACCGTCTTCCTTTTTTCCGGTCGGTGTGAAAAAATCGGTCGTCACAATGGCACCCAGATCCAGTGCAAATGCCTTGGCGTCGGTATGCTTGATGTTGGAGGAAACAAATTTGGCAGAAGCGCCGAAGGCAAACCACGAAACTATTTTGCGGCCGAAGGACAGACTGGCGGCAAATTCACCCGGGGAATACACTTCGCCGGTGCCATCCTGGTAATCCACAGTGGTGACAATGATATCACCATAATCGACAAAGGTCATCCCAAGTCCGATGGTGCCCACATTCGGGATCACCACACCGGCAGCACTGAAGTAGTTGTTAATATCCACAACCCACGGCTGGTACATGAATGAAGCAGAACTGCGCTCCATGGATGCCAGACCGGCGGGATTCCAGTAAATGGAGGTCAGATCTCCCGCCAGGCTGACATAGGCTTCCCCCATGGCATTGGCGGCACTGCCGATCCCCAGTTCCAGGAAACTGGCAGCAGTGGTTCCCACTCTGTCCGGCGACTGGGACCAGAGAGTTGTCATTAAAAAGACAATTGTCAGAATAATCTTTGTAACAGGCTTTTGCTTTATCATAATTCTTACTCTTATTTAATGACCGCGAATTTGCCCATTTTCTCATCACCGGTTTCATGGGCTTTGACATGATAGATATACATCCCGGCAGCTATTTCAAGGCCTTCCCTGGTCAGCATATCCCAGAACACTTTTCCGTCATCCGGTTCATTTTCCACATCAATCTTATCCACAAACACACCGCTGACGGTAAAGATCTTGATGGAGCAGGATGCCGGTATGTGCGTGAACATAAGCTTCCGCCGCTGATTCAGGGTGGCGTTCTGCAGTGCCGTCTCCATCTCATTGGTAGCGATATATGGATTGGGTACTACCTTAATGGCCTCCATTTTCATCTTCAGATCGGATACATCCACTGAATCGTGATAGGTCACGGAGAAACTCAGGGTATCGCTGAGCGCAAACGGACGTCTGAAGGTGCAGAAGTACTCATCCCCGGGTTCAGGGTAATCGTCTTCCGTAACATTGAAGAAATCAATTACAAACACGGTCCCGCCCCATCGCATGGAACCAGAGTCCGTTTCGCCTTTCCCGCCCACCAGAATGCGGTCTTCAAACAGCTCGAAGGTGTCATTATTGTTCGCATCATGCACCAGCATTTCCATAATCATGTTGGTTCCGTCTTCGTTAAACAGATTCCGATTAACGACCATGAAATTCACCGGCTGCTGTGTCAGGAGGATGGAAGAGCTGAGCCGGGTATCGGTTTCATCACGAACATTGGACCGGTTGGTCATAGTCGGTGTGAACAATGAATCTTCCGGAAGGAAAATGATGTCATAATCCCAGGGCATCAGGGTGGATTCCCGCTCCGATGGAGAAACATACATGGTTCCGTTTCCAATCCGCCATCCGGAATTGGAGTAGTCAAAGGACGCTGTTTCATACGGCTGATCAATTGTCAGTCTCAGTCCGTCAAACACATCTGTGCCCACTACCCGCTCGGTATTGATTGACCAGTACAGAAGGGAGTCATTGTAAACCAGGTTCGTACCGGAAAATCTGTCCGGATTTTCCACATACACTTCTACAGAATCGGTCGCGTCAAAAACCCGTACGCCGCTGGCGGTGTACAGGACCGCCTCATGGAAATAGTCATTCATCTCCGGTTCCGGAGAGTCTCCGCCGGTAGTGACCGTATCGGTAAAAAAGGTTACTTCATAATCATGCCCGTATTTGAGTCCGCCGTGGGCCAAAATTTCGGGCTGGATACTGCCCGTTCCGAACAGCAGTGTATCCTTCATGATAATCTCCGGCGGCACATATCCCCCGGCGATTGCATGAGGAACCACTTCAGCCACATTGGGCCCCATACCCCGAATCTGCTCGTACTCATCCAGGTCAATAACGGTATTGTTTTCGGAGGGTGCTATGCCGGGGCCAATATCGGGTGCGCCGAAATCGTACGCCACCAGCGCATAGTAGTATGTTCGGCCGTTTTCAACAGAAGTATCGATGTACTGATGCGTGATTCCGCTGTCATCGCCCAGATAATACCCCATACCGTTGATCAGTCCGAAATCGGTAAAGCCCGTCAGATCATCTGCCAGATCGCACTGGAAAATGGGTTTTTTAAAGGTTGGCGTGCCGAAACCGTCGGTAATGATTTCTGAATCAGCAAAATAGCGGTCAGTGGATCGATACAGTTTGTAGCCTTCAAAATCATTGATATTGCCGACGAAGGGATCGCGTGTCCTGGTATCCGCCACGTCGTCCCAGGTCAGGATGACCTGCCCGTCCCCTGCCGTTGCCGTCAGGGTGGGCATTTTCGGCGGCTGGGCAAAGCGGTAGTCTTTCTCATAAATCACCTGAACAATGCGTTTCAGTTCATACAATGCCGGAGCGGGATGGCCTTCACCGGAAAGCAGATCGGAGGAATCATCCGAATGGAGTTCGGCCATCGAAATCCGTTCAGTGCGGCCCTTATACAATGGGAAAACACCGGAGGCAAACAGCTCCACCAGATTGGAATAGATATTGCCGCTGAATTCCTGAAGTTCCTGCGCTGCTACCAGATCCCACATGATATGATCGTTCTTGAACCATTTTGTGTCGTTGGACTGGGAGTGGCTGTCAATGGGGAACATCTGGAAGGAGGTCAAACCCACCATATCGGATTCAGAAACATCGGTGGCATTGAAGTTGGGTTCGCAGCCCACACCTTCCTGGAAACTGGGCATATGGTCACATTCGCCTTCATCGGGACCTTCGTAATTCAGATCGAAGGGTCCCACGCCATCCAGTCCCACATCATCACCGGCATATTCGCTGAGGTCATACACCCCATCGCCGTCCGTGTCTATTCCGTCTTCCCAGTCCTGATCTTCATCGCCTGACCAGTGTTCTTTCAGGTCATCTTCCGTAAGGGAATAGAATTCGAGAAAGGCTGCCAGATTATCAATACCCTCAGTGGGACCAATCAGACTGCCCGCTTCATTGTCCCGACGTTCATCCTTCAGCCCGTCATTGTCATTATCCAGATCATCGAATCCCAGTCCCGGACTCTCCAGATAAGCAAATCCCATCGTTCCCGTCGGCAGTCCGGCGGCACCTTCGCCGTCGTCATCCCACGAATATGCCAGGTCGGTCTGGGAGTCAAAATAGCCGTATTCATCATCCCTCTCACCGCCGATTCCGTTATCCACCCAGTAACCAAAGGCTACCCGGGTCAGATCATAATCCGAAATATTTGCGATGGTGTATTCCCAGAATAATGCATCCCGGGCCTGGGGATTGTTCCACTGGAACCCCCGCTGTTCCACACGCAGCCCAAGACCGCCCCAGGGTTCGCCCTGCTGGAAGGTCACCCAGGGTGCTTCCCGAATGGATAAGTTATCCAGATACAGCGACCCGCCGGGAGAATCATCATCCAGCATGACGCCGAAAAACCGGGTATCATCTTCATCATAGGTAAATGTGTAGCTCACAGACTGCCAGTCCGGACCGTCATCTGCATTCGACACATAGACAAGGGTACTGTCCTCCTCACCGTCAAATTCAGAAGTGCTGTGACCGACAAAGGCAAACCAGCTGCTCAGGTCATTACCGGGCTTGAGGTCAAATTTCAGCTCGTAGCGTTCCCCGTCATCCAGAAAATGCGATAAATCCGTTCGCAGCATGGCACCGGAGCCGTCAGAGGTCAGTTCAAAGGCAAAACCGCTGTTGTTCACTGTGTCAGGCTGGGACACGACATCGGCATTCTCTGCTGTCCAGACAGTTCCGACACCATCGGATTCCATATTGATGTAATTCACGCCGTCATCGTAGCCGGTAGCCAGTGCATCTTCCACCCAGTACATTTCGGTTCGGGGCTCGCCAATAGTGTGTCCCGGTCTGGGATAATAGCGTACCGAGACGTCGGAGATATCCAGATATTCCAGATCGTGGGCATCATTCACCACGAAATAGGTTTCCAGATCGGCATAACGGACACCGCGGCCGAACCGCCCGTCCCATTCTCCCGGCCATTTGGTTTCCCATCCGGTGGAGGGCCAGCCTTCGAGAGGCCAGGAATCTTCAATATTGCTCATGGCGGGGTATTCACTGCCGGGGTTGAAGTATCCGAAAACGGGGTAGAAACCCCAGTTGATATTTCCGGTGATGTCCCGGTCCATTTCTTCCCGGTAGCTTGTCTGAAGATAATTCAGGGTGTGGTAATTATCCGGGAATGCCATCACGTTGATGTAATTTTCCTCCGGTTCGGTATCAGTGGTGCCGGGGTCACCGTCATCATGGATAAACACCTGTGCACCGACCAACAGGGCCACACCGTCCAGCATGCGCACTCCATCCAGATTGTTGGGCCAGCGGGAGTACAGTGTTCCGCAGCCGGAGAACCAGTCCGCCAGTTCCGTGGTATTCTGGAAATAGAGATAGATACGGTTGCCGTTCATATATCCTTCACGAACAGCACCGACGTCCCCGGCCGGATCTTCCGGACCTTCATACGGTTTCCCCTGGGCTGCCAAAAATGTGGCTGTCAGCATCAGAATCAGGAGGGACAAAATTCTTCTCATTCGTTCAATCATTGCGACCTCGTATTAAAATGTAACGGACATACTGAACTTGACCATTCGGGGAGCGGAATACATGGATGGATTCTGATAAGTATCCTCATAGGCATTGTAGCTGCTCTGATGGGATTCGACATCCTGTTCCGTCACAAGTGATGAATAGGCGCGGCCGGTATTTCCGTTGACATCAACTTCGTTCTTGCGATCAAAGACGTTATAGATGTTGAGGCCCAGTTTCAGGCCGAATCTATCATTGATTTTTATATGGGTATACCCCGTGAAATCGGCATAATAACCGGCGGGTTTATAATCGTTATTGGGACCCAGATTGATGCGTGACAGCCGGCTGTCGCCCGGAGGGCCGTAGGTGTATGTTGTGCCTGAATTAAAATATCCGGTAATGGACGCACCGTAAGTCGGAGTGTTATAGCCCAGTGTTGCATTGAGCGTGTGCCGCTGATCCCAGGGCATTGTGTACAGTTTGTTGACCGGATCCTGGTTGTTTCCGGCACGGTCAAATGCCTGAGTCGGGCTGTCGGCATTTCCACGGGTGTACTGCAGTGTATAATTCAGATAGGCGGCCAGATTGCTGTAATGATAATCCAGTTTGACTTCCAGTCCTCTTACATTTCCGTAGTCCTTGTTGGTGTACAGGCCGTATTCCACCTGATTGTAGGTGGTGACCACTTTTGTACTTAACAGGTCGTAGATATCCCGATAGAACAGAGCCACTTCCAATCCCATTCCCTGAGCCAGCTCCTGCCACAGGCCTACTTCATAGGAAACCGTTTTCTGGGCATCCAGCTGGGAGTTGCCATGGGTCGTAACAAAATCCTTTGAACTGACGAAAAAGCCTTCCCATTCGCCTTCATGCTCGTGATACCCGTTATCATAAAAGGAATACATGGGCGGAGTCTGGAAAAAATGACCGTAACTGAAATGGAGCACTGCGGCATTGCCCAGCTGATAGGCCAGGCCGAAACGCGGACTGATCTGGCTTTTTACATCTGCATCCAGATAATCAGACATTTCCTCTTCCGGGCGATTCAGCAGATTGGCCGGATTCCGCCGGTCGGAGGGATACTTGGTCTTGGGATCATATTGATCATACCGAAGCCCGAAGTTGATGACCATATCATCAAACTCCATTTTATCCTGAATATACAGCGCGAGGGCTTCCGGTTTCATGACATAGACATCGGCATATTCCGTGCCGCTGTAGAAAATTTCCGGTTCATATGCAAATCCCGATGAATCCGTGCCTGCAAAGGCATTCCGAATGAGATGCCATTCATTGTCCAGCGTATGGCGGGTAAAATCAAACCCAGTTTTAAAACTGTGAATGGTGTTGGCCTGCCAGGTAATGTCAAACTTGTAATTCCATTCTTCAGACCGGCGCCGGCTGTGGCCTTTCCCCTGGAATTCACCGGTGCGGTCAAACTGTGCTTCCTGTCCGCCGGTATTGAAACCCGATCCGTACGAATCCAGATAAATATCATTCAGATACCTGTCATCCAGCGGATCTTCGTACAGGTACCAGCCTCCGTTATTGTCAATATAGGAGGTTTTAAATTCGTAAAAGAGTTTTTCAGTGATCATGTGATTCAGACTGGCAGTATAAAAATGAGTGGTTCGATAGGAGGAATTCCGACCGTCGGGATTGTATTTGAACGAATGGTTATAGTCCCGCCAGATATCATCATTCAAAGTGTACATCAAAGAAAATTTGATGTTTTTTATAATATTAAAAGTGAGCTTGGCCATTCGGGATTCATTCTCATCCCATTCCATGGGGATATAGGCCAGGTCGCCGGAATAATTAAAAATCCATTCGGCCGGATTTGTTGAGTGGAAATTGCTGTAGTCCCATGGATTAAAAAGACGGATTCCGTTCAGATGATTTTTATTGCTTTGTTTCCGCCAGTTAATGAAAAAGGTGACATTGTCTTTGATAACGGGACCGCTCAGCTGGAATTTGTAATCCTGATTGCGGTCATAATCGTGAGGTTTCAGGCCAATGAAGACATCATCATTGCCGGTGAAGTAATTTCCCAGCCCAATAGAATAGGAGCCGTGAAACTCGTTGCCGCCGTCTTTTGTCACTGCATTGACAACACCGCTCATGGCATTGCCGTATTCGGCATTGAAGGTGCCGGTAATTACTTCCAGATCCTGAACGGCATCGGCTTCCACATCCACGGCTGCAGACGTACCGTCATAGGCTTCATCCACGGCCACGCCGTCGATCAGGTAGGTTACTTCCGTATCCCGCCCACCGCGGAAATGACCGGCCACAATACCGGCCTGCATCTGAACAACCGCGTCTATGTTTTCTACCGGCAAAATGCCGATCTGATCCGCGGACACGTTTTTTATGGTTCCTGTCTGGTCTTTTCGTTCTGCGATCCGTTCTGCCTGAACCACCACCATCTGCCCTTCCAGCATGGTGGGTGCCAGATCGATATCCAAACTGGTGGTTCTGTTGACAGAGACAGTCACATCGGTAATTTTCTTGGATTCATATCCGATCATCTGCACCATGATGGAATATATGCCAGGCGGCACGTTGATAATCATAAACTGCCCGTCTCCGTCAGCCGCCGCTCCCAAATAGGTGTCCAGCACCATGATATTCGCGCCCGGCAGCGGATCTCCGTTATCGGAGTTGATGATCTTGCCTGAAATTTTCCCGGTGGTTCCGCCGAGGCCCAATGCGATCATTGGCATAATTAGGAGCATTTTTTTCAACAGATTCATACCAGTCTTTAACATTCCTTTGCTTTCCTTGATTATTGCAGGGGGAAAGCCGCAAAGCTCCCCCCTGCATCGCTAGTATCATTCCTGATTGATGATTTCGATTATCCGAAACATCATCAATTATTTGAGCAGTGTCACCTTCTGTGAGAGGGTTCCGCCGCTGTGGTCCATTTTAACAAAGTAGATACCGCTGGCCATACTCTGACCCAGATCGGATGTACCGTTCCACTGCACGCTGTAGGAACCACGGCTGAGGAAGTCGTTTGTCAGAGTCGCAACCTGCTGACCCAGAATGTTGTAAACACCGACTTTCACATTGCTGTCAGAAGGAATGTAGAAATTGATGTTGGCAACAGGGTTGAACGGGTTGGGATAGCTGCTGAGCAGTGCATACTGACCGGCGATTTCAACATCCACATAGCCATTACCGGAAGCGGCAACAGCGTCTTCAATGACGAAACTGCCGGTTGCGGTGAACAGATCACCTTCCGGATTCACGACAACAACCGTGGTTTTGCCGTTTTCAGTGTGGGAATCCGCAATCAGGGCATTGTTCGTCAGATCAATACTGAAGTCGTCTCCATGAGTCAGAACCAGCTGAACACCGCCGACAATTCCGTCAGCTTCAATGGTCACCTGACCTTCGTCATTGATCACCGTGGCATTATTGGCCAGGTCGGCCCGTGCCGGAGGATTCAGGATAAGATCTACCAGGATCACGACATCCAGAATATCCACACTGCCGTCAGTATTGGCATCTGCATGACATACGGCATCGCCCAGATCAACGGTACCCAGAATGACGCCTACCACCTGCACAACGTCGAGGATGTCCAGATTGCCGTCTTCATTCACGTCACCGTCCGGAGCACAGTATCCGTCCTGATCACCAATCCAGGAATAGGTCCACTGGGTGGGTGACTGCCAGGCAAGGTCCGTATTGTACGGAGACATGCCCAGATTGCCTTCCCAGCCGGCACCGTCATTGTCATGGAAGTAAAGTTCCATGGCAATCCGCATACCGTTGCCGGGGTAGAAGCGGGTATCTCCGCCGCGAGCAGCCAGTGTGTCAAGCGGAATTGCAACTTCAAAGATGTAATCCGGATTAAAGCCTTCAAAATAGAAGTGCTCTGTCATGTTCTCCCAAACCTGCGTATTGGTGGGTGCATCCAGCTGACAGGTGTTTTCGTTTACGTACATACCGTAATCGGGTTCGGCACCGCGATTGTAGGCAGTGTGCTTGGGACCGCGCCAGTCATACAGACCAAAGTAGAACTGGAATGCATCGTTGTCCCACCAGTTTCCTTCACCCAAGTGGTAAACATCATCAAATACGTCCCCGGCCAGATACAGATTGTCGTCATCAATCGCCATCCAGATGGTGCCGTACAGGTCATCGGAATCATCCACAGTTCCCGGAGCGGGTACATAGTAGTCTTCAGGATACAGTTCAAACGGCATAATGTCGGAATCATACCATTCGGAGAGGTCGCCGTCTGCCATAAATTCGGAGGGAACGGTCAGTGAGATGGTGGGAATACCTTTGGCGGTATTGCTGACCATTGCAGAGAATCCCGGATCACTGACGTTTCCGGCCATATCGGTACATGTGACTGCATAATAGTAGTCCACATTCGTGTCCATCAGGGGGTACTTCAGATAATGGATACCTGTCTGCAGGCCTTCCAGAACCGCGCTCGCAACCAGATCAACCGAAGAATCTTCCAAATCAACAATGGGTGACTGGCTGGCATATACATTGTATACTTCGCCTTCTTCACCTTCAACATCCTGCCAGATCACGAGATTGTAGTAGTCGCTGGGAATTGCGGTTACACCGGTCGGAGGATCGGAGCCGATCACATCCACTTCGGGATCACCGGTCCACATTTCATCCAGATAGATTTCCAGTCCGCTGTAGTCTCCGCCGCTGGCCAGAATACCAAATGCTCCAACTGCATTGTAGTCGAAAACACCCTCTTCCAGATGATCCACATTCCAGTATCCGCCATTGAGATCGAAGTCTGCCATGGCGATTTTTACTTCCTTCCAGGTTCCGTCATAACCAACATCCTCAGGTTCAAGCATATAATGCGCTTCAAATGGGAAATCTCCTTCGGTGTCTTCCCATGTATCAGAGAAATGAAGACGGAGCTGACCCAATTCAGCAGGTGCTTTAATCTTGAACTGAACAGAGTCAATTTCCCAGCTGACAAACATGTTGGCAGGATTATTCAGCGCAAATATGGGTCCAGCCCACTGAGCACCTGCCGACCAGAGCAGAGAATTGGTTTCGGGTGTGAACGCATCGGCATCAGTGACTACCACACTGCCGGACCAGGGCTGGTTCAGCGTTACATCATTGGGAACGGCCATACCGTTGAAGAAAATCAATTCGACTTCAGACGGACCCACCAGAGCCAGGTGATCTACAATGAAGGTACCCTGAGAATAGTTGCCTTCACCGGCACCGCCAATCGAAAATTCAAATGAGAAACCCTTGATCTGATCTTTGTCCAGGGTTTCATTTCCGACAATACCTGACCAGCCGGTGAGATTGAAGCCTTCACCGCTCCAGTTGGCACCGTTTTCAATGGGCATGGTTATTTTGTTCCAGCCGGGTTCATTGTCCAGCACATAGTGGAATGAATAGTAGTATTCAACGTCTGCCACGTTGGTGGTGTTTGGACCGTTGGGAGAATCACTGCATTCCTGCAGATTAAAACGGAAATGGGTGCTTCCTCCGTCAGACTGAGGCACGGCATTGTAATACCAGAAAGAAATGGAGTCGTAATTAGAAAAGTCATACACTCCAAGTGAATCCGGATGCCAGTGTTCAAGTTTGGAATATCCGCCCCAGCCTTCAATATTGTGGGCACTCCACTCCATTTGAATGGCACCGTCTCCTACCTGTACGGGATCGCCGATATAATCAACATTGATCCAGCCCAGTTCAGAATCGGCATTGTCACTCACCTGATAGTGGCCGCTGACATCGGGATTGCCGGAACTGATCTGTTCAAACCAGGCCCAGTAATTGGTATCGGCCGGTGCAGCGTCGAATGAATTGACCACCTGCTCCATCTGTCCCATCATCAGTGCGAAGGATGCAGTCAGAACAGTAATCAATTGTAACATTCTTTTACTCATGGATTGTCTCCTGTTTTTAGGTTATCGTTAGAGATGATTGCTATTTCTCCTTTTAGGACCGTTTTTCAACGGTTAAAACCAAGTACTCCGTTTTATTGAAACCAATAATATTTCTGATAGAATTCATTTATTAAGGTTGCAATTCGTGATATCAGTGCGATTTATCTGAATTTCGTCCAAAGCGTCAGGATGGTAAGGACCAGCACTACCGAGGCAGCAATATTGATCCGGGTCCACAACGGATTTTTGGCAGCCATCTTGTCAATATATTCGCTTTTAACTTCTTCTGCAGTTGCAAAGGTCAGTCCGGCGATTTTGGCCTGAACCGGCGGATCACTCAGAAGACTGACGACAATCAGGACCGCTGTGGAAATCACAAACAGCAGCACCGCAAAGTGGAGGAAATTCATGGAATAATACCAGCTGAATCCCTGCCATTCAATGATCCCGCCTTTAGCCAGCAACTCGAGGATAAACCGCAGGGCTCCCAGCACTGCCCCGGTGATCAGGGCATAAATGGCACCGTTTCCATTGAGCCGTTTCCATAGAATCCCGAAAACAAAAACTGCTGCAATCGGGGGACTGATATAGGCTTGAACGCTTTGCAGATATACAAACAGCTGGCTGCTTAATATGGTAATGAGCGGTACAGACAAAACTCCCAGTACCACCATAACCGCGGTGGCAATCCGGCCAACCAAAACCAGCTTTTCTTCTTTCGCATCAGGCTGGAAATGCTTGTAGAAATCCATGGTGAATAGTGTGGATGTGCTGTTAAAGCAACTCGCCAGGCTGGACATCAGGGCTGCCAGAAGTGAGGCAATGACCACTCCCTTGATACCTACCGGGAGCAGATAGCTTGTTACCATTGTGGGGTAGGCATCATCACCAGTGGTCTGGAAAAGGACAGCAGAGATAAGTCCGGGAAGTACGAGAATGAAAACAGGCAGAATTTTGAGATAGCCGGCGAAGATGGCGCCGCTGCGGGCATGGTTAACATTTTTTCCGCTTAATACCCGCTGAACGATAAACTGGTCTGTACACCAATACCAGATGCCCAGGATCGGTGCTCCGAAAATGATGCCAGTCCATGGAAAATCAGGGTCTGACATCGGTTTAAACATACTGAAAAATTCTGGAGGAAGTCCAGCGCGAAGTCCATCAAACCCGCCCACTTCGTTCAGACCAAGCACCGTAAGCGTAACCGCCCCGCCAATCAGGACGACTGTCTGGATAAGTTCCGTATATATCACCGCGCTCAGACCGCCCATTATGGTATAAATCCCCGTAATAAGGATCAGAACAATGGCCGAAGTGAACATATCCCAGCCCAGGATCTTTTCCAGCAGCATACCGCCGGCATACAGGGTTACCGAAATCTTCGTGATCACATACGCAATGATGGAGACTGTGGTGAGATACATTCGACTGGATTTGTTGTAGCGTCTTTCCAGGAATTCCGGCATGGTGAATACCCCGGACTTCATGTAGAAAGGAACAAACACCCAGCCCAGAAACAGGACAATGAAGGAAGCCAGCCACTCAAAATGCCCGACAGCCAGGCCGCTGGACGATCCGGTTCCGGCCAACCCAATGAAATGTTCACTTGAAATATTGGAGGCAAACAGTGAAGCGCCAATGGCAACCCAGCCGACGTTTCTTCCGGCCAGAAAATACTCCGTACTGCTCTTTCCCTTTCGGGAAAAATACAAACCGATTCCCAACACCACTAAAAAATAAAGGAGAATTACAAAATAATCCAGACTGGCAATGGTTTCCATCATTGATATATTCCTAAATGAGTTTTGGTTACATTGGAAAAGTCTTATACGACTGTGGATATTTGCTTGGTTATCAAAATTCAAGCCAAAGTTATATCCTGCAATTCAAGATACAGCCGATCGCAAAGATTTTGTCTGTTCTCAAGCCCGATAATTTTTAATAATTATTATAATATCAGATGTTAACGCGAAATGGTATTTGAGTACTGAGTATGGTTTGCAATGCAGGCCATGCGCTTGGGTTCGATCTGGTTCATAAATGATAATAAAGGTTTCAGCACCTGCTTATAAAAAAAATAAGCTGCTTATTAAATTAATAACGAGATATTAACTTGAAAATCCGGGAACCTGTGCTCATCAGAATTTTCTTGATGCGGTGATGCAGCAGCAGAACGTTTGCGCTTTTACAAAGGCTGACTGAACAATTTGATATTCCCAAAGCAAAGTACCGGGAACGTTACGGCTGCTGTTGCAGGACAGCGGTGATTTTACGGAGGAGGGATTCGGGAATGGAGTTATTCCCGACTGCCGATATCGGGCAGCTGCGGATTTGGTTGGGTAAAAAAATTGAAGATTAATGATACGTATAATCGCTCAAATGCAATCCCGACATTGAGCCGAACCGGCCGGGCGTACGATTTGAATCCGTTAGAGGTTGTTCAGACTGCTCGTTGCAGCCAGATGAGCCTTCGCGCCGCCAATTCCCTTATCGACAGAGACGAATGTCTGGAATGACGGTTGGGAATTTGGAAATTCGTTGATTTTATTTCAGACCCAATTCCTTGCACATTCGATGAAAATTGGGGGGCGCAACGCCCAGTTTCTGGGCGGCATCTGCATCCGATTCGCTGTTGGTTCGTACAAACTTGATGTAGTTCTTTCGAAAGCTGCGTTCCATATCGCGAAGCGGCAGGATGGCTTGGGAATCAAACGATGGTTTGCCGAACTGTTCCTGTTCGGGCTCACCGCGGAGTCCGAGACAGAGACATACAGCATCGTCATCCACTTCGCCATTGGCTGTCAGTATCAGCCTTTGAACCACATTTTTCAGCTGCCGCACATTGCCCCGCCAGTGGTAGTTGACCATCAGTTTTATGGCGGAATCGGTGAAATTCGGCTGAATGATGCCGAAATCCCGGCTGTAGTGGTTCATGAAATGATTTACCAGCAATGGTATGTCGCCAATGCGCTCCCGCAGAGGAGGTGTATGAATATGGAGGATATTCAGACGGTAAAACAGGTCTTCCCGAAACTGTTTCCGTTCCATCATGCGTTCCAGATCGCGGTTTGTTGAGGCAATGATGCGCACATCTACCTTATACTTTCGCTTCCTGCCGATTTTATCCACTTCCCCGATCTCAAGTACGCGAAGCAGTTTGGCCTGAACCGATTTGGGCATCTCTCCAATTTCATCCAGGAAAATGGTTCCGCCGTCAGCCTGTTCAAACAATCCGGGCTTCCCTTCCCGCGCTCCCGTGAACGCACCCTTTTCAAATCCGAACAGCTCACTTTCAATGAGGTCTTTGGGAATCGCAGCACAATTCAGGGTAATGAAGTTCTCGTATTTTCGGTGGGACTGATAGTGGATATTCATGGCAACCAGTTCCTTGCCGGTCCCGCTTTCCCCCGTAATCAAAACACTGGCGTTGGTTTCCGCATAGCGCTGAATCAGCTGACGCATGCTGTCGATGTTCTCAGCCTCACCGACAAGCGGTCGGTTGGAAAGAATGTTGCGAATGCTGCGGTCCAGTTTTTTTTGAGACTTGTTTTTCTCGATCTCAAGTTTTTTTCGTTCAAATGCATTGGTGATGCTGAGAATAAAATCTGTAGGCTGGTAAATATATTTTTCAATATCACCGGGATACTTGGTCCCAAACCAAAATGCACCGCTTTCAATCAGCTGGTTCGCAAAGTACAGATCCGTCTGGTTGAGGGTCATTTTTGTGATAACAATGATCTGGAGAGTGCTGTCCCGCTTCTTGATTTCGCGGATGAGGTTTTCACCTTTCAACCCCCCGGAAATCTGATAATCCATGATGACCACGTCAAATCCATCCGGCTGCTTCTCAATCGCTGCCAGGGCATCATGGGCATTTGATACGGTGTCCATGACCTCCAGCCGGTTGCTGAATGGTTTTATGGTATTGTAAATTCTGCGGATATCAAATTCTTCATCTTCTATGATCAGCAGTTTGATGATTTCTTCATTCATATTGATTGGTTTCCTGAACTCCTGTGTTTATCCTGTCATCGCGGCTGAATTTTCGATTTTTACAATACACTGACTGTCTGACCTGTAATGGGAATCAAACCGAGATTGTGAAGCAGGCTCCGCCTTTTTCCGAGTTATGAGCAGTCAGATTCCATCCGCACCTGCGGCAGAACTCATACGCAATATAGCATCCATATCCCGAATTCTCAGATTCTCCCTTGGTGGTTGCGGACTCACTGAAGAGACGCTGAATCCCGTTTTCATCCTTATCTAGAAATATCTGGTCAATGCCTTTGCCATTGTCCTCAATCAAAATCATGCTCCTGCGCTGCTCTACGTTGTATTGGGTGGTGACACGGATAATCACCAGTTGACTGGGATTGTGGTCAATAACATTCTGAATCAGCGGTTCAATGATGGTCCAAATCACATATTCGTTGATTGAAACTGCCGGCAGTGCTGGATCAAAATCCAAATCAAACCGATATAAATCGCCTTCCTTGAAAACTCTGCGGAAAATATTATCCACGATAAACTGGATTACTTCATTCAGGTTGGTCTGAAAAACAGGATTTCGAATGACATTAATGGGCGGTTCATAGGACTTCATATCATAAATCACCCGGGAAATGAAATTGGCGTATTTGTAAACCCGGTTCTGAATCTGATCCATGTTATGAGTATTGATCCGCCGCAGATCCTCTTTGATAAATCCCATCACCTTTTCGGCCTTGTGGTGGGTGTGATAAATACGGCGCGTGAACATGGCCTCTTTCTGATGTTCGATATCCTGCTTCATTTCCAGTTTTTTACGACCAAAAAGCTCCTGCTGGGCCTGATCCCGCTGCTGGACCGTGTAGGACGTAATGTAGAACATGGTCAGCAGCCCGATGAGAATGATGGCTGAAAAAAGAGCACCTGTTTCTGTATGGGTACTGGTAATTTCCGAGACGATATTTGAAAAATCCGGAACCACTTTCATGTACACCGCGCCCACAATTTCACCTCTTGGAAGGAAAGGAACCAGGACATGGAAAGTGTGCGATCCTTCCATATAGCTGTGAATTTTTTCATTTCGAATCAATTCACCCCTGATGCGCTGATAGAGATCCACTGCCATGCGCCGGTCTTCCGGAATGACCACTGATATTTCCCTGGATTCGAAAAAGATTTCATACAGGAGTTCGCCGTCATCCACGGGAATCACCCCTCCCGCTCCATCCAGAAAAATGCAGATATCTTCCAGGTTGTTCTGTAACGCCTGCTGACTGATGATAATATTGAATGCCTGTATCACCGATGACTTCGCATCTGCATCCTGCTGCTGTCTGGACAGGTTTTGTTCAATAAACAGCTCAAGAGAGGTCGTGGTGAGGTTGGCAAGTCTTTCAGCGGAATCCCGCCGATACAGGTTCATCGTTTTGTTCAGAAGATTTCGGGTATTATTGGTATTGATGTATGACAGGAGGGTCAGGAACAAAATCATGATAAATACCAGCAGCACCAGATGCCATACCTGAAACCGATAGCTTTTCATATGTTGTAAGAGTTTGACCATTGATTATCCTGTCCGGCTGAATAACATATCAAAGATGAGACCAAACGAGTTTTCCGGTTTTTCTGAAAGGAAACTCAGGGATAGTATTTTCCCCGGTCCAAAATACTTTGAATGCCCTGCCGCGCAAGCTCCAGTCCTTCCTCTGCCGACAGTTCACCAGCCAGAATCAAATTAAGATACTTCGCCAGGACATCGGATATGCGCGTATAGTCCTTATGCGGCGGGCGGTGGATACCTGTTCCGATAAGCTCCTTCACATACAACAGGTCGGGATGGGTTCGAATCAGCTCCTCATCATGATACAAATGATGAAGTACCGGCAGAAGATGACCTTCATGATATATGGTGAACTGGGCGTCATGGGAAATTGCAAACTTTATGAATTCCGCCGCTTCCGCTTTCACTTTGGAATGCTTGGAAATCATCAGATTCCACCCGCCGAATACCGTTTTGGCATCTGATCCGTCGAAATGCGGGAGAGCGCAAAACGCAAGATTCTGCACCTTTACAGTATCTTCGTCCCGACAGGGAGAGTTTCCAATCATGGTCGGCCACCCCCTGAAAAAGGGAATATCGTTTTCAAGGGCATACCAGTAGGATTCATTCTCATTGAACCGTATCACTGATTCAGGCGAGACACCCGTTCCGTGAATGAAATCTGTCAGAAGCTCAATGGCTGTTTTTGCTTTTTGCCCTGTTAATTCATCCAGATTGTTATACTCCAGCCGACCGCCGTTTCCTCCATATACCTCCAGATAGTTGCATATCAACCCTTCATAACTGTCACCCTGAAAAACATAATACGGCTCATTCGGATAATATGCTTCGCGGATTGCAAGGAATTCCTTCCATGTCAGAGATTTCTTCAGTCTGGCTTCCAGTTCCGCTGAATTGGGAATCCGGGCCAAAAGATCCCTGCGGTAAAGCATTACGCCAAGATCAAGATACAGAGGTACGCCCACAAGAACAGACTGGTAGTAGCTTGTAACAAGAACCTGCGGAATAATGGATTCAATGTGTTTATGGGAAAGAAATGGTGACAGCGGTTCCGCCCATTTGGCAAACCGCGGGATCCAGATATGATCCACCGAAAAAATATCCACCTGTCCGCCTTCGCCCCGCAGCATTCTGGCCAGGAGTTCTTTTCGTTCATTGGTGGTAAACTTGGTGAATGGCAGATCGACCGGAATTACCTGGATTGAGCCGGCATACTCCTCATTGAATCGTTGGATCAGGGCTCTGTGGGCATCCGAAATATTATCGGCAAAATAGACTTTGGTAATTTGATCTCTCTCAGCCTGGAAATTAAAAAACGGGAATTGGTAAAGCAGCAGAGAAATCAGTATTGCGATAATGAATATCACAAATACGAAACCATATCGCTTTAGCTGCAGGTCTTCAAAGCGGTTATCCATTAAGCATTACCACATCAATAATTTTCATTATCAAAATTATAATCCGGGAAAGTGGCCGCAAATTTAACCCTATTCATATGTAATCCTGCTGAATTATTCTCACAGAGGTGTGAACTGTCGGATATGATGCGGATTTCTGCCATCCTGATATCAGCCCTCAAATTTCACCAGAATATCTACGCGTTAAATGCTTCGCATCTGCCGGAATATGACAGTTCCGGTCGATTCGGCACCGTCGGTCAGCAGACAGTTTTTTAAAAGCAAAATTCGGCCAAGAATCGTTTAAAACACCCCAATACCATTCCGGCCAATTTCTTTGTTTCAGAATCCGTGTTGATGAAGATGCGGATTGCAGCCGCCTGCAGTGGATATCTTTTTGTATGATGAAGTGATGGGATACAGGATACACGGAAAAACCGAACTTCTCTAGTTAAATGGATATTATTCGTACTTACAGTTGATATTCAGTAAAATAATGAAGGGCACGAAAATTGCTTATTTTATGGAAATTCCGGGTTATCGGGTGGCTGCCAAAATGTGAAAACCGTTCAATCAACTTTCCGATAAATGACCCGAATTTTCATGGTTTCAGAGGGAAACCACATTACTCCTCCTATTCTCTCCTGTAAAAACCCCGCTCAGCGGGGTTTTTTCTTTCCTGGAAATGAGAATCATAATGGAGCATCAGCCGTCCGTCTGCCGCGGGCCGTTGTCAGACAGCAGCAGGGAATTCCCACGGTCAGATTCATCCGCGTCTGCGGATTCAATCTTCCAGCAGACGGATTTCACTGCGGTCAATCCATCCGGTCTTCCCATCAAGGAGTTCGATTTCCGTCCAGTTGTCTGACTGGTTCAAAACCGCGACTTTTAAACCGGCATGAACATCAAAGAGCCGGGTTGAAAACTCATTGGGTTCAGAATAAGCGCTGACTACTTTCCGATAAATCACTCCTTCATTGATTCGAAGCTGATCATTAACGGAATGAATGGAAATCAACAGGGCAGCCAGGCTGACCGGAATAACCGCGGAATTCAATTTCATCAGCCATTTCATTCCTGTAAGGCGGTTCAGAGCAAAAAGAATACTGATCGAAAGCAGAAGAACGGAAACGGTAAAAATCCATGAATCCGGTGTCAAGGACTGCTTCAGCTGACGGTAAGCCTTCAGATAAAAAGGGGGATCCGGTATGTCAATCCGATCAATCACCTTGACGTTGGCCAGTTTCAGATTGTACTGGGCATCCCGGTGGCCGGGATCATGGAGCAGGCATTCTTCATATGCCCAGACGGCTCCTGCAATAAACCCGTCCCGGTAATATGCATTGCCAAGATTGTACAGCAGTTCCGGTGATGTCCAGTCCGCTGCCAGAATGCTTTCAAACTCCTGTACTGCCAGGTCAAACTGGCCGTTCTGATAGGCTGACAGGCCATTTTGATAACGCAGCCCGATTTCATCTGCAAGAACGAGACTGCACTGTGCAGTCAGCATCAAAATAAAAACAGACAGGAATCTCTTATTTCCAGACATTGTCAGCCTCCCCGATAAGTGATTCTGCCGTACGAAGATCGTTCTGGGTGTCCGCTTCCGAAACAGGAGCAAATCGGACGGCATCCCCTCTTTCCAGAATCATTTTCAGCCGGTCGGCAATATCCGGACGATCCGTGTGCTTTCGAATCTGCTTCAGAATTTCCTGGGTTGAACGCTGATTTCTGCGTCCGGTTTTCAGATCAATGAACACATTGAGTGCCAGACTGATATTGTGGTAGGTCTCAGCGGGTTCGCCGCCGGTTGTCAGGATTTTCAGTGATTCCCTGGATGCGGTTCGGGCGATGCGATGAGATTCGGTAGCAGCCAGATGACTCTGTCCGACAGACACGACGCTGGGCAGCAGCAGGAAAAGAATGCTCAGCGCCAGCAGCAGATAGGTCGCACCGGAAATGACGGGTGCTTTGGTCCGCTGCCACCGCGGATCACTCTGGTCAGCAAAACGGATATCCTCGCCCATGATTCGGATTTCCTCCTTGGTCAGGCCCTGAACTGTTGACTGGACCCGGCTGTTTTCCGCAACCGTCAGCGGTATCGGCTGACTTCGAAGAGTGCGCCACCGACGGGCTTTAACATCAAAATAGGACAATTCTACGGGAGGAATAGTAATGTTTCCGGATACTCGGGGGATGAGAACGTACTCAATGGATTTGGTGCCGGCGATGGTATCCCTGAGCGGATCCTGGGCAATATTGATTTCCGGTTCAAAAACCTCCAGTTCCTGAGGGAAACTGATTTCACTGACATCCACCGCCTGAAGATGTCCCCGGCCTGTAATTTGAATGGTCAGGGTAAGTGCTTCATCCTGAGCCAGTTCATGTGAAGAAACCTTGGTTTCCAGCTGCCAGCTCCCCACGGACGCGGAGTTGATCCCGTCGGGGTTGGCCGGCAGGGGCAGAATTTCCAGGTCAATCGGATTTGAACTGACCGTATGGCTTTTGGATCTGGAGAAAAAGGGATCGCGAAACCAGTTGGATGAAGATCTCTGCCGCACCCCTACGCGGGCAACAATCGGCTCCAGGGTTATCTTACCGGATTGTGTGGCAAAAAGAGCAACCTTTCGAATGGTGACAGCATACATTCTCTCCCCGCCACGACGTACTTCACTGATTTTATAGCTGGCCGGTTTATACAGGTCCTCGAACCAGAATCCTTTGAAACGGGGATCTTCAAGCAGCTTCAGTTCCGTGATTTCACCAGTTCGCGAATACAGTGTATAGGTCAGCGTCACCTGCTCGCCTCGATACGGCTGCGTTTTATCCACATCCGCTTCCAGGAAAAAGTCCTGTTCCGGAATCTGTGCCTGTCCGCTGTTCCCACGTGCTCCCGATGATCGTTCGTGAACCGTAATACTGATTGGATTTGAGCGATATGTCTTCCCACCGCTGGTGATGGTAAGGGGCTGGATCTCCAAGGTCCCTTTTCGTTTGGGTATCAACATCCATGATACAGTGACATCAGAGGACATCACCCCGTTTACCCAACGCATATTGCTGCTCTGGGTGGGACCTGATACGATTGTAAACAACTCGTTCAGCGTACCCAGATTCACTCCGGGATATTCATTGGTGCCTTCCACTTTCACGGTGAGATTAATGGAATCACCTTCATAAACTTTTGTTCGGTCCACGGATACCTTGACATTGGCATCGGCGGCAGCCACCAGTCCCAGCATCAATACCACGAAAAGCCAGACTCTGTTCATCACCAGTCCTTTTCAACAGTGATACGCTGTTTGGCACGGTATTTCCGCTTCATCAAATTTTCTTCATTGGCCTTCAATGCATTCAGAATTGCTTCTGCCTCTTCCTTTCCAAGCTGTTCTTCCTCTGACATTTCCTGCTGACCGGGCGGAGACTGTTCCTGCTGTGATTCCTCTTCTTCCTGCTCTTCATCAGACTGTTCTTCCCGTTTTCCATCTTCCTGCTCCTCCGATTCCTGGTCCTGCGGCTGTTCCTGATTCTGCTGATCCTGCTGCTGTTCCTCGCCTTCTTCCTGCTGCTGCTTTTGATCCTGGTTCTGTTCATCCTGTTCTTCATTGTTCTGCTCATTTTCCTGGGACTGCTGCTGTTGCTGCTGCTGTTTCAGGATTTTACGACTGATTTCGTAATTGTATTTGATGTCATCATCTGCAGGATTTAATTCAAGGGCCTGACGATAAAAGTCAATGCTTTCCTGTATCTGTCCCTGTTTGAAGAGGGTGTTTCCAAGATTATACAAAGCGTGGGATCTCAGAACGGGATCGCTGTCGGTCAGGGCATTTTGATACTCCTGCTGAGCGTTTGGGAAATCTCCCGTCAGATATTTCAGGTTGCCCAGATTATAGTTCAGGCCGGGCACATCGGGATACTGCTGTTTCAGGTTTTCATATTCTTCGATGGCCTCCATCAATTCGGGATCGAGATCAGGTATCGGTTCCTGGTAAAACTGACCGCTGCCCTGGTTCGATCCCGGCCTGCCCGGTATGACCGGCTGACCCTGGGCCGCGACAGCAGCAATAAATGCGATTAAAAGGAACAGGATTTTCATTTTTTCATCCGGTTATTTTCTATTTTGATATGCAGGCGCTCTGAAACAACTCGCCTATTCATTTTTTGACAGGGTGACTGCACCTCTGGTGATCCCTTGCGGATCAGATGATTTTGTTTGATAATGAGTTCAAAATTATTTCGTAAATCTTCCTTCCCACTGCAGTTCTTTCCTGCTCCTAGTGGGAATGAGCAATTCAACAATGAAACAGATCAGTCCAAGCATCAGAAAAATCTGAAAACGGTTTTCATACTGCGTGAACACATGTGCCTTCAATTCACGTTTTTCCATATTTCGAATATTTTCCAAAAGCGGACCGATGGCATTGGGCTGATTTTCTATTCTTATGAACTCTCCTCCGGTGATGCTTGCGATTTCACTCAGGATCTGACTGTTCAGCGCTGTGGTCACAACGCTTCCGCTCCGATCTTTCTTGAAAGACTGAGAACCGTCATCTTCAATGATTGGAATGGGACCGCCGGAAACCGTTCCCACACCAAGGGTATGGATCAGGATATCTCGATTCACAGCCGCTTCAGCGATTTCAAGTGCTCTACCCTGGTGATCTTCACCGTCCGTCACCAGCACAACCAGTTTGTATTTTTGATCTTCTTCATCGATGTTGTCCAGAGCCAGTTCCAGTGCGGATGCCAGATCGGTACCGAGATTCTGAACAATATCCGTATCGACAGAATTCAGAAACAGGCGTGCTGCGGCATAATCCATTGTCAGCGGACAGTGCAGATAGGCCGAGCCGGCAAACACGATCAGCCCAATACGATCCCCCTCCAGCTGATTGATCAGACGATTCAGCTCGTACTTGGCTTTTTCCAGCCGGGACGGTTTTACGTCCACCGCATCCATGCTGACGGAGGTGTCAAGTGCCAGAAAGATATCAATTCCTTCCCGTTTCAGTTCTGCCATTCGGGTGCCTATCTGAGGACCGGTTGACGCAATGATCACCAGAAATATCCCCAGTCCGGTCAGGATGTTTTTCAGCTGGATTCTTCCAGGCAGCACGCGGTTCAGCAGGTATTTTCGAATTGCATCAACAGCAACAGCGGAAACCTGCCGCTGCTGTTTCCGGCCCTGAAAAAAATTCCAAATCAGTAAAACAAGAAAAGGAATAAGCAGATAGAACATATAGGGATGATTAAACCGTACCATTAGATCAGTTTTCTAAAAACTCCTTTTGACAGAATCATGAGCAAAATGGCCAGAAGGGCAGCCGGGATGGTCAGCCAGGCATACATTTCCCGAGTATTTTTGTATTCCGTCACCTGGATCTCGGTGCGTTCCAGTTCATTGATTTCGGAATATATACTCTGCAGAGATTCATTATCAGTAGCTCTGAAAAACTTCCCATCCGTGATTTGGGCAATTTCTTTCAGTGTTTCTTCATCTACCACAACCTGCTGCCGCTGTATGAATACATTGCCTGCCGCATCGAAAACCGGCACTGGTGCAATTCCTCTGGTGCCGGCACCAATGGTGTAGATCTTGATTCCAAATTTGGCAGCCAGATCTGCGGCGGTTAACGGATCAATTTCGCCCTTGTTATTGCTTCCGTCAGACAGCAGAATCATTATTCGAGATTTTGCATCACTGCTGCGCAGCCGGTTCAGGGCGTTGGCAATGGCCATGCCGATGGCGGTTCCGTCATTTTCAGGGCTCGTAATCTCAATCTGTTCCGTAAACTGTACCAGTACATCCATATCCGTGGTCAGGGGACACTGGATGAAGGATTTTCCGGCAAACACGATTAATCCCAGGCGGTCACCCGCCCGGTCCCGAATAAATGTTTTGGCCACTTCCTTGGCAGCTCCCAAACGGTCAGGATCAAAATCCTGGGCCAGCATGGAAGACGACTGGTCGATAACCAGCATGATGTCGATTACATCGGTATTGGTTTCCCTGACAATATTGGTAACAATCGGGCGGGCCAGTGCTATGATCGACAATGCCAGCACGGCAGCGCGCAGAATATGAAGAGTGATGTTTTTGATTCGTCCGGCCTTTAGGGCCTTCTGCGGAATGAGATGAATGGCAGAGTAGCGGACGGTGGCCTCCTGAAGACGCCCTTTCTTCAAGTACCAGAGGTAAATCAAGGGCAGAAGCGCCAGCAGCAGTAAATAGTAGGGATGTGCAAACGATAACATTGTGTCTTGGAAAAATTCCTTCTCTGATCAGGGACGAAAATTAATGCCGGCTGTCAATAAATGTTTCCTGCGAAATTGGGAATTTTTCAATCAATTTTGCAGCGGTTTCCAGCAGGAACAAATCTGCTCCGGGCGAACCGCAGATCTGGATGCCGATCGGCAGACCTGAGCCTGAAAATCCCATTGGAATACTGATGGCCGGCAAACCCGCAAGACTGGCCGGCACGGTGAACATGTCCGAACGATACAGACGCAGCGGGTGTCGAATGTTTTCACCAATCCTGAACGGAAGATGCGGTGCTGTCGGCATCAGCAGAATATCATACTGACGGAACAGATCTGAACACTTCGCACAGAGTCTGCGGCGCAGATGCTGGGCTTTTTCATAATACTGTCCGCGGTGCTCTCTGGTCAATACAAAATTTCCTATCAGAATCCGCCGTTTTACCTCCGGTCCGAAGCCTTTTGTTCGGGATTCTTCATAGACGCCGAGAAGCTTTCTTCCGGATTCTCGTTTTCCGTATCTGATTCCGTCAAAACGTGCAAGGTTGGTGGCAGCTTCTGCCGCAGACAGAATATAATACACCGCCAAATTTGTCTCCCAGTCAATAGACGCAGTTCTGTGGATTTCACACCCCGATTTTTCCATTTCAGAAAGCACCCACTCAAGCCTGTCCGAGATCTCCGAATCAATTGATTCTTTCGGCAGGGTCGGAGCACCGATCCGCAGTTTTTTAAAATCCGTCATAGCGGCATGCGGTTTCTCGTCGCTGCCCGAAAGGGTTGTGCTGTCGCGTTCATCCGGACCGGCCATACAGAGAAATGCCTGAATGACCAGTTCAACGGACTGACTTAATATGCCTATCTGATCCAGGGAGGATGCATGAGCCGTCAGTCCGTATCGGGATATTCTCCCGAAGGTTGGTTTAAACCCCAGAACTCCGCAAAATGCTGCCGGCTGCCGCACGGAACCACCCGTATCGCTGCCCAGTGCAAAATCCGCCAGACCTGCTGCAGCAGCCGCGGCACTGCCCCCGCTTGAACCGCCGGCCACACGGGACCGGTCAAAGGGATTTGGTACGGGTCCAAAGCAGGAGAATTCATTGGAGGAGCCCATGGCAAATTCATCCAGATTGGTTTTTCCGGTGAATCTGACTCCTGCGTTTGCCAATCTCTGTACAGCAGTGGCTGTAAATGGGGAGATATAGTTTTCCAAAAGTCGGGAACCGCAGGTCATCCGGGTACCGGCAATGCTGATGTTATCTTTCACCACACAGGTTTTGCGCAGCAGTTTGGATAACCCATCTTTGGGGGGGTGTGTTTGTGGAGGGTTTTGGGACCCGGAGATTTCACTGATGATACAGTTCAGATTCTCGGAAGCTGCGGTCGGCAGAAACGGCCGCTGAGAGACTGGGGTGTTTCCAGATTTTGAACGTTCCACGGTTATGGCAGGAACAAGGAAACCGGGTCTTTCGGAAAGCCGGAAACTCGGGTATTACTTCTGATCCTTGTCAATTTTTTTCACTTCGTCTGCCGCCTTATTGACTTCATCGGAGATTTCACGGGTGGCATTTTTAAATTCACGAAGGCCCTGACCGAGCCCGCGAGCCAGTTCCGGTATTTTCTTCCCGCCGAAAATCAGCAGAACGACAACCATAATGATTACTATTTCCCAGGGTCCTAATGACATAATATCATCCTCATCTAAAATATCTCAAGAAATACCAGGCAACAGCCATCCCAAGAATGCTGCCAACACTGACTTCAAACGTACATCCGAAGGTCAGGGAAATTACCTTCAGATTCAGTGAAAATTCAGGGATTCCCAAAGTGATTGAATTGATAAAAAATTCCTGCACCACTCCCGGCGGGATGATCAGACCTGCGAGCTGGAATATGGCTGTCCCGGTAATTGCCCCAATCAGCAGTACCAGCAAAGCAAACTGGGTGGTGCGTTTATTCATGATCGACAATTTCATATTCAGCTCAGTATGGATTCAAAAATGGCCAAGCCGTCTTTGGAACTCAGGATGTTCTCAGCTGCCCGTTCAGGATGGGGCATCATCCCGAGCACATTCCGTTTTTCATTCAGAACCCCTGCGATGTCGTGAACGGATCCGTTGGGGTTGCCGCTGCCCTTCGCAGAATAGGTAAATGCAATCTGGTTTTGATCCTGCAGCATCTTCAAGGTATCGTCATCTGCAAAATAATTCCCCTGTTTATGCGCAATGGGCATCGTGAGAATCTGCCCGACATCCAGATTGCGGGTGAACACCGACTGGACCGTTTCCACTTTCAGTGTGACGTTCTGACTGAGAAACTTCAGTTTTTTATTGGCGATGAGCGCGCCGGGAAGCAAATCCGTTTCCACCAAAATCTGGAATCCGTTGCAGATACCGATGATGGGTTTCCCCTTGCCGGCAGCATCCACCACCGACTTCATTATGGGTGAAAACTTGGCGATGGATCCGGCCCTGAGATAATCCCCATATGAAAAACCGCCGGGAATAACGATGGCATCAAAGCGGTCAAGGTCATGTTCCTTGTGCCATACAAACTCAACCAGACTGCCGTCCATATGCCTCAGCACATAGTAGGCATCGTGATCGCAGTTTGAACCGGGGAAAACCAGTACGGCAAAACGCATCATTCGTCAACCACCTCAAAGCGGTACTGCTCGGTGTTGTGGTTTGCCAGCAGTTTACGACAGGCGGCATCGGTTAAAATCTCGGCCTCTGTTTTGTCTGCATCGCTGAAAGTCAACTCAATATATTTCCCGAACTGAACCGTGTCAATTTTGTCCAGACCAATATTCTGAAGCGCTTTGCATACCGTGTTGCCCTCCGGGTCCAGAATCCCGTCTTTATAGGTAATGAATACTTTTGCTTTCATATAAATTCCTTATTCTGTCGTAATTCAATGTCGAAAATTACGCTTTTATTTCATCTATTGGGCAGTTTTGAGGTCACTTTCTGAAGCAAAACAACAACCGGGTAAGCAGGAAAATAAAAAGATTCCCCGCATTATCCGTTTAATCCTGATAACTGATGTAATAACATGCGGTTTGCAAATTTATCACTGGTCCACCGCATATCCGGCATCCTTCAAGTTTGACAGAATGCGTTTTTCCACACTTCCTGTTTCGATCCGGTACGATTTCCCTGTCAGTATCTGATACAGCCGAATGTATTTCTCCGCCAAGTCAACTCGAACTTCATCGGTCAGCTCGGGCGGAGTGCCATCTCCTGAGAATCCCTGTTCAATCAGCCACTGCCGAATATTTTCTTTATCAAGCATTTTCTGATCCTGATTATTCCTGAAACGGGATTCGTATTCATCGGCAATCCAGTACCGGCTGGAATCGGGAGTGTGCACTTCATCCGCCAGAATCACTTCACCGTCCCGCAGTCCGAATTCGTATTTCGTATCAACCAGAATCAGACCCCGACCTGCAGCCCACTCCTTTCCAAGGGCAAACAGCTGCAAAGCATAATTTTCCACCTTTTTGTAAATACCCTCATCCACCAGTCCCAGACTGATGATTTCCTGCCGGGATATGGGTTCGTCATGCTTTCCGTATTCTGCTTTGGTGGACGGCGTCAAAATAGGTGTATCAAATTTTTGGTTTTTTACCAGTCCGTCCGGCAGCAGAAAACCATACTGCCCGTTGATTCCCTGCTCATATTCCCGCCAGAGGCTGCCGGTAATATAGTTTCGCACGATCATTTCGACCGGCAGTATATCCACTTTTTTCGCGGACATCACCTGGGGATCAGGATAACTGATGATGTGATTCGGAACAATGGAACTGGATTTATCAAACCAGAATCGGGCAATCTGCGTCAGGATTTCACCCTTGAACGGAATCGTGCTGAGCACACGATCAAAGGCGGATATCCGGTCTGTCGTGACGATGAGTATTTGGTCATCCTGGATGTAATTATCGCGGACTTTTCCCCGGTAGTGCTTTCCAAGGCCGGTTACGTTGAATTCATTCAGTGTATATTGCAGCTGATTTTTAATTTCCATTTTCCAACCCCAGTCTTTTGAATACTTTATCAATATTGATCAGAATTTTCTTCAGATCAAACAGGTCATCCAGTTCTTCTGTTTTCAGGAAACCGCAGATTGCTTCATCCTTCTCCAGCAAGGATCGGAAATCGGTGCCTTCCTGCCATGATTCCATGGCACATTTCTGGACAACCGCATAGGCTTCCTCTCGAACCATTCCTGCGCGGACCAGTGCCAGCAGGATTTCCTGACTGAAAATCAGTCCGTTGGTCCGGTTGATATTGGCCATCATGTTGTCCGGGTAAATCACCATATCCTCAACCAGAACCAGCATTTTGGTCAGCATATAGTCCATGGCCGTGGTGGAGTCGGGAAGAATGATGCGTTCCACCGAGCTGTGCGAGATATCGCGTTCATGCCAGAGGGCAACATTTTCCAAGCCGACATGGGCGTTTCCCCGCAGCAGACGGGCCAGACCCGTCATGCGTTCAGTGATGATGGGATTTCGTTTATGCGGCATGGCCGATGATCCCTTCTGCCCTTTCCGAAACGGTTCTTCCGCTTCCATAACTTCAGTTCGCTGCAGATGACGAATTTCAACGGCGATCTTCTCAATGGTCGCACCGATGAGCGCCAGGGTGGTAAGGTACTCGGCATGGTGATCCCGCTGGACGATCTGACTGGATACGGTTGCTGCCCTCAGTCCCAGCTTTGCGCACGCAGCCTGTTCCACTTCGGGATCCAGATGCTGGTATGTTCCGACCGCACCGGAGATTTTACCGGTCGAAATACTGTCCACGGCTCTCTGCCAGCGCGCTATATGACGGCCAATCTCTTCACTCCACAATGCCAGTTTCAGACCGAAAGTGATGGGTTCCGCATGTACACCGTGACTGCGTCCGATCTGGTAGGTGTGCCGGTACTGCACGGCTTTCCGCCGCAGAAGCTGATGGAACCGGTTCAGTTTTTCCATGATGACGTCTCCGGCCTCTGCACACAATAATGCCAGAGAGGTATCCAGGAGGTCAGATGAAGTCATACCCATGTGGACATATCGCGATTCGGGACCGATGTATTCGGCCATATTTGTCAGAAACGCAATAACGTCATGTCGGGTGGTTTTTTCGATTTCCAGAATGCGTTCAACGGAAAAATCGGCCCTGTCCCGAATGGTGTCAAATGCCTCCTTGGGGACAATTCCCATTTCCGCGAGCACTTCCGTTACAGCGATTTCAACCTTTTTCCAGGTTTGAAATTTGGTCTCATCAGACCATATCCGACCCATATCCGGAGTGGTGTACCGTTCTATCATTTACGCTCCGCCAGTTCAAGATTAAGCTGTATATTTTTTCCATCCCGCCATACATCCAGCAGTATGTCGTCACCGGCCTTATGGAATCCCTCATCAATGACTTTCAGGATTTCATCGCGACTGTTGACAGGCCGGTTATCCACTTTCAGGATTATGTCTCCGATCTGGAGTCCGGCATCTTCACCGGCGGAATGATATTCAACATCGGTAATGATCACTCCTTCCGCGGACGGCAGATGGAGATATTTCTGGAGATAGTAATCCACTGTCTGAACCTGCACCCCGGTTCTGAAATTACGCTCTACCTTACCGTACTTCTTCAGATCTTCAATAATTTCCTGTACACGGTTGATCGGAATGGCAAATCCGATACCGATAGATCCGGTGGAGTATCCGCTTCCGGTCATGATAAACGTATTTATTCCGATCAGCTCTCCGTTTGCGTTCACCAGCGGACCGCCACTGTTTCCGGGATTAATGGATGCATCCGTCTGGATCATGTCCTGATACACACGTCCGGCCTCTTTCTGACCGAAATTCAGATGCAGGCCGCTGATGATGCCGGCCGTGGCGGTGGGCATGTATCCCACATCAAACAGGCCGAGGGGATTCCCCAGTGCAATGGCCCACTCCCCCACCAGCAGATCTTCTGAATTCCCGATTGCGGCATACGGCATGTTTTTCTCATCAATTTTCAGCAGAGCCAAATCGGTCAGATTATCCAGCCCGATCAGTTCCGCATAAAACTGCTTGCCGCCAGGCATTGTGACGATGATTTCAAAGGCATCCTCCACCACGTGGGCATTGGTCACCGTGTATCCGTCCGGACTGATCACCACCCCGGAACCCAGGTTTTCCACGGTATACGTGCGTGTTTTTGGGAAAAAACCGCCCCAGAAAGGATCCAGAAACAGCGAATTTGTCCGCTGCCGCTTCACCTGCGTAACATTGATTCCAACCACTGCCGGTGCGGCTTTCTCAACAGCCCGTGTGATGGCAGTCTGTCTGGATGAGCTGATACTGCTTGGAACAGTACTGCTTTCGTTCTGGGCATTTGCAGAGTTGCTGATGTAATAATAACTCAACACAAACGCCCACAGCACCAAAACGCCAAAAATTACTTTTCTGATCATGCTTCCCAATCCATTTAATTCATCAAATTTCAGATTGAATCCCCCGCTGCGTGGAATGAAACGGCTTCATCAGACTTCAGAGTCTCTGCATCAGCGGTTTGTTCCAGAAACAGTTTTTCCAGGACCAGTCCCTGGGCAGGTGCTCGAACAACGGTCAGGTCTTTCCTGGTCTGGTTCAGCATGCCGTCAAAATCATCCAGTGAAAACCGGCCCCTTGCCACCTCCACCATCGTTCCGGCAAGGTAACGCACCATATGCTGCAGAAACCGATTGGCCGTTACATGATAGACCAGCCGATCTTGGCAGCCATTCCATTCCGACCTGTACACAATGCATCTTTTGTGATTCACTTCAGCCGTGGCTTTACAGAAGGCGGTGAAGTCATGCTCACCTTTCAGCCTGGCGGCACACTGGTTCAGCAGATCGAAGTCAAGTGGGTATTTCACGTACCAGGTCAGCCGTCTGTCAATGGCGGAATAATTGCGGACAACCGTGTAAGAATATTCCCGGGCAATAGGTGAGTACCTGGAATGAAAATCATTCGGAACAATACGACAGTTTTGCAGCCGGACATCCCTTTTCAGCCGTGCGTTGACAGCATTCTTCAGCTCGAATGGCGCCAACTTCGTATCGAGGTGGATATTGGCAATCTGTTCCCGGGCATGGACACCGGAGTCCGTGCGTCCTCCACCGTACAGTGTGATCTTCTGATCCGGAAGCAGATCCCGAATTGCCGTCTCGATATCACCCTGTACAGATCGATCCGTCGGCTGTATCTGCCAGCCGTGAAACTCAGTTCCGTCGTATTCTATTGTAAATAGAAAATTCCGCGTATTCATGAGGATTTCTCAGATTTCCAAGCATTAAATGTACCCTGATTTCAATTGATCAGTCATCAATATATCAAAGCAGCGGAATGCATTGTTATGCAGCCGGTGATTCCCCGGGAAGTTATTCATCCTGAACTTCAATTTGGATATCATATCCTCTTTTTTCTGCCTCTTGAAGAAATCTGGAACCGGAAACGGCTTTTTCAACAGAGATCACACCAGGTTCAATTTCACCGGTTGTGGCAAGTATGGCAACAATGGCACAATGCCACCCGGTCCATTTTTCCATCGCCAGAAGATCAGTCCGGGAATCGTACAATTCAACTGCATTGATTTCCGCCCGTCTCGGTTTTCCCTGATGGGTTCCAAGGCACTCAACTCTCATCAGACATACATCCGGAACCCTGTCCGGGAGCTGTCTGACCAGCAGTTCATGATAAATCTCTCTCGGGACAAGCTCCATCCCTAAAATTTCAACCGGTGATTCCTCAAACAGACCCAGCTGTCGATACCCTTTCATCCATTCGAAATGGCCCGGATACCGCAACGTCTTGTTCTCAAGTGTTTCCAGTGTGCCTTTAAGTGTCCAGGGAGCAGTGGAGAGACCGCCGGAGGTTACCGCGGCTTCCAGCTGTCCGTACGGTTCGGGAAAATCCAGTCTTTCATATCCTTCAAAACAGGGGACTTCCTGAATTCTGCCGTCCCGCAGAAAGTAGGCACTTCCGAAATATTCGTTGGTTAAACCGTTAATATTGAAAAACAAGGCATAATTCCAGGGTTCGCAGGGATCGGCAGGGATGCCGCCGTCCCAAATTCTGACATGCCGCGGCGTATCCATCTGCTCCATAGCCAGCAGTGCCATCGTGATGTTCATACCGGGTCCCATACCGCAGTCCGGCACGATGACGATACCCTTTTCCCGGGCCTGATCCGACATGTCGAGCTGGTTTCGCACGATACCGGTATGTCCGCCCATGTCAACCATATTGATTTCAGCTTCAATCGCTGCCTGTGTAATTCCCGGAATGAATTTAAAGGGAACCGCAACGATCACAGTATCAATCTGCCTGAAAGCCTTCTTTAGTTCCGGGATCTCAGCGGCATTTACACGGCTGCCGGACACGAAATCAACTTCCGCAATTCCGTTAATTTTTTCCGCCCCGTCAACAGCAGCGGACAGATTCATATCCCAGAGATGTATATGCCCGGCTTTCCCAAAACGCGCCAAATCATAGGCGGCGGCGAGTCCCTGACGACCGGCTCCAAGTATTCCGTAATTATATTTTTTCATATTTTCATCCATATTGTTTTCAGCGGTGTTAAACAATCTCCTGTTTCCCCGTCCATCACGGACACTGCCCGGTACAGCATGTCCGGCCTCAGGCATTGTGCATGGTACAATACACTCGGCCGATCTCATAACCGACGATTCCGGCGGCTACCGACACATTGAGCGACTGCTTCAGTCCCCTCATTGGAATTTCGATGCATTTCTCGCAGACAGCAATCATTTCTTCCGAAACCCCCGTCACTTCATTGCCCACAACATAGCAGACCGGAAACCGCCAGCACACATCATATATCGATACGGATTCCCAGGTCTGTTCCAGTGCCACCAGCTGCAGGCCTTCATCGCGAAGAGTTTGTGCCAGCTTCAGCGGCTCAGGGTGATGCGACCACGGGACGGATTCTTCCGCCCCGAGAGCGGTTTTGTGAAGATCGCTCCGCGGCGGGCAGGCAGTATATCCGGCAAGATAGACGTGTTCAGCTCCGAAACCGTCCGCGGACCTGAAAACAGCACCGACATTGTGAACCGAACGGACATTTTCCACCAGGACCGAAACCGGAAGCCTGGGGATCTTTTGGACTTCCGACATTGTCGGCCGGTCAGCTTTCAGCTCATCGTTGGATCGTTTATTCCTGTGCATGACTGTAATTTAAATACCCTTGAGACAGTGAATGCAATGATTTGAATCTGCATTCAAAGGCCGGCATCCGGACTGAACTGTAAAAAAATCTTTCAGCCATCTCGCCCCCGTTTCCCTGCAGGCTGCTCAGCGGAAATTCCCGTTAAAACACCAGCAACCGAACTTCAAAATATTAATAAAAAATGATCCAATTTCTGATTTTTTTCCGGTTAAAATTCTATTAAATTTATTGATCCTATTTGGCAGCTAACCTGAATCTTTCACTCGTTTTTTAACAGAAGAAATCTAATGGATGGAATGAGTGGGTTTTTAATATCCATTTTCATTTCAGACAGATCATTATCCTTTAAGCTGTTTTCAGCGGAATTCCGAATTTTGTTGGATATCTTCATAAGGCATTCCGTGGTGTGAGCTGAGAGTACGGATTCCGGAATTACCAGGATTTGAATTCAGGGCAAACAGGACATCCATTCACATTGACAATTTTTTTCCGGCCATAGGAGTTTTTATGATCAATACTGGCAGCCGTTTTCACGTTTCGATGCCAGAACCACATAAGCATTTATTCCACGTTACCCTAGAATTGAACAATCTCGACGGTATATCCCAGGAAGTCTATCTGCCGGTATGGACACCAGGCTCGTATCTGATCCGTGAATATGCCAAAAATGTCTTTATAATATCCGCCTGCGACGGTAAAAAAAATCTGGAAATCCATAAAACCCGAAAAAATATCTGGCTTGTTGAACTGGATGGTTCCACCTCCGTTTCGATTGTCTACCAGGTTTACGCTTTCGAACAAACGGTTCGTAATTGTTTTCTGAATACCGATCAGGGTATGATACAGGGCGCCGGACTTTTCCTTGCCCCGAAAAATTTTGAAAATCAACCGTTTCATATCTTTATTGAAAAACCGGAGCATTGGTCCACGATCACGACGGTTTTGCCAGCTGTTCAGGGCAGCGATCATGAATTTACGGCAGAAAATTACACTGAACTGCTGGACTCCCCTATTGCCATTGGCAATCATATACTTTATCCATTCATGACCACCGGAACTCCTCATCAGTTTGCAGTTATCGGCAGCGGCAACTATGACATGCAGAAAATCATCCGCGATACCCGCCGGACCCTCACTGTCACCCATGCCATGTTCGGCATTGTTCCCTATGACCGGTACACCTTTTTCCTGACAACCGTAAATTCCGGTTACGGCGGACTGGAGCACAAAAACTGCGCCAGTATGATTTTTTCAAGACACCGGTTTATCAATCGCACAGACTACATCAAATTCATGGGTCTGGTATCCCATGAGTTTTTCCACTGTTTCAACGTAAAACGGATCCATCCGCAGGATTTCCACACCATTGACCTCCATAATGAAAACTATACCCGGCTGCACTGGGTGACTGAGGGAATAACCAGCTATTATGACAACTTCCTTCTGCGCCGCTCAAAGGTTATTACCGTTCAGGAATATCTGAATCTTCTTAAGGCCGATATTCGAAAGATGCTGGCCACTCCGGGACGGCTTCACCAGTCGATAAAGAATTCTTCTTTTGATACATGGATAAAGCATTATCGGCAGGATGAACACAGCGTCAATGCACATATTTCCTATTATCTAAAAGGCAGCCTGATCGGACTGGCGCTGGATTTGACCATCCGCAGGATCACCGAGGGAAAGAAAACCCTGGATGATGTATTCAGGATCCTCTGGCGGGAATTCCGAAAAACAGGAGATGGGTACACGGAAGAAAGCTTCAAGGAAATTTGCGAAACGACAGCCGGTGAACCCTTGAATGATGTCTGGAAATATCTGGAATCTTTGGAAGAAATGGATTTGGATGCGGTTTTGAATCCATTTGGAATATGCCTTCAATACAACAATATCGATCCGAATCATCCCAAACCCTGGCTTGGAATGGAGCTCAAAGAGTCCGAAATGGTGATCACAAAAGTTTTGGCAGATGCGCCGGCTGAAAACTGCGGACTCAATGTTCATGATGAAATCATTTCCGTTAACGGCATTCGGCTGTACAAGCATAATTACATGAAAAGACTGCTGGAGCTGAAGGTTAATGAACCTGCTGATTTACTGATATCCAGGGATGGTTTGCTGCGAACAATTCAATTGATACCTCTGCCGAAACCTCCGGAAGTCACAGGTCTGGTGAAGGTCCAAAATCCCAATGAAACCCAGAAGGCCCTTTTCCGAAGCTGGCTGCTGCTGGAATGGGATCAGGATCTGAATGCCAGAGATGACTGATTCACGCATCACTGCAGTTATTCTGGCAAACGGAAGTTTCCCGGGACAAAAACTGCTCAAGTCAGAACTCAGCTCTCCGCATCACATCATCTGCTGCGACGGTGCCGTCCAAAAACTGGTGGATCACAAACTCCAGCCCGATATCATCATCGGGGACTTGGACTCCATTTCGGCAGATCTGAAAACCCGGTTTTCTAACATACTGATTCATAAACCGGATCAGAATCAGTACGATCTGGAAAAAGCGCTGAACTGGGTCATCGAACAGGGATATTCACGCGCGGTGGTTTTGGGCGCATCCGGTCTGAGAGACGATCATGCCCTTGGTAATATCTTCCAGGTTTTGAGCAAATGCCGTCAAATCAAGTGTCAGATTGTCACCGATTACGGAACATTTCTACCGGTGATTCACACGCGCACTTTTCAATCCAAACCCGGTCAGCCGATATCCATATTCAGCCCGGATCCCAGTATAAGAATTACGACAGAAAACTTAAAGTATAACTTTAATAATTCCTGCTTACCAAATTTATATTCAGGTGTTTCCAACACAGCGCTGCAGGATCAGTTTAAGGTTACAATTTCCCATTCAGCCATTATGGTTTATTTGGTGAATCACGAGGAATAACATGGATTACATTGCACAGTTTACAGCTCGTATTCAGAACAGCCCATTCCTTGCGGGTCTGCTGAATGTCGTCTGGATTTTACTGCTGGCACTGGCGGTTTATTTCCTTGTGAAATCCTTTCTTGTCCGGGGAGTGCTGAAGCTGCTTGGAAAAGCCAGTCCAAGGCTCAAGGACAGCGTACTGAAATCCAGGATGCTGAACCGTTTGTCTTTCCTTGCACCGGCCATCATCATCTATAATTTTGCTTACCTGCTGCCCGGCTCGAACGAATTGATCCAGCGGATCGTCAGCGGACTGATAATACTTTTTCTGATGCTCGTCATCGGGTCTGTACTCAATCTTTTCAACGACTACTATGCCGGTCTGGATTTGTCTCATCAGGTCCCCATAAAGAGTTATCTTCAGATTCTGAAAATGATGGTGTATGTTCTTGGCGGACTGTTGATCACGGCGGTTCTGTTCGACAAATCACCTCTTGTTTTTCTGAGTGGTATCGGCGCACTGACAGCGGTTCTGCTGCTCATTTTCAAGGATACCATACTCTCCTTTGTGGCCAGCATTCAAATTAATTCCAACGATCTGGTGAATGTTGGCGACTGGATCGAAGTGCCGGCCTTCGGTGCCGACGGTGATGTTATCGATATCGCGCTTCATCAGATCCAAATTCAGAACTGGGACAAGACCATCTCAACCATTCCTACGTATAAACTTCTGGATGCAACATTTAAAAACTGGCGCGGGATGGCGGAGAGCGGCGGACGGCGCATCAAGCGCGAAATCCTTATAGACGCCGGCAGCGTTCAATTCCTGACTGAAAAACAGATTGAGCATTTGAAGGAGATTTCTGTTCTGGGTGAATACATTCGAAATAAACAGCTGGAATTGGATCGTCACAATAAAAAGATCATCAAGCCGGAACTGCAAATCAACGGCCGGTACCTGACCAATATCGGCACATTCCGCCAATACATGGAAGAATACCTTCGACATCATCCCGGAATCAACCAGGAAATGACACTGATGGTACGTCAGCTGAAAGTCACATCAAAAGGGATTCCGCTGCAGATTTACTGCTTTACGGGCACTATCGAATGGATTCCCTATGAAAAAATCCAGTCGGATATATTTGATCATGTTTTGGCAGTGATTCCTGAATTCGGTCTGCGGATTTATCAGGAACCGTCCGGATCGGATATAAAAATGATTAATCCTGCCTAGGAATACATTTTAGTCTCTCCACGGAACAATCATGAAATAAGACCATCCGCTGGGCGATAAATGGCCGCGCTCTCATCCAAACATCCCAATGGGACATTTTGAATTCCGGCAATGGTTTTTCGACTTCTGATTACCCGTTTATTGATGGATAAAACCAGAAATTTCTAATTCAGCCCCAAAGAAACGTCCGATATATTTCCAGGGAAATTTATGGTACATTCATTAATATAGTAATTCATTATATTTCTGTGATAGCTTTATGAAATGCAGTTAACTGGATAGTTTTTCAACCTTCGGATTATTGAATCCAGACCGTTTTAATATTCACGAATTCCCTGATACCCTGATATGATAATTCCCGCCCGAATCCGGATTTCTTTATTCCGCCAAACGGCAGACGGGGATCCGATTTTACCATCCCGTTCACAAAAACTGCACCGGCTTCAATGGCATGGACTTTCTGGCTGATATTTTCCAGATTGCAGGTCCACAGACTGGCACCCAATCCGAATTCACTCCTGTTTGCAAAATTAACGGCTTCCCCCTCATTCGCTGCCCGTATGACTGCTGCCACCGGCCCAAAGGTTTCTTCCCGAAACGCTGGCATATCATCCTGGACGTCTGCCAGTACCGTCGGCTGATAAAAGCAGCCCGGCGCATCCATGCGACCCCCTCCCACTGTAGGACGCGCACCCATTTCGACTGAACGCTGAACCTGCTTTTCCAGTTCGTCAGCCAGATCCGGCCGAGCGAGGGGCCCAATCTCAGTGGATTCATCCATCGGATCCCCCACCTTCAGGACTTTCACACGGTCTGTCAACCCGGAAACAAATTTTTCATAAATCTGATCAACAACGATAAATCTTTTGGCGGCGATGCAGCTTTGGCCTGCGTTCAGCATTCGAGCGGTTACGGCGGTATCCAGACAGTGATCCAGATTGGCATCTTCCAGAACGATGAAAGGATCTGATCCCCCCAGTTCAAGAACCGATTTTTTGATATGTTTGCCTGCCGCGGAAGAAACAGCACTGCCCGCAGGCTCACTGCCCGTCAGAGTCACTGCTGCAATCCGGTCATCAGAAAGCAGGTTCGGTGTGGTTTTCCCGGGGATAAGCACCGACCTGAACAGGTTTTCCGGAAACCCGGCATCCCGAAACAGCTGCTCAATCAACAAAGCACATCCGGTAACATTTGATGCATGCTTCAGAACTGCACCGTTTCCAGCCATGAGGGCCGGAGCGGCAAACCGGAATACCTGCCAGAATGGAAAATTCCAGGGCATTACGGCCAGAATCACTCCAAGAGGATCGAATGTAACATAACTGGTTCCTGCATCCGAGTTAATCACGTCATCCTGAAGAAACTCTCGGGCATGGTCGGCATAATATTCACACACCCAGGCACATTTTTCAATTTCCACCCGGGATTCCCGAATGATTTTACCCATCTCGCTTGTGATCATCCCGGCCAGTGTTTCCGTCCTCGATCTCAGCAGCTCTGCAGCTTTGTGCATGCACTGCCTGCGGTGCGCCATGAATGATGTCTGCCAGTACTTCTGGGCTGTATGCACCATGTCCAGTATGGCACCAATCTCTTTCGGGGTATGGTTTTGATATTCCTGAATCACTTGATTGTTGGCGGGATTTACTGAAATCATACCAAAAGCTCCTCTTTAGGCGATACACGTTAAAACAAGATGTTAAATTTACGCAATTCGAGCCGTGATTTTCCGGTCATTCGCCAAATCGGCAAACTGAACCGCTTCCGTCCGAGACGCTCGATATTTGTTCTCATCGACTGTCCAGTATAATGTTCATGAATTTCCCCGCCCGTCAGCTGACGGGACGAGGTATCAGTTATCGATCGGGTCATTAACTGTTTCGCTGCCACTAAATGGCGGATTCTCAACAAGCGGCGGGGAATGCACCCTGTTACACTTGTCCGTCAGGAGACGGATTGAAACCCGCCAACCGGCAGATTCTAATAAATGATCGATCCAGGGATCATGCTCCTGTTCACATAAAATCATAATCACGAGGTTGGCCATATGGGGACAGGTTTGAAACGAGGCTGAAATCCATGCGTGATCAACGCCAGGTTCATCGGCCTCACACCACATCAAATTCATTTTGGACAGCACTGAGGCTGAACCGAAGAACAAAACAGAGCCTTTCCGGCCATGCCTGCTGCATAATATCCAACTCAGATGATCATTCGTATTTGCTGTCGAAACACACAGCCATGCATTGATCCGATGATGGCGTACCCTGAAATCCAATTCATACTGACTGATTATGAATATTCTGCATAATTAAAAACCAGATCACAGATACAAACCTATGGACAACCCAGGGATCCATGCAGATTTCAAACTTAAAATGATATATTGTTATTTCTATGTAATATTCTGACTTCGATATCCAAATTACTAGCCGAAATCCTTGTCCCAGGTTTTTTAATCACCCTAAATTTCTTGATCGATTTGTAACGGAATTTTAATTGTTTGAATAAGAGGAATTGATGAATAACACGATTATCACAACACCTCCCGCTGCCAATGAGCCAATATTAAGTTATGCCCCCGGCACGCCTGAGCGTGAATCACTGAAAGCAAAAATTCTGGAGCTGAAAGCGCAGAAGTTTGAGATTCCTGTTATTATCGGCGGGAAAGAGATAAAAACCGGCAGCACCGGTACCTGTGTTATCCCCCATGATCATCAGCATATTCTGGCCACCTATCACAAAGCCGGTGAAAACGAAGTGAAAATGGCCATCGACGCTGCAATGGAAGCTGCTGAAGCGTGGCGTGAAATGCCATGGACTTCCCGGGCAGCCATATATAAAAAGATGGCTGTGCTGCTGGCTGGTCCCTATCGGGATCTTCTGAATGCAGCAACCATGCTGGCACAGAGCAAAAATGCTTTTCAGGCTGAGATTGACTCTGCCTGTGAACTGATCGATTTCTTCAATTTTAACGTCAACTACATGGAAGATATCTATACAGAACAGCCGCTTTATTCTCCAGACGGAATGTGGAATATGGTCCAGTACCGGCCGCTGGAAGGTTTTGTGTTTGCGGTTACGCCTTTCAATTTCACATCCATTGCCGGCAATCTTCCCACCTCTCCTGCCCTCATGGGCAACGTGGTTCTGTGGAAACCTGCATCATCTGCAGTATATTCTGCCTACTTTCTTATGCAGCTGTTCAAAGAAGCCGGTCTGCCCGACGGCGTCATTAATTTCATCCCCGGTTCAGGCGGTCAGGTCGGAAATCCGGTGATGGCCAGTGAACACCTTGCCGGCATTCATTTTACCGGTTCCACTGAAGTCTTTCAGGGCATGTGGAAAACCATCGGTACCAACATATCATCCTATAAAACCTACCCCCGCATTGTGGGCGAAACCGGCGGAAAAGATTTCATCCTGATTCACGAATCTGCAAATGTGGATGAAGTCGTCACCGGCGTCGTGCGCGGTGCATTTGAATACCAGGGACAGAAATGTTCAGCCGCCTCACGGGCATATATTCCGAAATCCATGTGGGCGGAATTCAAAAAACAATACGTGGACACCGTTTCAACCATCAAAATGGGGTCCGTGGATGATTTCGGCAATTTCATGAATGCCGTGATTGATGAGGGTGCGTTTAACACGATTACATCCTATATTGACTATGCCAAGAAAGCGGATGACGCGGAAATTATCACCGGCGGCGGGTACGATAAGTCCAAAGGATATTTTATTGAACCCACCACCATTGTGACGACCGATCCTCATTTTAAATCGATGGAAGAAGAAATATTTGGTCCGGTTATGACCATCTATGTGTATGACGACTCCTGGGAAGACGCATGCCGTCTGGTTGATCAGACCTCCCCATACGCTCTCACCGGAGCGATATTCTCCAAAGACCGTGCTGCCACTGATCTGGCAAACCGAATTCTGATCAATGCTGCAGGAAACTATTATATCAATGATAAACCTACCGGCGCTGTTGTCGGTCAACAGCCCTTCGGCGGTTCCCGGGCATCGGGAACGAATGATAAGGCCGGAAGCCCGCTAAATCTGCTTCGCTGGGTTTCCCAGAGAACCATTAAAGAAAATTTCATTCCGCCAAAGGATTACCGGTATCCCTTCATGGAAGCGGATTAAAAACCCCTAATTAGGAGTTAACAGTCAGTTATGGCAAAAATCAAAACCATCATAATGGGAGCCGCCGGACGCGATTTCCATAATTTCAATACCTACTACCGCGACAATGACATGTATGACGTCGTTGCATTCACAGCCACGCAAATTCCGGATATTGACGGCCGAAAATATCCCGCTGCGCTGGCAGGTAAATTGTACCCCGATGGGATTCCTATCCATGATGAAACCGAACTGCTCGATTTGATTGCAAAACATGATATCGATGAAGTTGTTTTCTCATATTCCGATATCCCCCATGAAGTTGTTATGCACAAGGGCGCAATGGTTAACGCCGCCGGTGCGGATTTCCGCATGATGGGCATGAAGCGCACGGCAGTTAAATCCACCAAACCCGTTATCGGTATCTGTGCTGTCCGTACCGGGTGCGGAAAAAGTCAGGTGACACGCAGAGTGGCTCAGATTCTTAAAGACGCGGGCAAGAAAGTGGCCGCGATCCGGCATCCGATGCCATACGGCGATCTCGTGAAACAGAAAGTCCAGCGTTTTGCCGAACTGGGTGATCTGAAAAAGCATGAGTGCACCATTGAAGAAATGGAAGAATACGAACCGCACATCAACACCGGAACCATTATTTACGCCGGTGTGGATTATGAGGCGATTCTGCGCGAAGCTGAAAAAGAAGCCGACATCATCCTCTGGGACGGCGGCAACAATGATATGTCATTTTACCAGACCGATCTTCTGATCACCATTGTGGATCCGCATCGGCCCGGTCACGAAGAAACATATTATCCAGGTGAAACCAACCTGCGTCTGGCGGACATTGTACTTATCAACAAGATCGAAACCGCCGATGCCATGGATGTTGAAGAAGTCCGCGAAACCATCCGCCGGATCAATCCAAACGCCATCGTGGTAGACGGCGCATCGCCCATCTCTGTTGAAGATTCCGCCCTTATACTGAATAAAAAAGTACTGGTCGTGGAAGACGGGCCAACCCTGACGCACGGTGAAATGCAGTATGGCGCCGGTGTGGTGGCTGCAGACAAATACGGTGCACGCGAACTGGTGGATCCGAGACCCTATACCGTTGGCAAACTCACGGAAACCTTTGAACATTATGAAGGAATCGGAACCCTGCTGCCGGCAATGGGCTATGGTGAAGAACAGATGAAAGATCTTGAAACCACGATTAACGATACCGAATGCGATCTGGTCATCATCGGCACACCGATTGATTTGCGGCGAATCGCCGACATCAAGCACCCCAGTGTCCGGGTAACGTATGATCTGCAGGAAATCGGACATCCGAATCTGGAAGACGTGCTCAAAGACTACACCAGATAAATTTCTGAAAACAGTGATATATGAGTGGTGGGTTCTGACTCACCACTCTTCTTTTTTAAACCATAAAAAATCCTGAAATATGACCAATAATTCACAGAAAACTGTCATCATTGCCCTGGGAGGGAATGCCATATCCCCAAAAGGAGAAGCGGGCACCATTTCACAGCAGTTTGCCCATACACGGAAAAGCTTGAAAGGTGTGATGCACTTTGTCCGGAAAGGCTACAATATCTGCATCACCCACGGTAACGGTCCGCAGGTGGGTGACGAACTCCGACGCAATGAACTGGCGTCATCTGAGATTCCGCCGCTGCCGCTTGGCGTTCTGGTTGCAAACACCCAGGGCGCAATCGGATATATGATTCAGCAGTCTCTTCAAAACGCCCTCTACAATGTGAATTCCGAACGGGAAGTGGTCACGTTTATTTCGCAAATGAAGGTGGACCGGACCGATCCCGCAATTGCCAATCCATCAAAATATATCGGGCGACGATACAGCAAAGAGCAGGCGGAGATATTTGAAAAAGACTTCGGCTGGACTCTCCGTGAACAGGAGCCCGGTGAATGGCGCAGGGTAGTACCCTCTCCCCTTCCGCTGTATATTTTTAACGGTAAATCCATCAAACATCTTGTTGACTTCGGTACGATTGTCATTGCCGGCGGAGGAGGCGGAATTCCGGCCTACAATATGGAGGACGGTCAGCTGGACGGCCTGGACGGTGTCATTGACAAGGATAAATCCGCGGCACTGCTTGGCCGGGTAATCAAAGCCCAGGAGATGTTTATCATTACGGATGTCGATAATATTTTTACGAATTTCAAAAAACCGGATCAGATGCCCATCCGCCACGCCACCGTTTCAGAGATCAGCCGGTTTCTGGACGAAGGCCATTTTCAGCGCGGCTCAATGTCACCGAAAATCAGGGCCGCACTGTATTTCCTTTCCCATCATGGTGAAAAGGTCGTCATAACATCTATTAATAAAGTAGAAGATGCACTGGATGGAAATGCAGGAACCGTTATTACCAGAGACTGACGGACATCTGTCAGCCGGACCATGTTTCGGTATCGAAAATAATAAGCAGATCAGGCCAGGAGAATTCAAATGACAAGAAGGACCGGTATCCTGTTTTCACCCTGTTTATGCTGCACCCGCTGTCATTCCTCGTTACGCATCCTGTATTCTCAGATCCGGTCTGACAACCCCCAACATTCAAACCAGGAATAACTATGAAAATTCATGAATATCAGGGAAAGGATATCCTAAGGGAGGCCGGTGTGCCAGTACCGGACGGGTATCCTGCTTTCACAGTGGAAGAAGCCGTGTTTGCCGCCAAAAGGCTTGGGGGCGGACATGTGGTGGTTAAGGCTCAAATTCACGCTGGCGGCCGGGGAAAAGGCGGCGGAGTAAAAATTGTTGGCGGTCCTGAGTCTGCCGCTCATGCAGCCAACGACCTGCTGGGAATGAATCTGGTAACACACCAGACCGGTCCTGACGGCAGGGAAGTCCAGCGTCTGCTGGTTGAAAAAGCCACAAAAATCGCCCGCGAGCTGTATGCCGGCATCGTTCTGGACCGCAGCCGGGAGCAGTTCGTATTTATGGTTTCCACCGAAGGCGGAGTGGAAATCGAGAAGGTGGCTGCTGCAACCCCTGAAAAAATTATCAAGGAATGGATTGAGCCCGGAGGCTGCCTCCAACCCTATCAGGCAAAAAAAATGGCTTTTGCTCTGGGTCTTGCCGGAGCTCAGGTCAGGTCCGCAATCAAAACGTTCCTCGCTTTGTGGGATGTATTTCAGAAATATGACTGCAGCCTGATGGAAATTAATCCCCTCGTGGTCACACAGGATGATCAGGTAATGGCTCTGGACTCAAAAATCAATTTTGATGACAATGCCCTGTATCGTCATCCTGAGATCCTGGAACTGAGGGACCTTTCGGAAGAGGCTGAATCAGAAATTGAAGCCAGCCGGTATCATCTGAATTACATCAAGCTGGACGGCAATGTCGGGTGCATGGTCAATGGTGCAGGGCTGGCCATGGCCACCATGGATATCATCAAGCATTACGGCGGAGAGCCGGCTAATTTCCTGGATGTGGGCGGGGTCGCCAATTCAAAAACGGTGGCTCAGGGTTTCAAGATCATCGTGTCTGATCCCAATGTTCATGCACTACTGGTGAATATTTTCGGCGGCATTGTACGCTGTGACCGTGTGGCAAAAGGCATCATTGATGCAATGGGTCAAGTTCAGGTGGATGTACCGGTGGTGGTGCGTCTGGAGGGAACCAATGCGGCGGAAGCAGCGGAACTGCTGGAGGAATCTCCATTGGATTTCATCATTGCGGAATCCCTCGAAGATGCAGCTGTCAAAGTTGTGGGTGCGGCGAAAGGAGGTCAGGCATGAGTATTCTTCTGAATTCAGATTCAAAGGTTATCGTTCAGGGCATCACGGGTAAGGAAGGTGCGTTCCACACCACACAAATGCTTGATTACAATACAAAAATCGTTGCGGGAGTCACCCCGGGGAAAGGTTCTTCAAAAGATGAGAACGGCATCCCGATTTTTGACACCGTTTGTCAGGCAGCGGACAGTACCGGCGCCAATACGACCATCATCTTTGTGCCGCCGGCATTTGCAGCAGATGCCATACTGGAGGCAGTGTCGGCTGACATTGAACTGATTGTCTGCATCACAGAAGGCATTCCCGCCAGTGACATGGTTCCCGTCAAAGCTGCAGTAAAGCGGGCCGGAACCCATCTGGTGGGTCCTAACTGCCCCGGGGTCATTACTCCCGGAATCGGCAAACTGGGCATCATGCCTGCCAATATCCACATTCCCGGAAATGTCGGTGTTATGTCCCGGTCCGGTACACTGACATATGAAGCAGTCCATCAGCTGACCACTCGCGGAATCGGTCAGTCCACCTGTATCGGTATCGGCGGGGATCCGGTTATCGGAAGTACGTTTATTGATCTTCTGACGCTGTTCCATCAGGACAATGATACGGATGCCGTGATCATGATTGGTGAAATCGGAGGCAGCGCTGAAGAAGAAGCCGCAGCCTGGATAAAGGAGAATAACTTCAAGAAACCGGTGGTTTCCTTCATTGCCGGTCAAACGGCTCCTCCGGGCCGCAGAATGGGTCATGCCGGAGCAATCATATCTGGCGGAAAAGGGACAGCCGCAGAAAAAATCCAGGCACTGAAAGGTGCCGGGATTACGGTATGTGAAACACCCGCCGTCATTGGCGAACGAATGGCAGAACTGCTGTCTTAGGCGCATATGGTTACACCGGACCCGATACCGGTTCAACAACTGTAATACACACAATTCACAATTAAAGGACACAATCAATGGGAAATCGCACATTTGCTATCATCAAACCGGATGCAGTGAAAAACGGGTTCACAGGACTTATTCTGGACCGGATTATTAAAGAAGGATTCAATATTCTGGGAGCGAAACTGATCCGAATGACCAAAATCCAGGCAGAGGGATTCTATGCCGTCCACACGGGAAAGGGTTTTTTTGATGAACTGACAACTTTCATGTCTTCCGGAAAATGCATGGTGCTGGCCCTTGAAAAAGAAAACGCTGTTGAAGAATGGCGGAAAGTCATTGGCGCAACCAATCCGGAAAACGCCGACGAAGGCACAATTCGGAAAATGTATGCATCCAGTCTGGGCGAAAACGCCGTTCACGGTGCAGACAGTGACGAAAATGCCGCCATTGAAATCGGTTATTTCTTCCCCGGTTCTGAACTGGTGGCAAACAACGGCTGACATCCGAAACACAACATGTCCGGTTCCCGATACTGATCGGACTGATTTGATTTTATAAAGCCTGGCTGTCACAGTCAGGCTTTTTGTTTTCGGATTGCCGTATTCCATCGACCACTGTTCGGACTGCGGTTCAGAATACACATGATCGGTTGAGTCGTTGAGCAGATTTCTCTGGCAGTTTGCGCTGAGTTGGGTAATGGGTTAATGGTGAAATGATGAAATGGTTGAATGGCAGAATTCGGCAACGGCCCCGATTTCTGATTTCGAGTTGCAGGTTTCTGTTGATTCCTGTCCGGACTGCGGTTCAGAATGCATAGTATAAATACAGGTGAGTGCTCGAAAAGATTGAATGACCTCAGGTGAATGACCGCCTTGGGACTTGGGATCGCTGCATCCTGAATCCCCTGCCATGCGCTATTTCCCCGGGAGTGGTGGGGGTTTGGGATGGGTGATCTCGGGGCTTAGTGAAATGGTATAATGGTATAATGGTGTAATAGTTGATCGGTTGAGTCTGGCTACGAAGGCAGTGTGCGGTATACTGGTTAAGAAGGTAAGTTGTCAAGTATCACTACCTGCAAGGGAGCAGTTGGGTCGTCAGCGGTCAGTCGTCAGAGCAAAGACAGAGGGGTGCATTTGTTATCGCGCATTCAGGACAATTTCAGTCAGTCTGAGCGAAGAGCAGACTGTCGAGATTGGATGTTTCATGGTGCGAATGAGATGTTGTTGTTCGAGTCCCGTTTGATTTTCGACGGGACGAGTTTATCTCAATGAATTTCCCCACCGCAGAGTGGATGGGGTATCAGTAATCAATCGGATCAATAAATTTTACTACGCCAAGCCAAATGGCGGATTTTCAACAAGCGGGGGGGAATGCACCCTGCTACACTTGTCCGCCAACTGGCGGATTCAATGAAGTATACAATCGAGATGAAATTTTACTGCAGCGCATGTTCTTTTGGTTCTTTTCTTCGAAGAAAAGAACATTCGATGTCAGAGAAATTCATTACGCTGCAACTGGGTTTGGGCTTGGCAGAATTGTATTGGTTTAATGGTCGAGTGATTGAGTACCGTTCCCGGCCGGGAGCTGTTGAGTGGGTTTACTGTGGTCAGTAACCAGCCATGAATTCGGTCCCAGATGACCAGTTTCCAATGTACAATTTACCATTTACCAGAGATTCCTGTCCGGACTGCGGTTTAAAATGCATAGTATAAATACAGGTGAGTGCTCGAAAAGATTGAATGACCTCAGGTGAATGACCGCCTTGGGACTTGGGATCGCTGCATCCTGAATCCCCTGCCATGCGCTATTTCCCCGGGAGTGGTGGGGGTTTGGGATGGGTGATCTCGGGGCTTAGTGAAATGGTATAATGGTGTAATAGTTGATTGGTTGAATCAGGCTACGAAGGCAGTGTGCGGTATACTGGTTAAGAAGGTGAGTTGTCAAGTATCACTACCTGCAAGGGAGCAGTTGGGTCGTCAGCGGTCAGTCGTCAGAGCAAAGACAGAGGGGTGCATTTGTTATCGCGCATTCAGGACAATTTCAGTCAGTCTGAGCGAAGAGCAGACTGTCGAGATTGGATGTTTCATGGTGCGAATGAGATGTTGTTGTTCGAGTCCCGTTTGATTTTCGACGGGACGAGTTTATCTCAATGAATTTCCCCACCGCAGAGTGGATGGGGTATCAGTAATCAATCGGATCAATAAATTTTACTACGCCAAGCCAAATGGCGGATTTTCAACAAGCGGGGGGGAATGCACCCTGCTACACTTGTCCGTCAGGAGACGGATTAAAAATCCGCCAACTGGCGGATTCAATGAAGTATACAATCGAGATGAAATTTTACTGCAGCGCATGTTCTTTTGGTTCTTTTCTTCGAAGAAAAGAACATACAACTATAGAGAGTTTCATTTCACACCAAGTGCGTTTGGGACTTGGCAGAATGGTGATAGGGTTTTTGGTGGAGTGGTTGAGCAAGGTTTCGCTGCTGGGTGCTGTCCAGTAGTGTAATGGTGAAATAGTGTAATGGTGTAATGGCTGAATTGGACTTTCTGACATAATGCTGCTGAGTGGGACGGAAAGTCGTCAGTTGGCAGTCGTCAGCCCTTGATTGTGTTTTTCCAATTTCAAATTTCGGATTTCCTGTTCCAACTCCCTGTCGATTCCTGTCCGGACTGCGGTTCAGAATGCATAGTATAGATAGAGAGCCTGCTCTGAAAATCAGATCTTCCACCGGATAATTACCCCTGCCGGGGTTGGGGCTATTGTGCCCTGAATTTCCTGTAAGCGGTATTCCCCGGAGGTGGGTGGGGGTTTGGGATGGGTGATCGCGGAGGCTTTAAAATCGTAAACTTTTGCAGCAGCAGTTTAACCCGCATGTTTTACGAGAATATCTATGCGGAAAATGCTTCGCAAGACTTGTATAATCAACCTGCTCCACCATCTCATTTCGAAACCTCATGAAATATTCGGGGTAATTAGGCAGTTCTTCGCTGGCAGGATAAAATCGAACTCCAAGTCACCGGCTTACCACAGGCAGTTGAACGGAACCTTCTTCCAAAGTCACCGATGACCAATAATCGTTTATCATCAGCGATCACTGGTTCCAGTTTTTGACAAAGTTATTCACGCAACCTGTTACCTATTGCTTTCAGTGAATGTTTTTTTTGGGTTAACTTATGATATGACTTCAATTTACAAATTGCTGGGATTGTCCTTATTACTCAGCATCGCTGCACTGCCATCTTGTACAAAAACTCCTGAGCGTGTGGAAATTGAAGCCGATACAATGATCGCCATGGTATTCTCAAACAAGTCCAGTTTACCGGAGGATGCCATTTACCAGTGGTTTTTTGTAGCCAAACCGGATGAAAGCAAATCCCGTCTTGAAGTTGACCTGTCCAAAGCACAGTTCCTGCCGGACTGCAGCGGTGAGTATGATGTTCACGTCACCGTACTGGATTCGTCTGGAAAAGTGCTGGCCGAGCAGGATTTTCTGTTCTTGACAAACGAACCGGATAAACCGGCAAATTCTAAAACAGACCAGCCCTCCGGCAAACCATCCACAGACACGATTGCAGGAACCGAACCCCAGATTTCTGAACATGATGAGCACATTATTCCTTCGGACACTATGACCGCAGAACCAGACACCGGTGCGGAAGCCGAACCGCCACCCCCTCAGTCTGAAGAAGGTCCAACACCTGAGCCCGAGGCTGAGGTTGTTCCATCACCCAGAGAACAGAAGGAGCACCTGCCGGAAGACGTAACGTCGAAAGAAAAATATTTTATCCAGATTGCCGCACTTGAAACGATGGAACTGGCTCGCAGGGAGCAAAAATACGCAGAGTCCAAAGGTTTTCAGGCGGAGATCATACCAACATATCGGGACGATCTGGACAAGGTGTATTACCGTGTAAGGCTGACAGGACTGTACAGCCTTCGTTCAGCCGGAGAGTTGAAGAAGGAGCTGCTTCGAACCACTCGGTATCAGGACATCTGGCTGGCTCCGGCAGATTGATCCATGCAGGATTTGTTTCTGCTGAACTCAGCCCGCATGTAAATCATTCTTTTTTTCCCGAATTCGCAAAACTGATGTATTCTGGTTCAATCAGATTTGGTGATGCCCATATAATTCCCACTTCTGAAATCCGGACGTCCGGTTCAAGAACCCAGCCGATTGATATTTTAAAAGTCTATGCTGCCGAAACTCAAACAACACACCCTAACCCGAATATTTCTTGAGAATATCTATGCGTAAAATGCTTCGCATTTTCCGGACGATGACGAATCAGCTCAATTTTACAGCGTTATCTCGTAGAATCAATCATCTTCATCATCTCATCACGAAGTCTCATGAAATATCCGGACTAATCCTTGGGTTGATTTCAGCCCTCCTGTTTGTTTTCATTTCGTGTGAAGAACCAGCGGACCGCATCAAGATTTTACAGGGAGCTACCCATAAACTCAAATACTCCGGAAACGTAAAATCCGACGAACCGCTGACGTTCCAATGGGAGGTGCAGAAACAGCCGGAAAACAATGAGCTGTATCTGATGGTGGATGGCTATCGAGCTCTGTTTACCCCGGACGCACCGGGTTACTACGACATCAGGGTATGGGTGATTGATCTCGACGGACAAAAAATCGACAGCCAGGAATTCCGGTTTCTTGCTCAGAAAAATCCGGAATACCACCCGCGAAACCTTCAGCCTGCTGCCCCGCACCAGAGTGACATTGATAATGCGGAATCTGCAGATCTGCAGACCGTTCCGAACGACGATCATTCCCCGCCTGAACCGCCCTCAGCTCCTGAAATACGGTCAGATATCCATAATATATCCAGTACCGCGCAAGACCAGTATCTGCAGCTTTTGACTCTGGGTGTCAGGGAAGGATTTACCGTTCAGGTGTCAGCATTCCTGAACCATGAAGATGCCATATCCCAGTTTAATATTTTTAACGAAATGAAGCTTCCGGTTTTTCTTCAGGAGTTTACTGATCAGAATCATCAGAAATGGTTTCGAATCCGGCTGGGCCTGTACTATACTCGAAACGAGGCCGAGAACCTGCTGAACTCCCGTATTTTTAATCAGAACCACCTATCCGGCTGGATAACGGCACTTGAGCTTCTGCCCAGTTCGTAAGACGGAACCTGAAGCATCAGTATCGAATATCAGATTTTCCATGGATGTCACGGTAAATATTCATCTGTTTCAAATTGGTTTTGGCCAGCAACAGCCGGATTTATTTATGGGTTTGGGATATTCGAGTGCGTAAAATAACACATCCGTCGCTTCGAAAAATTCACTGAAATCGCGCCCGATGAAGCAATATCAATTCCGCTGCACAGATTTATTACCAATACCGGGAATTATGCTGAAATTCAGAGTCCTGGGCACCTCTGCGCTTGCAGGAATTGTTCTGCTGGCACTGCACTGGTTTATCAGCAGCGCGGTCTTTTTCCTGCTTCATCCAAATGCCGAACCTGCAGAACGAATGGCTTTTTTCACTCAGATCTGGCATTTTTGCCATTCCACCCATCCCATACATCCTGCCGAACTGATTTATGTAATTCCCGTCTGGATGATTCTGGGTGTTTTCAGCGCCAGGCATTTTATCTCCAGGGTGACCGGAAATTATCTTCATAATCCAAAAAAATGGCATCAGGACTGTTTCAGGGATTGGCTGTCGGTTGTTTTTCCACCATTCGGCATACTGCTGATTCTGCTGTTTTTTGCTCTCCTTTCTGGAATTTCAGGACTCGCTGTCGGCATTCCTGCAGCAGGACCCATCCTCTTTGTATTTCTCCTTCCATTTCTTGTTCTTTTCGCACTGATAATGGCGGTTACCATCCTGGCAGGACTGCTGGGATTGGTTCAGGGACCCGGCATCGCTGCGGTATGGCAGGAGGATGCGTTCAGCATTCTGTTCCAGTACTATGCCATGATCTTTGAATCTCCGCTGAAACGACTTTCATATACGCTCCTGAATATTTTGTATGCGCTGCTAGTATTTTTTATATCAGCCCTGATGATCATGTTTATATTTTCCATCCTGAAATTTATTTTGGGGACACCGTGGCTTCTTGGCCGGGAATTCAGCATGGCCGTCGACGCGGCATTCTTCCACTTCTGTCCCCTTTTATACCGGTCCGAGGGCACAATAAACCACTTTTTCCCCTGGCTTTACGGCAGCCTTCTGTTTCTGAAGCTTGTATCGGCAGGATATGCTGCGGCAGTTTTTCATGCAGGTCAGACGGCTGCATTCATGAATATTAAATTTTCACAAAAAGAAATCGATTTGATTAAACTGAATACCGAGAAAACCCATGCCTGAATCCGTGCTTGTACCGGTCGCCGACGGCACCGAAGAGATGGAAGCCGTGATTATCATTGATGTCCTTCGCCGGGCTGAAATTCATGTCGATGTGGTATCTGTCACCGATCAACTCGAAATTACCGCCTCCCGCGGTGTGCGTATCAAGGCAGACAAACGGATTTCGGATCTTAATGAACCTCATTTCAGCGCAATCGTGATACCGGGCGGGATGCCTGGAGCCCAGCATATTGTCGATTCGAAGCGGTTTATGAACTTTCTCAGACAACACATCCGGTCAAACAGACTGGTGGGAGCGATCTGCGCCGCCCCGGTGGTTGTTTTAACGCGCAGCGGCCTCTTCCCCGATACCCCCATGACCTGCCACCCTTCGTTTCAAAAGGAACTGACAAATCCGCTTCACAGCCGAGAATCCGTTGTTTCCGCAGCCAAACTCGTTACCGCCCAGGGACCCGGAACGGCTTTTCTCTTTGCACTCACAATAGCAGAGTTACTCACCAATACCGAAACACGGAATGCTGTTGCCGGTCCTATGGGACTTCAATAAACTGATGAATCCTCCGAAAATCCAGATGGAGAACATCTCTGTATCATTCAAGGGACAATCCGTTTTCCGTGATTTCAGCATGCATTTTCCCTCTGGATCAAAAACCCTGATGACCGGCCCGTCCGGGTCTGGAAAATCCACGATACTGCGTCTGATTCTGGGCTTTCATGCACCTGATCGCGGACAGATCAGAATTGATGGCCAGGAGGTAAATGACACCACCATCTGGAAGCTGCGCCGACATACGGCGTATGTGGGTCAGGAGCTCAATATTGACACCGGAAAGGTTCGGCCTTTTTTTCAGAACATCTTCCAGATTAAATCGAATTCTCATCTTGTTTATGATGAGGAAGCAATACGCGGCCTTCTGATCAGATTCAGACTGAAACCGGATACCCTGGATAAATCCTGGTCAGAGCTGTCCGGCGGTGAAAAGCAGCGCATTGCCATTACTGCTGCCCTGATGCAGAAAAGAATGGTATTTCTTTTGGATGAAGTATCGGCATCCCTGGACAGGGAGTTGAAACGTGAAGTGGCTGCATATTTTATGGGCAATCCGGACTGGACAGTCATCGTGGTTTCCCATGATTCAGTCTGGCAGGAATTTGATGATGTGCGGCATATAGAATTGGGGCGTGCCTGTGACGCCTGATATTTCCATTTCCGGAATGATTTTCTGTTTTCTCCTGCTGCTAATTCCGCTGGCCGTCAGCTGGCGGCTCAGACTTGGAATGACAAGGCAGATACTGATTGCGGCTTTCAGGATGTCGCTTCAGCTCTTCCTCGCAGGTCTGTTCCTGAAATATCTCTTCCAGCTGAATCTTGTATGGGTGAATATCCTGTGGCTGCTGGTAATGCTTTCGGTGGCCATGGGATCGGTTACCCGGAACAGCGAATTACGTTTCAGATACTTCGGCTGGCCGGTCATGACGGCCCTGACAATCAGTCTTGTTTCGGTGGTGCTGTATTTTAACACGTTTGTGATTCAGATAGATCGGATTTTTGAAGCCCGGTATTTCATTGTGCTGGGCGGGATGCTGCTTGGAAATGCCTTAAAAGGGGTGATTGTCGGCGTCAATCATTTCTTCCATTCCCTTAAAATTCAGGAAAACCACTATCTGCATTTGCTGGCGATGGGAGCCACCCGAATGGAAGCCCTGCACCCGTTCCTGGAAAGCAGTCTTCGAATGACCTTCAAACCCACAGTGGCAAGCATGACCACAATTGGTATTGTGGCTCTGCCGGGAATGATGTCCGGTCAAATTCTCGGCGGCTCTCAGCCGATGCTGGCGATAAAATATCAAATTACCATTATGGTCGCGATTTTTACAGCGATAACGCTCTCTATTCTGCTTACCCTTCTGTTTACAATACCAGTGACAATCAACGGGTTCGGCATGGTAAACAAGGAGAAAGTTTACCTGGATCTTCAGAATTGATACTGGCAGCAGACAGGCATTAAAAATATATTTGAATTTCGACTATCTCCCAACAAATGTCGTTGACTTTAATTGTCGAACTGTCTTTCTTGCATTCCGCGATTTCTGCTGAGCGACGCAATTTTTCCTATCACATTTCCCGCTCACACGACCCTCTGTCCATACCCACGCCCTGAGGACATGGGTTTTTTATTGAGGTTCTAACCTAAATATTTCATAAGAAATATATTCCGATGACGGGTCTGCTCATTTCTACAGCGTCCGTCAGGAGACGGATTATCAATTCTATTCGATAAATGTTTTCAACGTCCTGTCCAGTACGATTTCACTCATTTTTCTTCATATGCCTTTTAGAATGAGAACCCATGGGTTCTTTAACGGAAAAAGCTTCATTGACAGTCAGCACTAGATTGTGTTGAATTTTTGCTTTTTCCGCATCAATACATTTTCATCATCTCATCACGAAGTCTCATGAAATATCCGGACTAACACTTTTGCAGCGTCTATTGTGAATCTGAGGATCAGAGGATTGCTCTCATCTGCAGGACAAAGACGGATCAAAATTATCCTGAGCATTGGCGGCACCGTCAGGTGCGCGTGTCGGCGTTTGACTGTCCAAAGCTTCGTATTCACATTTTTATCCACATACTGACCCCCAACCAATCTGTACCTAAGGAACTATCCCGGTATCATCACAACCCACTTTATACAATCTTAACATCATTCAATTATTACAAACACTGCCCTATCACTTAAAGTAATACTTTATATATCTCCTGATTCTCTGCCCGACCAAAGAATTCGCAGCCTGAGATACTGCCATCCACCACTCGATGTGGATAACTTTTCTGATCGCTCTCTTTACGGGTTCTGATTGTGCGAAAGGAAAAATGGGAAAAATATGCAGGCCGGTGTGGATACGGAAGCATGGACAGAACCAGCAGGCTTGCGGTAAAACTGCTTCATGAGGAAGTCCCAGCAGTTCCCGGCAGCAGAGATTGTGTCCAGCTTGCCGAATGGCGGAATGAATTTTCCCCGCCCGTCAGCTGACGGGACAGCATATCAATAATCGATAGGGGCATTATATTTCACTGTCACGCCAAAAGGCGGATTCAAATGGCATTCATGGGATCATTCCGGGTAATTTTCAGGGAGAATAATAAGGAAAAAATGGAAGACAGAATCATTCATCTGGAAAGCAGGGTCAGGCAACTCGAACAGGAAATAGAGGAACTGCAGGGAACCATGCCTGAAACAGACATAATCAGCCGGAATTTCTTCAGAAGAGCTCTGGCGGTGTTCGGACACAACTTCATCATCACCATTCTGTTGATCATCCCATGGACATTGTTCATGGCAATGCTGGTCAGCATGATGTTTCAGCCCGGTCAGTATCCTGTAGAATTCTAACCCGAATCCGTATTCTGCTGATGACGGTACATGGAATGGATCGCTGTCCTCATGCAGCAGCTTCATTGATTCCACCGATGTATCTGAACACTTTGGGAAGCGTCTTCAGCTGCAATCCCGGAAATTGCCCGGGAGTCGTAATCTCCTATTGAAGTCAGGGAAGTTCACGACCGTCAGCATCCCAGCGCCGCATTACACCTACCTGCAATCCATCCTGATAAACCGCCTCAGACTTTATCTGTCCGTCGGGATGATACCAGCGTTCAAATCCGCACTTCATCCCGGATTTATATTGGGTTTCAGCAAGCAGATGTCCTCCGTCATCATAAGTTCGGGCCAAACCTTCCAGCAGACCATGACGGTATTCGGCATCCGATCGGAGTATGCCCTCAGGCGACCAATGCTTTGAAGGTCCGTGGAGCTGACCGTACCGATACCATATTTCATATTCTATCCTGCCGTTGGGATAATAGCTGTACTCCACTTCACTTCCGTCTTCAGCATCAACCTGAACAGCATCCCCCGGAGGTCCCGACTTCGGCGGTGCCCCTGGTACTGCAACAGGGGACCTGCTGCAGCTTGAAAGTATGACCGCAGCCAGCATCAATATCCAATAATTCCTGATTAGCATAAGCGGAATTTATCACCTTTCCCTCCACACCGCGCGGGCAATTCTCAACCTCGCATCAGCCGGAAAATCACTACACCGTCTGCCCAGGAAATCAAGCAGCCTCAAGCCTTCGAAAGCCCGGAATCCACCCGTGATATTTCGCGACCAATCGCTGTTTTGCTGAAACCACGGCCAAAACAACCGCCTGCACATCTTGAAGATGAAATCAGTCTATGCACTATTATATTTCTACATGCAGTATTACATATACTATTTGGTTTATTAATGCGATATTTGATAATATTACCGCAGTTTATTACTTATTATTGCATTGTTAAATATAATTTCGGTGATTAATGAACAAAATCCCTTCCATTTTCAGTTTTACGGATAAACCGCTTCAGGTTACTGAGCTGATAGGTTACAGTGGTTCTGAATACTGGGCAGAATTCTGTACTCATCTTGCACAGTTTGGCCACTGGGATCTCGCCAAAACCAGTGCTCATTTCGAGCTGCTGCTGAAAAAGGCTTCTGCCCCGCCCCAGCAGGCATCCATTTATGCCGGTATCGGTCGCTGCATTATTCATGAGGGAGATTTGATAAAGGGAGCACAGACACTGGGATACGCATGGTCTCTGGTAAAAAAAGGTCCCCAGGACGTACAGGCGTTCATCCTTCTGGAGATGGCTTCTTTTCTGGCCATTGTCGGCCAAGACGATATTGCGCTGCTACTGATTGATCGCGTACGCAAGCTCACCAAAATTTCATATCTGCTGAAAATCGCCCAATTTCATGAACTGGTTTATAACCTGCAAAGCGGTGATAAAAATGGTTTTGAACCGCTCCTGGAATCGGCTGAATACTTTGAATCCGTGAGACAGTTCTCCACCGTGGCCACCCACTATAAGAATATTGGGAACGGGTATCGGAAACTGGGCAGTTACTTTCAGGCGGCGGACTACTATCGACATGGAATCAAATTATGCGAAACTCATGATTTCAGGCACATTTCCGATGCCATCAAACACGATCTGGGGCTGCTGCGTATTTACCAGGGCAAAAACAGTGAGGGCCTGACCATCATTAGGGAGGTGATTCGCACCGCAGCCAGTCACTTCACCCGTTGTCATGCCCTGTCCAGTATGGGTCTGCTGGATCTGAAAAAGAAGGAATGGCGGACGGCGGCTGCCAATTTTCAGGAGGCCTTGAATATTGCAGGAAACCATGGTGTCTTCCATTTGCTGCCGGGGATTTGTTATTATCTGGCAGTTTGCTACGAGAACGAAGACAAACCGGAACTCGCCGGATACTTTTATCAGAAGGGGTATGATGCGGCCCATGAGCTTTTGGTGCACCATTTCACCTTTTCAGGCGACCGGCGCCGGGCAGTGGACGGGTATGTGCAGTTCATACGAAACCGGCAACCCGATCAGGACTCCCCCATCGTAAATGAGTTCTCATTTGCCATTGATCGAACACTTTATGAAATTCGAGCTATATTCCAGGAGACACTGTTAGAAATGATGCTCGAATTCCACGGATCGGTGCGCGGGACTGCCAGTCATCTGAAAATGGCTGAGCGCACATACTTCAGCGTTCGGGAGCGCAACAGGCAGTTCAGGATCAAGTCCCCTCCTCCGGAATCAGTTAAGGAATTTGTCAAGAAGCACAAAAATCTGGACTGGAAGGCAGTCAACAGCAAATTCGAATCCGAGCTGTTTTCATACCTGTTCGAGGAATACGATGGGAATAAGAAAACTCTCAGTGAAAAACTGGGAGTCAGTTATCCGTATCTTGTGCAGAGAACCCGGGCTCTGAAACGAACCGGTTTGGCACTGTCCGCAGGGAAAGGAAACTCCAAAAGGAATTCGCTTACCTGACCCGTCTCCGTCGACAGAACCGCCATGACACCAGAGAACGCTTTTGGACATTGATGAGGCAGCCATGCCTGTTTCCAGCATTAGCCCGGATATTTCATGAGACTTCGTAATGAGATGATGAAAATGATTGATTCTACAAGGCATATGAAGAAAAATGAGTGAAATCGTACTGGATAGTACGTTGAGAACATTTTTCGAGAATAACGCTGTAGAATTGAGCAAATCCATCATCGGAATAGATTTCTCATGAAATTTTCGGGTTAGGGGAAACAGCAGTTCTGTCGGATAATCCTGCATCCGCCGCACATTTTCAGGCAGAAGGAGTTATCGATCTTCTAAAGACTGTCATCTGGTCCGCAATGTTTTTGGGAAACGGGTTTTCCGCCTTGCATGATTTTTCAGTTCGGCCTAAATTTAAGCGGTTCCGGTATATGCCCGAAATCTCCTGATCTCACTGCGAACCATTTCATCATGCCAGGATTTTAACATGGCAGTAAAATACCAGCAGTACAAAAACATACTTCTCACGACGGATTTTTCTGAAATCTCCGCCAAGGCTGTTCCTCATGCAATATCGATCGCAAAAAAATACCGATCCAAAATCTATGTAATCCATGTTCTTGAGCCGATTCTGTCTCCGGCTGAATATTCCTGGGCAGGCGTTCAGGTTGAAAACATCGAAGACAGCCGAGAGGAATTCGCTGAGAAAAACCTTCTATCCTGGTGCAGTCAAAACCTGCCGCCAGACCTGGACACACGGATACTGGTCCGAAAAGGGATCGCAATCAATGAGATTCTTACAGCAGTGGACGAATACTCACTGGATTTGATTGTGATGGCTACCCACGGTCATACCGGATTGAGCCATGTGCTGTTCGGCAGCACCACAGAACGAGTCCTGAAACGTTCACACATCCCGGTTCTTACCATTCGCTGATCCGGTTCACTAACCTTTTCTGCGCCTGATATTTTCCAGAAAAAACAGAATCGCAAAGAATCCGTCAATGCGGATCGCTTCAGATCAATGTCATGACTTTATAAAGCAGCGATTGAACGGTCCCTGTGCGTCTGCAGAATTCATCCGTTGAGAGATCACTGAGTCCTTCAGGATTCCCCATTAATATTATCATACCTTTCAGGGAAGAGAACCTTCTGTCTTAAACTGAATTCCAATTGCTGCGCCCCGATTCTTCACAGTGGTCCCGTGCTTACTGCTGCCCGTAATTTAGATGCACAGTTTTAACCTTCACTATATGGATCTGACAAGATGAAAATTGGCCTTACCGGAATGCCGCAAAGCGGCAAAACCACGATTTATGCCGCACTATGCGGAGCAGACGCCGCAGAATTCATGTTCTCATCCGGCACTGACCCTCTGGTCACTGTTGTTGATGTCCTTGACAACCGCATCACCCGGCTGTCTGAGATGTACAAACCCAAAAAAACCACTTACGCTACCCTTGAACTGATGGATTTCCCCGGAAACACGGATCTGGATTCCTCTGAGCCTTATACACCTGAAGTGCTGCGGCATGTTCGGAATGTCGATGCACTTGCCGTTGTTTTGCGGAACTTTGTTCATGACTACCTTGACGATCCTGATCCGGTCACAGAGCTGGCAAATCTGATGAATGAATTCATCATGTTTGATTTAATTGTTGCAGAAAAACGGATTGAACGAATTGAATGGAGTTATCAGCGGGGACAGAAAACACCTGAGCTTCAGCGGGAGGAAAAAATAATCCGACGGATTTGCAGCCATCTGGAGCAGGAAAAGGCCCTTGACACCGTTGATCTGACCGATGAAGAGCGGTCTCTCATGAAGGGATATCAGTTCCTCACTTTAAAACCCCGGCTGTTGATTCTGAACTCTGATGAAGCGCATTTCCGATCTGATCCGGAGTTGCTGAGCAAGCTTCAGAAACTGGGAGACACCATAGAGTTCGCCGGAAAGTTTGAGATGGAGCTGTCACAAATGACAGATTCCGAAGATATTCAAATGTTTATGGATGATATGGGTATTGAATCCAGCGCCCGCGATCGTCTGACTCAGTCGGCTTATCAAATACTCGGGTACATCAGTTTTTTCACCGTTGGTCCCGATGAAGTCAGGGCATGGAACATCCATCGGGGTACTCGGGCGGTAGATGCGGCAGGTACCATTCACAGCGACCTTTCACGGGGATTTATTCGAGCCGAGTGTTTTCATTACGATGATTTGATGGATTGCGGATCTGAAAAGGGTATTCGGCAGGAAGGACGATTCAGACTTGAAGGCAGGGACTACACGGTAAGGGACGGAGATATCCTCAGTATCCGATTTAATGTATAGCCCTAAAGAACACCTCTTCCCCGTGGAAGCAGGCCAATCCCATTCTCCAAAAACTCTTCAGCTGCTTTTCTGGAATACTGTGATTCGATCACTGCATTTAAAACTTCCAATCCTGCAGTGACGTGATGAGAACCGACCAGTACAGCTGCAGTCAGTTCATCGACAGACTTTATGCTGGCTGCGATAATTTCCAGTTTTGTGCATTTTACAGCCTCGCTGATTCCCTTGACAACGGCGATCCCATCTTCCCCATATCTGGTTGCCCGGTTCACATACACCGCAACGGATACCGCACCTGATTCAGCCGCTGCAAGGGCCTGGGCCTGAGTAAACACAGCGGTAATGCAGCATCTGAAATTCTTGTGATAGCGTGAAACGAATCGAAATCCGACTGGTGCAGGCGGGATTTTCAGAATCAGTTTTGAGCCCAGAATTCCCAACGCTTTTGCCGCTTCCTGAACCATTTCAGGTTCTGTTCTCGCTGTCAGCTGATAATACACCGGTGACATCCCTGTTTTTTCCGCAAACAACAAAATCTCCTCGGGCGGAAATGTACTCTTTGACATCAACACCGGGTTGGTTGTGATGCCGGTTACCCATCCCAGCTTCTGTGCAGCCAGAATTTCCTCAGGAGTAGCGGAATCTATGTAAAATGCCATATCAATCCTTTTCTTTTCGCTTTTTTTTCTCGAGCCGAATCCTGATACGATCCGCTTTCTCGATCAACCGAGCATCCACCCAGTCTGTTTGCTTCAGAACGGCACAGGCAGCCACTGCCCTTTCCAAAGCGGATGGAATGTCCTTGAACTGCTTTTCCAGAATCTCCGCGGCCGCGATTCCAGCAGATGCAGAACCCATTGATGCGGCGGTATTCCAAAACTTCAATGATTTCTTGTAGAGACGCAGCTTCCGTGCACAAACCGCCAGTTTCTCAAGGTCTGTAAGGCCATACCCCTCGTGTGTAACCTTTTCAAGGATGGATCGAGCCAGATCCAACTGCTGCTTCCTGACGAGCCATCGAATAAATTCAGGGATATCAACAGGCATACCCTCATCCAATTTTAATCCTGAAAACTTCATTTGAAGATCCAGGAGCTGCACCAGAGAACAGATATCCTGACGGTTATGATGCATCACTCGCACCATTTCACCTGCGTTTCGATGACGGAGATATTCGAAATACGCCTTTGGGATCTGCGATCCCGGTATATCCCTGACATGATCACGTTTCTGTTTCAGAACCTGCTGTTCAAGACGCTGCAGGGTACAACTCCCAATGTGACTTTTCCAAAGGGCGCGGGAGCTGTGCAGCAGGTCAAAATGCGTCAGGTTTTCAAGGAAATTGTCCAATCGAAAAATTCTGAACCGGCTTTCCAGAAGGGGGACATCGTAACTTTTTCCGTTAAAGGTAACCAGAATACTTTCTTTTGAAATAAATTGTGAGAATTGACGGTATAAATCCGGTTCCGCATCCGGACCTTTCAGAAAAAACTGAACGACCTGAAAACCGTATTCCGCGAAGCGGCCTATCCCCATCTGAAATCCGTAGGTACCGGCACCGAAGCCCAAACCGGTGGTTTCCAGATCCAGAAAAAGCAAATTTTCTTTTTTAATTTCTTCAGCCGCCGGTCCGGGATGTGAACCGGTCAGCAGTAGTTCAGGTCGAAACTCCAGCAAATCCAGTTCAGGATATTTTCTGACAACCTTGAACAGGGTGTCTGCGGAATTGCAGAACTCTCCCTGAACAAGCGACTCAATATCTCTGCCGGTTCCTGCCGAAGCTCCGCCGCTGCGAGTTTCAGGCAGAATATTTCGGAATATTCGATCCAGTTTCAAGATACGCTTCCTGCATTTGATCGGGCTGAACACAAAGGCCCAACAGTCGTATGACTGCGTTTTTTGCCGACAGTCCGTTTTCAGCCGAAGGCCCCACACACATTGGACAGCCATCCCGGCAGCTGCAGCGCAGAACCGTCTGGTAAGCCTCGGCAAAATAGCTGTGATGGGTAGAATACAGCTGTGAACTCAGACCGACACCCCCCGGAATACTGTCATAAACAATCAGGGCAGGATCCCCGTCCGTCAGCTGGCCTTTCATATCCGCCTGTACCCTGAGGTCGCTTCGATCACTCATCACCAGAAACGGTCCAATTCCACGGAGCACATATGCCACTCCGGACAGGGTTCCCTGAACCCGGACTTTCTGTTCCGCCAGCCGGTGACATTTGGGACAAAGAGTAATCAAATTTTCGGGGTGATTGGCTTCGGACAGTCTGTTAAAAAGCTTCAGAGGACGGATATGGTGCACATCAAACGCGCGGTCCTGTTCAGCACAGCCGCATGCCTGACAGCTGAAAGAATCACGTTTCCGAATGTGATTTCTGATTTTCGGCCAATCCGGTCCATAATTGTTATCATCCCCAATCCAGAGATTTTCTTCATCCAGCAGTTCCGTCACTGCCTTACTGAAACTGCACCAGTACCCCTGTGTAACAAGTTCGGTTTCCGGCAATTCCAGTTCTTCATGGCCCAGCACCTCGTTGGTGTGCCACTTGAGCCGCTTGAATCCCGTCACTCGGGTTGTTACTTTTATCTGACCGATGGTTTTCAATCCATACGGCAGCGTTTCCTGTTGCTCAAGTTCCAAAATATCAAAATGGGAATCCATCTTGGACTGTGTGTAATATGGGAGATCACGGCGCTGCATTCTGACGGTCTGCTGTTTGAAATCCAGGTCGGTAACAAAATATTTCTCTCCATTGTGGAGATATACTGCTCTGGGATGGGTAAACCAGCAAGCGCTTTCCTGATCCACTTCGCCAATTCGTTCAGCACCATGTTGGAGAACGAACCGGCGTCCCCCGGCCGAACGGAGTGAAACTTCCTGTGCCGGATAAACAGGCGACGACCAGTAGGAAGCTCCCTGATTCTGATACATCAATCCGCTTTGGGTGCCCAATTGAAGATATTCCTGAAGTTCTTCTGCCGAGAGTCCGCCAAATGTCTCCCCCTGCTGAAAAGGAAGCTCAAACACTGCGCACTGCAGATGATGCCACAGAATAAACGGATTATCCGGATTTATGAGAGCGGCCTCGGGAGGGTTGTCGAACAGGTATTCCGGATTCTGCAGGATGTACTGATCCATCAGCCCCGAACCGGCCACCATGATGACCAAAGCCGGTCTGCCGTCGCGCCCCGCCCGACCCGCCTGCTGCCGGGTGGCTGAGATGCTGCCCGGGAAACCGCTGATCAGCACAACATCCAGTCCGCCGATATTAATTCCCAGTTCCAGGGCATTTGTGGCAACCGTGAGTTTGATTTCTCCGTCTCGCAGCATCTTTTCGATTCTGCGGCGTTCTTCCGGCAGATAACCGCTCCTGTACCCGTAGATACTGGTTTTTTCGCTTTCCTCTGTTGCTGCCGCTGAACTGCGCAGGTATGTAACCATAAGCTCCACCAGTCGCCGCGTATGCGCAAAAATGAGCGCTTGGGCGGGAGTTCTATGTATGAATCCTGCAAGACGGATGGTTTCATCCAGCGCGCTTCTACGAATCCCGAGTTCCTGGTCAATATAGGGTGGATTGTAAAGGTAGAACTTTCTGGAAGCCGCCGGTGCCCCGTTGGCTTCAACAACACTGACTGATTCACCAATCAGCTCTTCAATAAAATTCCGGGTGTTTGATACCGTAGCGGATGTCAGAATGAATTTCGGGCTGGCATCATAATGACTGCATATCCGCTTCAGACGTCGAATTACATTTGCAAAGTGGGATCCAAATATTCCGCGGTACACATGAACTTCATCGATGACCACAAGCCTAAGACGTCGAATGAAGCGCGTCCACTGGGGGTGATTGGGAAGAATTCCCACATGCAGCATATCAGGATTGGTAAACAGCATATTGGCGCGGTCCCGGATTTTTCGGCGGTGGTAGGCCGTCGTATCACCATCATAAATACCGATTCCGCCGGTCACCGGCTGTTTCAGAGTTGGCTGCCGAAGGAGTTCCTGCCACAAATCCGCAAGGCTGAGTTTTTGATCCTGGGACAGGGCTTTGGTTGGAAACAGAAGGAGAGCGCAGTTTTCAGGATCTTCAAGAATTGAATTCAGCACCGGCAGCTGATAGCAGAGACTCTTTCCGGAGTCAACACCGGTACTCACAGCAACGTTTTCCCCCTGCTGATACAATTGATAGGCAAGCGCCTGATGGGTGTAGAGCTGGTGAATTCCTTTGGCGGTCAGAGCTGACTGCAGTTCGCGCTGGAGCGATTCCGGAAATGCGTTAAAACAAGCGTTTCGGGACGACATTTCATGACGAACCTGAAAGTTATTCCGAATTTCCGGAGTGTTCTCCAGACCTGTCAGGATCTGATCAACGATGTCTGATAACGGATAATCTGAAATCATTACAAAATTTTTCTGACTTAGAAAATTACGGCTGGTCTGAAGCCTGGACCAAGAAAAGGCTTTAGACAAACTGTAAGGATTCTGGATGTGCGAACACAGAAAGATAGATTTACGGTTGAGCCGCTGCCTGGTTCAGTTGTCCGTTCCGGAAAACCATCGGATTGCAATCGAATTCCTTTCGACGTGAGATTTCAGTTTGCACCCCACCCGCTATTGGGAGGGAAACCCTCCCATGGAGGGATTTATGGGTTTTTCCCCAAGTTCTAAATATACTATGCATCCTGCAGGCCCTTCCGGACGAGTAACACTGAAAATCAATTCTGCCGATGAACCGTTCATGGGAATATTGCTGAAATGTCACTTAACTTTGCGGCCTGCCAATCAAGTTGTATTTACATTGGAAAATTATGGAATTTGAACTGACCCCTATTGAAACCAGAGTGCTGGGTGCTTTGATTGAAAAAGAAATGACCACGCCCGATTATTACCCTCTGACGCTGAATGCATTGAAAGCTGCCTGCAATCAGAAATCAAATCGCTTTCCGCTGATGGAGCTGGATGAAAAAACCATTGTTCGCAATCTGGACTCCCTGAACGATAAAGGTCTGGCCGCCCAGTTCAGCCGACCGGAATTCAGGGTGCCTAAGTACCAGCATACTATCAGGAACAGGCTGAATATTCTTGATGATCGGATTGCCGTACTCGCAGTGCTGATGCTGAGAGGACCGCAGACACCCGGAGAAATTAAAAATCGTACCGAACGGCTGATTCACATTGACGATTTTGCTGAAATGGAAAAAATACTACATTCATTGTTGGATCATCGGCAGGGTCCTCTGGTTGCAAAAATTGAACGCAGACCCGGACAGAAAGAACACCGGTATGCTCAACTGCTTTCAGGTTCGCATGATGTAAATATTCAGGAATCGGATTCGAATTCTGATCCGGTGCGCGTTGAAATAGTTGCAGAGAACAGGCAGATAGATGAGTTGAAAGCAGAGATTGAGCTCCTGAAATCCGAGTTGGCTCATCTCCGCTCTGATTTCGAGACATTTACTGCACAGTTCGAATAGCAATGCATATTGATATTCTGTACAGCAGCAGCGACGGAAATGCCTGTCGGATTTTTAACGGTGAAAGTTCCATCCTGATAGACTGCGGTGTATCACGGAAGCAATTGTTTTCACAGGGCAAGTTCCCCGTCGATGCCCTCTTTGTTTCGCATTCACATACCGATCATATTCGGGGTGCCGGTGTTGTCGGCAGATCTGCAGGCTGTCCGGTTTTCATTGAAAAATCTACCTATAATGCTCTCGACCGCCGAAACCCGGCGTTCTTCAAGGATTGCAGAATTAAATTTTGCTCACAAAGTTCAATCGTGAACAATGGTGTTTTCGAAATCAGTATGTGGGCCACCTCCCATGACGGAACCGGCGGGTTGTTTTATACGGTCCGGGAATTGTCATCAGATATGAAATTTGGTCTCGTAACGGATACAGGTACAATCACCGAAGACATGCAGCGGGAACTGCCGAAATGCAACGGTCTGCTCCTTGAGTCCAACCACGATCAATATCTCCTCCAGGATTATCCCGGCTATCCTCACCATCTGAAACAGCGGATTCGGGGCAGCAAGGGACATCTTTCCAATCTTCAGGCTGTCACCTTTGCCCGTGATCATCTGGACTTTGCTAACCTGAAATGGCTGACATTGGGACACCTTTCGCCCAGAACCAATACTCCCGAAATAGTGATGAACGAATTCAAGTCCGCATTCCCAGACTATAACTCGCTGCATGTGGGACCCGGCAGATTTTTACTCTGATCCATACCCCCTGAAATCGTTTCCGCTCAATCACCTCCATTTTTTAATAAACGGGTGAAGTAACAGGAACAGGTCCTTCAGCCAATTTTATCCATTTGAAGCAGTCAGCAACTGATATAAATAAGCACATGCGGTTACAATCCAAACATGGTCGAAATCAGCGTACATATTGTAAATTATGCGGTAAAAAATACCTTAATATCCACTAATTTTTGCAAGGAGTGATATGAGTACAAAAAAAGATAATCCTGCTGAGGTATTGAAGAAAAAACTTTTTCATGAACGCAGAAATGTTTGGGATACCGTCCCGCAAAATGAATTAGAAAACCTTGAGCAGTTTGCTTCAGACTATTCCGCTTTTCTGGATGCATCCAAAACCGAAAGGGAAGCCGTGATCAATGCGGTGCAGCTTCTGGAAAGCCATGGATTCGAAGATATACACACTGCCAGTCATGCGAGTAAGGTGTACTACAATCACCAGGGAAAATCCATCGCCGTGTATCGGGCTGGCCGCAAATCAGTGACAGACGGTCTCAATATCATCGTTGCCCATATTGATTCCCCAAGGCTTGATATAAAACAGAATCCGCTCTACGAAGAAGAGGAACTTGCGCTTCTGAAAACACACTATTACGGCGGAATAAAAAAATATCAATGGCTGTCCCGCCCTCTGAGTCTGCATGGTGTGGTCGTTTTCACGGATGGAACCTCCCGTGAAATTGTTATCGGTGAAAAGGATACCGATCCGGTATTCACCATCGCTGATCTTCTTCCGCATCTTGCAGGCAAGGCGCAGATGACCAAGAAGGCCAGTGAATTCATTCCCGGTGAGAAACTGAATATCATCTGCGGTTCCCGTCCTTTTACGGATGACAAAAAGTTTGAAGACCGCTTTAAACTGAATGTCATGGCCATACTGAATGAGAAATATGGTTTGAAGGAGGATGATTTCATCTCGGCGGATTTCGAGATTGTACCTGCAGGCAGCGCCCGCGAAGTTGGTTTTGATACCGGTTTGATAGCCGGTTACGGCCAGGATGACCGCGTTTGCGCATACACTGCACTGAAGGCAATTATTGATCAGGAGACGCCTGATATTCCGGCACTTGTGCTTCTGATGGATAAGGAAGAAATTGGCAGTGAAGGATCGACCGGATCAAACACATGGTTCCTCGAAATGGTCATGGGTGAAGTGCTGGATAAAAATGGATTGGATCAATACCAGACATTGCGGCGCCTGCTGGCCTCGGCCGACTGTCTTTCTGCAGATGTAAATGCTGCAGTTCATCCGGACTGGAAGGATGTTCATGATAAAAGAAATGCATCCTATCTGAATGCCGGACTCGTGATATCCAAGTTTACCGGAGCGCGGGGCAAGTCTGGATCTAACGAAGCCCACGCCGAATTCATCGGCAGACTCCGCAAGACGTTCTTGGACAATGATATTGTGTGGCATACTGCAGAACTTGGCAAAGTAGATGAAGGCGGCGGCGGTACAATCGCAAAATTCATGGCATACTACGGTATGGATGTAATCGATGCCGGTGTTCCAGTACTGGATATGCATTCTCCCTTTGAGATTACCAGTAAAGCGGATATCTGGATGGCTTACAAGGCATTTCTCGCCTTTCTTTCATAACCGCCAACTGCGTTAAAATAAATCAATATTCAGGCCCTGCAATTGACAGGGCCTTTTTTCTGTTTTTACTCGTTTTAAGTTTCTTAATATTCCGCGTTTACCGATCATTATTTACAACCCTTAAATATCTCATGCAGAAAGGTATACTTATGAAAAAATGGTTTATCCCGCTATTCATGGGCCTCATCTGGTGTCAAGTCTCAATTGGAATCTCAGAACCTCATTTTAAAAAACTGCTGGATTACCAGCTCTCAGACTGGGGATACCGTTCATCGACCCTGTATCTTGATGGTCACGGATACGTTACAGAAAACAGAGGTGACACGGGTGACTATGTTTATTACACTGAAAATCAAACAACTGAATACTATGAACTTGATGTTATGCTTTCACACGAGCGGAAATTTGAATCTGAAAAGCAGCAGTCCTATTTCGGGATAGATTTATCCCATGCGCGGCAAAAGTATGATACAGAATATAAAGACTGGGATCAAAATTTTTACCAGTACACGGTTGAAGATGAGAATACATCTGTTCAACTCCGCTTCGAAAACCGGCTGTTTCATCGGAATTCCGGAATCTACCTGAGTGCAAACCTGTTTGGAACTCACCAAAAAGAAGATTCGGATTACACCAACTCGGAAGTTGACTACGTTATTGCCCAGCTGCATGCAGGAATCATTTTTGGACGGGTCAGGGATGTTACACCCATGATGCGCAGTCTGCGCTTCAATGAACGGTATCAGATTTTGACGAACGGTGTCGGACTGTCCGATATGCAGATTAATCAACTTGCCGGATTGTATGCTTCACGCGAGGCATATGATATTGAGTATGACCGGCCAGACAAATTTTTCTGGGAACAGGTGGATTCTGAACTGGGGCTGAATCCGGCCGCCAAAACACCCTACGGGCTGCATTATCTGAATGATGTATTCAGCGAGCCATTTGGGCTGCGGATGGAAGGTTCAGAAACGGTGCTTGCGCTGAGTATTGGACGAGAAAATCTTGAAAATGATCACGTAACCTATTTCGGGCCAATATTTTCCAGCCGCATCGTAAAGAATTTCTCCTTGAATTCCCAGGTGTCTGCAATGCTGGAATACTCAGTTGACAAGCCGATTGAAGATGGTATTACATTTACGTACATGGGTGAATCCAATCTGGGCCTGGGCGGTTTGTATGAATTGTCTGATCGAATCCTGATTGAACTTAATACCAATTTCTTATCACAGTTTATGATCATGGAAATCAGCTCTTCCGACCGCTGGATACGCGTGGATCATTATTTCTCCTCGCTCTGTCTCAATTACTTTGCGGAAGACAAGATAGGAATTTCTTTTTCCCTGAACAACTATCAGACCCAGAACAGGCAGCAATTTGGGTATATCATTGATTACGATACTGAACCCTGCAGTATTTTTTACGACCGGACACCGTTTCCTTCACAGATTCCTTACGAAATGCAGGTTTACGAAAGCCGGTACATAAGTCAATGGACATTTTCAATAGGTCTGCAGTATTCGTTTCATTCACAAATAATCTAACAGGTTTGAAATGCTGCTGATTAAATGGATTTCCGGATATATATGAAATTCCGACATTAATCCTGCAATATGTGATTTACTGATGATGATGTAATGAACCCAATAAATATCAAACTAACCGCAACCGTGAAATGCCGGGCGGAAGTTATCTGGGACCAGCTGATAGATTTCTCAGGCTGGTCCAATCGATTTCGTGAAATAGAGTATGTCCAGCTGAATGAGCCGCCTGCACCCGCTGTAACCTTTATCTGGAAAGCGGGCGGACAAAAATATACCAGTCTGATCAGGGAGGTGAAGCCTAATCTCAAACTGGTTTGGACAAGTACCTCACCCGGCATCAGAATCTTTCATCGAATGACGCTGAATACCAACCGAAATGTGACGGAGATTACTGCAGCAGAGTCTCTGGAGGGTCTGAAACCGCTGCTGTTAAAGCCAATTGTTGAAAAACAACGGAAACGCTTTCTGAAAAGCTGGCTGATCCAGATGAAAAACATTGCCTGCAGCAGGTAACTGATGAAATGAATATATCAATGACCGTTCCATCACTTTCGAATGTCAAACACATCCTTTGGCTGACAGATATTCACTTCAATTTTCTGACTCGTTCCCAAATAACCGACTTTCTCAGCCGTTTAAGGGAAATGGAAGCCGATGTCGTTTTAATTGGCGGAGATATTGGTGAAGCAGGATCCGTGGTAGATTATCTTAAGCGGATCAGTGATTACCTTGGTGTTCCGGTGTGCTTCGTGCTGGGCAATCATGATTATTATTCCGGATCACTCACGGAAACACGAATCCGGATTAAAACAGCAACCGAAATCCACACAAACCTGATACATCTGAGGGAAATACCATATCTGCATTTAAATCAAGAATATGCGTTACTTGGCTGTACAGGATGGTATGACGGAGGTTACGGCAGCTTCTATTTGTCAAATGTTAGATTGAATGATTTCAAATTGATTTCAGAGCTGACCGGACTCGATTTCCATTCCCTTTTAACTAGAATCCGTCTGCTGGCAGAAGAGGATGCCGAACATTTGAAATCGGCTTTGACTGAGGCATTTAAAACCTGTCGTCATGCATTAATCCTGCTTCATGTGCCGCCGTTTATGGAAGCTTGCTGGCATCATGGAGGATTATCGGATGAAAACTGGCTGCCGTTTTTCAGCAGCAAACTGATGGGAGATATGCTGAAAGAAGTTCTTCTCCAGCATTCGGACCGGTCCGCAATTGTTCTCTGCGGCCACACGCACAGTTCGGGAACTGTTGAAATTCTTCCAAATCTGAAAGTAAAAACCGGATCAGCCGAATACGGTCAGACTGAAATTCAGGAAATGTTTGAACTGGACACTCTTTTTAAGGATAGATGAAATTTCATTCAGACCTGAAATGCCAAACGGTGATAAAACCCCGAGACAGTTAGGACGGATTGTTGTAGAAATACAGCACATTGCCTTCGGGATCCGCAAAGGAAGCAAAATAACCGATCTCTTCAGTAATCAGAGTTTTGGGCAGCAGAACTTTCCCACCTGCAGATTCAACGCGGCCAAGGGCGGGTGACAGATCATTCCCCATATCAAAGTATATTTTTACCCCTTCTTTTCCAGGTTCATAACCGTCTCCTGATACAATTGAACCACCTACCGCACCTTCTTCATACTGGATAATTCCCATCAAATCCGGTCCCATCTGCTGCGCCTGAATTTCAATACCCAGGACAGTCTCGTAGAATTTCCGGGCTTTTTCAAAATTCTTTACAGGGATTTCAAACCACGTTATCACATGTTTCATTTAATCCTCCGGTTCATGATTTTTACATTACTTTCCTGATGTTCCGTTTCACCACTGCCGGATAACTGACCCATAAATATCCCAATGAATTTCCCCGCCGCTTGTTGAAAATCCGCCATTTGGCGGATTCAAAAGATTGGGTATCCCCTGCCGCTCCCCCCAAGTACCTCATAATGGAGGGGAATCACCAAATTCATGCGTGACAGAGTCTGAATCAGATGTTTTTCACAATCCAGTCATGGAGAGATTTCATTTTCAGAAAACTTTTTAATGCGATTTCGGGAATTGATTCAGAATCAGAAATATCTGTACTATTGACATCTTCAAAAGCATAAAGGGCATTATACAGCAGGTAGTCCGGTTGGAGGACATTCCGGCTGTATCCTGCCGGGAAACGTTTATAATGGCGTCTCCCATGCTGAACATCCATTATATCCATTTGCTGAATTATGGTATGAAGTTCATTGTTTTTTTTCGGATTCGAGACCACTGTCCTGTACTGCTTCAGCAGGTGGGGTGGAAATTTGTACAGACCTGCTGCAAAGAAAACATTCCCAGGTTCAATATGAAAGTAAAATCCCGAGTTTTCCATTTTTTTGCGATCCCCTTCCCAAAGAAAAATCCCAAGATGGGTTTTATATGGGGTCTTATCCTTGCTGAAGCGAGTGTCCCGATAAATTCTGAAAATTGATTTATTAACTCGTGGATCAGCATTGATTTCGGGATTGACAGTTTGAAGCATTGATCCGATTTCGATCACCAGATCACGGGCAGGTTCCAGCACCATTGTTTCATACTGGTGCTTATGTTCTTCAAACCACTGCCTGGAATTGTGGATTTTTAAATCACTGAAAAACGCTTCGCAACTGCTGATAAAATCATTCGGCATAGTCGCTGAAATGTCCTTCCTTACTTGGCTTTCTCGTATTCCTGCCACAAGGCAAACCGATTGTTTTCAGTATCTTCGCATATGGCATAATAACCCATTCCGGGGACAGCATTTTTCTGGACCAGCACGCGACCGCCCGCTTTTTCAATTTTATTCAAGGTTCTGGCCACGGATTTGACATCGAAATAATTCAGGATGTTGTTTTCCGGCAGTCCTCTCTGCCGCATTCCGCCTTCTGAACCTTCCTCCCCATTTTTATTTTTTGTGTTAATCCACCAGTAATCCCGTTCAGTGGGCATTTTTTTAAATTCCCACCCGAAAACTTTTTTGTAAAACTGCTGACTCCGTTCCGGATCGTCCGCAGGCACTTCAAAAAACACAATGGACGGCATTTCGTTCTCCTTAATATGGAATAAATATTTATCTGAAACTGTTCACCCAATAGGAACAATCCCATAAAAGCAGACTGAAATTTAATTGAATATGGGAGTTGTTTTGAACAATTTTGAATAGATGGATTCCGCAATGTCAAATATTGGTTCCCTGAACATTTAATTCTATTCTGCCAAGCCACATTTCAACAGTCACCCTCTACATTCAATGCACTGCGGGCTGCCGACTGCTATTCGAAAACTCGGCGACACCGTGCGGTGAAGTACTGTCCAATCGCTCACCCGCTTAGCCTCACCCTGCCTGCGGAGCCGTACGTAACCATTACGCTATTAGACCAATATGGCCCTCAACAACACCCAGATGGGAAGCCCAACTCAACGACTGAACGACTCAACTACCGGACCGCACCCTGCCTGCGGAGCCGCACGTAACCATTACGCTATTATACGATTTCACCACACTCAATGTCCGCCCATCCCAAACCCCCACCACTCCCGGGGAAACTGCGCATTTCATGGGATTCAGGATGCAGCGATCCCAAGTCCCAAGGCGGTCATTCACCTGAGGTCATTCAATCTTTTCGAGCACTCACCTGTATTTATACTATGCATCCTGAACCGCGATCCGGACAGGAATCGACAGGGAGTTGGAACAGGAAATCCGAAATTTGAAATTGGAAAAACACAATCAAGGGCTGACGACTGCCAACTGACGACTTTCCGTCCCACTCAGCAGCATTATGTCAGAAAGTCCAATTCAGCCATTACACCATTACACTATTTCACCATTACACTACTGGACAGCACCCAGCAGCGAAACCTTGCTCAACCACTCCACCAAAAACCCTATCACCATTCTGCCAAGTCCAAAACGAATTTGAAGTGCAGTGTAATTCTCTAATATGGAATGTTCTTTTCTTTGAAGAAAAGAACCAAATGAACATGCGCTGCAGTAAAATTTCATCTCGATTGTATACTTCATTGAATCCGCCA
>CAZGNZ010000013.1:0-96584 GCA_964527215.1 uncultured bacterium | reverse complement strand
ACGTGATAGCTGCTTAACCCTGTGGAGTTTTTACACACAAAAAAAGACTTGACCCGATATTGGACATAGTAAAATGGGGAATCATTTATCAAACAATAAGAAAGCACTCAATTGATGGAGTCAATAACAGCTACCTAGAGTATCTTAGGGCTTCATTTGGTACATATGCCAATCTGCTTATGGATATTGTAGATAAATGTTCTACAATATGTAATGGCACTCTTGTTATTGAAGAGCCTAATCGCCTCAACAATGCCCTAAAGCAAGTTATCACATATGATGCCGCTAGGTTTTTGGGTGGGTATCCAGCAAAAGAGATAACAAGATTCATTCCCTCAATCCCCAGTAAGTTGAAATCTCAAAATCCAGAGTATTACGAAGAATATGCAAAATCATTTGAGTCTCTTGTAACTAACACGAATGAAGGATACCAACAACCTAGTCTTTCAGTATTACAAAGGGCTGTTCATAGTCTTGATTTATATAGTAGAAAAGGAAAACCTCTCAAGAGATTTTTAATTCTTCTTGAGAACATTGGAAAAAATGAGTTATTGTCATTCGAATCAGATCTTAAGGAATGCCAGATTGAGCACATAATGCCACAGACATTCAAAGATAAATGGAATCATATTTCATCTGACGAACATGAAAAATTTCTCCACACGCTTGGTAACCTATCATTAACATTAAATAATCAAAACCTAAGTAATAAAGAGTTTGAAGAAAAGAAGGTCATTCTTGCTAATAAATCGAGAATTACTCTAAACCAACATTTATTGAACTATAGCATTTTCAGTGTTGAGTCAATCAAAGACAGAGCAACCAAAATGCTGGCATTATTTACTAAGGAGTTCAACATAAAAAAAATAGAGAAATCGATCGAGATTGACCCCAGCGAACAATACGTCATCATGCGTCATGGGAATATTCTTGCAAAGGGCAAATACACGGACAAGAAGCTTACTGTTTTGAAAGAATCTGGAGCTACAATTAATGATCAATCGAGCTTAAGTGCTTCAGAAAAAAAGTTAAAAAAAGAGCTTATTGATAAAGGAGTTTTGGTCAAAAAGAATGATACATATGTATTTACAGAAAATACTCTTTTCTCAAGCCCTTCTCAAGCGGCTGCAATAATTGCAGGTTCATCCATTAATGGGAGGACGAGTTGGAAAACTGAGGAGAATATAACATTGAAAGATCTAGGTTTATAATTGACTCGAAAAAGAACAAAAGTGATGGATAAAAAGAAAAAAAAGTTTGCAGACTACGTTCATCAGTGGAAAGCGGGTATGCCAGTTGCTGTTGTGGAGGCTAAGGACAATACTCACACAACAAGCCACGGAATGCAGCAAGCCCTCAGATAGGCAAATATTCTAGATGTACTAAGTGCATTTGCTCCAATTGAGATGCATTTGCTTCACACAATAAAGTTCCAGTACCCGGTGAGGAAATAGAATTTAAATTACCACCGGCCTCATTCAGGCATTGAAGGAAATACACCCAATGAGAAACTAAGATCTATCTTAAATTAGGAGCATATCTGTCTGGGTGAAATTGGAGTAATATTGCAACAACCACGATTAATATTCTAGACGATAATTGCAAATATTCGAGATGCTAAAGCTAGAGGTTTGGTAAAAGAAAATTAATGGTAAAAGAACATCAAATAGAAAAAAATCTCATCAATCAGCTGATAGCGCTAAAATACACACATCAGCCTGATATTATCGATAGGAAAACGCTTGAACAGAATTTCAAAGCCAAGTTTGAAACGCTCAATCGTGTGCGTTTATCCGATAGTGAATTCTTGCGCTTACGAGAAGAGATTATTGAACCTGATGTATTCAATGCTTCCAAGAAACTGAGAGAGCTACAGTATTTCCAGCGCGAAGACGGAACACCATTGCATTACACTTTAGTCAACAATAAAGATTGGTGCAAAAACGATTTTGAAGTCATCAGTCAGTTGCGAATGAATACCGAAAACAGCAATCAACGGTACGACATCATTCTACTTATTAACGGTCTGCCTGTTGTTCAGGTAGAGTTGAAGCGTTTAGACGTCTCTCCACGAAAAGCCATGCAGCAAATTGTGGACTACAAAAACGAACCAGGTAATGGTTACAGCAATTCACTTATGTGCTTCATGCAGTTGTTTATTGTGAGCAATCGTAGCAATACAATCTATTTCGCAAACAACAAAAAGCAGCATTTCCAGTTCAATGCAGATGAGCAGTTCTTACCCATCTATCATTTGGCTGACGAGAAGAACAACAAGATCAAACATCTGGAAGATTTTGCGGAACGCTTTCTAAAGAAGTGCACGCTGAGTGAAATGATCAGTAAATACATGGTGCTGGTTGAAACTGAGCAAAAACTTTTAGTGATGCGTCCGTATCAAATCTACGCAGTCAAGGCCATTGAGGATTGTGTAAAACAAAATCGTGGAAATGGCTACATATGGCACACCACAGGAAGTGGTAAAACGCTGACTTCATTCAAAGCTTCTACCCTGCTCAAAGACAATCGTGATATTGAAAAGTGCCTTTTTGTTGTGGACCGTAAAGACCTGGACCGTCAAACACGTGAAGAGTTTAATAAATTCCAGGAAGGCAGTGTAGAAGAAAACACCAATACCGAAACCCTGGTCAGACGCTTACTTTCTACCGACTATGCCGACAAAGTGATTGTTACCACCATACAAAAATTGGGTTTAGCTTTAGATGGATCGATTAAGCGGAACTATAAAGAGCGGTTAAAGCCATTGAGTGATAAACGCATGGTGTTAATTTTTGACGAGTGCCATCGTTCTCAGTTTGGTGAAAACCACAAAGCCATCAAGGAGTTTTTCCCAAACGCCCAGCTTTTCGGCTTTACGGGTACACCCATCTTTGACGAAAACTCTACCAAAAAAATCCGTGAAGACCAATACGAGACTTACAAAACCACGGAAAGCATTTTTGAAAAGCAGTTGCACGCCTATACCATTACCCATGCGATAGACGACCGCAATGTACTCAAGTTTCATATCGATTATTTCAAAGGGGAGGGAACGGTAATTGCCAAGCCTGGAGTAGCAATTGCCCAGCAAGCCGTTGTGGAAGCAATCATTGAGAAACATGATAAAGCCACAAATCAACGCAAGTTCAATGCGGTGTTGGCAACCTCCTCAATAAATAACGCCATTGAGTATTACCGCTTATTCAAGAAAAATCAAAACCAGAAACAAGCCGAAAATCTCGGTTTTGTACCGCTGAACATTGCCTGTGTCTTTTCGCCACCTGCACAATTGATTGCGAACAATGGTGACACAAACAGTCAAAAAAAATCAGCAGATATCAAACAACTGCAAGAAGATTTAACACAGGAAAAAGAAGACAACAAGGAAAATCCTGAAGAGAAGAAAAAAGGTTTAATAGAAATTATAGCAGATTATAATTCGCAATACGGCACAAATCACGATATCAACAATTTTGACTTGTACTATCAAGATGTACAAAGCCGCATTAAAAATCAGAAGTACAGCAACAAGGACTATCCGCACAAAAACAAGATTGATATAACCATTGTGGTTGACATGCTGCTTACTGGTTTTGACAGTAAGTACCTAAACACTTTGTACGTTGACAAAAACCTAAACTATCATAGGTTGATTCAGGCGTTCTCACGAACCAATCGTGTGCTGAACGATACCAAACCTTATGGCAATATTTTGGATTTCCGTTCGCAGCAAGAAGCCGTAAACCAAGCCATTACACTTTTCTCTGGTGAAGACGGCGGCAAAGCCAAAGAAATATGGATGGTAGACCCAGCACCTGTGGTGATTGACAAATACCAGGAAGCGGTAGAAAAACTAGGTGCGTTTTTGCAAGAACATAATTTGATAAACGAACCACAGGAAGTATACAACCTGAAAGGAAATGCCGCCCGAATTGCCTTTGTGAAAAACTTCAAAGAAGTACAGCGACTCAAAACACAACTCGACCAATTTACGGATTTGGATAAAACGCAATTAGACCAAATTGAAAAAATCTTGCCAAAAGAGTCTTTACTGGAGTTTCGCAGCTCGTATTTAGAAACCGCCAAGCAACTGCGAGAAATTCAGCGAAAGGAAGGCGACGACGCACCAGTTGATATTCAGCAACTGGATTTTGAATTTGTACTTTTTGCTTCTGCAGTGATTGATTACGACTACATCATGGGCCTGATTGCTGAAAGCACCCAAAAGAAACCGAGCAAACAGAAAATGACCAAGGCGCAGGTGATCAGCTTGCTGAAATCCAACGCCAACCTGATGGACGAAGAAGAAGACCTGACCGATTTTATTGAACAGATAGATTGGACCAAAGGGCAAAAAGGCGAAGAACTGAAAAAGAACTTTGAAACCTACAAAGTAGAGAAGTACGATAAAGAACTTGCAGCCATTGCCAACACACACGGCTTACAAACTGAAGACCTTAAAACCTTTGTAGAGAAAATTATGAGCCGAATGATTTTTGACGGTGAAAAACTGACGGATTTATTGGAGCCATTGGAATTGAGTTGGAAAGAACGCAGAACCATAGAACTGGCTTTGATGGAAGACTTGGTACCGCAATTAAAAAAACTGGCCCAAGGGCGTGAAATTTCAGGATTAGCCGCATATGAGTAAAGAGATGAAATTAATACCTGAGCTACGATTTCCTGAATTTAAGAAGGATGGGGAGTGGAATGTAGACTCATTGTCGAGTTGTGCAGACGTAATCGATCCACACCCTAGCCATCGAGCTCCAACTGCTGCGCATGAAGGAGTCCCATTTATAGGAATAGGAGATATTTCTGAGAATGGTAAATTAGATTGGAAGAATGTAAGAATCGTTAGTAAGGAAATCTTAGATGAGCATCAAGAACGATATACTCTTGAAACTGGAGATTTTGCTTACGGAAGAGTCGCTTCAATTGGAAAGGTGGTTGATTTATCTGAAAATATTGATAAGGATTACACCTATTCACCTACAATGGCGATTATACAACCGTCCTCAATTCATTCCCTTTATTTGAAGCAATTTTGTAATTCTGAATACTTTATTTCTCAGGTAAATTCTAAAACCACGGGTTCTACTAGAAAATCAATAGGCATGCAGAACCTAAGAATTCTAAATGTCTGCTTGCCAGAATCAAAGTTAGAACAACAAAAAATCGCGTCCTGCCTTTCTTCTTTAGATGAGCTGATAGCAACCCACAACGATAAGCTGGACGCCCTCAAAAACCATAAAACAGGCTTGCTGCAAAACCTTTTTCCCAAAGTAGGCGAAACCGTGCCAAAGGTTCGTTTTCCCGAATTTGAAGGGGATGGGGAGTGGGTGGAGAAAAAGTTGGGAGATATTTTTGATACCTTCAGTGGTGGTACTCCTAAGTCAACTGAAAAGAAATATTATGGTGGTTCTATTCCATTTATTCGGTCGGCTGAAATTGCAAAAGACTCTACCGAATTATTTCTAACTGACGAAGGATTGAAGAACTCATCCGCTAAACTTGTTAAAAAGGGTGATTTGCTAATCGCGCTTTATGGAGCCAACAGCGGAGATGTGGCAATATCGCAAATAGGTGGAGCAATTAATCAAGCTATTTTATGCCTGCGCTCAGACTTTAGTAATGATTTTGTTAGCCATTACTTTTTCTTGAAAAAAGAATGGATCGTAAGAAGATACCTTCAAGGTGGACAAGGAAATCTATCTGGTCAGATAGTAAAATCCATTGAGCTTTATTTTCCAAAGAAGGAAGAACAACAAAAAATCGCGTCCTGTCTTTCTGCCGTGGATAAGCTCATCACTGCCCAGCAGGAGAAAATTCAGCAATTGCAGCAGCATAAAATGGGCTTGATGCAGGGCTTATTTCCAAAATTTGAAAGTTAAGAGATGGCAAGTATTAACGAAATAGCAGAACAGTTAAAGAATGTAGATGAATACATCAGATGCATTTACGCATTCAATTCTACTGGGAAGACACGGCTTTCTGTTGCATTTAAAGACATTACCAAAGCAGAAAACAATGACAAACATGCTGGCGTTTACTACAATGCCTACAGTGAAGACCTTTTTGATTGGGATAATGACGAGCCAAACGACAATGCGAACATTAAGTTAAACATTAAAACAAGTAGTCTTAATGAATTCTACAGCCTTTTAAAGGAAGAAACTATTGAAGATGAATTGGCGGCTTTTAATCCTTCTTACAAATTCAAATTCAATCCACATGAAAATCCTGTGATAGGCATTGAGTCTGTTTCCTTTTTTAAAGTAGGAAATGAAGATGTTTCGATTAAAATATCAAGTGGAGAAACTCACATCTTCATTTGGTGCTATTTCCTTGCCCTATTTAAAATTGAAGGATGGGCTGATAAACAAGACGCACATTTCTTTATTGATGACCCTGTCTCAAGCTTAGACGACAATAATATTTTTCTTACTGCTGACACAATTGTGCAGTTAGTTGAAGACAACTTCAATACAGACCGGAAAATCATATTGACAACCCATCACATTGGACTTTTTTCGGTATTGTATGACCGATTCAATTATGGAGAAAAAAGTGGTCGCTACAAACCAAATTCATCCTTTTTTATGCTAAAAAGGCAAGGCGATGAACTAGAGTTGCGGCCAATAAACAATGAAGTATTCCTTTATCACTTACACCTCTTGCAGGTTTTGGATGAAGCACGAAAATCTCAATTGTGTACATATCATTTTGTTTTGTTACGTCAGCTTTTGGAAAACATTGTTTCGTTCTTAGGAAAGAGTCAAATCAAATTCGTTCTGCAGGAAATCAACGTAGACAAACCAGAAGAAAAAATCCATATGCTTAATTCTCTTTCTCATAAAAAGGTGTTTGTACCTCAAATCAAAGAGATGAATGAGAATGAAATAAAAGACTTTAATGAGATTTTCCAAAATATATTAGTCAAATACAATTTCAAATTTTAAAAAGACAAATGACAAAAAAAGATCAAGATAGATTAGGGAAAACCCTTTGGGCCATTGCAGACCAGCTGCGTGGTGCCATGAATGCGGATTCGTTCCGTGATTATATGCTTTCGTTTTTATTCTTACGATACTTATCAAGCAATTACGAAGAGTCTGCCAAGAAAGAGTTGGGGTCAGACTACCCAAAATTAGCAGAAGATGAAGGGCGTACTGCCTTGGCCATTTGGTATGCAGCCAATGCAGAAGATGTTTCAGAATTTGAGAAACAGATGCGCAGGAAAGTGCATTACGTCATCAAACCCGAGCATTTATGGAGCAACATAACTGAACTGGCTAGAACACAAAGCCCTGATTTGCTCATCACCTTGGAAGAAGGTTTCCGCTACATTGAAAACGAATCCTTTGATAATTCCTTTCAAGGTCTGTTTTCTGAAATAAACCTGAATTCGGAGAAGTTGGGTAAAACACCTGCGGAACGTAACAAGAAGCTATGCACCATTATTCAAAAGATTTCGGAAGGCATTGCAGAGTTTTCTACCGATACCGATACACTGGGCGATGCGTATGAATATTTAATTGGTCAGTTTGCAGCAGGTTCGGGGAAAAAAGCAGGAGAGTTTTATACACCACAACAGATTTCTACCATCCTTTCCAAAATCGTTACGCTTGATAGCCAAGATCCATCTACGGGTCCAAAACAAAAGCTAGAAAAGGTACTGGACTTTGCTTGTGGTTCAGGTTCATTACTTTTAAATGTTCGTACTCAACTAAAAGAGCAAACCAAGGACAAAGGCACCATTGGCAAAATCTACGGTCAGGAAAACAACATCACCACCTACAACCTGGCAAGGATGAACATGCTCTTGCACGGCATGAAAGACACCGAATTTGAAATCTACCATGGTGACACCTTAAAAAATCAATGGGACATTTTGAATGAAATGAACCCATCTAAGAAAACAGAGTTTGATGCCATAGTTGCCAATCCACCATTCAGCTTGCGATGGGAACCCAATGAAGCCATGGGAGAAGATTTCCGTTTCAAAAGCTATGGACTGGCACCAAAATCAGCTGCTGACTTCGCACTCTTGTTGCACGGCTTTCATTTTCTAAGCAATGAAGGAACAATGGCAATCATTCTTCCACATGGTGTGCTATTCCGTGGCGGACAAGAAGAAAAGATAAGAACCAAGCTTTTAAAGGACAACCATATAGACACTGTAATTGGCTTGCCTTCTAACTTATTCTATTCCACAGGTATTCCAGTTTGCATTCTAGTTTTGAAGAAATGTAAGAAGGAAGATGATGTGTTATTCATCAATGCAAGTGAGCATTTCGTGAAGGGCAAACGGCAGAACTCCTTGAGCAAAGACAACATCAACGTTATAGTGAACACTTACAAAAATCGTCCAGATGACGTTGAACGATATGCTCGCAGGGTTTCCATGGAGGAAATTGAAAAGAACGGTTATAACCTGAACATCTCGAGATATGTGAGTACAGCAGAAGACGAAATACAAATTGACCTGAATGAGGTAAACACAAAACTGACAGCAATTAATGAATCTATTATAACATATACTGATAAGCACAATGAGTTTTTGAAAGAGCTGGGATTAAAAATAATATAGAAGTCATTATTCTTTGATGCTCAGATAGAGCAATATGCAATCCTCGTCTTGCCTGTGCAAAAAGCTTTCACACCTTGACAAATCCCTAAATGATAAATTATATCTGCGTGCAACAATGTTGATTGCGAAGGTATATGCAACAAATTTCCACTAAACTACCGTATCCGGTCCGTATCCAGGTTTTGACGGAAATACTTCCCAATATTTGATAAAACTTAGCAGAATTTGGCATCAATCGGTCCAAACACTAGGACTATTCGGATACTCAAAATTCTCCCCAAAACAAAATAACCCTCGTAAATTCAACGATCTACGAGGGTTATCTAACGGTGGTCTGGGACAGAATCGAACTGCCGACACGAGGATTTTCAGTCCTCTGCTCTACCGACTGAGCTACCAGACCAACTTGTCTCCTGTCCACTGGCAGCGAAGGAGGAGACTGCCTGCCGCGTCCGAAGGACTTGGGGAGCTGCCAGACCAAGAATTAAAATGCTTGCCCTTTTGAGTCACCGCGTCGGATACAGCGTTGAGCAAGCCTGCAAATTTAGATGAAGTCATACCTTTTCAAACAAGAAAATAATTACCGGCTAGCCAGCAGCTCAAAACATCTTGCACCGATATTGAATCCGCCATTTGGCGCGGCGGGGAAATTCATTATCAATTCATCTGACCCGTGATAACACAGTCGCACCCCCGGGGGTTTGCCTTGTATAAAACTTTATCAGCTCTGATAATCATTTCCTCCAGTGTCCACCCCTCCTTCAGAGGAACAAATCCGATGCTCTCAGTAAACGACACCGGCATGACAAAAAAAACCCATAAACATTGTCTGGATCCGTTCTACACCATCGGAACAATCGGCCGGGGAAGAGGAATCGGGTTGTCTATCGTAAACGGGATGGTAAACCAGTATCAGGGATCACCGGACATCCAGTCCTGCGTGAATCAGGGAACCTCTGTGACCATTTCTCTCCTTCTGAACAGCAAGGCATCAGAAAACTAGAAACCGAGCGATCTGAATATCCAACGGCAGTGCTTAGAAATCCCCGGCTTCCATCGAATCATTCTGTTCATTGCGCTTCGGTTTGTAGTTATTGATATTGTAGCTCAGGCTGAAGCGGATCATGGGATCATCCGGTGTGAAAACACTGGTGGTTATCAGTCCTCCCTCAGTGGTTTCTCTCTCACGGATATATGTGTCAAAAATATCTTCGTATTCCAGAGTGGCCGTAAGCCGACCATCCATAAACTGTCTTTTAAATGCCAGATTGGTCATATAATTCGGCTCTGTGGTGCCCTGGGCAGTCACGCTTTCACCAGAATAACGGCCGGTCAGCTGAATCTGTGTCAGCTTGTTCAAACTGAACACATTGTTCAGCCGGGTTCTCCAGTTGGAACTTTCCCGGGTATTCGAATCCTCCCCGATTTCACTCTCAATCCGGTACTCAAAAGCACTCCCCGACCAGTTCAGACTCCACCAGGGGAACACCTGATAATCCAGCATCAGTTCCAGCCCAAGGGCTTCATCGCGTCCGATGTTTTCCGGATATCTCAGCGTGACCAGTTTGTCGGAATATTCATAATCCGTTTCTATGTGCTCTATTTTGTTGTCCGTGAACCGGTAAAAAAGCTCCGCTGAAATGAAATTGCGATCGATGTATTTCTGATATGATATTTCATAGGAATCTGTAAACTCCGGATCCAGACCGGGATTTCCCTGGCGGACGTTGCTGACATCCGTCCAGGTGATAAACGGTTCCAGATACCAGCCGCGCGGTCGGTCAATCCGCCTCGAATAGCTGCCCATCACCTGCTGGGTCTCCGTCAGCTGATATGACATATGAAAGGATGGATAAAAATCTTCCCTGTCAATGACATAATCTTCCCCATCTTCCACCTCAATATTGCGGTCGGTAAATTCTCCTCTCAGTCCGATCTGATATCCCAGCGCTCGCCACTGGCTGCTGTAAATGGCATAGAGGGAGTGAATTCCCCTGGAATAATCCACGCCATGACAGTATTCCGGAATTTTTTCCCATTCATCATAAATCGGATCGTATTCAAAATATTCCGTCTCGTCATCATAATTTCCGAAACGGCTCTGAAGGCCTGCCTCAAACTTGCTCGTTCCGTTCAGGGGCAGGGTGTAATCAATCTTGATGCGGCCGCGCTGCGACGGGCCGTCCTCTGTGGTCATTCTCCCACTCGATATCACATCAGTCACATCAAATTCAAAATCCCTGTTTTCCTCTTCCATTTCCCCGAATCCGGTGCTGAAGTGGGTGGAAATCTCATGTCCGTCCCTGGGAAACTTGTGCTGAAAGTCAAGGCTGATATGCCTGAATCGGCCGGAGCGTTCGCCATCTCCTTCTGTCCTGTAGTATTGAACAGGTGTAATGACTTGAGAGGGAGAAAACCATGACGCGTAATCAGCGTCGGAACTGCTTTCCATATCCATCCCGCCGAAACGCAGCCCCAGGGCAATGTAGTCGCTTCTTGTCAGGTTGAATCCCACTGATCCGCTGATGCCGCCCCGGCCGCGGCCCCGGTCGCTGCTGCCTTCCGACAGGGTGAAATACGTCGTGTCATCAACCGTGTATTCCTTGTCCGTTTCAACACTGCCGGGATGGGACCGCTCACCGTAATTCAAACCAAGAGTTACATCGACTTTCCCGTTTTTTGTCTGGAAAAGCACATCCGCAGCACTGTTGTCAAATGTGTCCTGGCGCAGCGTGACCATGCCGCTGTATCCTTCAAGACGGCTTTTTTTCATAATGACATTCAGTATTCCGGAATTCCCGTCCGGATCATACTTGGCGGAAGGGTTGGTGATAATCTCAATATTCCGAATACTGCTGGCTGGAATCTGAGCCAGGGCATCGCTGGGATCCAGAATGGTGGGCCTGCCGTCAATAAGAACAGTGAAATTGCCGCTGCCGCGCAGCTGAACATTGCCCTCAAAATCTACCTCGATTGAAGGTACATTTTCCAGGGCATCCACAGCCGTGCCGCCCTCTGTCAGCCGCTGTTTGGCCACTTCCACCACTTTTTTATCTATCTGAAAAACCACCGGCGCCTGTGCCCCCATAACATCGACTTCCTCCATGGCAATGGCACTCTGGCGAATACTCACCTGACCCAGCGCAGACCGCATAGACTGACGGTTAACGATTATGTCATTGATATATCTGAGATCGTATCCAATAAATGATATCTGAGCATAATAAGAACCGGGACGTATCTGGGTCAGAGCAAAGGCTCCGTCCTCATCCGTAATTGTGCCGGTGACCTGACTGCTGTCCGCACTGGAAAACAATATCACATTGGCATATTCAATAGGAATTTCCAGCTGTGCGTCAATCACCCGTCCGGATATGGCTCCGCCTCCGGAAGATCTCTGCTGTGCAGCGATTACGGTCATTCCCAGCAATACAAACGCAGCGGCGCGAAGAACTGATTTCACTGATAAGACTCCTTTAACCGTTAATTTCACAATGAATTTCCCCGCCCGTCAGCTGACGGGTGAGGTATCATTAGTGATATAATCATTTTTCATTTCGCCGCCACGCCAAATGGCGGATTTCCAACAAGCGGCGGGGAATGCACCCAGTTACACTCGTCCGCCCACTGGCGGATTCACTCCATAATACAGTATCGTTGACCGGCAGGCGAATTCATACTGACGGCGGCCGTAACAAATCTGATAACATCACCGCCCGTATTCAGTTCGAGCAGTCGACATTGGAAGCACCGGTTTCACAATCAATGCATCCTGCAATTTCCAGAACTTTAAAAATACAACCGTTTCACACCATCTGTAAAAACTGAAGACCATCTGACATCTGACTGATCCATGAACATTTTAAGAAACGACGGTGCCGTGCCGGTGCGGAAAAAGCAATACCCTCCCAGAGTTTTGCAGGAATTCAAAAAAGGCGTTTTCCCATTACACCCATTATGATTCTTTTTCCGTGTGAAGACTCCGGAATTGACCGGTCTTATAATCAAGTCTGATGTCCCTGTTGATTTATGATCAGTGCCGTTGATTCCGGCCAGGTGATTAGACCGCCGAATACAGCGGGATATTCCATTTTTCTGCCGGCTGTTCAGAATATTCAGGCAAATGAGGTTTTCAAGATACGAGGCCTGCCGTGAATTGGAGGTCCGAATGGTTGCGTATATTCACAGCTGTCCAAAACGTTTTGAAAAGAGTGTAATCGCTTGGTATATCTCGTCTATGATAGACAGATCGGTACACTGTTCTGAAAAACACCCCCCCGCTGATTTCCGTTCAAATCGCAAATGTTCTGGTATGGGAATCGGACCAAGAGTATTTAGATGTTATCCGGACAATTCATTGATTCGAACAGTACCGACACTGTTAATCAGTCCTTTCAGGGCGCAGATTAATCCTGGTTTTCCAATCCGATTGTCCGGCGTTGTATATCAGAAAAAACCGCTTAACGTCCATCACCAGAATGGGTGAACCGCATTATTCAGTCCCAGCACAGACACCTGATGACGAATGAATCAGGCTTGGGCGGATTCAATCATGCAGGTCCGGAACAGATTTGGAGAAAAAGAAGCTCCCCACCGCCGGGAGGCGGATTCAATTCCCCGGATGGGGAATGGTTGGTGAGCCGGTGGCTTCAGCCACCGGTGAATGTGCCGCCGGATTCCGAGTCCTGAATGGACGCGGACATCAATCGAACAGATGTATTATTCACCATATTCCGCGCTGTGTCATCAATGGCGGTTCTGTCTGCAAACGGGTTCACAATCAAGGCAGACAGAAGAATACGCGTGTTGTTTATCTGGTAAATGTGTATCCTATTTATTGATCCTTCAAATATACCTCGTCCTTTCAGGACTGTGATTATTATCATATCGTACCGGTGGCTGAAGCCACCGGCTGTCCACCTTGATCCCTACCGGGATCGTCCAAGTTTGCATTATTGTAATCGGGTGGTAGGTTAGATCCAGAATGTGGTTTAAACTGCAGTTGGAGTTTATCAATTTGACCGGTTAAAAATTATAACATCGTATTCCAAGTCCGGAATGGACGTAGTTTCTGACATTGGGCGGATTCAATCATGCAGGTCCGGAACAGATTTGGAGAAAAAGAAGCTCCCCACCGCCGGGAGGCGGATTCAATTCCCCGGATGGGGAATGGTTGGTGAGCCGGTGGCTTCAGCCACCGGTGAATGTGCCGCCGGATTCCGAGTCCTGAATGGACGCGGTTTCTGTCCCGGGACAGCATTTCGTCGACAAGAATACAAAAATTTATTAACGCCTTGTCAGTTGTAACTGAAGAAATTATCAGTTAAGTACGAGTAAATTCGTTTGGACCGGCTTTCAACTTATAATCAATTCGGATGAAACTGAATGCGGCAGCGGTTGAAAATGTATTAAATTTTCCAGTTATCATTTTCTTTTTTCACCAGGGATGCTGATGAAAACCAAATTCGGTTCGATCTCCGAAAATGTACAAAGACTGCAGCTGGACCTCGTCAGTATCGGTCTCATGCTTTCAGTTGAATTAGAAACTCCCCGTCTTCTGGAAAAAATACTGTTTGAAGCCCATCGGTTTGCCCGGGCAGACGGCGGCACCCTATATCTTATGAAGGGAAAAGGCCGGGAAAGGCATTTGGTCTTTACAATTATCCGGTCCGATTCACTGAAGCTTCACCAGGGAGGTACGTCGGGAAATCCCATAACATACAAGAATATTCCTCTTTATCAGCTGGATGGAAAAGAAAACCACAGCAATGTGGCAAGCCATGCTGCCCTGACCGGAAACTCCATCAATATCGCAGATGCATATAACACCGAACATTTTGACTTCAGCGGGACAAAGTGGTTCGACAGGCATAATCATTATCGATCCAAGTCATTTCTGACAATTCCCATGAAAAATCACGAAAATGATGTTATCGGCGTGCTGCAGCTTATCAATGCGGCTGACAGGGAAAGCAATGTCGTTTCGTTTGATCCGGAGTTGGTGGAGCCGGTGGAAGCTTTGGCATCCCTGGCGGCAGTTGCTTTGAACAACCAGATGCTGCTGCAGGGCCACAAGGAACTTCTCAGGGCTTTCATGAGGGTAATCGCCCAGGCCATTGATGATAAATCACCTCAAACCGGTGCACACTGTCAGCGGGTACCCGTAATAACGGAACTGCTGGCCAGGGCGGCAGTGGATGCAGAATACCCTCCGTTTGCAGATTTTGATCTGAATGACAGGGATTGGTTTGAGTTAAAAGCCGCATCCTGGATGCACGACTGCGGCAAGATCACAACCCCGGATTTGCTGCTCTCAAAAGCGTCCAAGCTGGAATCAAAAGTGGATCGACTTGAATTAATCCGGCTGAGAATTGAGATCATGAAGAAAGAAGCCGAAACCGATTTTCTGAGAACCCGGCTGGAATCTCCGGAAAGAGTGGATGAAGCACGGCAGATTTACCGGCTAAAACTGCTGGAACTGGAAGTTGTATATGATCTTGTACAGCACTGCAACTGCGGTATCAATCTGCTCTCTGAAAAACTTATCCGGCGTCTAGAGGAATTTGCTGCCATACGGTGGACCAGCCAGGATGGGCGACAATATCCTCTGATTACCAATGACGAATTGACTCACCTCTGCATTCCGAAAGGCACGCTTACTGATGATGAACGGGGTAAAATAAACAGTCATGTGATTAACACCATTAAAATGCTGGAATCACTGCCTTTCCCGAAAAACATGCAGAATATTCCCGAATTGGCCGGCGCGCATCATGAGAAAATGGACGGCTCCGGATTTCCAAAAGGTTTGAAGGACAGCGAGATATCCATGGGTGGCAGGATTATCGCCATTGCGGATATATTTGAAGCGTTAACTGCCAGTGAAAGAACGTATAAAAAACCGCTGACCCTAAGCGCAACATTTGAAGTCATGACCGAAATGGCAGTAAGCGGGAAAATCGATCCCTATTTGTATAATCTGTTTCTCAACTCCGGTGTTTGGCAGATATACGCCGAAATGCATATGAAGAATGACCAGATGGACGTAACCGATATCACCCCATATTTGACAACTGCCGTCGGTTAAGCCAAACCAGTTCTGACAATCAAATGGAATGGAACCCAGGGCAGGCCCCGGACCCGGGATTCCGCGTCAAGACGCGGGAAGCTTAACCGGGGCACTTGTCCGCCTTGTCTGCCGATTGATGCGTTTTTGGCAAAAGGCCGGCAGCAAACAGATTCAAAATATTGGAATAATTATGGGAATTTCATCGCTTGATCTATTTGAATATCTGGATCTTGTACAGTCATCGGACCACAGGACAGACAGCATTCGAGAGGATGTCTGGAAAAAATTCGGCACCACCTGCGCTCCGTTTGTACTTGATTCATCAGGATTTACCCGAACAACCCAGTCGGAGGGAATTGTCTATTTTCTCAGCTGCGTTGTGCAGATGCGCAAACTGGCTGTCCCGATCCTGAAGTCGGCCAATGTATTGAATTACCGGCTTGAGACAGACAATATCTTTGCTGAGTTTCCCGGTCCGGACCACGCCCTGACAGCCGCCGTTAAAATCATCGAGGCAGTGAACCTGGCCCGGATTCGGCTGAATGACCGGGAGTTTTATCGGGTCGGTGTGGGCATCGGGTTTGGGCAGGTTCTGCGTACCGAGCATGAAGGTGTATTTGGGGATGAAATGAACCTGGCTTCAAAACTCGGAGAGGATCTGGGCACCGGCAATGAAATCATGCTGACGGAATCCGCATTCCTGGCACTGAATACCAGCCAGAGGAGTCAGTTTACTCCTCGCTCAGTGCGAATCAGCGGGGTGGATATCAATTATTACTGCCAGGATTTTTCAGAAGGGGGCTCTTCAGCCAAACAGGGAGAATTGGATGAATAAATCCGTAAACATGAAAGTTACCTTTTACGGCACCAGAGGATCCGTACCGGTGTCGGATCGGGACTTTTTGGTGTACGGCGGCAACACCGCCTGCGTACTCGTCACTTTTGACGACGGTCGAATTCTAATTCTGGATTCAGGAACCGGTATCCGCAAGCTTGGATCCGATCTGAAAAAAATGGGATATCCGGATGACATTTTTATCGCACTGAGTCACACACACTGGGATCATATCCAGGGATTCCCGTTTTTTACTCCGGTATATAATCCCAGCCGAAACATCATTATTTCCATCTGCGGCAGGAAGGATGAGATTACCACCCTGGAATCCGTTTTCGTCAAGGCCATACAAACGGATTATTTTCCGGTGCCGCTGGCCAAAATGGGCGCTCATTTCGTTTTTCACAATCTGGCGGAGTATGATTTTGAACTGCCAAACGGTGCCCGTATTCAGGCGCAGAAGCATAATCATCAGGGGGCGGCGTTCAGCTACCGCATAGACTACCGCGGGAAAACACTTGCCTACTGCACTGACGTTGAACATGAGAACGGCATCGATCCAAATCTGGTCCGTATCGCAGAAGGAGCAGATCTGCTGATCCACGATGCTCAATATACGCCCGCCGAACTGGGTAATAAAAAAGGATGGGGCCACAGCAGCTGGATTCAGGCCGTCGAAGCAGCCCGCCTGTCCGGTGCCGGGCGTCTGGCACTGTTCCATCATGACCCGGATCACAATGATGACTTTTTATCTGAAATCGAGCAACGCTGCCGGGAACAGCATTCCAGCGCATTTATGGCCAGGGAAGGAATGACCGTAGATTTGTAGATGAATCAATGCTGTGAACTTCAGGCAGGCCCAGAATCCTGTGCCAATCCCAAAGAGAAATTCACCGAGCACACCTGTCCGTACCGTCTGCCGATTTATGCGCCTTTGACGTGGAGACAGACAGCCGAGGAAATGGTGTTCCCCGCCCCAGGCAGCGGGGAGTTTAATTCATAACACTTGTCCGCCTTCCGGCGGAATAAATCGGGAAATCAATGATTAATCACGAATTGATGTTAAAGAAGCTGGTGTTTGTCAATCTCACCGCGCATAAACTAATGGAAGCAAAACCGCTGGGACAGCTCCTGATCGAAATAATGTCACGCAGCAGGGAAATTATGGAGGCGGAAGCCAGTTCTCTGCTGATCTATGATGAAACCGACAATCGGCTGCATTTCACGGTGGCAACCGGTGAAAAGGAAGCCCAGATCAAGGGCCAGAGTATCGCTATGGGAGAAGGTATTGCCGGGTGGGTTGCCCAAGAAAAACAGCCGCTTCTGATTGCCGACTGCTATGCCGATTCCCGGTTTAATCCTGAATTTGACCGAAAAACCGGCTTTACAACAAACAACATGCTGAGCGTCCCTCTGCTGAGCAAGGATAAATTGGTGGGCGTGCTTCAGGTGATCAATCATATCGGCAGTGACCCGTTTTGTGAAAACGACATTATGCTGATTTCAGCCCTGGCCTCCCAGTGTGCCATTGCCGTTGAAAATGCCCGGCTGCTGGACAAGCTGTCGGAATACAACCAGACCCTGGAACATCGGGTCGCGGAACGAACCCGGGAGTTGTCCAGAAAGAACCTCCTGATTGAGGAGCAGGTGGAGCGTCTTAAAGAGCTGGACAAGGAAAAAATGGATTTTTTCAGGTTTGTTACGCACGAGGTGAAATCCCCGGTCAACACGGTTCAGAGTGCCATTGAAACCACCCTGATGGTAGAAGGCGAACAGATGAATGCCCGCATTCGGGGAATTCTGGAACGGGCCCTTGCAAGAACCCATCAGGTTATTGATACCGTCAAGGATCTGGCTGAAATGACCAAAGGCTCCATGCCGGCACAGAAAGATGCAGAAATCATTAACGTTATTGGGTTTCTTGAAAAAATCCTGGACGATGAACTCGGGGACAATCCTCGAAATCTCGACGTTCAGTTTGACTCCGGCCCGGACGATCTGAACGTGCGGACATATCCCCAGCTGCTGGAAAAAATTCTGGCCAATCTCATATCCAACGCCATTCGCTACAATAAGGAACAGGGGCAGCTGAATGTTGCCCTGCAAAGCGGCAGTTCTGAATATACCATTGATGTGGCTGATACCGGAATCGGAATCAGTCCTGAAGGATTGGAAAAGATATTTGATGAATTCTACAGAACACCGGAAGCCAAAACCCACACCGCAATCGGAACAGGACTGGGAATGGCTATTGTAAAAAAATTTGTGGACCGGCTGGGAGGCAGAATCACCGTTGACAGTACCATCGGAGAAGGCACCTGTTTTTCATTGACTTTGCCCCGAACATAATGGTCGGCAATTGCTGAATCCGACAGATGCCTGCGGGTGCCGTCTGAACCACGGACAAGATATATCAAAGCTGCGTCCCAAAAAGAATTTGCATATCATTCATGATATACCCATCCATGAATCGCCTGAATCCTGTCCGGGCTATATACTCCTGATTTTAAAATAAATATTCTTCTCGATTGCCGGCGCCCCGCCAGTCAATTTCACTATGGTATATTTTTTGAACACCCGCATCCCGGGCTTATGGTTTTCCCCGATCAGCACTCAACCTTATGAATCCTCCTTCCTTCAAAGCTTGTTTTTGATCAACACAAAACCCAGAGCCAACAAGGAGCCAACATGATCTTTCAAATCCACCGCGTTTTATGCGGTTTACTGACAGCAGGTCTGCTTTTTCAGGCCTGTACCGATACATCATCCACCTCATATGATAGAACACTGAACGAGGAACTGACCAGTGCTTTGAGGAACACGCTCAATGCCAGCCAGGCTCACGGTGTTTCTGCAGCAGTGGTATTCCCTGACAAAACCGTCTGGACCGATGTCAGCGGCTATTCTCATGAAAATGTGCAGATTCGACGGGACATGCTGTTTGACATGGGAGACGTTTCCCGGAATATTATGGCTGCCATGGTACTGCGGCTGGTGGATTCCGGAGCGCTGGAGCTGGATGCGCCCATCGCCGATTACATAGTCCTGCCTGCGAATGTCAATCCCGAAATCACTGTCCGCCAGTGCCTGGATCATACCAGCGGTCTGTTTATGACGGCAGAACACCCCCTCTCTCCATTTCAGTCCGAATTCTCTCAGATCAATCACAGCCAGTACTGGTCCCTGAATGATATCTTCACGTATCTCATGGACGCCCCGTACTTTGAACCGGGCAGCGGCTGGCACTACACGCTGGCGGGTTATCAGCTGTGTAAAATCCTGATAGAAACACAGACCGGGCTGGCGCTTCACAATGCCATTGAGCAGGAACTGACAGATCCGCTCGGTCTTGGCGGTATCCTTCTGGACCTGAGTGAACCGCTGCCTTCCAGCTGCAGTATTGCCCACAACTGGCTTGACAGTGACTCAGACGGCTGCCTGGAGGATATATCCTGCAGCTCCCGCAACTGGCTGACTTCCATGACAGGCGGTCAGTTCTACAGCACGGCAGAAGATCTGACTCTGTGGATGCATTCCCTGATGAACGGTTCCGTTGTCAGCGGCGCAGCACTTCGGGAGATGACGGATTTTCATTTCAGTGTCAATGAAGACAGCATTGACGGGTATGGTCTGGGAACCCTGCTGAAGTACTGGGACGGAGACGAAATATGGGGCCATTACGGTTCAGCACCGGGGTATCGGACGATTGCGGCGTATGTACCGGAGTATGACATCGCGCTCACGGTCATGATCAACAATGACAGCGATGCCGCCCTTGAGCAGATTTTCGATACACTTTGGAATGTCGTGAAAACAGAGATTGGACTGCCCAGCGCAGACATTACCACCGGTTACTATCCTCAATAGCGAAACCGTCGGCCGGCAGTCCGAATAACAGGAGCGGGGCCTGCACCCCGCTTCTGCTGATTAAGTGTCGTTCCGGTCAGGGAACAAAATCAGCTTTCTCAAAATTTCAATTTAATTCCGGCCCGCATACTCCGGCGATAACAGGGACCGGGATCATCGATAAAAGTATCTTCCACACCATTGAAGTAGTAAAATTGCTGAATCTGGGATTGACGGCTCCGGTATATACTCCGACAAAAATGGATATCCTGATTCGAATCATGCCCATAAGCCGGAATACCGTGCGTCTTATGAGGAGAACAGGCTGAACCGCACTTCGCCGGTTGTTCCCTTTTCTGAAGAAATATGAAAAGCGCCATGCAGCTGACTGCACAGGATATTTACAAGCAATATACCGAATCCACCGGGATCTTTCAGGTCAAAATCTTTCGGAAGACCCTTTCCATCATCCTTTATCATAAGAACGATTTCATCTTTTTCACGCACCAGCGTCACCTTTACAGACCCCTTTTTCTGATTCGGAAATGCATATTTCATCACATTGCTCAGAAGCTCGTTCACAATAATTCCAAGAGAAAACAGCCGTTTTGAATCCAGCATGATATCCTCCAGCCGGATTGTGATTCGGACATTGTCGCTGCCCGGGAAAAGCTTGATGATTTCAGGAATCAAACTTTCCAGATAGGATTTTACCGAGGTTTCCTCGTACTCCTCTTTCACCAGCAGTTTCTCATACAGAAGCCCCATACTCTGTATTCTCCCGATGGTTTTCTTCAGGGCTTCTTTTGCATCCGTGTGGGTCAACTTTTGCTCCTGAAGCGTTAAAAGGCTTCCTACGGTATTGAAATTGTTCTTTATGCGATGATGTGTTTCCTTTAATATCACATTTTTTTCTGCCAGCTGTTTTTCAATTTCTTCCTTAGCCAGCTCCCGTTCCGTCAGGTCTTTGTCCACACCGCGGTATCCCCTGTATTCGCCGCTTTCATCAAAAACCGGAACCGCACTTGTAATCAGGCACACTCTGTCACCGTTCCGGCGAATATTCCAATTCACCAGATTCCGGATGGGGGTCCGCTCTTTGACCGCTTGATTGTACTGCTCAACGAAACGGTCTGAATCGGACGGATCAATGAAGCTGAAGCGTTTTTTTCCCACCACCTCCTCTGGTGCATACCCCAGGACTTTCTGGGAAATTTTCGAACTGTATGTGAAATGGTTGTAGGCATCCGTTTCCCACACCCAGTCCGCCACTGAATCCACGATATCCAGATATCGTTTTTCGCTGCGGTTCAATGCTGTCTCTGTCCGTCTTCTCTCAATAATATCCCAGGCAAGATCAGCCAGTTTCTGCACCATCCAGACATCATTGTCATTGTACAGTGTCGGTTTATTTCCCACACCCAGTATAGCGGTTATTTTATTGCCCCGATATACCGGCACAACCAGTTCACGTATCACCGGGGCATGGCCCTCGGGAAGGCCTTTCCGGTTGCTGGCCTTGCTGTAGTCATTGTGAATCACCGGTCTTCCTTCGCGAACACAATCCACCCAGATTCCTGCTTCGCTGATGGGATAATGCAAACCGGAACCCTCAGCCCGACACATATTGTCAACGGTGTTCGTGGACCATGTCTGAAGCGTTACGGTTTCCTGGTCATCGGCAAGAAAATGGTAAAATCCGACAACGCTTTCCGTTAGCAGTTCGGCCTCGTCCAGAAAGCGTTGGAGAAGATCGCTTGCTCCGTGACCCAGGGAATAATCAATCAGCCTCAACTGTGCCGACTGCACCAATTCAACCAGTTTTCGGTCTGTAATGTCTTCGGCAATTCCCGCCAACCTGATCATTGTTCCATTATCTCCGTAGACAGGAAAAATGCGGGCGGAAATCCAGACGATGCTTTCATCGTCTTTTACCAGCCTGAATTCTGGAAATTCAGGTTCAAGAATATTACTGCTGAGTTTTTTCTCAATCGATTTTTCAACAACTTCACGATCCTGATCATGAATATTCTCCCGCCAGGAATCCGGATTTTCATAGAGACTTTTACACGACTGTCCCCAGACCTCTTCGTATGTCGGACTGATATATTGAATTTGACTCAAGTCCGGTGCGGCCAGCCAGAAAACTTCGCGGATGGTGTCGACCAGCTGACGAAACTTGGTCTCGCTTTCTCTCAGCACGGCTTCTGCTTCTTCGCGGCACAATTCGGCACTCGCCCGGCCACCGAAAACATCCAGAACTCTTTCAAAAAGGTCCATATTACCCATGGGTTTGCGGTCCATCACAATCAGCGCTCCCATAAACCGCCCTCCCCGGTCTCGCAGCGATCTGCCGTAATAACTCCTGATTTTCAGGTCGCGAATGATATCACTGTTGGGAAACAGATTATACACATCATCCGGAATGAAACAGACATTGTTTGCAACCAGATTTCGGCAGGGAGAATCCAGATACGTAAACGTGAAGTTCGGTTTCATTCTGCCGTTTACCCAGAAAGCCGTTGTTTCAGCTTTGGTATTATTCAGGGTTCTTACGGCTGCCACACAGGTGACCTTGAGTAACGGCCCCATCAGGCTGACAAGATCATGAAAAAACTCCATTCCGGAGACCTGACTTGTGCCCGAATGAATGGTATTGAGTACATTTTCTCTTGTTTTTCGCTCTTCGATATCCCTGACAAATGCAATAAACTGCTTTGATTCATCATTGAGATAAGAAACACTGACCTCGACATTATAGGTGCTGCCGTCCTTGCGCCGGTGAAGCGTTTCAAACATATCACCGCCGGTTCGAACCACTTTTCTTACATGTGCCTTGATAGCCTTGGTCTTTTCCTGTGCGTCAAGCTGATCCAGGGACATCGTCTGCAGTTCAGCCCTTGAATAACCGCTCATCCTGCAGTAAACATCATTTGCATCCAGGAGCTTACCTTCATGATCCACCCGCACAAATCCATCCATCATGTTGTTGGTAATGGAATTATAGAGCCATTCCTTGTGCTTCAGAACCGTTTCGGTTTTTTTTCTCTGGGTGACATCCACATGACATCCAACTGCCCGGACAGGCGAACCGTCCGAAGTCCAGTCCACCACTCTCCCGGCGCATAACACCCAAACCGTATGTCCCTTTCGATGGCGATACCGCACTTCGCAGCGAAACGGAATCTCTCCGTGGCTTTTAACATGTCTGTCGAACTGTTCCATGAGAACAGGCAGGTCTTCCTTGAAAATCAGTTTCTTCCACGCCTCGGGTGAGTTTGGAAGCTCATGGTCGAGAAATCCGAACATCTTTTTGAACCTCGGACTGAGATATTCCGTATTCTCTGAAAGATTCCAGTCCCAGTATCCGGCCAGGGTGTCTTCCAGGATATCTGATAAAATGTTCCGCTTTTGAATCATCTCATCTTCGGTTTTCTTGTACCGCGTAATATCCATAATCAGACTCTGCACTGCCGGTACCGATCCATCTGGATGCCTGACCGGCAGAGAACTGATTTTGAACCACCGCTCTTCATCCGGAAAGGAAACAGGAATTTCATCGGTTTGTCCGTTCCCGGATTCGATAATTTCGCGGACCGTGGAAAGATGCATTCTGGCATAGGCTTCCGGGATCAGGTCACGGAGATTTTTTCCAAGAAAATCATCCTTGTGGCCGCCCAGATTATAAGCCGCAGTCTGATTGATCATCAGCAGCTTGCCCTTGATATCCACAACGATGATCGACTCAATGGCATTGTCCACCAGAAGTCGGTACTGGGTTTCGCTTTCTCTCAGGGCCTGATCTGCCAGTTTTTGTTCAGTGACATCCTGTACGGTCCCAATCATTGTTGCCATGTGTCCCTCGGGAGAAAATGAGACTTCCCCCAATCCGTGCACCCAGCGTTCCGCTCTGTCATTGATTCGAATGATTCGATAGGTTTTGTCAAACCGCAGCTGTTTTTCCGTTACAAGCTGATTGAAATAGTTCTGCATCACAAACCGGTCATCAGGATGGACAATTTGATACCAGTTTTCAACAGATGGGGTGAAATCCGGGCCGATGCCGAACAACTCCATCAGTTCTTCGGATGGTTTCCAGAGCCCGGTACTGAAATCCAGAATATAGGAACCAATCCGACCCACTTTCTGGGAGGCGGTCAGGAAGTATTCCCGCTCAAGCAGCTTTTCCTTGTTCGCCTGTTCCTGCATTTTGGCGTCGTACAGCCGAAAGGCCATATCAATCGCTGCCAGCATGACGGTTTCCCCGGCGTTCTTCAGGATATACCCGTACGATGTGATGCCTTTGGTTTTTTCGACGATATCTTTTTCATTATGCAGCGAGAGGAAAATTATCGGCAGATCATGACGGCTGAGTATTTCTTCAGCCACCTCGGTTCCATCCATCCCCTCACCCAGATTGATATCCATCAGAATCAGGGATATTTCGGGATCAGAATCCACGGCAAGGATGGCGTTCTGCCCGTTATTTACTGTGATGACCTGGAAGCCGTTGTCTTTCAGAATCATGGCCTCGTCGGCGGCAATGACGGCTTCATCTTCAACCAGAAGGATGGTTTTCATGGATGTATTTTTCATAATTCCTTGATATTCCTACCCTCTTTCGGGAAAAACAGGGTATATAAGTTCTCCAGGAGGTGATTTAGGCATTGGCTAAAATTATCTCTTTTCCAGCTCCGGTGCAATCAGGGTCAGCCGAATTTTTTCGGTTTTATTTCATTTTCACCGCTGGATAAAATGGAAAGCGGACGAATTCAAGTTTTGATACACATTTTCCAACTGCAGGTGGTCTGCCGTCAGTATGATAGTGATAAAAAGGTGTCAGTTTTTTCGCGTAAATCGAAATCTCAGACAGAAACCGGATTCCGAGCAGGATTCAAGCCGCCCTTCCAGCTGCCGAAGGATCAAGTCACGTATCAGCCTCATTCCCAGGGAATCCGTCTGCTGAATGTCAAAACCGGCAGGAAGACCTGCACCGTCATCGGAATATTCAACCATCGTTTCCCCCTGGTCACTCTGCGTTACCTGAATGCTGATGCTGCCGGACTCCTGTTCATTGTAAGCATGTTTCAGGGAATTGGTAATCAGTTCATTGAAAATCAGCCCCAGCGGGGTGGCTTCTTCAACCGTGATATAGAATTCGGCGGCTGATACTTTGAAGCTTACTTGCTTTCCCGGCTGAAAATATATCTGAACGAGATGGCCTAGAATATTATTCAGATAGTTTTCCAGTCCTATCTGAACAAGATCTTCGGACTGAAAGAGGGACTCATGGATCAGTGACATTGATATGATGCGGTTGATGCTGTCCTGCAGCGCGTGTACCGCTTCCTTGTTATTTATCCGTTGACTCTGCAGTCCGAGCAGGCTGTTAATAATCTGCATATTGTTCTTCACACGATGATGGATCTCTCTCAGCAGTACTTCCTTTTCCTTGAGAGAATCTTTCAGAGAATTTTCATGTTCAATCATTTTTGTAATGTCCATGACAAAAGCATGGACGCCTGTTGTGGCCCCTTTTTCCTTTTCCGAAACAACCAGTACTTCCGCATTGATACGGCCGCCTTCTTTGATCTTTATTGGTGTCCGGATGGTTTTCATTCTCGCAGTTGAAATGACATCCCTGAATAATTCTACATATTTCGGAATTTCTTCTGAATACAGACCGGCAAATTCGGAAAAATATCTGCCGGTTATCTCCTCTTCAGAGTAGTGCGTCATTTGGCAGAATGCCGCGTTGCAGGCAGTCACCGTTCCTTCTCTGTCAAGACTGATGACACCGACCGGTGCTGTTTCAAACATCAGCCGATACCGGGATTCTGATTCCCGCAGGGCGGCTTCCGATGCTTTTTGATCGGTGATATCATGAAAGATAGTGGCAAAATGATCCGGCTCCGGTGAATAGGCCGTAATACTGTACCATTTGTCAAGGGCAGCAGAATACTGCTCGAAAGCCACGGGCTTTCCCGTTATTGACACCGTGCCGTATTTTTCTATCCAGTTAAAGGGATCGGAATCAATGCCCGGTATGACGTCACGGACTGTCTTTCCTATAACTCGATCCTTCATCAGTCCCGTCATCTTTTCGAAAGCCGGATTGATGTTCAGAAAAACGTAATCCGCCGGCAGTCCGGATTCATCCCGAACAATTCTGTGAAATGCAAATCCATTAAGCATATTTGTGAACAATGCCTGAAATTCCTCATTGCTTTTTTCCAGTGCATTCAGTGCATTCATTCGCTGGGTAATATCCCTGACAATACCCTCCAGTGCCACAGGTTCGCCTTCGGAGTTTCTTATCAGCACATTGGTCTGACTGACCCAGAGTTCTGTACTGTTTTTGTGGATCACCTGAAAATGATACCGTTTGTCTGGTTTTCCCTGAATCAGCTTTTCCCATTCCGTTTCAAAATAGTTTTTCCAGTCAGGGTGAATGACTTTTCGAATCAGCATCGGCTGGTCATAAAACTCCTGGGGAGTATAACCAATAACGGATACGGATGAGTTGCTGACAAATTCATATCTGCCGTCCGGAAGGGATATTCGAAAGATCATGTCCGGCGCGTTCCGGACAAGCCGTTCATAACGCTGGTTAATAGCCAACAATTCCTTGGTCCGCAGGGTGACCTGCTCTTCGAGATTCCTTTTTTCAGTCCGCAGCTGATCTTCCGCCCGCTTTATTCGAAGCATGACGCCAATCTCGGCCATAAGCTCACCCTCATTGACCGGTTTGGATAGAAAAGCATCTGCTCCGATTTCCAATCCTTTGATTCGGTCTGCAGCACTGGTTCGAAGAGCCGTCAGGAAAATGACCGGTATCTGACGGGTCAGAGAGTCTGCTTTCAGTTTCCTGCAGACTTCGTATCCATCCATTTCCGGCATATGAATATCCAGCAAAATCACATCCGGCTGATGGATGCGAGCCATTTCCAGACCGGACATTCCGGAATCTGCAGTGACGATCTCCAGTGTCTTGTTCATCATACTGATCTGGGCCTCAATGGCTGTCAGATTGTCTTTCCGGTCATCTATTACCAGTATTTTTTCCATGTTGTGTCAGATTTCTGTTTCAGTTAGCCACTTGAGTTGAAAATGTGTTTTTCTTAAGCTTTCTGCGGGCGCCGGGCAGTCGATTTGACGGTTTGCACCAATTCCTTCAGTTTATCAGGTTCCACTGGTTTTGGAAGGTATGCGTCACAGCCTGCAGCCAGAACCCGCTCGCGGTCACCCTTCATCGCCTGTGCAGTGATTCCAATGATGGGAACGAAGGCTGTCAGCGGGTCCTTTTTTATCTGCCGTGCCAAATCATATCCGGTTTTCCCCGGCAGCATCATATCCAGCAGGATCAAATCCGGCGTATTGCTCTCCAGCCAGAACAGTCCCTTTTCCCCGTCACTTGCTTCAATGATGTCCCAATCGTCACCCAGAATGGCTTTGATGGTCATCCGGTTATCCTGATTATCCTCCACCAGAAGGATCACCGGTCTGCCTCCATCGCTACCGACAGAGAATTTTTCACGGCGGGATTCAGGAATGACGGCCGTTGAATCGCCCGGAATATCTTCCAAGATTGTCTTTACTTTCTCCAGAAGTTCATTTTGGTCCACGTCCCCCTTCTGTACCAGCTGCTGAACGCGGCTGCGGTTCAGAGCATTGAGATCGTCCTGTGTCAAATCCTTGGCTGTGAGAACCAGTGCCGGCAGATTCCGGGTAGCGGGGTTCGACCGAAGCTGTGTCAATACTTGAAATCCATCCGTGTCCGGCATCATCAAATCAAGAATCACAGCATTCGGAACGGTGTTTTGAATGAATTCAAGTGCTTCGGAACCATTTCGGGCCACATCAACGCGGTAGCCTTCCCGCACCAATACCATCCGAAGCTGCAGGATTGCCGGTTCCTGATCCTCCACGATCAGTATATGGGCATGTTCATCGGTCCGGTGCTCGTGATTCATGCCGTTTCGAAGCCCGGTAATATGAGACTGAAGCAGCTGGAGCATTCGATCAACGGACAGCTCCTGTTTCTGCAGAGTGGCATTCACTTTATCGGACAGGGATGCCCGTTCCGGCGCGGATAAGTCCCGGGCAGTGACAATAATGATGGGCAGATGATCATACCGGCTGTCCTGACGCAGCTGATTCACAACTTCAAATCCATCCACATCAGGCATTACCAGATCCAGCAGCAGCAGGTCCGGCATATTGCGGTTCAGGTAATCAAGACAGGCTTGTCCGCCGTCCAGTTCGTCAACAGTCAGTTGGGTATTTTCCGAAATTATCTGTATTATCTGCTGTCGGTCAACGGCACTGTCATCTGCCAATGCAACTGTCCCGCCTTCGAATTTGCTTACCTTTTCCACTTCCCTCAGAAGGCGGCTTGAGTCCACCGGCTTGGTGAGATATCCCACTGCACCCAGGGCCAGTCCGGTTTGCAGGTCTTCTGAAACCGAGATAATCACAACGGGGATATCCTGAACCTGAGAATCTGTTTTCAGTGCCTGCAGCACTTCCCATCCGTCCATTTCAGGCATGATGAGATCCAGTGTAATCAAAAAAGGCTGATGCCTGCGGGCAAGGTCCAGTGCCTGACGGGGATCGTTGGTGCTTACCACCTTGAAACCGGCCTGCGTCAATGGCTGGGATAAAAGACTGACAGCAGCAGAATCATCGTCCACGACCAGAATGGTCTGGGAAGTTTTCAGGGGTATGGGCTCTGAAGGGATCGGACGGACGGAGTACTCGGCTTCCGCTGTCTCCGCAGCCGGTATCACCAGTGTGAAAGTACTGCCTTCACCATAAACGCTCTCTACCTCAATCCTGCCGCCAAGCAGTTCTGCAGACCGGACGGCAATACTGAGACCCAGCCCGGTTCCGCCAAACTGACGGGATGTGGAACCGTCCACCTGCCTGAATTCTTCAAAAATTTCCTTCAGATTTTCTTCTGGAATGCCGATACCGGTATCCTGAACGGCAATATGGAATTCCTCATCAACCAGCCGGGTCCGGACAGTGATGCCGCCTTTGGTGGTGAATTTAATGGCATTTCCAATCAGGTTCTGAAGTATATGCTGTATCCTGGACCGGTCGGTTTTCAAAACCGGCAAATCCGGCTGGAGCCGGGATTCAATGGTCAGTCCTTTAGTCACCGCCAGGGGATTGAGAGATTCTATTATATCTCCGGATACCTGATTGATATCCAGCATCTCCGGCAGCAGTTCCATTTTGCCCGCCTCGATTTTGGAGAGATCCAAAATATCATTTATCAACTGCAGCAGCAGTTTTCCATTATTTTCAATAATTTCCAGATACTCTGTTTCTTTCGGAGTTATTTTTTGCTTTGCGCCCATATGCAGAACACGGGACAGGGCCAGAATTGAGTTCAGCGGTGTCCGCAGTTCATGGCTCATATTGCTTAGAAATTCCGACTTCAGGCGACTTGCCTGTTCCACTTTCTGTTTCTGATTCTCAAGCTCTGTATTCTGCAGCTGAACTTCCCGCGTCTGATTCTGCAGTTCATCCGTCATCTGTTTCAGCGCAATGTTTTTCTGCTGCAGTTCATCGGCAATCAGGCGGGTATTTTCCTCAGCCGTTAAATTGGCATATCCGGTATTCAGACTGCTCCATGCCTGCTGAATGATTTTTTTCTGAGTACCGGTGAACGGCTTCAGTCGGGCCAGGGATATAATGCCGGTTACATTATTATGCACAATAATGGGAATGGTCATCAGGGTATTGGGGATGATCGTCCCAAAAAAGGTTTTGAATGTAAAATTCGTATTCGAATCTAATTCGGTTATAACACTGATTTGCCTGCGCAGCACTGATCGTGAGAATTCACCTTCCGGCTGATTTCTACTGAACGGAGTCAGTTTGTCCGTTTCAAGTCCGCGGCTTATCACGGGCTGAAAAGACTCTGAATCGGGAAAATACGCATAAAACACTCCCAGGCTGGCACCGGTCAGTTCCAGCAGTGTTTCCAGAATTTTTTCCTGAAACTCGGAAAGCCGTCCGGAATCCACAACGGCGTTGATAATTTCCGCTGTTCCATGCTGAAGTTCATTTTGCTCAGCCAGGTCTGCCGACATTTTATTGAAACTGCGGGCCATGATTCCCAATTCATCGCTTCTGTTTTCCGGAATCCGCTGTGAAAAATCGCCTTCTCTCATTTGATCGGTTGTTTTTGTCATCTTAAGCAGCGGAAGGGAAAGGCTGCGGGCAATAAATCCACCCACGGCCGAAATACACACAGAGCTGATGATCAGGAAAACGAGAATCTGCCTCAGCATCACCCTCAGCGGTTCGTACATTTCGAATGTGTCCTGTTTGGCCACAATTCCCCAGGACATTCGTTCCAGGTGGGTATAGACTGCCAGCACCTTAACGCCCCGGTAGTCTCTGGAGTCAATCACACCGCTTTTTCCGGCTGCTGCATATTCCGCAGGCTGAGCAGAAATTTTCAGCTTCAGCGGTGCCTGACTATACCACCGCAAATCATTCAGCGCATAAACTTCCCGGTTCACGACCAGCGTTTCACCCGTATCACCCATTCCGGTACGATCCAGCAGCATTCTGTACAGGGATTGATCCAGATCCGTCCGGGTGACCAGAACACCGAATGGCTTGGTGTCCTGACCCGGTGCATACAACGGAATGGAGAAAGAAATTATGGGCAGCTTGTGACTGTCATCGGAAAAATGAACATCCTCGATGAAAAGCTGTTCGACTGTCATTGGATTGGAAAAATAGGATTTATTCCAACAGTTCTTTCCAATGACATTCTGATTGGAAGACAATTGAACCAGCCCGTTTTCAGCATCAATAATGAACAGATCGTAATAATCCTGATAACTCGCAGTATACCGTTTCAGCAGGTTCTGCGCAGGTTCTGCGACAACATTGTCACTTTCTGAAAGCAGTCCCCGGCCAAAAATGCGGCTCAGCGAACGAATCTCCAAATCCCCGGCAATGGTCTGAATATCACCGATGCGATTGTCCAGCCAGGTATTTATCTGAGTAACCTTCAAATCCCTGACTGCCGTCAGTTTTTGAATGGCTTCTTCCCTGATCGATGCTTTCCTTTGATAGTATATCACGATCGTTGAGATGATCAGCGGTACCAGAGCGATAATTAAAATCCAGAATGTAATTCTGGTTTGGATACTGGAGATTTTCAGCGGCGGTTTTTTGTTCATTTTAAGATATGATCCTGAAGTTTTCTCAAACCTCTGTCTGCACTCTGACGGGATTGAAGCAAGGCCTGTTATTTGGCTTAAAAGCAGCGCGTGAAATTATCAAGAGGATGTGGTAATTCGTCGGGCAGCTGGTTTCCTGATTTCCCCGGATTAGGGTTTCTGTCTGTCGGGGCCGGCTGCCGCAGGGATGCTGTTGAGGATCGCACGAGACGCCGCCGCAGGATTCAGACAGGCGGCAAAACCTTTCGGCTGACCCGTACCGACCACATTTTGTTACTATCAACGACTTAAAAATCAGTTGTTAAGAATGATGTAAACCAGTGCCACAATATCCTGAACGTCCAACTGTTCGTTAGAATCCAGATCACCTGCCACCATCTGGAATTGTGTCCAATCATGGTAACTCAGAATTCCATCAACCAGAACCATAATATCAAAAATGTTTACCATCGCATCATAGTTCATATCGCCATTGGGATTACAGTAGACATTTCCGGTGATGGTTACCTGGTCCGCAACATATTCAGAAAATTCATCTACACCCACTGTGAGCACGTTGGTGAATTCACCGCATTCTGCAGGTGTCAGGATTACGTCAAACCCAACCGTCTGCTGACTGGCTATCAGCTGGGGCAGTTCATTGCCGATTGCAAACACACTGTCATGAGATGAGACATGATTGATCCATAATGGTCCATCGGTGAAATTGGTGATATCAATGCTGCGCTGGCCGGGCGGATATTCTGCGTAAAGAAATGTCAGCGTATCGGGTTCAATATCAAACCGGGTGGTTTCCCAGGGACCCTTGATACCGCGGTAGGTCGTGTATGGGAAAGGGAAATCAATTTCAAGGGCGATGGTCCCGTCCATTTCAACTTCGGTGAGTTCAGCTTCTCCTTCACCAGGTCCCCATCCAATCAGCGTATTGCCGTTGTCAAGACGCTGGGTGCTGCCCATCATCAGTCCGTAGTGAATGCCGTCGGAATAGCTCCAGACTTTTGTGGCCGTCAGAGCGGTCTGATCCAGATCGTACTCAAGGGCATCGGAAAAGCGCGGTTCCAGAAAGTTGCCGTTATTATACAGGGTGTAATGACCGTTATCAAGCCTTCTGAAATGATGCTGCACACTGAATCCGCGGTCATCGTTAATGAATTCAAACTGATTGTTTTCTCCGCCGAACCGCCAGATTATCTCGCCGGTTTCATGATCAATTTTAGTTATTTCATCCAGATTCCGGCTGCTGAGAAGGACGTGTCCGTCGTAATCGAGATCCAGCGAATTCATGTGGATGTAATCCACCTCTTCTGCCGTCAGATCAATATGCCAGGAGGCATCCGTGATGGGAATATGATCCCAGCTTCGCCACTGGAACACCACATTCCCGTCTGTATCCAGCTCCTGAATCAGGTTCCCCTGGACAATGGCTTCAGGGTGTCCGCCTACCACAAGCGAATCCATATTGACAATCAGTTCGTCCGAACAAATGAGCAGGGAATTGCCGTTTTCCAGAACCCTGAATTCATGAATGTTGTCATAGTATCCGTTCCCGCATGAAACGCTGTCGATTCCGACAAAATTGCGGTCTTTTACAATGTGTGCGTCATACCCATTGTTATAATACGAACAGGTGGTATCGGACTGAGGTTCAAAATCGTACACGAAATTGCTGAGACGGTTAAAGTATACCGGCGTGCTGTAATTATCAATAATCACCAAATAAGAATGCTGCTGATATTCCGGCAGAAGTGACAGGAGCGTAATGAATATTTTTCCCGGTGCCGGATTGTTCAGCGTCATCGTATTCAGTTCCGGGAAATCTCTGAATGACAGAGGACCGGGCTCCGGCAGAGGCTGAATGGTGTTTGCTTCAAAATCCAAATGGCGGAATGATGTTTCAGGGTGATGTCTCTGTTCAATTCTATTGGGGTGTGTCTGTTGATTTCTCACCGAAAATTGGACCTGATAAACTTCCGAATCCAAATCATTTCCATTTATCAGAGCCGCACTGAGCTTGATCATGACATCTTCGCCGGGGCGGAAAGGGGTATCCGGATTAATGATTATTGTTCTTTGATCAGCAAGCAGTTTCAGTTCCCCCGTTATTTCACCGCTTTTTTCGCCAGTCACCGAAATCCAGCCGGTCAGCTCATTCTTGCGTGCGCTCAGGTCTCTTCCGGGACGGATGATGATATTGTTTTCCGGGGTTACCCATTGGGCATCAGGCAGGGGATCCATATACTGAAGATACGTGCGCCAGTTGTCTGCGTTCATTTCGCGGCCTGCTGCAGGAGTCAGAAGCAGTGTTACCATTACTACTGTGGAAATTACAGCCCAAATTTTCATTTAACTCTCTTTCAAGATTGTCGGATTGCTTTCGAAGCCAGGACTTTATTACTTACTGCAGCCAACGAGTAGCTGATGAAAGTAACGAAAGTGCGTATTAGATAAGATAATAAGGAATATAAATAAAATGTATCTGATTTCGAGTCTGGCTGAAAAATGTCATTCCGCCTGGAAAACTGGACAGGACCGGCCAATTCTGCTCCGCTTAATCAGGAAACAGGTTTTCAATAGATTGAAAATGCGTCTGATGTGCCGTTCAGCACCAGCCCGGTTCATTCAGCCCCGTATGTCTGTAAAGGGCCGCCCAGCGGGTTCTTTACCAGAGAACGCTTTTCGAAAACTCACCAGATACAGGATCGGGTTCCTGTTTTTTCCGCATTAACACCGCATCATCGTCTTCAAGCCCGGATATTTCATGAGACTTAGTAATGAGATGATGAAAATGATTGATTCTACAAGGCATATGAAGAAAAATGAGTGAAATCGTACTGGACAGTACGTTGAGAACATTTTTCGAGTATAACGCTGTAGAATTGAGCAGATCCATCATCGGAATAGATTTCTCATGAAATATTCGGGCTAGATAAATACATAACGGGGGCCGTCAAAATGATCAGAGACCAGGCGGTTTATACAGCGGCTGCACCTTTTCCGCGTCGGTTCTCCAGTTCAAGCCGGATTTCCCGGGCCCGGTTTTCAGTGATTGAATAGGTGGCAATAATACCAAGGGCAATCAGGGATGTGATGATCGGTATTCCCACATCGAAAATCCGAATCAGATAAAGCGTCTGGCTGCCCTGACCGGCACCCAGAGCCACATCGAAACCGGAAACCTTCAGCAGTACACCGGTGAGCAGACCGGCCAAAGCCATTCCGACCTTCACCATCCACCAGTAGATGGCACCAAATACGCCTTCTCTTCTCTGATATGTTTCAAGTTCATCATAATCGCATACATCAGAGATCATGGATCCCATCAGTGTAAACAGGGAACCGGTTCCAAATGCCACCAGGGGTGCTGCAAACAAAAGCCAGTACGGATGCAGCGGATTGTATCCCACCCACTTGAGCATGTATCCTAAAATGGAAAGAGAAATCGTAATCAGGAAGGTTTTGCGCTTTCCAATTTTGGTGGCAATCAGTCCGGTGAGCGGAATTACTGCCAGCGTTGCGATGGAAGTCAGCATTCCAAACCATCCCATGAGCTTGCCAGCATCACCATCGTTTCCGTTAAATAAATAATAAATCATCACATATATCGAAAATGACGTCCCAAGCTGAAATCCGTTAAACACCAGGAAAGTGGCACCGCAAAGTTTCACAAACGGTTTGCACTTGAATGTAATAAGGATGCCGTTGAAAAACTCTGACATGTTTTTCCAGAATCCTTTTGCAGCTTTTTTGACAGGCGGAACGGGTCTTTCCTTGAGAAAAATGGCGGGAATGATACCAAACAGTGCGACAATAATGCCGACGGCAATCGCCAGTGTGCGTGCACCGTGAACGGTATCCCTGAACAGACTGCTGGCCATGATCGCATAAAACCAGGGCACTCCCAGCCAGGCCAGCTGTCCTGCCGTGTTGGCAAAAGCGTGGAGGCGGGTACGCTCATGATAGTCTGCCGTCATTTCATAGCCGAATGCAACAAAGGGCGTGGCAAAAACGGTATAGGCCAGGAAGAAAAGGATGGACATCGCCATGAAGTAGCGGAAATAAAAAACGAAGAAGCGCTGGCTTTTCCTCAATTTCACGGAATGGATGGTGGCGGTTCCTTCCCCTTCCATTCCGGTCAGAATCAGCTCAATGCTGTGAATTGACTGCATCTCAAGGATGTTGTTTCCATTTTGATTTCCGAATGCCGTGCTTCTCACCAGGTCTGCCAGCTGGAACTTGTACAGGTTTCCGGTTTTTTCCACAGATTTGTCATCCGTCAGGTCGATGAAAAACGATTCACCGTCACCGGCTCCGTCTGAAGACGCGGAATCGGCTTCATTAAATACTGCCCGGAAAGTCTGAACCTCTGGAATATCCACATTGATTTCAACCTGAGGAAATCCGTCCAGATTGGCAGCCGGACCGGTGCTGCTATCCAGCGCCAGCAGATCTGGACCGAAGAATACGAATTGTGCATTCGGATTTACATCAGACTGAAAATCCAGCACCGCTCCGCCGGCATCATTAAACTCTGCATCTGCTTCATTCAATGAAACAGACTGGTGTTTTGCAGCCGGAGATGAAGCCAGAATATCCACATACCCCGAAGGAAGCTGCCACATCAAAGCAAAGATAGCTCCGGCCAGGAGGGCACCAGAGAAAATAAAGGGTCGCCGCCGGCCCCAGCGTGTTTTTGTATTATCCGAGATATACCCCAGCATGGGATCCGAAATGGCATCAAATATTCTCGGTATGGCACCAATGAGTCCCACCCAGAGAACATCCATGCCCAGGCCAAGATTCAGAATGACCACCATGGCCGGCAATGCGGCCGCCTGAAGGTTGTTTACCAGCATGCCCACCGCATACGCGGATTTCTGCTTTAAAGAAATACGGTCTTCAGGGGCGGTTTGATAGTGTGCACCTGCACTCATTAATCAACTCCTTCATCTAGTTTGTAACAATGGGACGGATTTTCAGCGGAATGCCTGTCCGTTGAAGGACATTCCGGTTTCTCCGGGAAAACGGTGAAATGATCCAGACAGTCTTGTTATGCATATTTTATGCCTTTTGAATAAAGACGGATAATTGATCGTATATCGAAGACAAAAGCCATATTCGGTTAACATCCTGATAAAAAATTATTAATTTGATAACCGCTCCAAGTGACGACTTGGTAATTCTGCAGCCTTGAAAACACCACAGCCCAATCACTCTGAATCCTGATCTCAAACTGTCTGCTTTGAGAAATGAAGGAAACTTTTCAGTGGGGCTATTTCAACAAAACCGCTTTTTGGGAGAGAACCATTCCGCCGGCATACATCTGAACCAGGTAAATTCCCGACGGTACAGGTATTCCTTCACTGTTCAGTCCGGTCCATACAATCTGGTAGCTGCCGGGAAACCGGATTTCATCGGCCAGACCGCACACCGGCTGGCCCAGAAGATTGTGGACAGTGATTCTCACGCGCTCGGGTTCGGCCACCTGATAGGGAATGATGACGGCAGAATTAAACGGATTTGGGTATGCTGATCCCAGCGCAAATTTCGAAGGTGCTTTTGGAATGTGATCATCCGCTGCAAGATCCACAATCTGGTCTTCCGGTTCCTGTCCCGTATCAGAAAACTGCCACTCGGAACCCATTTCAATCAGATACAGAAAAATCCCGTAAAACAGCTCCATATCAAAGCTGATATCAGGGTCCTCTGTCTCTGCGGCATGCAGTTCAACCGAAAATACGTTAATCCCGGGATTCAGCAGTTCCACCGATTCATTCGGCAGATTGATGCGCATATGGGTTTCATCATCATTTTCAGCATGCGAGTCATATTCAATTTCCCCTAAACTGTTCATATTCACCCGGGCCACTTCCACACCGTTCAGGTACAGCACCGCACCGTCATGAAGATGGACAAAAACGGATAAATACGGCACGGCTCCCAAATCCTCAACTGCAAATGCATGACGTAAATAAACCGTATTGACTTCAGCGGTTTCCGTAATATCATCGCCATTGCCGTACCCCAGGGGCGTCTGTCCCGTCTGCCAGTCATCGGCGGAAAAACCGGGGTCATTCCAATCCGCCTGCACCTGGCTGATATCCATCCAGACCTGAAGCGCTTCCGAATCGGAAATATTCCCGGTGTTATCCGATGCCGCGACGTACACGGTATTCAGAACGCCGTGCTGACCGAATATCTCCGCAGTATGATACAGGCCGCCCTGACCCTCCTGAAATTCAAACTCCATATCTGCATAAGGGACGTTCTCGCTGCTGAAACGAAGGGATGCCCGTTTGTTTGTATACACGGAAAACTCAAATACCGTATCGTAAACCGTCAGTTCGCTTTCGGGAAAATCGAGCAGTTCCGGCGGTGAATGCCAGGCCGGATCAAGGGAATAGGCATCCAGATCGGACTCGAACAGGGTGAACGGATCAGCATGGAAATTCAGAAAATCCGGAACGGATGGATGACCGGGATACGGTGCATAGTGATGGGTTTCACTGGCATTCCGCCAAACTGCCGCATATGCCACATCTCTGGAAAGCGGATCCAGCTTCAGGGGGTCAAGCAGGATGCGGGTCCAGAAGTCCGTTGTTGGTACCGTTTCCTGTCCTACTTCCGTCAGAGATGCAACTTTGTTTCTGTTCTGCGCAGCCAGGGAGATCACCTGCAGTTTTTCCTGAAACTCTGTTCGGTCAGCATCATCGATTGTGCTGCTGAAGTAATGGTCCATCCCCAGAATATCCACATAATCATCACCGGGATAAATATCAAAATAGCTGTTTTCAGACTGAAAATTGTTGGGGGAAATGGCATACAGCAGGCTGTGGACATTCAGCGTGTCCCGCAGATAATGAACCGTAAACTGCCATAGTTCGATGTACTGTTCCGGGGTACACTGCCCGGCTCCCCACCAGAACCAGCTGCCGTCATGTTCATGGTAGGGCCGGAAAATCACGGGAACAGTGTGCCCGTCTGATCCGCGCAGGCTTTTCAGGTATGCCGCCAGCCTTCTCAGTTTTTCCTGGTATAATTCATGGTGCTGACCTCCCGGAAGGATGGTCACCACCACATTCTGGTATCCCACATCTTCTGCATAGAATCCATTGCCTTCGGGGTCGATCTGGTGCCATGCCATTGTGTTGATCCCTCCCCGGCTGTATGAACTCAGCATTCGGTAGCGGTCCCGGGCAATGTCCTCATCAAGTGTGATATGGCGTGTGGCCCAGGAGCTTACTGCCGGATAATCACCGCATACATCAAACACATCACTGCGGTCATCGTCCTCCTCCCAGCCGACTCCGTAACCGGTGGGATCCTGCATTCCAAACATGATATGCCCGGCAGATATCAATTCCAGATTGCTGTAAAGATATTTCGTATTCCGGGTTGCCAGGGAATCCACCGGTTCGATATTGATGACATTCACCTTTGTCTCATACTCTGTACAGGAATCATAAAGATTCCAGACCGCTTCGACCAATTCTTCATCGTCAGTCAGACCGTCGTTCAGCAATGTTTCAGCCTCACTGACCGCTTCCAGAAGTTCTGCTTTTGAACCCGGTGCGTACTCACCTTCTTCCGTTCCCTCATCGGTTCCGTAATACAGAGACCAGGCATGGGATACTGCCAGGATCAACGGCTCTTCAAACGGTGTCCCGGCGGCATCACCCACCCTGAAATTATCAAACTGAACCTGTGCGGAATACGGCGTTTCCAGACCTCCGTCGAGGTAGAAATAGATTTTCTCCAGTTCTGTACCACCTGCATAAAGTAAATCAAAACTGTATTCATACCACTGGTTTGTGCCGGGAAGATTTACCGGCAGCCAATCTTCAGTGTCATTGGCATAGACCGCTTTCAGAACCATCTCCGTATAAACATCGGATTTAACGGATACTTTGATGCGGGGCATCCCAGACAGATCCATATTTTCAGGCGGGGTAAAGTTGAAGTTGTCCCAGACCCATGATCCAGTAATCCATTCATAATCGATATTCAGCACACCGTCTGCTTCAGTCAGTGTATAGGTCAGCTGACCTTCCTCAATAGCCCATCCGGTAGGAATACCGTCTTCAAAATAATCTTCATAACTGGTGAGTTGACCAAATCCGCACGCAATGGCAGCAAGAGTCAGACAAATCATTTTTTGAAATTTGATATTCATAAATACCTCCTTCATCCGGCAGTGTAAGTTTAAGTATTCCAAAAGCCAATACCGGCAAATTTATCAATGTGCATCCGCGCGGAATCTTACGGGTTTAATCCGTCTGCCGGCGGATAAATTTTACAGGGTGAATTCCACACCGTTTGCAGCGGGAAATATCATCCATCGTGGGTCAGGGTATTTTCTGGATGCTGTATCAATGTACGGGATGCTTTGCGGTTTTTACAAAAACTCACAATCAGACAGTGCGGACAAACCTGCCGGCGGATATAAACCTGGTGCATGTTCATTATGACCAACTCATACGCAGTCATTTAAAACGGTCCGATCCTGTCCCTTGATCATTACGCCGACTGCAAAAATAAATAATTGAATTTTTCTGGTTTGGACGAAAGATTTTCATATTTGCATCCGTCCATCTGTTAACAACAATTCAGGAGACAACATGACTGTCAGCACTTCGGGAAAACCGCTTTTCATCAGCCGTATCCAGTTTTGGAGAATACTTGCCTGTCTGCTGTTCATCCTCAATCTTACCGGCGGATTGATGGCCTGGTGGTTGTGGCCCCGTGCAAAAACCATTAAACTCGATCACTATCAAACCGAACAGAGTGTCGGGGCTCTTGACCCATTTGTTTTCAAGTATCCTGTGGCTGAAAAGGTCGAAATGGGTTTTCTTATCGATATCCCCCAGATTCGAATCACTCCGGAAGTTCAGGGTCAGTTTCGCTGGATATCAGCAAACAAGCTCCAGTTCTTTCCGGAAAAAAAGCTTATTCCCGCCACCCGTTACACCGTGCAGTTTCTCGATGAGTTTGCCTCCGAATACAATGGAAAGTGGCGCGGAGCTGATGAAATCCGGTTTCAGACACCCCGGCTGAAACTGCAGCATGGCTTTCTTCACGAGGTGCTGCGGAATCCGGACAACATAGAAGAAACATGGCTGCGGATTGAATTTATGTTCAATTACTCGGTTGATCCCAATGTGCTTCTGGAACATCTCAAAATTCACCACCCTGACCACGGAAATATCAGTTATGAACTGAACCAGTACGGTCCATCCTCGTCGTTTGAACTGCTGACGTCCCGTTTCAGTCAGCCTCCGGTATCCGAAGTACTGCAGATTCACATTGCAAAAGACCTGATTCCCTTCAAGGGTGAACTGCCAATGACGTCGAACATCAGCGAGGGCATTGTAATCCATACACCGGCAGATCTGGTGGTTCAGGGTCTGTTTTCCCAAAATCCGGGCGGCAGGAACGCCATTCGCCTGACCTTTAATAAACCGGTGGATGCCGGACTCGCGGCAGATTTTATCAGCGTGGAACCGGACATTCCAAATCTCCGGATTATACAGTCAAACACCTCCCTCCTGCTGAAGGGGGATATCAAATTCCAAGCCTACTATAGTGTTAAAGTCAAAGAGGGACTGATGGCTCTGGACGGAGCGGTGCTGAAAATACCTTTCGACGGCACCGTTCACATCAAGGACCTGAATCCGTCTGTCGCATTTGCATCGCAGGGAACATTTCTGATGCGCAGCGGCGGCAGGCAGCTTAAACTGCTTACCGTCAATGTTCCTCAGGTAGATTTCAAAGTGCACCGGGTGTATCATAACAATCTTGTTCAATGGCTGCACCGCGTCAATCGCAGTCCGGATCTGAGAAACACTCAAATTCATACAATCGGCCACCGGCTGTTCAAGGAAAAATTAGAGGTTAAATCCAACCAGAATGAACAGACCGCCACTTTTTTCAATATTGATGATTTTATTGAGGACGAACGCGGTATATACAGTTTCACGGTCAATAACACCAGTCAGCGCTGGCGACAGTCCACTCAGTGGGTGGTACTCACTGATCTGGGCATCATGTGCAAAAAAACCAGAGATGAGCTGTGGGTGTGGGTCCATTCGCTGACTGACACGCGTCCGGTATCCGGTGTCCGGATTGAACTTTACAGCACCACCAACCAGCTGATGGTTTCCGGCATAACGGATCGGAACGGCCGGGCTGTGCTCAGCGGCATTCACCCGGACAGCGAGGAATTCAAACCCTTTGTGATTGTTGCTGAAAAAGAGGGTGATCTATCATTTCTGAACCTATCCCGACACAAAATATCTGAAACCAATTTTGACATTTCCGGTCGACCCTATCTGGAAAATGGGTTTGATGCCTTCATGTACACAGACCGGGGGATTTACCGGCCGGGAGATACTGCCCGTCTGATCGGCATTCTCCGTCAGGGCCGCCAGCTTCGGACTCCGAATCCTCTTCCGGTCATTCTGAAAATCAAAACGCCGGATCAGGGCTTGTATTCGGAACATGAACTGTGGCTCAGCAGCGAAGGCATGTTTGAGCTGGATATTCCCTTTCCCCTGGAAGCGCTGACCGGTAAATATACTGTCAACCTGGAGTTGGGGGGCGATGTTCTGAACAGCGTTCAGCTTTCGGTGGAGGAATTCCTGCCGGACCGCATCAAGGTCATGCTGGATGTGGCGGCGGATACGCTGGCGCTGGCCGATACTCTGCGCGGATCGGTCAAAGGACGGATGCTTTTCGGTCCGCCGGCGGCCGGTAAAAAGGTACGCGTCAATGTGAAAGTAGAGGAAACCCCGTTTACGCCGTCTCGCTTCAGGGATTTTAAATTTTCCGATAGCCGGCGCAGTTACACAACCCGGGAATTTTCCATACATCAGGGAGAGCTGGATGATGAAGGCTGCGTACCGTTTCAATACAGAATTCCGGCAGAGATCCAGCCGGCTTCTGATCTGCGCGGGATTGTGTCGGCAAATGTGACTGAATCCGGCGGAAGAACCGTCAGCAGCTATGCGGGTATTCGACTCAGCGCGTACGATCATTATGTGGGTTTGAAAGCACTGGATTCACGGCCGCGTCACGGAAAACCGGTTCAGTTTCAGATTGTGTCGGTGAATCCGGACGGCACCCCTGCACCGGGACGGGCTCTGAATATCAAAGCCTACCGCATACATTATCACTGGACATCCCGCTATCATTCAGACAGATACCACTGGGAAAGTCAAAAGGAATACCAGGAAGTTTTTACAGATCAGATTGTCTCAGGGGAGGGCCCCGTTCCCTACCAGCTGACACTTCAGGACTGGGGTTCGTATCTTGTGGAAGTCTCGGATCCGGTATCCGGCATGAGTACCACGCATCAATTCTGGATGTCCGGATACGGCAGCCAAAACTGGAATGCGGAAAACCCGGATCGTTTGGAGATTGAGCTGGACCAGGAGACCTACCAGGCCGGGGAATCGGCAGAAATCCAGATAAAATCACCGTTTCCAGGCCGCCTTCTTCTGACGCTGGAATCCGACCGGATTCTGGAGAGCCGTGCTGTTGAGATGACGGAAAACACCACCCGTCTGACCCTGCCCGTGCATGGAGAATACGCACCCAACATCTACATTTCCGCGTCTGTGATCCGGTCACCGCTGAATCTTCAGGAACATGAACACGCCCGGGCCCACGGAGTGGCTCCCCTGACAGTGATCCCGAATCAGCAGCCGCTGGAGATCATCCTGAATTGTCCGGAAAAAATCCGTCCTCAGGAAGAATTAACGGTTTTTTATGATATACCAAATGCGGACAATGTCGTTCAGCTGACAATTGCCGGTGTGGATGAGGGAATTCTTCAGCTGATTGATTTTGAAACTCCGGATCCTTTCGGCTTTTTCTATGCCAAACGGGGAATCGGTACTGAAACCATGGATATTTACAGTGAGCTGCTTCCGGAGTACAATACCGGAAATCCGGATGACAAGGCGGGCGGTGATGCGGCCCGAAAGCTTCAGGGACAGAAATATCTTTCCACTTCCGGCATACAGAGGATCAAACCGGTGGTTTTGTGGTCGGGACTCATTGAATCAGACGTAATGGGATCAGGGCAGGTCTCTTTCCGGATTCCGCAGTTTGACGGTGAACTGCGTCTGATGGCTGTTGCCGCTGCAGGAAACCGTTTCGGTCATGCGGAACGGTCAGTGCTGATTCGGGACCCCATTGTTCTCACCCCGACATTCCCGCGTTTTGCAGCAGGTGGCGACCGGTTCGTGATTCCGACGGAGGTATTCAATGCCACCGGATCAGATGGTGAATTTACGATTCAGCTGGAAACGGGACCGGGAATTCAGCTGCAGGATGCGTCTGCCTATACTGCCTTCATCGAAGCTGATCAGCAGATAATGCTGGAATTTCCGGTGACTGCGGACATCGGACTGCAGCCTGTGGATGTCCGGCTGACGGCAAGCGGCAACGGTTTTAATGTGCAGCGCTCGGAATCCATTCCGCTTCGTCCGCCCTGGCCTGTTGCTACCCGGTCATGGTCCGGTGTTGCCACCGGTAATCAGAATCTTGAAATCCGGTTTGATGATCAATGGTACCCCGGCACCACGGAATTTCATCTGCATGTCAGTGGTCTGCCGGATTTGAAATTGTCCAAAAGTCTGCAGTATCTGCTGAAGTATCCGCATGGCTGTGCCGAGCAGACCGTATCCCGGCTTTTTCCTCTGCTGTATTTTGAGGATTTGGCACTGGCGCTGGAACCGGAACTGTTTTCATCCGGCAGCGCAGATTATTTCATCAATGAAGGCATTCGGAAACTGGAACGGTATCAGAGAACCGACGGCAGTTTTTCCTATTGGCGGAATTCCGTTCATTTTTACCCCTGGGCAAGCTTGTATGTTGCACACTTCCTGGTGGAGGCACGTAACGCCGGCTATGAAGTTTCAGAACACATCCTTGAAACATCCCTGGAATGGTGTGAGTCAATTGCCCGGTTCGGAGGCGGATCTTATTCCAGGAAATATCTGCAGAACCGGATATACGCCAATTACATCATCACTCTTGCCGGACGGGCAGACCGGAATACCATCAATTATCTGAAAAACTTTGAACTGGATGCCCTCCCCCTGTTTTCACGCTACCAGCTGGCCGGCTGTTACGCCGGAATCGGTGATATGGTCACTGCCCGGGGCCTGATTCCAAATTTTGCAGAGATTCCCCGTCCCGATCCGCCGGCACATATGCATACGCCTGTTCGAGCCTATTCCATCATGCTGGATGTACTCACCGACCTGGACCCTGATCACCCTCAGATCAAAACCCTGCTTGAAAAGCTGAACCAGTCTATGGAAAAAACCGGACGCTGGTACAACACACAGGCCAATGCCTTTGCTCTGATGGCAATGGGAAAATACCTGCATCACCATCCTGTCGGTGAAAAACCCGTTGGCACCATTGTGCTGCCTGACGGTGAATCGGTTGCGCTGGACGGAACCGACCTTCATCTGCAGAGCCGCGACTGGGCCGGAAAATTGATCAGTATCAATCTGGATAACAACAGCGAGGCGTATGCATACTGGATTGCAGCCGGCATTCCGCTGGAGGATCAGACTCAGGCAATCGAATCGGGGATTTCTCTCACCCGGGAATTTTACAATGAACAGGGGCAGATAATTCATGATCTGCGGTTTATGCAGGGCGAATTGGTGGTTGTCAAGGTCAACTTGAAATCCACCGGTGAAAATCTGCAGGATGTCATCATGGTTGATATGCTGCCGGCAGGATTTCAGGTTGAAAATGTCCGGCTGTCCTCACGACAGCAGATTCCATGGATTGACGCCATCCGGAAAAAGGATCAGCCGCAGCTGATGGATTACCGGGACGACCGGGTGATCCTGGCCACAGACCTTCCGGTAAACCACTATAACCGAAGGACCCGGGAATATGGCAAAGTGTTCTACTATGCTCTTCGTGCAGTCACTGTTGGTGAGTTTACTCTTCCCGCAATCACCGCTGAAGCCATGTACGATCCGGCAAAGAATGCTGTTGTTCCAGGCGCCCGGATTGAGATTGTTCAGCCGGTATTTTATCCGCCGCCCGCCGGGGAACAATAAAATCCACTGAAATGCACACAGGGGAGCTGGTTTGATACGGAACAAGCAGAGTTTCAGATTCAGGAGGGGAATGACGGCGGCAGTCATTTTGGGTCCGATTGTCATTTGTCTGATTCTGAACCTGATTTTTCCGTACCCTCATGAAAGGCTTGACATCCCTTATTCAATACGGATCACAGATCGGGACGGACAGCTGCTGCAAACCTATCTGGCGTCAGATGACGCCTGGCGGTTTGAGGTGCGGCTGGATGAAATCAGTCCGGCTCTGCTGAAAGTGGTTGTTTTTTACGAGGACCGCTGGTTTTATTGGCACCCCGGGGTGGATTTATGGGCAGTGTTCCGGGCAGCGGTGCAAAATATCATTCATCGACAGCTGATCAGCGGCGCATCCACCATTCCCATGCAGGTGGACCGGATTCTGGAGCCCAAGCCCCGCACCATGCTCAGTAAAATAGTCGAGATGTTCCGCGCGCTTCAGTTGGAACAGATGCTGTCCAAAGATGAAATTCTTGAACTGTATCTGAATACTGCTCCGTATGGCGGCAATATCTACGGAATTGAGGCGGCAAGCCTGCATTATTTTAATAAATCGGCCGGTGAGCTGACAATGGCGGAGGCAGCCGTTCTGGCGGCCATTCCTCAAAATCCAAACGGACTGCGGCCGGACCGTCATCCGGGCCGCCTGGTTCGGGGACGTGACAAAATCCTGAAGCGTTTGAAAGAAAGCGATCTCATGACCCAGGCGGAGTATGAGGAAGCATTGCTGGAAGCGGTCCCTATGCAGCGGTATTGTATGCCGGCGGATAACCCTCAGCTGGGTGCAACCATCCTTCGCAAATATCCAGGACAAAACCGATATCATTCTGCTGTTGATTCGGATGTGCAGAAACTGGCCGAAAACGCCGTGACAGCCCATCGGGAGAAAACCTGGTCGTTCGGGGTTTTCAACACCGCGGTATTGGTGGCAGATGCTCTCAGCAGCGAAGTGCTGGCGTATGTGGGTACTGCGGACTGGAAGGATACGAAGCACGGCGGTCAGATTGACGGAATCCAGATTCCCCGATCTCCGGGCTCCACACTAAAACCATTTGCCTATGCCTGGGCAATGGATGCAGGACAAATTACACCGGCTTCTGTTCTGAAAGATATACCGGTGTCTTTCTCCGGATACAGTCCGGACAATTATGACGGCAGATTTTCGGGTCTGGTCAGCGTTCAGGATGCATTAAAAAATTCGCTGAATGTCCCGGCCGTGCACGTGGTCTCGGAACTGGGTCTGGATCAGTTTCTGAAACAGCTGAACACAGCCGGAGTCCGTTCGCTGAATCAGCCGGCCGCGCATTACGGACTTGCACTGGTGCTGGGCAGCGGTGCCGTCACTCTTTATGAACTCGTTCAACTTTATTCTGCATTTCCAAACGAGGGCCGCATAGCGCCTGTATCCCTGTTGCTGGATAATTCTGCAGCGACTGAATCCAGGGTGATGTCGCGCTCTGCAGCTTACATGATCAGTGAAATATTGAAGGATGTGGATCGTCCCGATTTGCCGCTCACCTGGGAAGCCGTGGAAGGGATGCCGCGCGTTGCCTGGAAAACAGGTACCTCTTTCGGAAGGAGGGATGCCTGGGCCGTCGGATTTACCGGCCGGTATGTGGTGGGGGTCTGGATGGGCAACCATGATTACCGGTCAGTACCCATGCTGACAGGCGCGGAAATGACCGGACCGCTGCTTTTTTCAATCATCTCACGTCTGCCGGACGTAGAGCAGGATCAGTGGTTGCTGAAACCGCAGAATCTGCTGGAACGCACGGTGTGTGCGTTATCGGGTTTGCCGCCTTCTCCCGCCTGCCCTGAAACCCGGTCGGATTTTTATATCCCGGGTGTATCTCCGGTCGAAATTTGTCCGTTTCATCGGCAGATTCAGGTAGACACGGTGCTGAACGCGGAAGTGTGTTCCGGCTGCCGAATTCCGGGCCGGTGGAAATACCAATCCGTTCTGAAATTGCCGCCGGACGTTCTGCCGTGGCTGGAAGGTTATTCTGGCCCTTCCTCCGAATTACCCCATAATCCGTCATGTACTCGAACCCGAAGCGGTTATGCACCGGTTATACTCCATCCGGAAAACGGTGCTCAATATGTAACCAGTCCCAATATTCTGCCGGAACTGCAGAAAATCAATTTTTCAGCTGCCGTATCAGAAGATGCGGACAGTGTTTTCTGGTATATTGACGGTCAATTGACCGTTAAGCTGGCTGCACGGCAGGATTATTTCTGGCTTTCATCACCCGGTATGCACGAGATAAAGTGTATGGATGATCGTGGCCGGTTCAGCAAGGTGGGAATACGTGTGAAGTGATTGACTGAAAACGCTGTTGTAAACCACCTTTAATGTGATTTTTGAACGGGTCCAAACTGGTGACGCCCGATGGAATTTTGAAATCCAAAATCGAAATTGGAAGACGGGATCAGCCATTGGTAATCCGGTACGATCGTCAACTGGTCTCTAACCTCTGACGACTGGTGACTTACCCCGCGTTGATGCGGAAAAAACAAGAATTCCACACAATTCATGCGTGACGATCATTTAAGCTTTTTCCGTTAAAGAGTCCCTGGGAGTCTCATTCTCCAAGGCTTATTAAGAAAAATGTGTGAAATTGTACTGGGCAGTACGTTGAGAAAGTTTTCCGTACAGTGTCCGCCAGTGGGAGGATTTTTAATCTGACTTTTGACGAACAAGAGTAACAGGGTGCTTTCCCCCCGCTTGTTGAAACTCCGCCATTTGGTGTGGCGGCGAAATTGAATGAGATAGACGCGTCCCGTCGACAATCAGACGGGACTCGAACAATAACATCTCATTCGCACCATGAAACATCCAATCTCGTCAGTCTGCTCTTCTGATCAGACTGACTGAAATTGTTCTGAATGCGCGATAATACTTTTACTCCTTAGAGATTGTGCTGATAACTGACCGCTGAAAACTGATGGCTTTCACAAACCCACTCAACTACTCGACCAATTGACAACACCCGGTTCTTCAGGTCTTTACCTGCACCCCTTCAGGGTTCTGACGTCGTTCTATCCGGTTCCCGGGGCGATGCCCCGGGCTGACGTATTCAGCCCCTTCAGGGCTGGAGGACCTGATTTCTACTGGTGATTTGTGGAACCTCAGATAGAAAAATCCTCCTCGCGTCCATCCATCCCAAACCCCCACCCACCTCCGGGGATATGGCGCATGGCAGGGGATTCAGGATGCAGCAATCCCAAGTCCCGAGGCGGTCATTCACCTGAGTTCAATCAATCTGTTCGAGCACTCATCTGTATTATTACTATGCATCCTGAACCGCAATTCGGACGGAAATCGTTGGTTAATGGTGAATAGTATATTGGCAACTGGTCATCCGGGGCTGCATTCATTGCTGACGATCGACCACTGATAACCTAATCAACCTCACCCTGCCGGGACACTTTACTCAACTACTCGACCAATTGACAACACCCGGTCATCCAGGTCTTTACCTGCACCCCTTCAGGGTTCTGCCGTTTTTCTATCCGCTACCCGGGGCGATGCCCCGGGCTGACGTATTCAGCCCCTTCAGGGCTGGAGGATCTGATTTCTACTGGTGATTTGTGGAACCTCAGATAGAAAAATCCTCCTCGCGTCCATCCATCCCAAACCCCCACCCACCTCCGGGGAATAACACCTTCGGCTGTAAGAAAATCTGAGAACAAACGCAGCAATCCTGAATCCCCAATCCATACCATTAGGGACGATCACAGTTTTATGTAATAGAAGCCTCTGTATTATTACTATGCAGTCAGCAGGCGGATTCGGACAGCCATCGACGGAAGGCTTGTAGTAAGCATAAAAAAATCACAGTTTTGAAACCATTTTCAGACAGAGTATTTAAAACGGGCAAGTGACCACTCAAAAGCACCTATTCGAATAAGTCTCAATCATTGACTCAACCCATACTCCGGTAAGCCGGCATTCAACACATTGCTGGTTGAGTAATCATCAGCTCCACCCTTGAACCGTTTCGTCAATTAGGTCAAGCTCGTGCTGCGAAAAGGTCAGGTTGTTCAGGCAGGCAATATTGTCCCTGATCTGGGCCGCAGAACTGGCACCAGTGATGACTGACGTCATTACCGGATTATTCAGCACCCAGGCAAGCGCCATTTGAGCCAGAGACTGGTCCCTTGATTCAGCAATATCATTCAGCTTGCTTATAACAGAGAGACGCTCTTCAGTGATCTCTCCGGCGCCCAGAAATCCATGATCTTTTTCTGCTCTGGAACCGGCCGGTATGCCGGAAAGGTAGCGATTGGTCAGCAGTCCCTGGGACAGGGGTGAAAACGCGATGCAGCCCATTCGCAATTCAGACAGTACATCTGTGAGACCGTCTTTGATCCAGCGGTTCAGAATTGAATAGGAGGGCTGATGAATGAGACATGGCGTGCCCAGCTGCTGGAAAATTTCATGGGCCCTTCGGGTTTCATCAGGTCCATAGGAAGATATTCCGGCGTAGAGTGCTTTGCCCTGCCGGACAGCAGTGTCCAGCGCGCCTATGGTTTCTTCCAATGGAGTATTGGGATCATACCGGTGGGAATAATAAATATCCACATATTCCAGTTTCATTCGTCTCAGACTTTGGTCCAAACTGGCAATAAGGTATTTCCGGCTGCCCCATTCACCGTAGGGGCCGGGCCACATGTTGTACCCTGCTTTGGTGGAAATAATGAGTTCGTCGCGATAAGATTTCAATTGACTGTGGCAAATTTTTCCGAATTTTTCTTCAGCGGCACCAGGCGGAGGACCATAATTATTTGCAAGATCAAAATGTGTGATACCGGCATCAAAAGCGGTGGTGATCATTTTGACGGCCTCATCCGCATCATCAGGCTGCCCGAAATTGTGCCAGAGCCCCATTGAAATTACAGGCAGTTTCAGGCCGCTTCGACCGCAGTATCGGTAGATCATTCCGTCATAGCGTTCGGGTTTGGGGCCATATTTCATGGTGATTTCTCCTTTGAAATCCTTACAGGTTTATCCGCCGGACAAAGCCTTCCTGTACGGACCAGACAGATACAGGTTGGCCGTCAGACGGCCCAGCGTATACGCCAGGGCTGCCGACACCACGCCGGTGAGCTGGATATGAACAATGCAGACATAGAGAGTAAGTGCAATGCCGCTCATTTCAATGATGGTCGCAATGGTAAGTGCGGTGGTCTTTCGAGCATAAACCATTACGGCTCTCTGAAATGCTATGATGACGGCCTGGGCCGGGAGCAAAATCATCATCTTCAGCGGAAACAGCGCAAATGACGACAACTCAGAATTCAGGCCGGATACCTGTTTCAGCCAGAAATGGATGAGGGGAGAAAAGACAATAAATCCCATCAGCGATGAAGTGGTCAGTCCCATGAATACGGCAAAATTCCGGAGTTTTCGATAATGGGTCCAATCCGTTCCCATCAAAGCGATCCCAACCTCCTGATAGGAAAGTCCGGCACTGCGAAAAATGAAAACAAATGAATTGATCACAGGCAATACGGCAAGTGACTCAAGCGAGTTCGGACTCCATCCCATAAAAAAGGTCACCAGGGGGTGCACACCCAGAGACAGTATTGACGTCAGCGCCAGAGGGTAGTAAAACGAAATGATATTTCGGTACCTCAGCTCTTCACCGGATGATTCTGCCTGCTGCCGGTTTTTTATCATTCGAGAGATTGAACCGGCAGCCATGATCCGGACTGCTGCTGCTTCCGAAACCACTCCTACCGTCAGGGCCAGCGCACCAACCAGAGCCCCGTCAGGCTTAAATCTGAAAAATAATATCAGAGCGGTGGCAGCCATTGTCACCAGCCGGACACCCGTTCCCAGAGCCACCCGCCGGGTCAAACCGTTGATAATCAGAATTCCCTGATAAAAACGTCTGTAGCCGATGGCACTCGGCCAGGGCAGCATCAGCAACAGCGCCCGGTGGGTCAAACGAGATACTTCCGGTTCAAGCGACAGCATTTTTCCAGACAGTATATGGAAAACCGGCGGCAGAAGAATAATCCCCATGATGATGGTAATCAGAGCGTTTATCAAGAATGTGAAATTGCGCAGTTTGATGAATGTCGCGTGATTTTTTACCAACGCAGTGGCAGCGCTCATGATCATGATAATCGGAGATTCAATGAACATGGCCAGGGCAAAGGCCACACCGTAGGATGCAAGGTTGATCTTGGGATCCGCCATTCGGGCGATTACGGCTGCCAGAAATGGACCCTCCACCGCCATGAGCAGCCAGGTGACGGAAAGGGGAAGCCAGAACAGAAATATTTTACGGGTGTCTAATTCCAAACGGGTCCATCGTCAAATGAAGTGATTTCCTGAATTTCAGAGGATAGAATTTAGACAGACAATTTGTCAAAATTGGAAAGAAAGCAAAGCGGCTCCCAAAAAGGAGCCGCAGTGACAATGGTATTTCCTGCATGAACTCGTGCAGCAGGATTCGGTGATGCAATTGGAAAAATGTCAGTCTCTCATAAAACCGATGATGTGCAGAAGATGTATAAATATATTGATGAAGTTCAGATAGAGGTGAAGTGCGCCCAGAATTGCGCCTTTGGTGGCAACCGTCTCACCGGAGCCTTCCATCTGAAGCGCAGATCTGGCAATATTCTGAACATCCCAGGCTGTCAACCCCGTAAACACGATCACAAACAGGACGCTGATAATCAGATTCAGCATGCTGTTCTGGAAAATGAAACTGACAAACAGCGCGACCAGCAATCCGAACAGACCCATCATCATGAAACTGCCCATTCCGGAAAGATCTTTTTTGGTGGTATAACCATAAACTGCCATAAAAATAAAAATGGAGGCCGAGATCACGAATGCGGATACAATGGATTCTGCCGCGTAATAAATAAAGAGACCGGAGAGTGTAAAGCCGTTCAGAGCAGAGTATCCGATAAAGGTCGCTACAGCTGCTCGGGCGGTCATTTTGAAAACATGCCGTGAAATCCTATACACGAGATAAAATTCAGCAATGACGGCAATGATAAAAGCTGTCGGACTGATAAACCCGATCGTGGTCACGACAAATGCGGAAACGATGGCAGTAGTGATCAAACCCAGGCCCATCCAACCGAAAACACGGATCAGATATGCCTGTTTTACCGCTGTAAGATCTGCGGAGCTGATATTAAGGTTATTGATTTTCATGTTGATTTTTCCTCCCATTAATTTTGTCGCACTTATAAATGGGAAATTGATTTTGTTCCTTGAAGTTCGACAGAATTATCATGGTTTCCACATGCTGGATATTTTCGATGGTGGTGAGTCTTCGAAGCAGGAATTTTTCATATTCCTTCATATTGCGTGCCGCCACCCGCAGCAGAAAATCAGCCCGGCCTGTTACATAGTAACAGCCGATGATTTCTTTAATTTCTCTGGTGGCTTCAATGAAACTCAGGATTACCTGCTGCTCGTGACGGGAAAGAGTCACTTCCACAAACGTCTGAATTCCAACATCAATTTTCTCCGGATCCAGCCGTGCGTGATAACCGCTGATGACACCGCTGCGCTCCAGTTTTTTCATCCGTTCAAGGGTGGGAGCCGGTGACAGTCCAACGCGTTTTGCCAGCTCGGAGTTGGTGATTCTGCCGTTTTCCTGAAGAATACTCAATATCTGTCTGTCAATCTGATCAATTTTCATATGATGGGTCTGTGTTTAGAACTCGTAATTGTAGTTATCCAAAATCCGGTGCATAATCCTCAAATCAATGCCAGGAACATGGGCATGCGGGAGAGGCCGCAATCCTTCGGCGACCTCCCGTCGAATTTCAAATCGCTCAGAGATTGAAGCAGACCATTTTGGGTTCCGTCATTTCCTGAAGGGCAAACTTCAGTCCCTCCCGGCCAAGACCACTGTTTTTCACACCGCCAAACGGCATGAGATCCACCCGGTAATCGGTACTGTCATTCACAATGATTCCACCCACATCCATGTTAACCACCGCATGAAAGGCATTGTTCACATCCTGAGTGAAAATAGCGCCATGCAGACCATAGTCCACGGCATTGGCTTTTTTAATGCCTTCATCCAGGGTGGAAATTCGGTACAGACTGACGACCGGACCAAAAACTTCTTCACAGTCAAGGCGTGCATTTCCAGGCATATTTTCGAAGACCGTCGGCTGCACCAGGCTGCCATTTCGGGTTCCGCCTGTGAGCAGATGGGCTCCTTTGGCAACAGCATCTTCTACCCATTCAATAACGCGTTCCGCTTCCTTTTCCGTGATCATGGGTCCCATATCGGTGTTTTCATCCAGCTGATACCCGGTTTTGTACTGCCGTGTCCGGGATACAAACTGATCCCGAAATGCATCAAAAATTCCATCCTGAATATAGATACGCTGAACGCCGATGCAGTTTTGGCCCACAGCCCAGAAGGATCCGGACACACAGCTTTCCACAGCTGCGTCCATCTTGCAGTCGTTCATCACAATCACGGGAGAGTTGGAGCCCAGTTCCATGCCGATCTTTTTCAGTCCGGCAATCTGAGTTACCCGTTTCCCGGCTTCCACGCCGCCGGTAAAGGAAACCATCCGGACCCGTTCATCCCGAACCAGCACTTCTCCGATATCACTGCCGTGCCCGGTCACAACATTTACCACATTGGGCGGCAGTCCCGCATCCATCATGCACTGCGCCAGTTTCAGGCCGCTCAGAGGGGTCACTGTTGCAGGTTTCAGAACAACAGAGTTCCCGCCAGCCACAGCAGGTCCCAGTTTGTGGGCGACCAGGTTCAGCGGATCGTTAAAGGGTGTGATGCAGGCGATAATGCCGATGGGAAACCGGTAGTAGTAGCCAATTCTGTTTTCAGAACCGGGAGCAGAATCAAAGGGAATGGTTTCACCGTTGATGCGCCGGGCTTCTTCGGCTGATATGGTAATCGTGTTGATGGCACGGGCGACTTCTTTTTCGGCTTCCATTATGGTTTTTGATCCCTCTGATGCGATGGTCCGTGCCAGATCTTCAAATCGTTCTTCCATAATCCGGGCTGTTTTCATGAGGATACTGATGCGTTCATGGGAAGGCAGTCTGCGGTTGATTTCATAACCCTCCTGTGCTGCTGTTATGGCAGCATCGATATCATCTGCTGTTCCTGCAGGAACGGTATCCACCAGTGAATTATCGTATGGATTCAATACCTGGATTTTTTCTTCCCGGTCAACCCATTTTCCGGCGATAAGCATTTTCATAATAATTCCTTTAAATTTTGCTGTTAAGAATGACCCCGGTGCAGAGCGATGAGATCAGTGAGAATGGAATACCCGGTTTCCTGACGTCCGGCTCCGGGACCCACAACAGTGACATCACCCAGCAGGTCAGTATGAAACGTCAGGGCATTGGCGGCCCCCATGACGCCTGCCAGCGGATGGGTCAGCGGCACCATTTCCGGTTTTACGGCTGCCGTCACTTTCCCCTCGGTTTTTTCCACCGATCCGATCAGCTTCCACCGGGCGTTTTCTGATTTAGCCCTTCGAATATCTTCGGCCGTAATGCCCGTAATGCCTTCACAGCTGACATCATCTATTGAGAAGTTCTCACCCATGACCACATTGGTCAGAATGGTGACTTTGGCTCTGGCGTCGTATCCTTCCACATCTCCGGCGGGATCTGCTTCCGCATAGCCAAGTTCCTGGGCGGTCTTTAAAACTTCATCATAGTCCATCCCCTTTTCCATTTCACTGAGCATATAGTTGGTTGTACCGTTCAGAATCCCTTTGGCGGATGTAATGGTGCATCCCGCAAGCGGGCCGTCGGCGAGATTCAGCACGGGTGACCCGCTCATCACAGTACCTTCAATGAGGAACTGAACGCCATTGGCGGCTGCCAGCTGCATCATCTCGCGATATGCCAGAGCAGCGGGACCTTTATTGCTGGTCACCACATGTTTACGGGTTTCAAATGCCGCCCTGCAGTGGGTGATGGCCGGCTCGCCGTCATTCAGATTGGTAAAAGCCAGTTCGCAGACCACATCCGCTTCAGCATTGCGAATCAGTTCAACGGCGTCCCATTTCTGAAGGTTTTCTGTGAATTTTGTGCCTTCATGTGCCTGGGTGATCAGCAGCTGCGTGTCCAGTCCGTCGGCGCAGTAGACCGTTCCGAACCGCGGATCGCAAACACCCGTCACAACCGGTTCGTAATCGTATTTCTGTTTCAGGAAATGGGATTTTTCCTGAATGATTTCGCAAAGACCCTGACCAACGGTGCCAAAGCCTATGAGTAAAATGTTCTGTTTCATGTTTGTCTCCTCTGTAATCAGACACCTCGCGGTGCTGAAAGGTCATTAGTCCGGGGATTCGTTGCCTTTTCTCCATTAATCAGGTTAAATGGCGGCAAATCCTTTTTCCAGATCACTGATAATATCTTCCGGGGCTTCCAGTCCAACGGCAATTCTGACGGCATTGGGGTTAATCCCCGCCAGTTCACGGCCTTCTTCTCCCTGCTGCTGATGTGTGGAGATGGAATTCATCGTGGCCACGGTTTTTACCCGTCCAAGGTCGGTGGCACGCCATATCATTTCAAGACCGTCATAAAACTTGCGTGCATTGACATTCGAGTCGGGGTTTTTTTCAGAAATCTCAACCGAAAGCATGAAGCCGTACATGTTATCGTCACTGTCCACAGCCTTCATATACTTTCGGGCCAGCTCATATCCCTGAAAACTCTTCAGACCGGGATAGAATACCTTATCCGTCTTTGGATGATGTTCAAGATATTCCGCCACCGTCTGCGCTGTTTGGCTCATCTGGACAATTCGGGGGCGCAGACCGCGCAAATCATTTAGAGTCAGAACAGCGGCCATGGGGTGCAAAGCAGGACCATTGTCGCGGTACGGCCACAGTTTGGCCCACATGCCAAAATCGGCTTTCATTTCCGGATCCTCCACTTTGCTGACCAGGTTTTTCCGGGCCGTGAGCAGTCCGATGATGGAGGTGCCGCTGGCGCCAATCACTTTGGATGCTGACTGAATCACAATATCTGCACCAAACTGGAACGGACGTGTCAGTGCCGGGGAAGCGCAGGTAGAATCTACTATCAGAGGACACTCAAAGGAATGAGCCAGCTCAGCAATTTTCTCAATATCAAAAATAGCCACGGACGGGTTGGAGGGGAATTCACCGTACACAAAACGGGTGCCTTCATCCACATTGGCCGCCCATTCCAGAACATTCTGAGAATCGCGGATCCATCGTACTTCAATACCCTGTTCCTGAAATCGGCGGACCCAAAACTGCTGGAACGTTCCGCCGTATACTTTTGCCGAAGCCACGATGTTGGGAGGCGGCAGCTCATCCATTTTCGCCAGAAAGGGATCCGTAGCTGTTCGAATTGCGCTCATGCCGCTGGATGTTGCCAGTCCTGTTGCCTCCAGATCAGTACCGTATGTTTCCAGCAGTGCGATGGTTTCTTCAAGAAAAAACGTGGATGGATTGGCAATGCGCGAATAACACCAGTTCGGCATCTGATAGGACAGGCCGGCCTCCATCTCATAGCTGTCGCGATATGCCTGGGCAGGACTCATATACACCGGCTCCATGATAGACCCGTTGTTCAGTTCAAATGCCTGACTCATGTCATACAGACCATGAGTGGCAATAGTATCAAATTTCCAGCTGCGGGTGCGGTCAATACGACGCTGCCGGTCTTTCATCATCTTTTGGCCGGTTTCAATCCAGTAGCTGAGATCTTTCATTGTTCCTCCAAATATTTAAAGGTGTTATTTTAATATTTCAAAATTTAGTACCGGAAAAATATGTATTAAAAGAAATATATTTGGGATTTGTCAAAATTTGCAGATTCTTACCTGCATGGCCGCCGGCATCCGTTTTCAGATGAAAGTATTGCTCCCGCCAGCAGTTCGTTGAAATATTATTGCATGTTTTACCGTCGGGATCGTCTTAATTTTGACTGTATTATTCGCAAGACTTTGTGATAAAGTATTCAGAAGCAGACCGGGTTTTCATGTGACACGGATTGACCGATACGTGCAGATGGATTATTCAGGACGACAGGTCTGCGCAGCGGGACTGAAACGATTTTTTTATGGTTGTCCTGTTAGCGTATCTTAATCAAAAAATTTGCGATCACCGGACAATCCATTGATATGAACTTGCTTTGCGGGGCATCTTCCGGTAAAAAACTTTGGCGATAATTCCATTCCGATTTGCCTGCCGGCGGATCAGAAACCATCATGATGGAGATTAAAATGACGCGGAATTTTTGGATTTTCTTGCTTGCACCAATGTGTTTATGGGGACAGAACACACCGGCAGAAGTGCTCGGTGCCGAAGCCGCGGAAGCGCTTTGGATTTCCGCGGGTTCCCGTTTGGTTCAGGATCATCAGGCGTTTTTCAGGCATACCCGTCACCCTGAATTTTTTGATCACCTGGCATCCTCTGCTCCGGCGGAAACGGTTTTGGTTCAGGGACAGCCGATGGGGAATCTTGGAATCAATATTTTATCTGCCGAGGCGTATTTTTCATTTGATGAGCAGGCCAGCTGGAATTCCGCACCATGTGCCGAGATGAGTGCACCCGGCTTTTCAGGATTCTGGGACTGTACGGCCGATGTGGAAGCCGGTTCGGATATGTACTGGTGGATCAAGGCTGAAAGCTGGCTTCCGGACGGCGTATCATTCCTGACACAAGCTCCGGTGAACACACTGGATATAATGCCGCCCACATCGAACCTGATGTGCTCTGTCGCTTCAGAAGCCGAAAATGATGTTGAAAACGGCGGTCCGGATATTGACATCACGGATATTCTGGTTTCATACAGTTCCGATCGGGTCTATGTTCAGATGACAACCGTTACAAATTTGTTTCCTCTGGGAGAATTTTTTGGGCCGTGGTTTCTGTATGGAGCCGGACTTTCAAATCCGGAGCAGGATATAACCCAGTTTCCGGTGGTGGTTTATGCCCTTGGATTTGGCGACGGTGCTTTCGGAAATCTGTATCCCGGTTTAATCAAACTGGTCGCCACTCCGTCCGGAAATGTGGTTGAGTTCTCCTATGTGACCGAGGATATCGAATATGTGATCCATGAAGACGGTCTGTTTCTCTCCGTGGATATTTCCTATATCGTAGATGATCCGGATTTCGGCAACTGGCCCAATGAATTCGGCGGACTTCTGGTTACTGGCATGACGGCATCTGCGGATATTGATCAGAATATCACCTTTCACGATGCCACCGAACCCAGCGTGCTTGTACTGGAAACCGGTCATCAGTCAGGAAACAACCCTCCCGCATTATCCAACGCCTCCTATGCATCCGATACAAACACCCTTCATGTGACCTATACCGATCCCGACGGCAATCTTCCGGTGGTTCGCAGAGTCAGTATTGACAGAGATGTATTTCCAATGGTTCCTGAAAGTTTTGATTATGCAGCCGGTGCAGACTTTTTTTTCCAGCTGGATACATCTCCCGAGGACGGTCAGACGGTGGCCTTTACATTCAGTGACGGAGCTGAGACGGTACAGACGAATCTTGTGATTGGAGAAAATCCCTGTCCTGTGCCAGGTGATATGGACGGAAGCGGCGTGCTGGATGTCATTGATATCGTGATGGCTGTTGCTGCCATTCTGGACGGAACGGCCGAAGACAATCCCTGTCTGGACCTAAACAGCGACGGTGCTGCTGATATTATTGATCTCGTTTTAATGGTGGATATGATCCTCAATCCATAATTGTAAAACACTCCAAGAATAACTCTACAGAAAAATCAATGCTGTTTTTTGTCTGAAGTATTGATCGGGCAGGAAGCAAATTCAACTGACCGGGACCTATCCGGAAGTATTCGAAAATGAGTCCTCCCTGACGGTATTGCGTTCTGACGGGAATGCTGTAAATTATGCGGTTCGATTTATTGGAGATTCATGCGTGTATCGTGAATTTATGAAATCAAAAATCCACCGGGCGACCGTGACGGAAGCCAATCTGAACTACATCGGCTCCATCACCATTGACGAGGTTCTGATGGAAGCCGTTGATCTTCAGGAATTCGAAAAGGTATCCGTACTGGATATCTGCAACGGGAACCGGCTGGAGACGTATGTGATAAAAGGCGTGCGCAACAGCGGCGAAATCTGCATTAACGGCGCAGCAGCCCATTTAATCCAGGAAGGTGATCTGGTAATTATTCTGTCCTACTGCCAGCTGTCTGAATCTGAAATCAGTACACATAAACCGGCCATCATACATGTTGACAACCACAATTCAATCATCGACCCTCCCTCGGAAGCCGATATCATCAAGAACTGCTGATCCGTGAAAAAAATAACCATCTCCCATTTTCGCAGACTGAAAAACAGCAGTGAATCCTTTGCCGCACTCACTGCATACGACTACACATCTGCCCGTTTGGTGGATGCTGCCGGAATTCCGCTGATCCTGGTTGGTGACAGTGCTGCCAATGTGATCTTCGGCTATGAGACCACTCTGCCGGTCAGCATGGATCAAATGATCATTCTGTGCGCGGCTGTTGCCAGAGGAGTACAGTCCGGACTTGTCATTGGTGACATGCCTTTCATGTCCTATCAGCCGTCTGTTTCAGAGGCCGTTTCCGCGGCTGGGCGATTTATGAAAGAAGGCCGGACAGACGGTGTAAAACTGGAAGGCGGTACCCATATGTGCGGGCAGATTTCAGCCATCACACAATGCGGTATTCCCGTCATGGGCCATGTTGGCCTGACCCCGCAGTCTTTTCACCAGATGTCCGGATACCGAATTCAGGGAAAAAAACTGAGTGATGCCAGACAGATTTTAGATGATGCTCTCGCGGTGGAAGATGCCGGTGCTTTCGCGGTGGTGCTGGAAGGAGTGCCGGCTGAACTGGCACAAATGATTACCGAAAAGCTGACCATTCCCACCATTGGAATCGCTGCCGGGCCCTACTGCGACGGTCAGATTCAGGTATTCCATGATATTCTGGGGCTGGATCCGGATTTTACCCCGAAACATACCCGCAAATATTCCTCTCTGGCAGAAAATATTACCCAATCCATCCAACGCTATCAGGACGATGTGCGCAACCGGACTTTTCCGGATTCGAATCATTACACGATAATGGATTCGAGCGTACTTCAGAAATTGCAGAAACAGGATGATCGTCTGTAGAACACTTTCTGATTTCCTCGTCTGGCGCCAGGAATCACTCGGGACAGTGGGTTTTGTGCCGACCATGGGAGCTCTGCACCGCGGACATCTGTCACTGGTTGAGTGTTCAACATCCGGCTGCAGTACGACTGTTGTTAGTATTTATGTAAATCCCGCACAATTTGCTCCAACAGAAGATTTGGACAGCTATCCCCGTCATTTGGAAAAAGATCTGCAGCTGCTCAGGGACTATCAGGTGGATGCCGTGCTTTTTCCATCCGATGAGGATATGTATCCGGAAGAATTTTCAACCCATGTCATGGAAAAAGAACTGTCTTCCAGGCTGGAGGGAGCCAGTCGTCCCACCCATTTCCAGGGAGTCACAACCATTGTGGCAAAGCTGTTTAATATTGTTCAGCCGGATAGGGCCTTTTTTGGTGAAAAGGACGCTCAGCAGCTGCGGGTGATTCAAAAGATGACGGCTGATTTGAATTTTGGTGTGAAAATAATTCCCTGTCCCACCGTAAGGGAATCCAATGGACTGGCCATGAGCAGCCGCAACGAATATCTCTCGGCAGATCTTCGGCATCGTGCCGGCATTATTCATCAGGCTTTAACTGAGGCGCAAACCAATTTGAGGACCTGCAGATGCACTGCTGAATCCCTGAAAGAAATGATCAATGCGAGGATTTCAGAAGAAAAAGCGGCAAAAATTGATTATATCTCTGTCGCCGGCAGCCGCACACTTGATGAGTGCTCAGGGACAATCCGGCAGGAAGTTCTCGTCAGCGTGGCGGTATTTTTCGGTGCAACACGCCTGATTGACAACTTCACCTGTTCTCCTGCAGAGTATTCCGGATAATAATAAATTCCACAAATCCCAAACGATATCACAGCGTTTTTTCCTGCCATATCTCCCGTCGTAAAAACAACCATAATCAGTACATAATGCGGGACAGAATTATTCCCCGGGAAGCACATACAGGAGAATGGAAAAAAAGTGGCAGATACTGCCGCCAAGCACGAATAAATGCCAGACTGCGTGGTGATACTTCAGAGACCGCCATGAATAGAAAATGACTCCCAGAGTGTAGCTCAATCCTCCGGTCACCATCCAAATCAGTCCGCCTGGGGGGACATTCTGAATCATTGGTTTTATGGCAATAACCACCATCCAGCCCATCAGGACATAAACCAGGGTTGATACCACCCGAAAGCGTCCCACAAAAAAGGTTTTCAAAAAAATACCGACAAATGTCAAACCCCAGATGATTCCAAACATAGTCCAGCCCCAGGGTCCGCGAAGGTTGACCAGGGAAAATGGTGTATAGGTCCCCGCAATCAGCAGGTAGATGGCCGCATGGTCAAAGATGTGAAACAGATGCTTAACCTGTGGATTGCGAAAGGCATGGTAAAAGGTGGAAGCGCTGTAAAGCAGAACCAGGGTGGTTCCGTAAATACTGAAACTGACGACGCGCCAGGCATCTCCTTTCAGGCTGGCAAATACCACCAGAATCACCAGTGCCGCGATTGATAATCCGATGCCGATGCCGTGGGTGACACTGTTCGCAATTTCTTCACCGGTAGTGAATTTCTGTTGGGTTCGGGAGATGGTTTCTTCGCTGAAATTCATGATTGTATCCCTGTCACGATGGGTTTTGCTTGTTGGGTTTGAGTCTGAAGTTTGTTATGAAAGCTATTTGATTATGCTTTAAAAATATTCACCAGGACCCCCTGCACAGACGTCCATCCGAGGATTCGGGCCAGGATGGTAATATTTGACATAAAGCCGCAGGGATAATCCAGGTCTGATTCAAGGAACCGGTGTCCGCAGCATTGAGCGGTTACTCCGGCGGATTTTTCGGTATTCAACTGATACAAGCCGGTGAGATCGGTAAAATCCACACCCAGCTGCCGTTGTTTTCCAATGATGGGATTGCTGCCGGTTCGATTAACATGATCCTTGACCGGAATAACAGCGCCAAATGTCTCCTGCTGATTTATGGTGGCATCGTAGATTTTCAACGGCTGGTGTTTCAGCGGCTGCAGCAGTTTGATTACTTCATCCGTATTTTCAGGATCAACAATAATGGGATTTTTTTCCGGAACCAGCATGATAAAATCTGTCAGCTGCTTTGTTACGACAGTCTGTTTCATACCGGTCGCTTTCCAAATAATGCGGTTCCCAGACGCACATGGGTGGCTCCCTGCTGAACGGCCAGTTCAAAATCAGCCGTCATTCCCATTGAAAGAAACTGACAGTCTTTTGAAACCTGTTCTCTGATCCGGTCCCGGATTTCTCTGGTGCCTGCAAAAACAGCTTTCAGCTCAGCAGGATCATCCAGCAATGGTGCAATCATCATGATTCCTTCCAGTTTCAGGCCCGGCAGCTGCGACAGCTCCCCGGCAGTATTCAAGGCTGTTTCCGGCGATACACCGAATTTTGCCGGATCATGTCCGGTATTTACCTGAAGATACACCCGCTGTACTTTTCCCGCTTCATGGGCAATTCGGTTGATTCGCTGACCAAGTTTTTGTGAATCCACCGTCTGAATGACGTCAAACAGCTCAACCGCTTTTCGGACCTTGTTGCTCTGCAGATGCCCAATGAGGTGCAGTTCCGTATCGTTCCGGCGGGAAAATCCGGGCAGTTTCAATTCCGTTTCCTGAACCCGGCTTTCCCCAAGCAGAGTCAATCCGCCGTTGACGGCAGACAGCATGGTGTCTGCAGGAAATTTTTTTGTGACAGCCACAATCCGAACATCTTCCGGCTTTCGTCCGGCAGACAGTGCCGCCTGACGAATACGCTCCTGTACAGATTTCAGGCTTCCATGATTCAGGACACCGGTCACTTATTCTCCTGATTCGTCTTCAGCGGTATTCTTTTCATCCTTTTCCATCACGCGGGTAATGGAGGAAATAAATGAGCCTTCATCCAGCTTCAGCAGACGGACGCCCTGGGTATTGCGACCGATTACGCGGATATCCCGGACAGACTGCCGGATCATGACCCCATGATCGGTGATGATCATCAGATCATCAGAGTCCACCACTTCCAGCATGGCAACCATTTTACCGACCTTATCCGTTGTTTTGAGGGTGATGATCCCTTTTCCGCCGCGATTCTGAACACGGTACTCCAGAACATTGGTCCGTTTTCCGTATCCATGCTCTGTGGATACCAGGATGGTTCCTTCCCGTTTTACGGCAATCATGCCGATGACCCGGTCATCTTCCGAGCTGAGAGTAATGCCCTTTACCCCCATGGTTTTTCGGCCCATCGGCCGCACATCGTTTTCATTGAAGCGAATGGATTTTCCATTTCGAGTGCCCAGAATGATATCTTCGTCTCCGGTGGTCACCCTGGCTTCAATCAATTCATCCCCTTCACGGATTTCAATGGCATAGATCCCGCCTTTTCGAGGATGGCTGTACAGCGAAAGACTGGTTCGCTTTACCAGCCCGTTCCGGGTTGCCATGACGATATATTCCGTATCGGAGAAATCCTTGACAGATACAAAAGTCTTCACCTGTTCCCCGGTTTCGCAGCCAATAAGGTTTACGATTGCGCGCCCTCTGGATGCCCGGCTTCCGACAGGAATTTCATGGACCTTGAGCCAGTAGCATTTGCCGCGGTCCGAAAAGAAAAGCATATAATCGTGAGTGGAGGCGACGAACAGATGTTCTACAAAATCGTCTTCCTTGGCCTGAGCCCCCTTCATTCCTCTTCCTCCGCGGCGCTGACGTTTCCAGCCGGTGGATGGAATTCGCTTAATAAATCCGTTATGGGTGATGGTGATCACCATATCTTCAACGGCGATCATATCTTCCACATTGAAATCACCGCTGCTTTCAACAATTTTTGTCAGCCGTTCTTCACCATACCGGTTGTTGATTTCAGTGAATTCCTCTTTCATCATTGCAGACTGAAGGCTATAGCTGGTGAGAATGGATTTCAGCCTTTCAATGGTTTGAAGCAATTCCCGGTATTCGGCAGTGATTTTGTCCACTTCCAGGGATGTCAATCGCTGGAGACGCATATCAAGAATGGCTTTGGACTGGATTTCGGATAACTGGAAACGCTCCATAAGGGAAATCTTGGCTGACTCCGGGTCTTCTGAACCGCGGATAATGGCAATTACCTCATCAATATTATCCAGGGCAATCTTCAGGCCTTCAAGAATATGCGCCCGGTGTTCGGCTTCCTTAAGTTCATGCTTTGTCCTTCGGATAATCACTTCCCGTCGGAAATCGAGGAAATGGCCCAGGACTTCTTTGATATTCATCACTTTGGGCACACCGTCCACCAATGCCAGCATTATGACGCCATATGTATCCTGAAGCTGGGTATGCTTATAGAGGTTGTTCAGGACTACATCCGCCACAGCGTCTTTCCGGCATTCAATAACGACTCGAATACCATCCTTGTCAGATTCATCCCGAAGGTCTGAAATACCTTCCACTTTTTTCTGTCTGACAAGGTCGGCAATTTTCTCGATTAGATTGGCTTTGTTTACCTGGTACGGGATTTCATTGATGACAATCTGTTCGCGGCCATTGCGCATTTCTTCAATACTTGCTCTGGCCCGCATTTTAATTTTGCCGCGGCCTTTTGTATAGGCATCAAATATCCCTTCTTTCCCCAGGATATATCCTCCGGTGGGAAAATCAGGTCCCTGAATATGATCTTTTATTATTTCTTCCAGGGAGATGTCCGGATTGTCCAAAACGGCATTCAGAGCGGATATGAGCTCACTGAGATTATGCGGAGGAATTTTTGTTGCCATACCCACGGCGATACCGTCCGCCCCATTCATCAGAAGGTTGGGAATCACTGAAGGCAGAACTATCGGTTCTTCCAATGTATCGTCAAAATTGGGCTGCCAGTCCACGGTTTCCTTGTCAATATCCCGCAGCATCTCTGATGAAATCCGGGCCATTCGCGCTTCCGTGTACCGCATGGCTGCCGGTGCATCTCCGTCAATAGATCCGAAATTCCCCTGTCCGTCCATGAGCGGAAAGCGCAGCGACCACGGCTGAGCCATCCGGACGAGGGCATCATACACAGAGCTGTCGCCATGCGGGTGATATTTACCCAGAACTTCACCCACGATCCTGGCACATTTCTTATATCCGCGGTTCCATTGTGCTCCCAGCTCTGAAGAACCGTATAGAACCCGTCTGTGAACCGGTTTCAGCCCGTCCCGCACATCCGGCAGAGCCCGGGACACGATCACGGACATCGCATAGTTCAAATACGATTCAGACATTTCCGCGACGATATCGCGGTCTCTGACATTTCCTCCGATTATATCCATCTAAATCCTTTAAACATCCAAATTAACAACAAATTTTGCATTGGTTTCAATAAACTCACGACGGGCTTCCACATCTTCACCCATGAGACGCGAAAATATTCGGTTGCATTCAACAGCATCTTCCGTGGTGACTTTCAACAGAGTTCGCTTTTCAGGATCCATTGTGGTATCCCACAGCTGCTCAGGATTCATTTCACCCAGACCTTTATACCGCTGCAGGTTTACCTTTCTATTGGGATTTTCCTTTTTCAGCCGATTCATCAGCACATCATATTCATTATCATCGTAAGCATACATAATCTTTTTACCCACACTGAGCTTATACAGCGGGGGCTGTGCGATAAACACATGTCCGTTAAAAAACAGTTCCGGCATTTTGCGGTATAGAAATGTCAGTAGCAGCGTTCGAATATGGCTTCCGTCCACATCCGCGTCCGTCATAATGATAATTTTATGATAGCGGATTTTTTCAATATTGAAATCTCCGACAGATTCTTCCTCGGCTGTTTCATCATTGAATCCCGCACCGATGGCTGTAATCATGGTTTGAATTTCATTATTTGCCAGCAGTTTGTCAAACCGGGCTTTTTCAGCATTGATCACTTTGCCGCGCAGCGGAAGAATCGCCTGAAAACGACGGTCACGACCCTGCTTGGCAGATCCGCCGGCTGAGTCACCCTCAACCAGATACAGTTCACACAGTTCGGGAGATTTTTCCGAGCAGTCAGCCAGTTTTCCCGGCAGGGCCGATACTTCCAGAACATTTTTCCGGCGTACAAGCTCACGTGCTTTCCGAGCGGCATCGCGGGCCCTGGCTGCATTTTCGGCTTTATTGATAATTTTTTTTGCGATGGAGGGATTCTGTTCGAAGAAATCTGTCAGTCCTTCCATGATGATGGAATCACAAATCCCCTTGACCTCACCATTTCCCAGCTTTGTTTTCGTCTGACCCTCAAACTGCGGTTCGGACACTTTGATGGACAGCACTGCCACCAGCCCTTCACGGACATCATTCCCGCTGAGCGTGAAGGTTTTGCCTTTCACCTGTTTAAACAAACTATTTTTCAAAGCATACTGGTTTAATGAACGTGTCAGCGCGGATTTAAATCCCACCAGATGGGTACCGCCTTCTATGGTGTTGATATTGTTGACGAATGTCAGCATATTTTCAGTATAGGAATCGTTGTAACGCAGGGCAAGCTCCACGGGTACGTCTTCTTTTTCTCCCGTGATGTACACCGGTTTGTCGAAAACCGGACTGTATCCATGATCCAGATGTTTTACAAACTGTGACAATCCGCCTTTGAACTGATATTTAATCTCACGGGGTTCATCCGTTCGCTCATCCCTCAGGATAATCTGTAATCCGCTGTTTAAAAAAGCCAGTTCGTGCAGCCGTTCATCCACCACATCAAAATCGAACTGATTTCTGGCAAAAATGTCATAATCCGGGTAAAAGGTGATAATGGTTCCGTTTTTTCTGGTTTTACCAACCTTTGTCACCGGGCCATCGGCCACCCCGATCTGATAAGACTGACGATAGAGATTACCGCCTTTGTGTACTTCTGCCACGCACCGGTCTGCCAGCGCGTTCACCACAGAAACACCTACGCCGTGCAGACCGCCGGATACTTTGTAGGTTTCTTTATCGAACTTCCCGCCGGCATGGAGTACCGTCATCACCACTTCAAGGGCCGATTTGCCCTCGGTTTTGTGGATATCCACGGGAATTCCGCGACCGTTGTCCTCCACTGAAACACCATTTTCCGGAAGAAGCGATACAATAATGCGGTTGCAGTAACCGGCCAAGGCTTCATCAATGCAATTGTCCACAACTTCCCATACGAGATGGTGCATCCCTTTTTTACCGACATCGCCAATGTACATGGCCGGACGTTTTCGAACTGCTTCCAGTCCCTTGAGAACCGTGATATTATCGGCTACATATTTCGATTTCTGATTACTCATAAAAAGCGAATATCCCTGATCTTTTCTTCATTTAATTCTGCATTCAGCTGATCAATAATTTCCATTTTCTGAAGGGACAGTTCATTCCGCCAGACGGAATTACTGGTTTTTATCTTCAACAGACCACGCTTGAAAGAGAGTACTTCAGCGTTGCGACCAATACTGTCACCCATTACTTTTTCCCATATCCGGCTGACGAGACCCAGATCGTATTCCGCAGGCATTTCTCTGGATTCGAAAAACTCTTTCAGAATATCTTTCAGCATTCTGGTCATATTTTTTACCTCAGCCAGATGGAGTGCACAGGATGCTCTGATTCCTCAAGCAGCCCTTTAACGTTCTGATCCGTACTGGTCATGACCGTTTGGAAATCATGAATGAACAGTGTGAGCACTTTTCTGCTGCGGTCACTGTCAAACATGGCAAACATATCATCCAGCAGGACCAAAGGACGGCGTTTCATTGTTTCTTCAATGTACCCTGCTTCTGTTTTTTTCAGCAGGGAAAGAAACAGCTTCTGTTCTCCCTGGGATCCAAAATCCCTCAGCGGACGATCCTTCAGCAGAAAATGCCAGTCATCCCGATGGGGACCGAATACTGAATGTCCCCGGCGCAGTTCTGTTTCCCGTCGGCACTCAAGTTCTGACATGAAACCCGCAGCAGACGGACATTCCGGATTCGGGTAATCAAGATTGAATCCGGTATCCGGCACAATCCTGTCCCTGAATTCCCTGAACAGATCTCCAAATCTTCGGCTGAAATCCAGCCGTTTTCTCCAGATAAATACCCCAGCCTCCGCCAGCTGACTGGACCAGGCAGACAGCTGTCCGCCGCCGGCGTTTGCAAGCAGAGCGTTCCGCTGTTTCAGAACTCTCTGATACTCCTTCAGCTTTACAAGGTAGCTGCTGTCGGTGACAGACAACAGCCGGTCGATAAAACTCCGCCGAACCCGGGCCCCTCCTCGTATCGTTTCCGCATGTTCCGGAGACATCACTACCACTGGAAACACACCAATCAGCTGTGAAATGCGTTCAACCGTTTTTTGATCGATCTGGATTCGTTTCCGATCCATATGAGTGGCAAAACGAATGACATGCTCTCGTTGGCTGTCGTCTCTGAAAAGTCCCTGCACTGCCAGTTCCGATTCACCGTGACGCATAATGTTCATCTGCATTCCGGAGCGAAAGGTCCGTGACAGGGATAAAACATGGATGGCTTCCAGAACAGCGGTTTTGCCCTGACCGTTGGCGCCATATATCAAATTAATGGTATCTGAGAAATCACACTGGAATGTGTCAAATGCCCTGAAATTTTTTAAGTCGAGGTGCTCGAGAAACATCCAGATTCATCAAACCTGTCAGCGAATTGGCATGAGGAGTGTGATAATATCCTCCTCGCTGTCAACCGGCACAAAAATCCCGGCACTGACGGGTGTTTTCAATTTTATGTGTACTCTTTCGCATTGCTGGTGGTTTAACACTTCCTTGAGATATTGGGCATTGTATCCAATCGTGATGGGTTCACCGCTGTATTCACAGTCGATGGTTTCACGGCCGGTGGTTATATTTTCAGGATCCTCGGTGGCAATGGTAACTGCATTTTCAGCGAGTGAAAATGTAATCTGTCTGGTTGACCTATTGGAGAAAATGGATACCCTTTTGACAGAAGCTGTCAGTTCTGCACGGTCGAGGGTCATGATTTTATCATTGTCGGTGGGGATCACATTTTCGTAATCCGGGTATTTCTGATCAATGATACGGGAAGACAGAACAAGATTTTCGAGAGCCACCTGAACATGGCTGCTGTCCACTCTCATGTCAACGGTTTCTGACCCGTGGAGCAGCTGCCTGAGGACAGAGAGAAATTTTGACGGAATGATAACCGATCCGGTGAAATCACCTGTGGGGATATTCTGGAGCGTATAACGAACCAGGCGGTGACCGTCTGTTGCCACGGTACGTAAAAAGCTTTCTTCCACCTGGAAAAACACTCCCTGCAGAGCCGGTTTGATTTCCTCTCGGCTGACGGCATATGCAGTCATATCAATAATGCCGGAAAGTTTCTCGGTGGGAAGCGTAATGACCCTTGGCGTTGAAATAACTTGAGGAGCCGGAAAGTTTTCAGGAGCTTCACCCATTATGGTGTACTTCCCAAAGGAACTGCGCATTACTACTTTTCCGATATCTGAGATTTCAAACTCCAGTACCTCATCCGGCATTTCGGAGGTGATATCCAGCAGATTCCGAATAGGGATGGCTATTTTACCGGATTCATAACCTTCCACTTCAATTTTTTTGATCATGGTGATTTCCAGATCAGTTGCCCTCAACTCCAGCAGATTTTCCTGAAGCTCAAAAAGAACACAACTGAGAACCGGCAAAGTTGACCGCTGAGGAACGGCACGATTCAACTGCTGCAGAGAACTCAACAAGATGGTTTTGTTAATGGTAAATTTCATCATTCAATCCCTGAGTTATTGGTTAAGGATGCCCTGATATTAAAGCCGGGGATGAGAAACAGAACCGCTGTTAAATAATATTCTAATTTAATTAGAATAAATTTTTTTATTACATGATGAACAATGTGAACAATTGCTTCCGAATTAAACTCAAAACCTGAAAATTTAACCAGATATCGTATGGTAAAAATAATGCTTTGGTGGTGGATAAATTTGTTAAAAAGTGGATAACTTTTCATATTGCGCAAACGGGTTTACATTCATCAGAAAACTTTGATGAATATCCCCTCTTTTTCACGATTTACCCACATATCAAATTCATCGGATATTTTTTTCTGCAAAGCCATTTCTTCAATATATTCCCAGCTGTTGTCAAGGGTTTGTTTTTCAGATGCCTTTCGCTCGTGGAGCCAGGCAATCATGTAGGTATTATTCTGCGATTCGAACGGCCACGTATACTGACCCGGCTCGATGTCATTCACGGCCTGTAGTAAATTCTCCGGTATGGTGAGATCTTTTTCCCAGCCGTGTACACCGGAAAGATTGTCATAACGAATTTTGCACTGAACAGCCAGTGAATCAAAACATCCAGGATCCGATTCAACCTGGCTGAAAATCCCGCGCATCATTTCAAGAGCATCTTCCGAGTCCTTTTCGGATGGCTGGATGAGTTTCAGAATGTGTCGGGTTCTGATTTTTTCACCCTGTTTATCAAGCATTTGAATAATATGATACCCGAATTCTGTCAGAACAGGCTGGCTGATTTCATTGATTTCAAGTGCAAATGCGGCTTCATCATATTCCTGAACAAGGGTGCCTCGCTGGATATATCCAAGATCTCCGCCGGAAAAAGCGGTGCCTGGATCATCAGAATGAATTTTTGCAAGTTCAGAAAAATCCTCACCGGATACAATTTTTTCGCGTAGATTCGATATTTCACTGAGAACGGATAAACGGGTTTCTTCGCTGATCGATTTGGGGATCTCAATCAGGCTGTATCTTGTTTCAGGCTGACGAACCGGCAGTGAATCCTGATATACATGATAAAAATCCTCCACTTCCGAGCGGGTGATTTCCACATCGCTGAAAAAACTGCGCTGGTATTTTTCAATGAGAAGCATCCGATACAACTCCTCCCTGTATTCACGGCGGAAATCTCTCACCGTCTGCCCCAGTGTTTTCTCCAGCGCTTCTTCAGAACCCGCTCTGAGAATATACTCCTGAATCTGCTGCTCCAGCGTCATGTCCAGTTCGTCATCTGTTACGCTGATAAGAGTATCTTCCTCAGCTACAATCAGGATTACATTTTGTGTGATGAGCAGCTGCAGCGCCTCCTGCAGGTAATAATTGAAAAGATTTGGATTTGCTGACAGATTCACCCTGTTCTGCATGGCTTGAATCTGTGCGGTCTGAACAACATCACTCTGAAGAATGGCCTGATCGCCCACAATGGCAATAATACCGTCCACAGCTTCCTGTGAAAAAGCGAGTACGGAAAGAAAGAGAAAAATGTATTTTTTCATTTAGCCTTCAGGATATTGGAAAAAGTCCGGATTAACAACAACATTGTATTTCGTGCGCAGGGTATCAAAAACGTCATCTTTTGCCTGGGTCTGCTGTTCGCGCTTCAGAATCTGACTGATTTTATTACGGACCTGATCAAGGGGTTTGTATGCTTCGGGCAGGAATTCATGAAGATACACAATTGACCATGTTCCCTCAAGGTTTTCAACTGGTTCTGAGAATTCACCCGGCTGAAGCTTGAATGCGGCTGCTCCCATAACGTTGTATTTGCCACTTGTGAACGGGTCCAGCAGACCGCCCTCTTTCGGCCGCGTCAAACTCATGGTTCTGGCAATGGTTTCAAAATCACTGCCGGCTTTCAGTACCTCGTAAATACTGTCTGCCGTTGTTTTTTCATATACCTTGATTTCGCGGGCAACAGCCTTTTTGCCATCCATGTATTTTTCATCCCGGTTCGCATCATAATAATCCAGTATCTCATCTTCTGTTGGATCCGCCAGATTATTTACAATATACTTTACGAAACTGTCGTACAGGATATGTCCTTCATATTCTTCCATGCCTGACTGATAGACCGAATCCTCGAACAACTGATGTTCTTTTGCTTTTTCAACCGCCAGTTCCTGCAGAATTATCCGGTTAAACTGGTACTCAGCCGTTTCTACGCTGTCCAGCTCCGGATGACGGGATGTGGGAATCCGGTCAATTCGGTCTGCAAACCATTTTACACCAAAACCACGGCCGTCAACCACACAAACCACTCCTGCATCAGAAAAACTGTTCAGCGCTTCCACCACATCAATACGACCTGATTTTCCCACAATACGGCTTTTTTCCTGCTCTTTTTTAAACCCCTCGACAATTTTTAACAAAGCGTTTTGATTAAATTTAACAAGGTGTGTTTCAGCGACACTTTTATCATATTCTTCAGCTGCAGGACGAAGCAGATTATAGATCGATGCCCGGGCTGATTTATTAACCTCATCTTCATACTGTTGATCATCAAGGTCTGCAAATTGTGAAGGTCGTCTTTCTTCAATAAATACAATATGGTATCCGTATTCGCTTAACACTGGCTTCGATATTTCACCGGCCGCGGTTTTAAAACAGGCGTCCTGAAACTCTTCAGATGCTTTTCCTGCCTGCAGCCAGCCAAGTTTTCCCTGATTGCGGCTGACAGAAGGGTCATCGCTGTATTTCATAGCCAGGTCGGCAAAATCCACACCGGTATGATACTCGTCCCATGCTTTGTCGATTCTGTCCTTTGCGGCTTCCTTGGTCCGGTTCACAGGCACCTTTAGATTGCAGCCCTTGTAGCTGACGAGGATATGGTTTACAAGCACTTCTTCTCTCATGTACTGACGGATGCTGGCAATACGCTCATCCGTTACCAGCGGTTTGGCAACAAATTCTTCATAAGCGGTATTGACCAGAAGTCTTTCTCTCTGGTTCCGAAGCTTTACCTGGTTTTTTGGTGTCTGATCCAGCAGGAGTGCCTTGGCTTCATAAGCTCCCAGCTTCTTACGAATCATATCATCGATTAAGCGCTGCTTCTGATCCGCATTAAGACCCAGCCATTCATGCTCCGGGACCTCTCTGTAAACGATTTCGTCAGGGTACTGATTCCCATCAATTGTAAATGCCGTTTCAGTCCAGCCAAAGGTGAGAAAAAAAATGATCAGAAAAACGGATTTTTTCATGACTGTGCTACGCCTTTTTTGTCGTTGGAAAAAATTCTAATTGCTCCAGAAAATGAACAGTAAAATTAGGGATATCTTCATACCAAATTCCACCCACAGTCAAAGCCAAACCCACACCCTTGCGTTCTTTAAACCAGTAGTTCTGACGAGTCTCCTGGAACAGTTTCTGGACCTGGCTAAACAGTGTGTCAACCCCATGAGTAAAGACGCGCTGATCAAAGATAAAGACCAGGTTGTCTTTTTCACGGGCAATTTTACAGATTCCGGACAATGCGCAGAGAATTCTGAATCTTGTGGTCAGGAGCAGGTTTTGAACGGATAATGGCGGAAGGCCGAAACGGTTTGTCATCTCATATTCAATGCGATTCACATCGGATGTATTTTCGGTCATTGCCAGTCGTCTGTAAAATCCAAGCCTCAGGTTGTTGGTAGAAATGTATTCCACTGGGATTGTACAGTCTGCAAAAAGGCGAATGTTCACCTGGTCCGGTTTCAGGAATGGTTCCGGCTGATCACCCTTCATTTTTTTATGAATGGCATCATTAATAAATTGAGCATACAGCTCAAATCCAACCCGACCGACACCTCCGCTCTGTTTGTATCCGAACAAAGTTCCTGCCCCGCGTATTTCCAGGTCGAGTTTTGATATATTGTATCCGGATCCCAAACTGGTATTTTCCTCTATTGCCTTAAGGCGTCGGTATGCATCTTTTTTTAATTTAATTCCTTTAGGAATAAGTAAATATGAATATGCAAGCCGGTTACTGCGGCCAACACGCCCTCGAATCTGATACAATTGAGACAGACCAAAGTGATGGGCTCTGTTGATGATGATTGTATTGGCATTTTGAATATCCAGGCCGGTTTCGATAATAGAGGTGCAGACCAGCACATCTATTTTGCGTTTCAAAAACAGCAGCATTGATTTTTCAAGGGAACGGGCGGATTCCTGTCCATGAACATAGCTGATCTTCAAATCCGGTAAAATATCCCTTAAAATATCTGTTATCTCATTGATTGTTTTGACGTTATTATGAACAAAGAATACCTGTCCACCACGACTAATTTCAAATCGCACGGCTTTTTGAATCAGGTTTTTGTCCCAGTATGAAATTTGCGTGCTGATTGGCAGACGTGCTTTGGGCGGTGTAAAAAGAGTTGATATATTTCTGACACCGGCAAAAGACATGTGAAGTGTTCTTGGAATAGGGGTTGCAGACATTGAGAGAACATCTACTGATTTTTGAAGCTCCTGGATTTTTTCTTTCTGTTTTACACCGAAGCGATGTTCTTCATCAATGATCAGAAGCCCCAGATTTTTAAAAGACACGGTATCGGCAAGGAGAGCATGAGTTCCTACGGCGACGTCCACAAATCCTCTGCTGATTTCCTCTTTCACTGTGCGGGCCTCTGCGGCAGTTCGAAAACGGGAGAGAACATCCACTGATATGGTGTATTCTTCAAGCCGAGATTTAAATGCTGCGTAAAGCTGGTCAGCAAGAATGGTTGTTGGGGCAAGAACCGCCACCTGTTTACCGCCGAACACCACTCTGAATGCGGCCCGTATGGCTATTTCAGTTTTTCCAAACCCAACATCTCCGCAGAGCAGACGATTCATAGGATGTGATTTACTGAGATCGCGGGAAATATCTTTCCAGACCAGTTTTTGATCTTCAGTATCATCATAGGGAAACTCTGAGAGAAAAACCTGTTCAATTCCTTCATCCACTTCGTAGGGTGGGCGGGTGACCTGAGAACGTTCGGCATACAGCAAAACGAGGCTTTCCACGATTTCTTCTGCCTGTTTTCGAGCCCGTTCCTTTTTCTGTTTCCACTGAGCGGTTTTAGACAGCGAGTCCGGGTGTATTCCCGATTCGTGTGATGACGCGTAAAAACTGAGGCGGTTCAGCTTTTCTGAAGAAACATAAATAATTCCGCCGTCCTGATATTCCAGTATCAGAAATTCCTGAATGGAATCCGAACCTTCCTCCGTTTTCAGACCACGAAAAATACCGATGCCGTGATCCCGATGCACCACATAATCACCGCTGGCAATATCAAACAAATCAAGTTCCGGTGATTGAAATTTCAGGGGTATTTCCGCATCCTCAGGTTTTGTCTCCATAAACCAGGAGGGCATTACGTATTCATTTTCTGGGCTGCGGTATCCGGTTGACTGAAGGTCATGCGACAGTTCGAACTTGAGAATTGGATTTTCTTTCAGCTCCTGTCCGAAAACGTGGGGCTGTACCGGCCGAAGCCTGAATTGGGTAACAATTGGGTTTTGATCGGACCCAATGACAATGTGATGGGAATCAAGTATTTGAAAACACAGCAGGTTATCAGAGAATAAATCCTTCAGTGTTCTATGGCCAAGTTCCTTCACTACAGGTGTTACAGGATACTCTGAAACCGATTCTGTCGTCAGCTGAGTATCAATATCAATCAAAAACAATCCGGTCCCCTGTTCATCAATAAAATTGACCCTTGCGGCGGTGTCTGCGGAATAAGAAAAAAGATCGATAATACTGCCGCGAACGGAATACGAACCAGGAGTCGTCACCATATCGGTTCTTTCGTAACCGTTATTAATCAGCCAGTCAAGAAGCTGATCATAAGCGCTTTGAGGATTGATTAAAAAGGATGAAGGCTTATTGGGCGGAAAAACAGGATTGCTCAGGCCATTTTCTGTCGTTATGATAAACCGGATTTTTTCAGGCATGGATATAATGAGAGACAGTGCCTGTTTGAGATGGCGATCGTTTTGGGACTGAAAACCGTCCGGCGTGTTCTCATCTTCGGTGTTTGAAGGAAAAAACAGTCCTTTGTTGCGCTCCCAGGATGGCTGCACCATTTCCAGCAGCAGAGGAACCAAATCCGGCGGACACAAAACCAGCGTTGTATCAGGAAAACAGCTCAGGAGAGCAGACAGTGCACCAAGATGGAAGTTCTCGATTTCCACACCGGTTTGATTTTCCTGAAAACACAGTTTCTGCAGGCGATTCAGCTCTTTGTCAAGTATGGTGTGTTTCACGTGAAACAGTCCTTATCGCTTCAAATAAATACTAAGTACCGCGACGTCTGCCGGGCTTACGCCTGCAATCCTGGATGCCTGCCCCAGGGTTTCCGGTCGAATTAAAGAGAGTTTTTCCCGAGATTCGTATGAAATATTATTAAGTTTATGAAAATCAAATTCTTTTGGAATTTCAATGTACTCGAGTGACTTCATCTGATCCACGCGTCGATTTTCACGTTCAATATATCCAGCGTACTTTAAATCTGTTTCAGCAGTAAAAAGTACGTCGTGCCGAAACCCGTTCAATTCCGGCAGATGAGGTTTCAAATCGGAAATATCATATTTTGGATTGAGAATTATTTCAGACGCTGATTTTTTAACGGCTGAATTTTCAAAGCGTATTCGGTTATTTTCAAGAAGTTGTTTCACGTGAAACACACCGCTTTTTCTTTCCATGAATTTCTGATATTGTGGTTCGGAGATAAGACCGAGCCGATATCCCTTTTCAGTCAGGCGAAAATCAGCAGTGTCCGGACGCAGGGTAAGGCGATATTCTGCCCGGGAAGTAAACATCCGATATGGGTCATTAATCGCTTTTGTAATGAGATCATCGATTAATACTCCAATATATGCTTCATTCCTGCGAAGTACAAATGGTTCATCATCGCGGATTTGCAGACAGGCATTAACGCCGGCGATGAGTCCCTGTGCAGCAGCCTCTTCATATCCGCTGGTACCGTTGATTTGGCCTGCGAGAAACAAACCGTCCAGGTTTTTGGATTCCAGTGTGGATTTAAGTTGAGAGCTGTGAACGTAGTCATATTCAATGGCATACCCTGGTCGGATAAATTCAGCATGCTCCAGTCCGGGAACCAGATGCAGGGCTCGTTCCTGTACATCCTGAGGCATGCTGGTGGAAAAACCATTGATATATATCTGTTTGGAGTCAACCCATTCCGGCTCAAGGAAAAGCTGGTGTTTGTCCCGTCCTGAAAACCGAACCACTTTATCTTCAATGCTGGGACAGTAGCGAGGACCCACTCCCTGAATGCGTCCGGAGTACATGGCTGATTCGTGAAGCGAATCCATCAGCACGGAATGACAGTCGTTATTTGTGTAAGCAATATGACAAACCTGATTGGGCGGTGTAAAAGGCAGCGGTGTACGCACGGAAAAGGGCTCTGGAAAGCGATCGCCCGGAGCAGACTCTGTTTTTGACCAGTCAATGGAAGCTCTCAATATTCTGGGAGGGGTTCCGGTCTTCAGGCGGCCGACCCCCATTCCGCACGCTTTCATTGCTTCCGTAAGGCCTTCAGACGGAGGTTCTCCAAATCGACCGGCCTGAAATGTTTTTGATCCGATATGTATCAATCCGCTTTGAAAAGTCCCTGATGTGACAATCAGAGCATTACAGTCGATTACAGACCCGTCCTTCAATACGGCAGAAGTGATTTTGTGTTTGTCTGTTTTGAATCCGGCGACTTCACCCTGCACAACCTGAATATTGTTTGAATGAAACAATACCTGCTGCATGTGAGCAGTGTACTTCAGCTTGTCGATTTGAGCTCTAGGGCTCCATACAGCCCGACCCTTTGATTTGTTCAGCATCTTGAACTGGATACCGCTCATATCTGTGGCAAATCCCATCTCACCGCCGAGGGCATCAATTTCCTTTACAAGGTGTCCTTTTGCGAGTCCGCCAATGGCCGGATTGCAGGATGCGCGTACAATTGCGTTGATGTCCATGGTGACCAGGACAACAGGAATCCCCATGCGGGAACAGGCCAGAGCCGCTTCTACTCCGGCATGCCCGCCTCCCGCAATAACGATTTTCGGCTGACTGATCACGCTATTTACCCACACAAAAACTGGAAAATATGTTTTCTATTATTTCCCGATCGGTAATTTCACCTGTGACATCCTGAATGACGGCCACAAACTCTCTCAATAAAGATGCAGTAATATCCAGTTCCAGGCCCTTCTCTGTCTGTGAGACAATGTCTTCCATGATGACAGATGCCTGCCTGACCAGCAGTCTCTGCCTGGAAGATATCAATACAGGGTTCTCCCTGCGAATATTGCCAAAATGCTTATTAATGTTATAAACAATTGTTTTTGATAAGTTTGAAAAGCCAGTGTCTTCCTTGCTCGAAGTGTATACAACATCTCTGTTCCTGTGGGATCCCGGATGAAGATCTTCCTTTGATTTTACAAAAATGATTCTTTCCTGTGGAAAATCAAGATGAAGACTGCGCCAGACCTCTTCAGGATTCTGTTCATCAATGAACAGGATCAGATCGGCCTGATCAATCTCTTTTGCCGTTCTTTCAATTCCCAGGGATTCCAGATAGTCTTCAGAATCCCAGTATCCTGCGGTATCCACAAGACAAACCGGAAAACCGCCCAGATCAACCCAGGATTCAATAGTGTCACGGGTGGTTCCGGCTATTTCTGACACCAGCGCTCTTTCGTGGCCCAATAAATTATTGAATATACTTGATTTGCCTGTGTTTGGCTGTCCAACGAGCGCGACCCTCAGTCCGTGTTTGACGGTTTTTCCGAACACCGCTGTTTCGAGAACGGCCTTCAGGTTCTGCTGTGTTTCCGTCAATTGGGAGAGAATCTGATTTCTTTCAGTGAATGTAATTTCTTCCTCAGAAAAATCCAACTCATGTTCAATAACAGTCAGTAAATCCAACATGTTTGTTTTAAGCTGGTTCAGATGCCTGCTGAGTTTGCCGGTGACGCTTCGCAGGCTGACATCGGCACCCAGCTCTGTTTTTGTGGAAATCAGCGTCGCGATGGCTTCTGCCTGAACCAGATCAATTCGTCCGTTCAGAAATGCCCGGTAAGAGAATTCGCCAGGATCAGCAAGGCGGATACCGTCAGACATCAACGCCTGGATAATGGACTGCGGAACGAAATCACCGCCGTGTGTTGTGATTTCAAGAACATCTTCACCGGTGTAGCTGTTTGGGGCGGGGAAATACGTAACCACAGCCTGGTCAAGTATCTGACTGGAAACAGGATGTATGATTGTACAGAGTGTTGCCCGTCTGGGTTCAAGGGTGCCCGGCCGCAAAATCCGGGAGGCCAGAGGCAGAAGGCTGGAACCGGACAGGCGCACGATCGCCAATGCTCCCGGACCGGGAGGAGTGGCCTGCGCGACAATGATGTCTTCACGAAATACGGTCATATCAGGAAAAGATTTCAGGCTGTGACCGGTATTAATCCAATTTTCCGTCTGAATCCACGGAAATCGACAGAAAAACCGGAGAAACTGGATGAAGTCCCCGGTATCTGGGACATCATCTTCAGATTTTCAAATTTTTATTGATGTTGCGCTGCTGAATAATACCAAGCAGATTGGTCACGGCATAGTAGAGGTTCAAACCGGATGGGAACTGGTTGAACACAAAGAAAAGGAAAACAGGCATGAAGTACATCATCATTTTCTGTTGTCCTTCCATGGTGCTGGAAGTCATTCTCATCTGGAAAAACATGGTTGTGGCCATGAAAATCGGGAGAACAGCGACTCCGCTGCCGTAGAAAGGAATTGAAAAAGGCAGCGTAAAAATGACATCCGGTTTTGAAAGATCTGAGATCCATAAGAAGAATTCAGCACCGCGGAATTCAATGGTATTTCTGAAAACCACAAAAAGTGCAAACAGCAGAGGCATCTGAATCAGCGTCGGAAGACAGCCGCCGAACATGTTGACATTTTCGGATTTGTAGAGTGCCATTGTTTCCTTGTTCAGACGAGTCGGGTCATCTTTGTACTTCTCCTTGAGTTTGGCCACTTTTGGCTGAATGGCCTGCATCTTCTTATTGGATGCATAGCTTTTTTTCATCAGCGGACCAGTGATGGCACGAACTATAAAAGCGAATAATATCAACACGATACCGTAATTAATGTAAAAATTCCCAAAGGGATTTCTTAAAAACTTCAGTGTGGTATATATAATATATTTGCTGATTGGCCGAATCCATGTGAATCCCCAGTTCATGGCATTGTCAAGATCATGTCCCATGTTCTTCAAAATACCGTAATCCTGGGGACCCAGGTATAATTCTGCAGAAAGGTCCTTTATATTTGCATCAAATCCCAGCGCGACATTGTACAGCGGTGTAAGATCTCGTTCATCAAAAACAGTGTTTTTAGCGGACACCGCAGCATACCCGGCACTCTTTTCCGGAATCAGCGCGGCCAGGAAATATTTATTTTTAACCGCCACCCATTCTGTATTGCCTTCCAACTGTTTTCGAAGGAGAGGTTTATCGGCTTTTTTCATTTTTTGATCATCCAGCGTTCCACCCTGATATACCAACGCTGCAGCATTGAAATTATCCTCTGCTTCCACATATTCTGTTGGCAGCATGCCGCCGAGCCACAGCAGTTCAAGGTTGGTGCGGTACAGCTCTTCCATTCCTTCAAAGGTAAAGGAATGGTCGAAGGTGTAGGAATCCCCGTGCAGTGTCATTGTCTTTCGGATCACGCCGCCGTGGATGGGAGGAGAAACAAAATGAAGTTCCTGAACTTCGGAACCGTCAATGTAAACCGAATCCAGAATCGCATTCTCAAGCTTGAATGGTATATTGATCAGCTGATATTCTTTTTCGTCGCGGTCCCAGTAACCCAAACATGGTCTGCAGAAGTCGTCATCATCCGGGAGCAGCTGGACTGATGCATCTTCAACATAATCGCCCTGTTTTGTAAACCCGTCAGAATAGCCGGCCAACTCCAAACTGGTAAGGGTGCCGCCTGACCGGCTGTTAACAGCAGCCCGGTACAGGTCTGTATTGATAATGATTTCCTTTTCTTCGATATCTGACTGAACCGCAATGGGTTCCGGTGCCTGGTTCAGAACCGGTTCAGAGGCTTCGGAAATATCGCGCAGATCTCTTCCGAGCGTGTCCATTTCCTGAAAAGTCTCTTCTGAAAAAGGAATATCCGGCCTTTCCGGGGTTATCAGTTTGTAATACATGGGAGTCAGCAGCAGCACAACTCCTATCAGTACAATGGCGATAATATTGCGTTTAATATCCATTTTATTTTACAGGATCCCACCCGCTTTTTCGCGAGAAAGGATGACATCTCAGTATTCTGCGGATTCCCATCCACCCTCCTTGCAGCGCACCATATCTGTTAACTGCATCAATCATGTAGTGTGAACATGTCGGTGTGAAACGGCAGGAAGGTGGAAACAGCATACCGAGTGTATGCTGATATAAGCGGACCAGAAATATAATCAGCTTTTTAATGAAATCCTCTGGTTAAACAACATAAACCCTTTTTCTATATCCCGGAAGGACAGGTTTTTTTTCCGGGGCTGGATGATCAGTGAGTACTGAAATCCCTCTTTGATGAGCTGTTGAAATAGACAGCGGCAGCGGCGCTTGAACACATTTCTCTGTACCGCACCGCCATATCGGCGTGAGACGATTAATCCCAACCGCGGCTCTGCTTCCTGTTTATATTTAAATAACAAATCCCCGACAAGCAGGGATTTTGAAGCAGAATACAATTTTTGAAAATCCTTGGAATTCAGCGGGTTATTCAATCGTTGAATCAGGCAGAAATGACTTTGCGTCCCTTTTTTCTTCTGCGAGCCAGTAAGGCACGACCGTTTTTTGTGCTCATGCGTTTCCGGAAACCATGTTTGTTTTTCCGTTTTCTGTTGCTGATGCGAATTGTTACTTTCATTTCAATTCCAATTTTTTATTAAAAATCTAGCCAAGTATATTAGGAAATCTTTCTTTTCTGGAAAAATGGTATTTTCTATCAATTCAATGAAAATGAGGACCGCGAACCGATTATTGAGCCGCATCCAACAATCCGCATTCTCAGGGCGTAGGTATGGCCATCGGAATGTGCCTGACGGGAACTGCAGGTGAAAAAATTGCGGTGTTCAGCAGGCGTCGCGGATTGGGAGAAAGACCGACCGATGCATAAAGCCAATCGACCTTGGCAGCGTTCTGTCAGATTCCGGCAATTTTTTACCAATCGCTGAAACTGAGCCATTTTCATGGACCGATGTCTTGGAAAACGACTTTGCTGACACTGCCGAAACAGCCGTAGCCATTTTCTATGGATGTCACCGTTTCGTGATAGCTTTGAGGTTTGAAAGAAAACGAATCAGTCACATACTCGGTAAGATTGGTGTCATATCCAAATACTTCGACAGACAGGTTTTCCCATTCTTCGGCCGGAAGCTGAAACTCAATCTGATTCTGCACAGATCCGGTGTTGAGGAGGCGTTTTTCCAAGGTAAATTCATCTGTTAGTACGAAAATATCATACAGCTTTATATCCGGTTGAGACAGAAGCTGGAATGTCAGCAGATTTTCCTCAATCTGGATACTGTTCCCCGCAACGGAAGGTATTGACGGGACAGATGTCTCTGATTCTGCGGTGGGAAGATCCGGCGCAAAAACGCTCAGATGATAACAGGTACCGGGAGCCGGTGAAAACGACGGGTTGAGATAAACATCCCCAAGGACGGAATCTGTGGCGAAAAAAAATGTATCCGCAGGTTCAGAATCGATACAGCTGGCAACCAGTACCAGAGCGTTCCGGATCAGTGGATTAAATTCCTCATTCTCTTCTGAAGTCAGATAAGCGCGTTCAACCCTGATATATGACTGTCCCGAATTTTCTTCAAGACGGAGTATTCCAAATATGTTCAGACCGGGAACGAATTCTGTCTGGATAATCGTATTCGGCTGCGGTCCCGGGTCCAGCGGCAAATCACAGCTTTGAAACAAAAACATCGTCAGACAGCATACCGGAATTAAAATCCGCATCAACGGCATAAACAATCCAACTGAACAAAATTCACCGGTTCTCATCAGAATCGCAGCTCCCACCCGAAACTGACCTGCGGAATCGGGATGACATTTAGATAATCGTAGGCATAATATCCATAATCCGGAATGTAAATGTACATGGCCGGGTTTCGTCGCAAAATCAGAATATTCTGAATTTTCACAAAAGAATATACATCTTCTGATCCCATAAACTCACCAAGACGTGCTCCGAATCCATCCCGGAGTTTTTTCACCCATCCAGCCTCAATCAACATCCGCGCCGGGTAACGAACATTGTTTTTTACAGGTGTGATATCCTGAGGATATACTCCGTAAGTGTTTGAAACAGGATCATACTGATAGTAGTGAATCCTTCCGGTTTCCCATGTTTTCGGGTAACCGGAAGTAAACTGAATCGTAAAACTTCCCGTGATATCCTCCGTAAGATTTACCATCAGTACGGATTTCAAACTGTGTGTCTGATCTCCATCGTAAAGATACTCCTTTCCATTTTGAATGGAAGGGAAACTTCGAACGGCTTCGGAATATGAATAAGTGATCCAGCCGGAAAAATTCTTCCAGCGGCCCCTGAGCAGCAGTTCCAGCCCGTGGGCGTCTCCTTTTCCCCGTTCCAGCGCAGCCTCATAGGAATACAGTGCATCAGCTGTGTTTCCGTATTCGTACCGATACAGCACCGGCATGTCTTTTTGGTATGCCGTCAGAGAATAATCGAATTGAGCATTTATCCGTCCTTCCAGTCCCATAATAAAATGCCGGGAAAACAGAGGTTGGATATTTCGCAAAGGATAATAATAATCCAGATACTGGCTGATCTGATAGTCCTGTGTATTCATGACTGTCAGGTACTGCCGGTACTCTCCCCACGCAGCCTTGATCGTCACAGCCGGCAAACGCCATGACCATGATATCCGGGGTTCTGTCCGCCACTTGTTTTCAGGATCAAACTTTGAACTGCGCAGTCCAACCTGTAACAAAAATTGTTGGATTTCAATCTGATCCTGAAAGTAAACAGAGACCAGACGGCTTTCAACTTCCGACTGCAAGGTTGACAGAGAAACCTGTCCGGTGCTGTTGAAAAACGAATAATCATTTATTTCCGTGCCAATTGTCAGGTTTTGGAACCATGGCGTAAACCAGGTCAGCGAAGATTTTGCAGTAAAATCTGTAATTCGGTTTTTAATCATTGTATCGAATGACAATATGATATCCACATTGTTTACCGAATCTTCTTCGAACATTTCAAAATAGCTTTCATCTCTGACACGTGACTGCGAGGTGTAAAAATGGTTTTCCAGGACCAGAGACGGCGATAAAATGCTGCGTGCGTTTATTCCCAGTGCCAGATTCTCTGAGTTGAGAAGATATCCATTATCAAAATCCTGCAGAACATGATCTTCCGGCAGGTACACGGCCAGTTTTTTGAATTTATAATCATAATAATCTCTGGCGTAAAATGAACTCATCCGCAGCTGGGTATTACGAAATCTGGTTTGCAGCGCACCGTTAAAATCGGCCATGAGATTGGGAGAACCATAGATAACCCTCATCGGCAGTGAAGAATACAGACGTCCGCTGAACATTGCCGTTGTCCCCGGTTTCACGGGAAACTCTACCGCCCCCTCCATTCCGGAAGTGGCCGGTTTCACCACTCCGTGAATTTCATCCTGATGACCCTCACGCGATGTGATATAAAGGATGGATGAATTCCGACCGCCGTACTCTGCTCCAAATCCGCCCACAAGCATTTCGATGTTTTTAATGGCGTATGGATTGAACACGGCCCCAAGACTCATGATATGCTGGGGATTATAAATGGTCATACCATCCAGCTGAACCAAGTTTTCCCCGGGATCGCTGCCGCGCACATAATATTGTGGTGAAATCGGATCGGAAATGGTCACGCTTGGAGAATAGCGCACCATTTTGAAAACATCCTTGTCAAACTGCGGGACTTCCTTCAAAATAGCCGGATTCACTTCAAAGCTGGATATATCCAAATCCTTGTTGATTACTTCAGACTGATATCCTTTTACCGAAATTGCTTCCTGCAGCAGCTGGCTGTGCGCAATGGAAATCCGGTGCAGAAACTGACTCCCTTTGCTGATATTGACTTCCAGCGTTCTTTCAGAATATGCGATATGCTGAAAGCGTAGAATAATAACTGAATCCTGAATTCCGGACAGATGAAACCAGCCGTTATGATCTGTGGCTGCACCTATGTCGGTTCCCACAACGCTGACGTTTACACCAATAATGGTTTCACCGGTTTCTGCATCCACCACGAATCCGGAAACTCCGGCAGGCCGAACCATCCCGGCAATCAGCCAGCATGCCGTCACGATTCCTGTAACTGCAGCACGGATCATTGCAGCACCACTCCGAATGACAAAACCGCCCCCGTATTGGTCCGGTCCACAATATCCGGCAGAATATTGCCGCACTGAATAAACCCGATGCCTATTCGGAATTGGTTTTCAGACCCAATCTGGTAATCCGCGTGGGCCTGCAGGGATGCCTGTACCAAAAAAATATTGTACCACTCAATGTGATCAAAGTAATCCGGATCAAAACTGTTAAAGCCAACCCGCATTGAAAAACCGGTTCGCACAATGGTCTTATTTCTCCACCGCCGGTACCAGAACTGTTCCCATCCGCCAATGGCAACAGACTCATATTTATCCATCTTAAGATAATAAATTCCGGGATTTCCGCGTACCCACCTGTCCTGCTGATCTTTTGGATAATCCAGCAGCATTCGGGCATTCAGCGCAGTTCCTGATGGAAAAACCATTCCTTCAATCCATGTATCCAGGCGGCGTTTATAAGGATGTGATGCCGCCGGAGGGACGGCATCTTTTGAATATTCATTGAGATGCTCCTGAATTTCATCATACCACATACCCAGCAATGCAGCGAAATTCCGGTCCGTTTTTTTGGATTTAAGATGTCTTGGCAGATGAATTTCAAACTGCCAGTAAACAGGAGCTTCACCCGGGCCGCACTGATATGCGGTTTGGGCACTCAGTTTCAGTCCTTTTGAAAGAACCGGACCTTTGTCCTGCCAGAAGCTGAGAAACTCAATGCTTAGCATTCCGTCTTTTTGAGAAGAATTCAAATGCAGATGCCGCACCAATGATTCGGCAAGTGGTTCATTCAGAACAACATAGCGATCGACAGGAATATACATCCAGCGGTTTATCTGGGTAACGGCAAGATGTCTCCCGGTCCTGAATCTGGAGTCATTTACAGTGATTTTGTTTGAATTCTCGACAATGGGTTTGGGATCTAAAGTCACCCAAAGAGTGTCTGAAACCAGCTTCTGAACGGAAAATTCTGCTGTGTGACAGTGGACCGGGAAGAAAATAAGGCAGAAAAGGAATATCCAGTAATGGGGTTTTTTACAATGCATTGGCTCCCAACAAATACATTCATGTTTTAAACCGGCAGATCAGATCAATTAACCAAGTGATAATTTGATTATTGAGCACTGTTAATTAACAATAAAAAAAAGCCCCGGTTAACCGGGGCTTAAATCTTATTTTCCTTCTCGCGGGGGGCGCACCTTGCGGCGCCGTTTGTGGGAGCGTTTTTTATCGACGGTATTATTTGCAACACCCTCATCTCGGGCATCCAGATATTTCCCGTTAGCCTGCGTGTTTTTTTCAGCTTTGAGATTAATGGCTCCGCTGCCGTAAGGAACCGGCGTTCTGCCGTTCGTTCCGCCGCCAAACACAATCCCTGTGAATAAAACAGATGTGAAAATATATTTCAAGTATTTCATCTTAATACTTTCAAATTTTGTTCATTCTCGTCTGCTATAATACAAAATGTTATTAACAACCTGCAAGTTAAAATCAATTTTTCTGCTGCTATTCAGGCGGCCGCTGCAGGCAGCAATTAAATCTTAAAATAACTATATCATTATCAGCTACATGCGATGTGCCAGGACAATGAGCCTGTATTTGACAAATTGCTGATCTGTGTATGTATCCACGGCCTCGAATTTTAGAATATACCGGCCCATTGGACATGTTTTCTGATCCTGGTCACGACCGTCCCATCTCAATATGCCTTCCATGGGCATGGACTTTCCGGCAGACAGGGTCCTTACTGCCCGTCCTGTGACATCGTAAACAACAGCTGTCATTCTGCATTGCGGAAATGGCAGATGATAAGACAGAAAAACCTCATCTTCCGACCCGTCGCCGTCAGGTGAAAACGGATTCGGATGAATGCTCAAGTTTCCCTCATCGTTGATGCCTGCAGAAAAAAGGGAATTCCGGGCACCGGGTGTACTGCCGGCCAGATGGACAGATGACGCCCAGTTCTGCGGATTGTTTGAATCCAGCTGCAGACAAATGCGCTCCAGGGAAAACCCATCCTCTCCGCCCCAGTCAGACAAATAGGCCACATGGTCAATCAGTCTGCCGGTCAGGTCCATCAGATACACCTCGTCGCCACTGTTGTTCAGTCCCGGCAGTTCAAACTGAATGCCGCTGCCGTGGAAAAGGCTGTCTTCACACCAGACCAGAAATTCATCCGGTTCCAGAACGACGGTTTCCTGGATTCCAGACTCTGCAAACGGAACATCACTGATACTCCATCCCCAGAGATTTACCGGCATTTCAGAAATATTCCAGAGTTCAATCCATTCCGGCCGGTCTGTGACAGGAGCATACATTATTTCGTTAATGATCAGGTCGCGGCCGCGATACGGAATCTTTAAACTATCGCATGCCAGATTGTTTTCTTGATTAAAATCACCAGAAACAATGACAAATCCGCTGATCAACTGAAGTCCGCAGCAGCTTGCGGTTTCCAGCCAGTTGATTTGGGCAGTTTCTCCAGATATCATCCATACAGAATCAATGATATTGTTGTTGACGGATAAACGGGCATCGGTTTCAAACAGTCCGTCATTGCAGATAACGGCAGTCATTTCCACCTGATCCCCCGGCTCCGGAAATGCCGGATAGTGAAAAAGGGTATCAAGCGAGAGATCAATGGTATCGCAGGAAACAGAGTTCTCTCTTCCCGGTGTACCGAGGGAATCGCGGCTGGCTGACCAGTTCAGTTCCACATCGGGATACTCAGGATGAATTTTTTCCAGTGAGAAACCGGACGGGATTCCGGCATTCCAACCCATGGCGGCAACCACCTCCCCGTCTTCGTCCAGCACATATAGACTGTCACTGGTGTTGCCCAGCCCATTGCCGATACTGGAATCATCTACATAGATCAGCAGATTGTCTTCCGGAAAGAAATTGTCATAAAATCCGTCATAATCCGATTCCAGAATGACGGCGAACTGTCCGCCCGGCAGGAGAAAATCGTCTGCCAGCAGTTCGTCCTGTGCCCTTATGTCCCGTATTGTCCATCCGTACAAACTGACAGGCATGTCTGAAATGTTTAGGATTTCCACAAACTCCCGGGGAGAATCAGCCCCGTCAAGATCAAACATGACTTCAGTAATAACAATCTGTCCAAAAAGCGGCAGGCAGAGGATATTCAGCACCCATTTGATTATACTGAAACGCATCCGTATATCTTACTATGCATGGGACATAGAAGATCGGATGCGTTTCGTCGGGAAGTAATGTATTTTTTCGTCAGTTTACTGCCTTGAAAATTCGGCAGAGACCGCCGTTTCTGAAGTTGTTTTACGGCTGCTCACATGCAGCTTCACATTCTTCCATGGTTTCAAAAGGGACCACGCCATCACAGCAGCCCCAGTAAAACATTTCGCAGTTTCCGGTGTCCTGATTGAAATAAAACCGTGGACAGAGACCGTCGCAGGGTCCCACTTCCGGAAGCAGCAGGCATTCCTCCGGCAGCTGCGGTGGGTTGACAATAATATTCACCAGCTGCACCACATCCAGCACGTTTAATTCACCATCCGCATTAATATCCGACGCCCAGAATTCGTAGTTATCCGGTATTGTGATTCCTACGATGAAATTCACCATCAAAACGATATCCAGAACATCCAGATTCCCGTCGGCATTCACATCACCTTGTTCAGTGGAAGGCTGCAGCAGCCAGTCAAAGCAGTTGCTTACAAACAGGAGATTGTCCAAATTGCTGCTGAGTATCTGCCGGTCATTGATGGCCAGCAGTTTACCCTGATCTACCTGCTGCGCCTGTACAACAATTGGGTAGGATCCCGCCGGAAACATGGGTTCATACTCACAGTATGTATCCTCATCACCGGTTAACACAGGAAATTGCGTCTGTGGGTCAAAGAGCACAATTGGAGAAGCCATGCTTGCATAAACCTGGTCAACACCGGCTGTCAGCAGGTCCGCAATGTCATTCTCTCCGGGTGTATAAAAAACAGGGCTCCAGGGATCCCCCTGATAATTATCTGTATTGTCAACAATGATGCAGTCTGCATAATCTGCACCCATAAAATTCAACTGGCGGGTCCCGTCCTGTGTTCCGGGATACCGCTCCTCAATGACGCCATACTCGTAGTATTCCAGTCCAGGAGTGGATTCGGTATCGGGATGACCGGTGTCCCCCACTGTTAGATGGATTGGCGACCCAAGCAGCTGTTCCGGCAGATTTTCAGAAAACACCCACATCAGACGTTCCACAGTTTCAGGTGCCGGGTCCATATCAAATGGAATGAATGAATTATAATCCGATCCTGAAAAATGATACACGGCACATATCTCACCAGCTCTTTCAGCCATTCCGACCCAGCGGTGAATCCATGGATAACGCATGAAGAAATCCTGAACATCCGTTGCTTTCAGACCGCCTTGTATTCCCTCATTTGTCAATTGCCTGTGTAAATGATCATCCAGCTCAGAGGCAGTGAAAAAGGACTGTACATCCGCGAATCCGGATTCCGACCCCGAGAGTTGATCGATGTGAGCATATTCAAAACCGGATCCTGTCTGTTTAAGCAGGTGGATGCCGTGAAGCTGAAAGCTGCCGTGGTTGGTCACTGAAAAACCGGTCCCGGACTTTTCTGCAGTCAGGAAATGCAGCGCAGAAACAGGACGGCCTTCATACAGAATTTCTGTGAATGTTCCCGGATGTATATCCTGATTCGCCCAGCTCATTACATATCGTCCGTTTCGATGATTCGCATCCACCGGCGGATCAGAAAAGGTCGGCATGCCGGGGAACCGCAGCTGAACCTCTGCCGTGATCTGGGTATCAGAATACAGACGAATCACCGGTTTATCCACCATGGTGTTGTCGGATTCGCGAAGCAGCATATATCCGCCGCCATTTTCCAGGTATTCTTCCAGCACTTGCATTTCAGACGCTGTATGCATCGGGGTGTAGCCCACAAACAAAGAAAACGTGTTTTCAATGATCTGCATCACAGCATCATATTCCGAAAGAAGGTCGGCTGTGTAGTAATGGGGTCCTGAGCCAATCTCGATATCAACCTGTTCCGCTTCCCAGTTTTCCACAGTCATGAACCATGTACCGCTTACGGGGTTTTCAATTACCATCTGGCCCATAAATGCCCCTGTATGGTATTGATCTGCCGGATCCTGCAGCAGGAAGAACGGATGCTGCATAGTTTCCCCGGGAATCATTTGATATCTAAGATAAAGCACAGGAATACCGGCCGGTACCGTGAATGTAAATTCCGATGTGAATTCCGTAACCGTTGCCAGAAGGTAGGTGTCCTGTATTGGAAAATCCTCTGGTGTGAAATACTCAAATTCATGCTGAGGCAGCAGCGATTCCAGACTGACTCCAAACTGATCCGTGAATCCGTGAATACCATCCACCAGTATTGTGCCGGTCATCATTGATGTCAGCACTATTATCAAGGCTATTAATTTTTTCATTTTTTACTCCTCCTGAATATTTTTCAGATATGAATCATAAGTCTGTATTCAGGTTATAATTAGGTTTAATAACTGTACCACATCCAGTACATTCAATTCGCCGTCGCTGTTCATATCCCCCAGCTGCATCTGAAGTACGGTGGGCTCATTCGGAGAGATGATGATGTTAACCAGCAGCACGATATCCAGCACATTCAATTCATTGTCCTGGTTGATATCCCCCAAGGCGTATTCTGGAGCCGTCAGCCAGTCGAGACAGTTCCGCGCAAACTGGATATTATCAGGATTTTCATTGAGTATATGCCGATCGTTTATGCCAATAAAACGGCCGTTCCCAATATACTGTCCAGCCGCAACCGGCTCCGGCAGCCATGAAATATCCGGACAGAAATTGCTTTCGTCACCCATAAGAATTGGAAATGAATTGGGAGCATCATTCAGATGTACGGCAGCAGGCATGGTGCTTGCGACCCCTGAAATCCCTTCCCCAATGATCTGTGCCGCCGGATTATCATCAAAGTCGGTGAAAACGGTTTCCCAGCCCTCCAGACAGAATTCGTCGTTGTCCACATATCCGAAATCAAGAAAATTCAGATACCGCTGATTGTTTCTGACGCCGCGGTACCGGTCTTCTGTTACCCCCATCTCATAATACGCCAAACCGGAAAACCCAGAAGCGGTGTCATATGATAAATAATCCGCTGCAGCCGGTTCAGGAACGAAGGGCTTCAGGATCCTGGTTGGAATGTTTTCAGTAAACGTCCACATGACGCGAGCCTGCTTTTCCGGTGCTTCCGACAGGCTTAGGGGAATCATATCATTGTATCTGTCACCCGCGTACTGGTAAACGGCACAGAGCTCTCCGGATTGTACCGCCATCGTCAGCCAGCGGGTCACCCAGGGGTATCCCTTGAAAAATGCACTGCTTTCTTCTGAAGGAAGCCCGGCACTGGACCCGTTTTCAGTTAAAACGTGCAGCAGATACGTTCTGAAATCCATTGGGGAGTGCAGGGTATCCCAGCTGAAACTGAAAACCGACCCGGTGTCAAGCGTTTCGACATCAGCTGACACAAAACCTTTCCCCGCTTGATATTGGAAAAATACCAGATGATCCAGCCTGAAAGGTGCCTGGGAACTCACTTCATATCCGGTGCCGGATTCTTTTGCTGTTAGATAATTCAAGTGAGACGGGAACTGGAATTCATAGAGTATCTCGGACATCTTATCAGGAGTCGTCAGAATATCATACCAGTTCATTTCGACAAATGGAATTTTCAATTCAGTATCCGCCGCCGGTTCGTGCATAAAAGGCAGTCCCGGAACATCCAGCTGAATCTCAACAGCAGCAGGATTTTCAGATGTCAGTCTGATAACAGGTTTCCAGGCGAGTGCAGATTCCGGCTCATGATAAAACAGATAACTGCCGCCGGATTCGATAAAATCGGTCAATGCCGTCATTTCATTGGCTGTGTGATCCGGAAGGTACCCGTACAGAACCCCCATCATGTCGTCGTATACTTGAAGGACCGCATCGTATTCCGAGAGAAACTCCGGAGTAAAAATACTTGGTCCAAGACCAATTTCATACGTGAAGGATGTTGGACCCAGATAACTGGTAAACTCAAACTGCCAGTTCCCGGGAACCGGGTTTTCAACATATGCGAGGCCGTTACAGGCATACGACAGGAACGCACCGTCGGGATTGATCAGCACTGCCCAGTGCTGAGTCCATTGTTCGGGAGAATAACGGAGAAACAAATGATCGGCACCTGCCGGAACTGCAAAACTCAATGACCAGACGTCACCGTCAACAACGGTCCAGCCGGAATCAAGAATTTCAGTCATGATCACATTCTCCGCAGCGAGGTAATCAATTTCGCAGTCAGGGAACAGTGTTTCAAAATTTACCGGCTGGGAATCTTCGTTTACGGGATGGCCGTGAATGTTGTCGATCAGCAGACGAGTCTGTCCGAACGCAACGCAAGCAACGATCAAAATCAATATTGATTGTTTGATTGATTTCATTTTGGCTCCATAAATGTTTCAGTTTTTGGAAAGGCTTCCCAGATCAAGGGATATTCAGGTTGATTTTCATCGTTAATGCGTGGGTATGACCCGGGTTGTCTGACGGGAAACAGAGATATCGAATGCGGATCCGGATGTTACAATAATACCAATTTCAGAGTGAATCAGTTTCACCGCAGACTGCGATTCACTGAAATTTACCCGTTTCCGTGCCCCTGGCAAAGATAAAATATAATAGATATGTAACAATATATTACTAAAGCCAATATGCTAATTCCGACTGCTGTCTGAATTTTCTGAACCAGTGAGTGCGGCCCGTCTATAAGTTTTTAGGTTTTTCTGAATCATGTTCTCTACTGAAAGCGGTGTTGTTGTTTATTCGCAGTCATCTGGCTGGGGAGGTCTGCATTCAAGAATTTCATCAACCAGCAGCTGTCTGTTGTACATTCCCAGGTGACCGAATTCACCTTCCGGCGTTACCTGTCCCTGAACCTGCAGAAAAACATCATGGTAATCCAGATGCCAGTCGTCAGGATAAAACGTCATAATACACTCCAGAAGTTCGTCAGAAACATCCGGATCGTAACTGTGCACCCACCAGGGATCAGAGGACCCGCATTCCAGAAAACTGCTTACTTCAAATCCGTAAGTATAATGACCGGTGAAAATCCCAACTTCAGACCCGGGAGGATTCAGTACAATATCCACAATGAGAACAGCATCAAGAATATCCAGTACATTGTCATTGTTTACATCAGCAGCATCGAAAGCCGTGTCTGACAGTATTTCTCCGGCCAGTATAACCTGGACTAGAATAACGATATCTATGATGTTCACAGATTCATCAAGATTGATATCACCGGGGCTGACGTTGATGATCCATTCATAAGCCCCAATATCCAGAGCGCCGTTAAAAATGGTTCGAGGTTCAGAGTCCAGGTGGGGAATATATTGATAGACAGGTTCCAGGTCCTGTGGAAACATCGGTTCAGACACTTCGTCACGGCAGTTGGAATATTCATTTAGGTGATAGTCTTCCTCCCAAACATTTTCGAACCCGGGATCGCTGCCGATTGAGCTGTCATCGAAAACCTCGCCTTCGGAAATATTTTCGTCCAGCCAGTTTGATGATCCTGTGATGTTGGGAAATCCGCTCCAGACAGCATATTCGTTGTCACTGCTGATATCAAAGATGTTGTAGTTTGCCTGTACATCTGCCAGATCACTGGATATCTCGAATATTCTTCTAGTCCCCCAGGCGTTTTCAGATTGAATGAGACAAGTGTTGCTGAAAAAATGCAGAGTTCCGGATCGAAAACTGCCGGTTTGCTCATCACCAAAGTGAATCATCCTGGAATTTTCAGTGATTTCCGGTTTGATGAGTATATTTCCGTAAACATAGGCATCGGCAACTGGGGACCCCTCGTACTCAACCAGATCCAGCTGGGAATTTCTTCCCCCATCAATATAGTTATACCGGATGACAGTCGTTTCGGCGCGGGATTTCAGCTGCTGTCCGTTGCTGATGAGGTCCCCGATGAGACAGAACTGAACTGTGGCCTTGCTTCCGGGATGTCCGGAAAGGTATAGATTGTGGATATAGGAAGATTCCCACTGACAGATTCCATTGTCATGTATATGGCAGTGTTCAATAACGAAGCTGATTGGTTCACCGGCACCGCCCTGAACCCCATTTCCGTTTGAATGTATATCGCAGTTTCTGACAGTGATGTGATTGACGTATTCAGGACGTATTGCGCAGGCGTTTTCCAGATATGAACGGTATTCGCCGTGATCATCATAAAATCCTGAATTGTTATTTGCATTTCGGAGTTCAAACCCGTCAATAATGATGTAATCCGACAGCAGCGATTCGTATTGTCCAATCAGGATAATCTGTCGCTCTTCGTTCCAGTAACTGAAGCTCTGACTTGTCACAGCATCGTTTCCATCCAAAACAGGGCGTTCACCGCAGGGCCCTGGGACCCCGAAAATGACGATGGGATCTGATTCACTTCCAATACCGTGAACAAGAAATTTCTCAAAATAGGGATCGGACCGATAATGTATTTTTACTGAGTCTCCTGCTTCGAGATTGTATGTTGGCACTTGAATTACAGATTCAAATGTCTGACCCGGCCCTACGTTGTAGGTGGCTGCATGAAGGAAGACTGATAAGAGCGAAAAAGTAAAAAACCGGTTCATGGAATCCTCAAATACAGAAATTCAGTGAATTAAATGATTTTCAGTGTAAAGAGAAATCTGGTGAAAATCAACACAAAAAAATCGGCAGATTGGAGATGACAAAAACAGGCAGCTGTAGCCGTTTACATGTGAATACCTCTGCCTGTTGACACGGTCTTTTTAAGTGATTCAACCAGCTGATGATGAATGACTGTCCGCTGAGAACTGACGACCCAACTGCTCCCTAGCTGGTAGTGCTACTCAACAGCTTACCTTCTCTGCCAGTTTACCACACCCTGCCTGCGATGCCTGACTCAACCAATCATCCACTAAACATATACTATTCAGCCAAGCCCCAAACGCATTCGTTATGTTCTGGAATTTTCTGAAATAGAATGTTCTTTTCTTCGAAGAAAAGAACCAAAAGAACATGCGCAGCAGTTCAATTTCATCTCGTTTGAATGTTTCATTGAATGAGATTGACTCGCCCCGTCGAAAATCAGACAGGACTCGAACAACAACATCTCATTCGCACCATGAAACATCCAATCTCGACAGTCTGCTCTTCTGATCAGACTGACTGAAATTGTACTGAATGCGCGATAATACTTTTACACCTTAGAGCTTGTGCTGATAACTGACCGCTGAAAACTGATGGCTTTCACAAACCCACTCAACACCTCGACCTATTGACAACACCCGGTCCTCCAGGTCTTTACCTGCACCCCTTCAGGGTTCTGACGTCATTCTATCCGGTTACCGGGGCTGTACCCCGGGCTGATGTACTCAGCCCCATCAGGGCTGGAAGATCTGAATTTTGCATACGAATTGTGGAACCTCAGATTGAAAATATCCCCACGTCCACCCATCCCAAACCCCCACCACTCCTTCTATTGTGCCAAATGGCAATAATCAGTTAATTTCGTTTTTTCAGATCATCG
>CAZGNZ010000012.1:0-96770 GCA_964527215.1 uncultured bacterium | reverse complement strand
TTATATCTATAATTATTAACTACTTGGAGCTCTCAGGGTATCGTTTACTCTTATCATGCGCACAAGCACCTTTTCGGAGTGGACTCATATATATTTTTCTATTTTCTTTTATACAAACTGACTAGACCTTACCTTGCAAGTCCCGCAAAAATATTTTAAAACATTGCATAAACGAATGGTGATAACTCATCATCTTCATCGATACAGACAAAATTGTTTGACAAATCTTTGATTTTTTTTATAAGAATTTCGATCTGTGAAGGATCGTACCCGCACTTTGACCAATTTTTTTTCAGTTCATTAAAAATTTTGCTGTAGTCTAATACTCTAATGTAAACTCTGTTATTATTTTCAATAAATGAAGATTCTTGTGAGTTGTTACCAAAAAATCTATTTTGCACTTCTTTCAAATTAATTGAATCTACCATTTGTTTTAAAATGACATCAAACATGTAATCTAATTGCTTATTAAGCTTCTTGTCAGTTTTTTGACTAACAATTGAGCTTGAAGCATCATTTTCCAACAGTTTCTTTAGCGAATCATAATCCACTTCATTCAATTTACTTTTTATTATTTTGTAATCATTTAAATAGAGTACGTCCATCTCAGTATTTATAAAACAATTATAAGCTTCTTTAGGTGTGCAAACTATTGGTTCACCTCTTACATTAAAAGATGTATTTACAATAACTCCGTATCCTGTTAAATCTTTGAATTTTTTAATTATGTCATAATAAGTTGGATTATCATTATAGTTCACGGTTTGAATTCGTGCACTATAGTCTACATGAGTTACAGCAGGAATGTCACTGCGTACATTTCGAACAATATCTAAAAGATCTATTTCACCTGACTTCTCTTCTGGTAAAGAAAAAGAAAAACAGCGTTCAGGTTTTGTCTCTGCTACAAATAACATATATGGACTTTCAGAATCCAAATTAAAATATTCAGAGCAATTATCAACAAGTACAGATGGTGCAAAAGGACGGAACGATTCTCGATATTTTATCTTTAGATTCATTGTAACTTGGGTTTCAACGTTTCTAGGATCTCCAAGTATACTGCGAGCCCCCAGAGCTCTTGGACCATATTCCATTCTACCACTAAATAATCCAACTACTTTTCCATCCACGATATCTTGTGCAATTGAGCTTATTTTGTCATCATATTGCGTCATAAGTTCATAATTAACACCTTTATTGGTTAAGAATACCTCTACCTCATTATTGGTGAATTGAGGGCCAAGTAAAGCACCATTCATCATATCTCTGCCATTCTTGGCCCAACTGGTTGCAATGCCTAGCTCCTTAAATAATAGGAAAGCAGCACCTAGCGCACCCCCGGCATCACCTGCTGCAGGTTGCACCCATATGTTTTTAAATATTTCACTTTTTAACAGCTTACCATTTGCTACGCAATTGAGTGCAACACCTCCAGCCATTACCAAGTTATCAGTATTAGTGATATCAGCTAGATGCCTTGCTAGGTTTTCTAATACTTCTTCAATTACTAACTGAATTGATGCTGCTATGTTCAGATCTTTCCATGATATTCTATCATTTGGATTTCTTGCAGGACCACCGAATAATTTCTGAAAAGATTCCCCAATCATGTGGTTCTCATTTAAATAAGAAAAATATTCCATATTAAGGGTAAAAGATCCATCACTTTTGATATCAATAATGTTATCTTTTATTTTACTATAATAACTTGGTTTACCATATGGCGCTAATCCCATCATTTTATATTCACCTGAGTTTACCTTAAATCCAGTATAATAAGTAAATGCGCTGTATAATAATCCTAAAGAGTGTGGGAACTCTATACTTTTTATTATATTAATATCATCTCCAGAACCGTATCCAAGACTGGTTGTATCCCATTCTCCTACACCATCAACAGTCAATATTGCTGCCTCGGAATATGGTGAAGGATAAAAAGCTGATGCAGCATGAGATGCATGATGTCTAGCAAAGTAAATGGGCACATCAATGTTTAACCTATCTTTTATCAACTCTGCTATTTTAAATTTATTTTTCGCAAAAGAAGCTACAGCCTGTCTCCAAAAAATCCTTGAATTAGGATATGTTGATTGTGCGGAATTAAAAATTCTATCAAAGGAAAGGACGGGATCATCATAATAAGCAATCGCAGACAATTCCTCAACATCTATAAATGCTTCTTCTAAACAGTAGTTGATTGCATTTAAAGGAAAGCTAGGATCGAATTTCTTTCGAGTAAATCTTTCCTCTTGTGCTGCAGCAATTATACCATTTTCGTCAATGAGCGCTGCTGCTGAATCATGGTAAAACGAAGATATCCCAAGTATGTATTTCATTAAAAGATTTTCCTTATCATTATTTTCTCAAGAAAATTTGCAATAAATTGGTGTTGAATTTTTGTTGGATGGGGGTCATTTGTAAAGCGAAACAATTTTCTTTTGCTAAATGGTAGTTTTAACATTTCATGTAGTGGGTCTAATATATCTACATTGATTTCATTTTGAAGTTCATTAAATCGAGTTTGATAATTGACTGGAGAATCGTAACCTAAGTAATTATTATGGCTAGGTAAAAGTAATATTCCAACAGGTTTATTTATACCTATAATCCATTTTGATAATATGGTTTTCATCAATAGCCATGCAGAATTTGTAGGTCTATCATACTGAGGATAATGATGATAATTTAGTAATTTTTGCATTTTTTCGATGTTACTTTTTCCAATTGATTGTTTCAAGACATTATATATATGCCCTTTATTGCCTAACCCATGGATTCTCCCCTTATCTGCTGCAGGTATGTCCTCAATGTTAACTGTACCTCTTCTAACAGGTACATTATTTAGAACAAGTGTTCCATTCGATATTTCAAAATACGGTTTTTGCATAATTTTAGATGTACCATGCATAGCAGAAGTATACTTCTTGTATCTTGCAGTAATTCGAGTGATATTTTCTATAAATATACATATTACAAGGTAATCAAAATCTATAGTTTCTGCAAACTCTTGAAAAATTAGATAATGTTGATCTGTTCCACTTCCAGGCAAGCCATAATTGTAACAAATAATTTTTTTATGATCTCTCCCTAGTATATCTGTAAATCTTTTTCCATTACTCACATAGTCTCCTGCTAAAAATGAGTCTCCAAAAAATAATATTTTTTTGTTATCACTCTCACGACCATTTTTAAATTCAATATCTGACCTAAAACCACTATTATTGGTTTTTAATAAATATGGAGAAACTGGGTTATCTACTCTTAATTTAAGATTTGGAATATATGTATAGCCAATTACAGGGTGGTATTGGAATAAGGGTCTTTTCATTTATGATAGTGTCCATTTACTAATTTATACATATGTCTTTTTACTTTATATAAAATCCATAATGGAAATCTTGCAGGATACGGGATAATCTTTGATACCTTTAAATGAGAGTATGCTTTATATTGTGTTTCTTTATTCTCACATTTCCCTTTATAATTTTCAGCGCTGAAAAGTTTCTGACGTATGTTGGTTTTTGCATTTTCATGTATCCTAAAGCATGCAATATATTTTTTTATATGCACTACATTTCTTTTATATAATAACCTAGACCAAAATTCAGAATCCATAGCGTAGACATAATCTTGGTTAAATCCTTCAATTCCTTCCATAATTTCTGTCTTCCAGAATATTGCATTTGATGACACCATTTTTCCAAATCCCAACAGTGTACCTGCCATATAATCAAATGGTAAATATTCCGTTTTTCCTATTATATTATCATAGGGATCTATAATATAGATATCTCCAAAAATTGCGTCAATATTTGAATCTTTCATAAAGATATTTGCGATGGATTTAAAAACATCGGCACAGTATTGATCATCAGAATTTATCCATCCAATAACGTCACCAGTTACATGCTTAAGAGCTGCATTCAATGCTGCTGATTGTCCTTTATTCGGCTGCTCAATTAGGATCAACTCAATTGATTTATTTGTTTGAAAAGATTTAATAACTTCAACTGAATTATCTGTTGAACCATCATCGACTATAACGTATTCAATATTATCATAGTTTTGATTTATAATACTTTTAATGGTTTTGTTGATATAGTTTCCATAATTATAATTCGGAGTAATTATACTAATCTTCATTTTCTCACATTTACCAATTCTTTATATGTTAATAACAACTTCTGTATAATTTCCTTTTTGTCATGCCTTTTTAGGCTTCTTTCTCTTGCATAGGAGCCTAATGTGGAAGCGATATTTTTATGATTTACAAGATGATTTATTGATGCAGCAATGGCATATTCATCAAAATTAGGAACTAAAATTCCGTCATAGTCATTTTTGATTATACTTGATGTTCCTCCTGTGTTGAACGCAATGACTGGCATACCAATCATCATTGCTTCACAGATTGAATTAGAACTATTTTCTATATGAGATGGGTGAATATAAATATATGAATTCCTCATAATCCTAATGATTTCGAATGCAGATAGGTTATTTTGAAACCTAATTTCAACATTTGTATTCTTTATCTTGCCTATCATTTGTAAGGCTACTTTATGTAAATAACTATTTATTTTGACTCCTATTATATCGAGAGTTACATGTTCGCTAGTGAAACAAGTGTAAACTCTTATTGACTTAATTAATGAAACCAATCCCTTGTATGGCACATCACTAATTACAGAGACAAAATGATGTTTTTTTGCTTTATCAATATCCCATTTGCTATAATAAAACTCATTGCGCAGTACTTCATTTATATGATAATACTTTAGCTTGTTATTTACTAATTTCGCGAATCGTTCATCCCATGCTGTTCTTCCAATAACATGTTTAAAATTTTGTAGAATGTATTTTTCTTTTTGCGCAATCAAAGTATTTATCATAGCTAATTTGTTTAATTGCCAATTTTTAAATATTGCTAACTTATTGAATGATAAAATGTTAAATAAATCATACAAGGCCAATCTTTCAATTCTATCAATTTGAGACATAATACCTTGGATTGATAAAACTGTGGGAATTCCAAAATTTAAAATATCTTTACCCAAAAGATTTTCTAGGCCATGCACATGTATCAAATCAGGTTCAAAATCATTTACAACATCTAATACATCATTCCTATAGTCTGCAAAGATATAATGTTTATGTTGAAAAAAATAATTTTTAATTTTTAACGCATATTTTTTTTTAATGGTGTAAATAATTCTCTCTTTAGTTTCAATCTTCGTAGTCTTACTTGAACGACATAGAACTCCTAGTGAAATCTCCTCATTAGTATCATAAATACAATCAATTAGTGCGTTAACCCATGTACCTGATCCTCTTATTTCATTCGAGGTCACACTTTTCAAATCATTTATTATCCATAGAACTCTCATTTTACACTCATAAAAAATATTTTTAACAGTTAACTAGCCTGATTAATTTACCAGCCGCGATTCTTGACTGAACACGCTACAAAATTCGACGCGATTTTTGATTGATATCGCAAAGCAGAATTTAATTCGCTATAAACCGCTTCTGGTTACTTGATTTTTGCTTGACCAATATAGTTTACGTTGTGCTCTTTGCTTTGTCAAGCATTTCTTTCTATACTTCAAAATTTCTTCAGCTCTTACATCATGCTTATCAATTGGATGAAGGTAATCTATTCCTGAATGAAAATGCTCATTGTTATACCAGCCAAAATACTGCTCAAAGTATTCCTGAACATCCTTGATTGAACTGCTGGGAAAGCAACCCGGATATGCCGGAGCTGTTTTTACAGTTGAGAATAATGACTCAATGAACGGATTGTCATTAGGTGTACGTGGACGAGAAAATGTCTGAGTTAACCCAAGATCCATCATCATTCGTTTTACCGGCTTAGCTTTCATCTGAGATCCATTGTCATTGACAACCACAGGTAACAGCTCTCTGGGAACATCCAGCAATCCTTCGGAAAGGTATGCATCATCAATCAGTTGTTTAGAAACTTCATGGGTGATACAGGGGCTTGTAATCCAGGCCACAACTTTCCTGGACCATTCATCAATCATGACATAGAGGTACCAGAAAACCCGCAGAATATCTGTCCGGATAAAACTGATATCCCAACCATAGCATTGATTGGGTCCGGTAAGCTCATCAGGTCTATTGGGTTTTCTCCCTGCGCCAGTTCGTCTGACTGGAGTTCTCCTGTCAGAAAGAATATTTGCTTCAAATAATATCCCGCGTATCTTGCTGGCAGAAACATAAAATAAGTCCAGTTCTGCTCCCTTGCAGGCCAGAACACGGAGTGAATAATCTACAGTTTCTTCTCGGCTGACGTAGTCAAGAACAGCCTGTTTCTCATGTGGCATTATGGCATTCACAGGTTTCTTTGGGCCCGGTTTACGATTATCCATGTTCCCATTATCCTGTTTCCGTGCAACCCAACGTTCAACTCTGCGGACGTTGATCTGCAGGACTGTGCAAATCTTGAACTTGGGAATGCCTTTGGATTTAGCATAGAATATGACACGGACGATATCTTCCTTATTTCTACTGGTAACGGCCGAGATGGAAATGGACCCTCTACTACAAGTTCACTTTTTTTTTCAGAGAAGTAAACAGAACTGACATTTCTGCCAGAGCTTTCTCTTTTTTGCTAAGTTCACTCCGGAAATCATCAAATTGTTCTTTGGGCACTGTTTTTATCTTCTTGCGACCCGTTGTGCTGTTAGTCAATCCTTCAACCGCACTGTCTTCCACTATTTTACGGATACGCTGCAGGTCAGAGGAATACAGACCGTGCGATCTTAATATCTCTCCAATTTTTGCATCAGGCTGCTGGCACTCCTGATAGATCTGCCACTTCTGATGTGCGCTGAGATGTCTGCGTTTCTTTATGTCGTTCATTATTGTCTCCATGTCTATGAAACGGCTTGGGCAGAAATAGTAAAGCTGCGTTCGCTTCGCTCTCTCCGCTTTACTATTTCCTGTTCCATAGCTTAATAAACATTCTGCATTACGACATAGTCAGAAAAGCGCACTGAATTAGACATCTTGTCAGCACACAATGCTATTTGAATGTATTGAAGCCGTTCTTTACGCGTTATTCCTGCATCAGATTATATCAGAATAGTCAAGATAGATTCCGAAAAGCACTCAATTTGCTCCTGTTTTGCGCAACGGGACATCCTAGCATCTATTGATTAAGAAAAGATTTTCATTAATAGTTTTTGTTGATCGCTTCTTCTACGCGATTTTTGATTGATGCGCAAAATAGGAATCCAGGCAATCTATCCAAAACCAAGACTGAGCAAACCCGGCAAGGGTCACAAAATCTATCTGTACTTGGTTGGAAACCTGAAGATCATACGACCTAACCAGGTGTGGGCCATGGATATTACGTATATCCCAATCGCGACCGGTCACAGCTATTTTGTTGCAGTGATAGACTTGTATAGCCGCAAAATATTACGTTATCGCCTGTCCAACAGCATGGATACAGCTTTTTGTATCGAAGCACTTGCCGAGGCAATCGATCTGTATGGCTGTCCAGAGATTGTCAATACCGATCAGGGGGCTCAGTTCACCAGTGAAGATTTCACTGATTTTCTCAGCTCGAAAGGTATCCAAATCAGTATGGACGGGAAAGGTCGCTGGATCGACAATGTTTTCATCGAACGGTTCTGGCGCAGCTTGAAGTACGAGGATGTTTACATCCATTGCTACGAGACAATCCCGGAAGCAAGAGCAGGCATCCCTGTCTGGATTGACTACTACAACTCATCAAGGCGACATGATTCTCTTGGAAGAAAAACGCCGGATGAATGCTATTTCAAAGAACCTGACTCTCAAAGCGTTGCTTAACTCTACCTGGTGGTTTTACACCTTAACTTGATGGTTTATTGTCCAACCCACGGGGTCCATCTCTATACTATGCCACCCTTTACTTTTTTGCTAGTGAATCATTCTGGCTAGCTATCTCTCATGATTATTTTTATATTTATAAATTCCACTTATCCCCATTAACATTGTAAGTATTATCCAACCATCAATTGAATACGCGTTTGCGAACATACCCCATATAAAGAATGAGATTAATGGACAAACCATTCCAAATGTTATAAACATAAACTCGTCGCTTCTATTGTTAATTGTTATTCTGATTTTTGTGAAAAAATATTGCTTAAAAAATACAAACAAAAAAACCATTCCTATAAAACCAAAGTTACCTAACCATACAATAAAGAAATTGTGTGGAGATCTTTCATAAATTCTCCTACCAGCACTCATATAATAAATGTTGGCATTTTCAACAATATTATCCCAACTTGAATTGCCAAAACCAATTAGCGGGGAAGTTTTAACAATATATTCAAATGCCAAAATCCATATGCCCCCAATTCTGGATGCAAGATTTCCCCTCAACTGATTTATACCTAAGGATTGTAAATCTCGCATATTCTTAATGGTATGAATATCTTCTGGAGTTAAAATCTTTACAGACAAGTAATAAACTAGAAATGGTAACACAAATAGTAGAAACATCCTTAGTATATTAATTCTAACAAAAATTAAGATTAATACTATTATTGTTAACATAATAGAAAAAATGGATGCTCGTGTTCCGTTCAGAAATACAACAATTGGTAGTATTATGATTGTGAAAAAAAATATTATGTTGCGCTGTTTTCGGAAATGATAGATAAAAAGAGGAAATACAACTGAAAGCACACCTCCGTCCTCATTTGCATTACCAAATAAAACTTGCGGACGGGTGATTCGAAAACCTAAAGGTAAACCGGTTCTTATGAATTGTAGCAAATATAGGATTATCATTAAAACAAATAGTATAGATGCAAGTCGAAATATAAGAATTACATTATTTTGGTTACCGTATATCACTATTAATAATAAAAATGAGAAATACAACAAATATCTATTAACACCAATCAATCCCTGATAATCACCGAGAATAACGGATTGAAGTACCATGTAGACAAAAAATAAAAATATTATAGTTACTAATTCTCTATATGGTTTATATTTATAAATATACATTCTTTTCAATGCAAGACATAAATAAGTAATCATAAGTAGAAACTGTGGAATAAAAATATCATATCGAAAACCTCTAAAAGATTCTATATAAATACTTATACCTGTAATAGAGTCAAATAGATAAATATAATTATTATATAACAAGTATATAAAATAAGATATTGTTACAAAACTAAATGTTCTGTCACTCTTATAACTATTTTTGACAATTTGTTTCATATATTACAAAATATTATTATGTAATTTGTCAAGTCACTACTGTCCGGGTAAAATAATGTCATTTGTTTAATTGGCTCTCTGGCTTTTCGAATAGTCATAGGAGATAACGACAAGATATCTATCAAATTGACTCTTTCCATCATCACTTCCCGGATCATAATGCTCAACTCGGTAATCGTTTTTGACAGCTTCGTCTGGAAACTGATGTAACTCAATAGCAGATAATAGCACATCGCCACCCAGATCTGGCTCAATACTGCATTGCAACTGGATCCCAGGAAGGATTTGATCTTCAGGTTTTGCTTGACCCATTTGAAAAACAGTTCTATCTGCCAGCGATCTTTATAGATACCTGCAATGGTAATAGCGGCCAGATTCAGGTTATTGGTAATGTGCTCGTAATACTCACCCGTATCCGGTGATAAATAACCCACCAGACATATTTCCTGGGGATATTTATCTTTGTTCAAAAGTCCAGTTAACCGGATAACATCATCTTGAACGATATGTTTGTTCTTCAACGGTTTGTGCTGTCCGGTAACTTCATATGCCATGTTGCTCTTGGCACATGTTACAAAAAACACATCTCTTTGATCGAGGGAATACAACCACTTATAATCAATGTAGGCCATATCAACAGCCAGGATGCTGTCCGGTAAGAGGGCAAAATCCAGCTTCTCCTGGCTTTTAGCAACTGTGATATCATGGCGCTTGCCATTGGTCACGATCATAAAACTTGGCATCATTCCCAAATGATTCAGCAGATAATGCAGTTTGATGGCTCCTTTTCGTTTCCTGAACTTTGCCCGGGAAAAACGGACAGACACATCTCAATGGTGGTAGAGTCCATACTGATCAGTGGATTCTTGAAACGAAATCGATGCTTTGGTGTCATGGAGCAACAGCGGTCCAGTAGTTTGTAAAACAGCCCTTCATAGATCTGCCATGGACGCTGATTTATAGCATCAGACAGGGTACTGCGTTTGACGCCTGTAAATCCCAGATGATACCATTTGCTATGGTGAACTTGAAGAGATGTCTCGATCTCTCTCAAACTGTCCTTACATTGATCTGGACAACCAACAAAACGATGAACTGCTGCCAGCCAGTGAAATACTTCGTATAACGGTTCGCATTGTATTGTTTTTCAAGTTTCTCAAATTCATATCTCTGAAAAAGATTCAGAAGTTCTTCCAGTACCGGTGTAATTTTCCGCATGGTCTGATTCTCCTCTATTAATTACTTTTTGACCGGGATATTTTATCCCATTTTTGAGAAATTTCAGACCTAACTTTTTATTTTAACCGGACACTACAGTTGTCAAGTCTTAAATGTTGGAGTAAAAAAATCTGGAAATATCTTCAAAAAGCAGTTCTATATCAATTTATGTGTCTAACTTTTCACGTGGTTGAGTCATAATACCATCCTAATTTTTATGTAAAGGTTTTTACAGTTGGCTCAACCATCTTTTATATAGGGCTTCCTGAATAAGTCAAGTTAATCACTATTGGGAGAAACGCTAAAACGCCCAAATTCAGGCGATAAAACAGCTTTTTGAATTATTCGACGCAGAGCATTGCTGATTGAAGATAATTTTGCGATGACCTGCTCCAAAAAATGAGATAAAAATGAACCTGACCAATGTTTCGCCAGATTCATGACAAAGATTACCATCGCGATCCCCGCCTGCTCTGAATGCCATATGCATGCAGCGGACAGGCAACTCTCACTTGTCGCCCTTGTCTTAGCCATTACCAGTCCCAGGCTGAATCGTCGTTTTCCGTTTCCGAACTTCCCCTCCACTTGATTCCGCTTTGCTGATTCTATTTTATTTCGTTTTCGTTCATCCGACGAGATATTTTTCTTCTGCTTTGGACGCCCCAGCGGAGCTCCTCCATACATCTCAATATTATGTTTCTTCACCCATTTGCGGTTCTCACGATTCCAGTAAATTTTATCACCATTCACCGATGCCGGATAACACCCAAATTTGGTCCGGTACTCTTCACAGGCACGGATCAGATCGCTGCCTTCGTTGTAGGCATTCCAACTCAGGTTATCAAGATAGACATTCCCGTCGATCACTACTGCAGATATCTTCGCTCCAAATTCTGTTCTTTTCCCAGCCTTTCCCCGGATGATTGGCCGGATATGTGGTTGTGAAATGCTCACGATCCGATCATCAATGCGATTTTCCCGGCGGTCATACATCTCCTGCTGCAGACGATAAACTTCCCGGATTATCCACAGATGACGCCAGGATTTCTTGTCAAACGGAATGGGCATGTTCTCCGACTGGTAGATGTCCAGCAGTGTGTCAATATGGGCAAGATCACGACGGACATATCCCAGCTGGTGACGAACCGCCTTACGGGTTTTGGTATAACCGGCATTCCGCTGGCGGGTGAAGGCCAGGTAACGCTTGCGGGCCTGACGACGATATGTTCTCGGTTTTTCCGACAGAAGTCCCGGATACCAAAGCTGATCTATCAGATCTTCAGCAATCTCCCGGGCCTGGCTCAACAAGCCGACATCGGTGGGATAACGTATGTCACCGGGAGCTACTGTGGCATCGATTATCAGCATCCCCTTGTTCTCCGGTTCAGGAGATGATGGGTTTTCTGTATTTTGATCTTTATCGGAAGCAGCTGAAGGGGGGGTCTTGATCATCATGATCTGGTTGATTGAAATTGGACAAAAACAGATCGTTGATTTCTTTTATTCTTTCCATGCCAAGCCGTTTGCGTATCTCGACAAACAGGGATGGATCAAACACGGTCCGGGGCTCGAAGTTCTTAAAACCCAGGAAGAATTGATAATAGGGGTTTTCCCGGATATCTTCGATGACTTCTTCATCAGGCAGTTTTTTCAGATGCTTGATGATCAGGGCACCAACAACCACGCGTGATGGAAGTGCTGGGGGACCCATTTTGGACTTCATGCTGCGGTTGTAAACCAGCCCGATTTCTTCCCAGGGTATTGTTTCGGAAAGCTTGACCCAGCGGTTTTCCGGATCAAGTTTTCCATCAAAGGGAAGAAAGAAGTCCAGCACGGTCTGTTTACTGTAATTGTCACGAATCATGATAATGCTGACCTATATGTATTTCTGCAAGGGAATTGAACAGAATATGCTCTATATCTTGCACATAATTTACAATAATATGCACATATATCATTGTTAATAAATATGTTGTGAATTATTCAGGAAGCCTATATATTTTTCTTTACTTTCTTTCACCCCAACTTACGAGACGTGACCATATAATATTTTTTTAATGCTACAATATCAATGAGTTGGAATCTATTGACTAAAAATAGATAAAGTGAAACATGGATAATCATAAATAAAACCAATCCAAGAATAGTACTACTTAAAATGATATTATTAAAATACTTAAAAATGTAAAATAGTCCAAAGTTTATCCCTAAAATCTCAAAAATCCCAATTAAGAGCATTTTTCTTTCTAATTCCAATACTTTTGAAATAACAATTAGTTTGATACAAAAACCAACAACCACTGAAAAAAGATAACTCCATAACATAGCCTTGATGGAATATCTACAAAAGACAATTAAGAGAGTTAGCAATATAATTTTTTCAGCTACATCAAGCAAAAGAGCAATACCTGGCAATCCTTTTGAATTAATGCTATTTAGAAAAATAGCATTAATTGGTATAAATATTCCAATTAAACAAAGAATTCGGAAATATGGCACTGCAGGAAGCCACTTCTCAGTTAAAACAACTTCAAACAGGATATCTGCATGGAGATTTAAAAACAATAAAACAGGGGTAATTAATATCGCTGAGATATTTAAAATACTAACAAACGTAGAAGCCAATTTCATACTATCACTCTGGATTTTAGAAAAATATGGAAATGTGGTTTTATTTAGAATATTTGTCATTATATCAGAGGGAAATCGTTGTATTTGGCGAGATTTGGTAAAATAACCTAATTGAGTTGTAGAATAATACCTTCCAATCAAAATACTTAGAATATTATCGGAAACTGCTTTTAATAAAGACATTAGAAAAACCTTATAGCCAAACTGGAAAATTTTATTAAAAGATCTTACAGAGAATATGATATTGGGTATCCAACCACAATGAATCCACAACAACAATGATCTTATCAGTGCAGTCATAAGTATCTGTAATACAAGTGCATACACACCCGCTCCATTATATGCTGCAAATATGCAAACACAACCGGTAATTATGGTAGAAGAAATATTAATCATTGATAATTTCTTAAAACAAAGTTCTCTAGACAAGATTGCTGTCGGAACAACAACCATTCCATTTATAATTATAGAGATTCCTATAATTCTAATGACACGTGTTAATTTTTCTTCTTCAAAGTAAGTAGAAAGATGAGGAGCAATTAAAAATATGATTATATATATAATAATACTAACTGATATATTGAATAAAAACGCTGTAGATTTATCTAAAATTGTGAGATTTGAGGCCTGAATTAAAGCAGTAGCAAATCCTCCGACTACAAATATCTGTGATAAAGATATAATAATATTTGAAATTCCTAGTAACCCAAAATCAGATGGATCTATAATTCGTGCAAGAATTATTGAAATGAAGAAACCTAATCCTCGCCCGGCGAAAGCTTCAATACCATTCCACACAAATCCTTTGACTGCTTTTTCTTCAAGCGAAACAGCCAAAAGTAATTAATCCTTAGTTATATATGATAACAATTCACTTCCACATTTCTTCTCAATTGTGCTTTTTATCTTATCCTTTAAATACTGAGTACCATCTTTCTTTTGAGTTCTTACAAAATTCAAATCTAGTGCTTTCTTTCTATGAACGAGGTGCAGTTTCTCTGTTTCAGACATACGCTCCCTTGAAGATAATGTCAAGATATTTGTTATCTCACTATCATTTAAGTATAATCCAAAAGTGCACATTAAATTATAGAGTGATAACCTTGGATTCAAAATAAAGTCCTCATACCTAACGTGGATCATTCTTTCGTCACCAAATAGTCTTTTTGGATCTTTAATATATGACTCAGTATGCGATATCCAATTATCAATCCCATATTTTCTGCTCTCTATAAACTCCTCTATAGTTAAATCTGAGTTAATTCTATTATACTTTTTTATATATCGATAATAAGATATCATTACATCATTCGGATTTCTTGAAATATAGATAATTCGCTTCATGAAAGGATTTCTTCTTGAATGAGTTGTAAATATTCTAGGAATTTCTCGAATACCAAATGGGCCATTTAAAGAATCATTGTATTTTGTAATCGGTGGAATAATATCTTGTATTGTGAAAAAATTAACTTCCTTAATTATATTATATTTTTCTCTTATAGAATTAGCTATTAAAAACCTAATCCAAGTGTTGCCAGATTTTGGAAACGAAGAGATAAATATATCTGATGACTGGGGATTATTTGGTAAAAAATTACAATACTTTAGCTTATTGAAATTTATCTGAACATTTTTTATACAGTTTTTTACTATTCTCATACTAACTACTTACTTGTGATTCCCCACCATTTATTACTTAATTTAGTATTACCACTAACTAGACATAAAACTCGGTTTGAAAAATCGTCTATAAAATATTCTTTCGGATAGCAAACAGTATTTTCACAGCTGGAAGTAATCATTATATAAACTGAAGTAAGAAGATTTTCGCCTTGAAGACCAGCAAGTATAATTTTTCCGGCATCCTGACACTCAGGTCTTTCCATGGAATTTCTTAAGGAAACTGCCGGAAAACCAAGTATAGCTGACTCTTCACTAATTGTACCAGAATCAGAAATAGTACATCGGGCGTATTTTTGCAAGCAAATATAGTCAGAAAACCTAAATGGTTTCATAAAACGTATTTTACTTGAAGAGGAAACATATCCAATTTCATCCATTTTCTTATGTGTACGTGGGTGAGTAGATACTACTATTGGGAGTTGCCATTCTTTTTCAAGAAGTTTAAGTGTTTCAAGAATTTGCTTAAGATGTTTTGGATTATCCACATTTTCTTCGCGATGCATAGATACAACGAAATAATTCCTGGGGTTAAGATTTAGTTCTTCAAGAATGTTTGACAAAGAGATTTTGTCCTTTTGCTCATTAAGAACTTCCATCATTGGAGAACCAGTTAAGTATATCCTGCGATGTGGTAAACCTTCAGAAATCAAATGTCTTCTTGCGTGCTCAGTATATACCAAATTAAAATCTGCTATATGATCTAAGATTTTCCTATTTATCTCTTCTGGCACATTCATGTCAAAACTTCTATTTCCAGCTTCCATATGAAAAATGGGGATTTTCATCCGTTTAGCAATAATTGCCGCAATACTGCTATTAGTGTCCCCAAGGATTAACAATGCTTCAGGCTTAACATCGTTAAAAGCTTCCTCAGATTTGATTAATATATCCCCATATACGCGACCTATACTAGTTGTATCACAATTAAGAAAAATGTCAGGTTTTCTAAGATTGAGGTCTTCAAAAAACACCTCATTTAACTCATAATCATAATTTTGGCCTGTGTGTATTAGCGTGTGATCAAGAAATTGATCTAGTTTTTTTATTGTTGCGGATAGTCTTATAATCTCAGGACGAGTTCCGATGACTGTACAAACTTTGAGCTTTTTCATAGTATTTGATTATTAAACTTCTTGCCAATAAGTATCTGGATTATTTACGTTATACTGTTCATTTATCCAAAATGCTGTGATCAATTCATTTCTTCCAACATTTGTTATATTATGGGTATACCAAATCGGCATATCAACAAATGCTGGACACTCACTCGATAATTTATATGTATATACAATATCGCTATTTACTTTTCTGAGTTTAATTTCGGCTTCACCTGAGAGCACCATAAATCGTTCAACTTTTCGAGTATGATAGTGATTACCTCTGGTAATTCCCGGCATAGTTGTAGAAAATGAGAACTGTCCACCACTACCTGTTTTGATTAGCTGAGTAAATTGACCACGCTCATCAGCATTGATTTTCAATTCCACTGGGAAAAATGTCTTTAAATCAACGTATCCTCGAAATGTATTGAATAGGTCCAGACTAAACTGGTTAGATATATCGGGAACTGAGTTTTTTTGGATATAACTTTTATAGAATCTATTAAGCTTAGAAAGAAGATCACTTACAGAAACAGTATACTGTTTATCTATTAATAGCTCATGAGTGTTATCATGATTTAAAATCAATAGATTTATTCGTTCAACTAATTTATTAACATAAATCAAATCAATTTGAGAGTCTACAATAATTTCAGGAACCTCACCATGAAGAATTTGGTGTGAAAATGTGGCAACAACAGAGTTATAAAATGGATTTCCGTACGGACCAAAAACGTTAGGGATTACCATTCCAGTAAATTTCTTGTTTGTTCGTTTTGACCAATTTATCCATTTATCACGACATTCCTTTTTTGCACTCCCATAAACACTATCATTTGACTCTTGAGTTGAACTAGAAAATAAGATATGCTCCGTTTTACCAGTTCTTTCACACGCATTAATCAGTTTGTCGGTTAACTCTATGTTTTTGGAAAAAATATAATCGTCACTGAAATGGCGATTTACTCCTGCAAGATGGACGATGACATCACATTCTCCACAAAACTGATCAAGCTTTAAATCATCGTCAAAATAACTGTCTTTAAACGGTATAAGGTTATAATTGCATAAAGACAAGTAGTTAAATAAATGTGTACCTATAAAACCTGCTTGCCCGGTGATACCAATAGATTTCATGAGAAATTTTCCATATCCTTTCTAATAAAATCCAGTTTAAGTAAAAGCTTTTTTGTACTTTCTACATCAAGTCTTTCTGTATTATGTGATGTATAATCATTAACTTGGGTTATCTCTGATTCTCCATTTGTGAAATATAAATTGTAATTTAAATCTCTGGTATCTACCCGAATCCGGAAATACGCTCCCAAATCTTCCGCTTTAACCATTTCTTCACGATTCACCAATGTCTCAAATAGTTTTTCTCCATGGCGAGTACCAATAATTTTAATTTTAGTATCTGTCTGATAAAGCTCTTTTAAAGCCAATGCAAGTGTGTGAATTGTAGAAGCTGGAGATTTCTGCACAAATATATCACCTTGGTTTCCATGAGTAAAAGCGTATAGCACAAGATCTACTGCGTCATCTAAAGTCATCATAAAGCGTGTCATTTCAGGATCTGTAATAGTAACATCAGTTCCGCTTTTAATTTGATCAACAAACAAAGGAATAACCGAGCCACGTGATGCCATTACATTTCCATAACGAGTACCACTTAAAATAGTAACGTTATCAGAAATATTTCTAGATCGTGCAACCATTACTTTTTCCATCATGGCCTTTGACATGCCCATCGCATTAATTGGGTATACCGCTTTATCAGTACTTAGAATTATAACTCTCTTCACACCATTTAGTGTTGCTGCTTCAAGAACATTTTCCGCACCAAGAATATTGGTTTTAACAGCCTCTAATGGAAAAAACTCACAGGTAGGAACCTGTTTTAATGCTGCAGCATGAAAAACATAGTCTACTCCCTGCATAACTGACAGAACTTTTCGATAATCTCTAACATCTCCAATATAAAATTTTACTTTGGAATTATTAATCTTTTTTCGTAGATCGTCTTGTTTTTTCTCATCTCTGCTTAGTATCCGAATCTCTCCAAATTCGTTACAAACAATTCTCTTTAAAACTGCCTTACCAAAAGATCCAGTGCCTCCAGTTATTAAGAGCGTTTTTCCTTTAAACATTTTTATTCCCAAAATTCGCAATGAAATTGTTATAGATCAAAATACACGTTTCCCTTTCTTATCTACTTTCCCAATAATCTTCCCTGGATTTCCAACTACCAATGCATACGCAGGAACATCCTTTGTTACAACTGCCCCTGATCCAATCATTGCATATTCACCTATTGTCACTCCACAAACAATTGTGGCATTCGCGCCTATTGAGGCAGATTTCTTTACAAGTGTTTTAAGATAATACTCACTCCCACGCTGAGGGAACTCAGATCTAGGTAGTTTGATATTTGTAAACACCATCGAAGGTCCGCAAAAAACAAAATCCTCCAGCTCTACACCTTCATAGACAGAAACATTATTTTGTATTTTGCACCCATTACCAACGATAACATTATTGGCTATATTTACATTTTGACCAAGACTGCAGTTATTACCAATTTTTGCACCTGATTGTACATGCGAAAAGTGCCAAATCTTTGTTCCATCACCAATTTCTGTCCCTTCATCCACATAAGACGACTCATGTACAAAATAGTTTTTATTTTTAGTGTCTGACATAATGCTTACCAAATCAATTAGCTAAACAAACTTTTTGTAGCTTCTTCCAGTACTCGAACGACATTATAACCATTCACGCCGTCCGATAAATCTGGACGCTCTTCAAGATGCTCTACAAAATATTGGTCTTCATTTGTCAAAGGCATGGAGCGATCATAATGAATGATTTCAGTAGGTCCATCTTTCTTAACAGGTTTTCCGTCAATCCAATCAATAGTCTTTTCGTAAAATAGAATATCTTTTTCTTTTGATGAGTCTTCGAAAGAGAGCATACCTTCTGACCCGATCACAACCATCCTATGTTCCTTGAAAGGATGAAGCCAACTAACAAATATGTGTGCTTTTACATTTCCATCATACTTAAGTGTGGTTAGGGTTGTATCATGTATGTTGTCTTGGAGGAATGCTCCGCCTGCTGAGTGAATTTTCTTTGGAGTAGATCCTATTAAATATTCAAAAATAGAAATATCATGGGGCGCAAATGACCAAAAAACATTTTCTTCAGTCCGTACTGTACCTAGGTTAAGCCGATTGGAATAAATATATTGTAGTTTCCCTATTTTCCCTTTGTCGATGAGGAGTTTCAATTTTTGAATTGCTGGATGAAATAGAAGAACATGTCCAACCATCAAACTAACGTCGTATAATTTCGCCAAACGAACCAACTCATCTGCATTTCCAGAATTCAACGTCAGTGGCTTTTCAATTAGTACGTGCTGCTTATTCTCTATTAACAATTTCCCCTTTTCAAAATGTGTCTCAGCTGGGGTTGCCAGAATCCAACCATCGTATCCTTTTTTTAATGCCATCGGAATGTTTGGAAAAACTTCCACCTCCGGATATTGTTCTTTAAAATAAGCTCTTACCTTCGGATCGTTTTCAACAATTCCACCTAAAGATTTGATAGATGCCAAGGTTTTAATATGGTTTTTACCCCATTTCCCTGCACCCACAACACAAATAGACTTATTCATATAATCTCCTACTTCCGATTAAAAAAAGAACTAATTAAATTGATATCTTTGTCCTCTAGATATGGATGCATTGGTAAACTGAATATCCTTTTTGACATCTCTTCTGATACCGGGAAGTCTCCAATACGGTAATCTAATGATTTAAATGCGGTCTGGAGATGTAATGGTTTAATATAATAGATTGCTGTTGGTATACCATTTTCTTTGAGCATAGCCTGAACCCTACTTCTTTTCTCATCATTCTCAGCTAAAACCGAATACTGAGCCCAGGCACTCCTGTAACCATTTGGTACCGTTGGTGTAACAACCTTTCCATCTAATTTATTGGAGTAGTTTTTGGCGACTTGATTTCTTTTTAGTATTTCATTTTCAAAAAATTCCATTTTTGCCAATAGGATTGCTGCCTGAATCGTATCCAAGCGTCCATTCAGGCCTATCCTGACATTATCATATTTATCCATTCCTTTGCCGTGTACTCTGATTGAGATTAATTTTGTAAACAGATCTTCATCATCCGTAAAAACTGCACCCCCATCTCCATAACAGCCTAGCGGTTTTGCAGGAAAAAATGAAGTTGCAGTTGCGTCTCCAAAACTGCCTAAAAATTTTTCTCCAATCTTACCGCCAAATCCTTGAGCAGCGTCACCTAAAACCAGAAGTTTATAATTTTTAGCAATTTCACAAATCTTTGGTAGATTTGCAGGCAATCCGAAAAGATCTACAGGTATAACACATTTAGGATTTAGATCAGTTGTTGAAACAGTATTTTCAATTGCTTCCTCGAGTTTGTAAGGGCAAATATTATAGGTCTTAGGATCAATATCAACAAAAACGGGTGTTGCACCCAATAACTGAATTACTTCTGCTGTTGACACAAATGTAAATGGAGTAGTAAACACAGCATCACCAGGTCCAACATTCCATGCCATTAATGGCATTAACAAAGCATCTGTACCAGATGAACATGTTGCACAATACTTTGAACCGGTATATTCAGCAAGTTTCTGCTCCAAAACTTTTACTTCTGGTCCCATAATAAACTTGCCATGTTTAAGTACATTTTGAATGTTTTGATCAATTGTAGGCTTTAAAATCGAATATTGTTTTTTCAAATCTATAAACTGCATAAGCCGTCCTTTTTTAAATACTTTGATACTGCTGATACCACAAAAGAAACTGTTTGTATCCGTCACTGAATGTATTGTAATCAGCAGTATTAGTTTGTTTTTCTAATTTTCTGATATCAGATATTGTGCTATATACATCTCCGGATTGCATAGGCAAATACTTTTTCTTGGATTGTCTAGCTAAATTGTCTTCAATAACATTAATAAATTTAGTCAACGCAACCTTATTTCCACCGCCGATATTATAAATTTCACTCACCGTATTCGCATGATCCTTTGGCTCAGTTTCTATTAATTCATTGATAGAAGTTACACCATCATCAATGAAGGTCATATCTCGAGATAACTCACCATTATTGAAGACTTCAATTTCTTCACAATTTAGAATCTTTTCCGTAAACTTCCAATACGCCATATCCGGCCTTCCCCAAGGTCCATAAACCGTAAAAAACCTCAGACCAATTGTATTTATACCAAACAGATGAGAATAAGTATACGCCATTTCCTCATTGTTCTTCTTTGTAGCCGCATAGAGCGAAATTGGCTTGTCACAGCGGTCCTCTTCGGAAAATGGTAGTTTTGTATTGGCACCATAGACTGAGCTGGATGATGCATAATACAACCAGTTAATATCATTATGCCGACAGCCCTCTAACACATTCAAAAAGCCTGTTACATTGCTTTCGATATAAGCGTGGGGATTTTCAAGACTGTAACGAACGCCTGCTTGGGCGGCAAGATGAATGACGATGTCGAAGTGGTTATCCGAAAAGACTTGAGCCATGCCGTCTTTGTCGGCGAGGTCCATCTTTATAAAATTATAAGTGGGAAGTTCAAAGTTAAAGGTTAAAGGTGAAAGGTTGGGATCAGGATCTGAGCTTGCACTAGAACTTGAAGACTGGGCATCCGGTGTAAGGTTAAAAGTTAAAGGTGAAAGGTTGGAATCAGTTTTATTTTCTTCTAAAGTATGAACATCTGCAGACCTGCTTTCAGCACTTTTAACTTTTCCTGGCTGCCCTCCCTGCTGGTCAGGGCCAGGCGGGAACTTTCCACTTTTAACTTTTTCCAAATCTTCGTTGAATGAATCAGTTCTAAGTTCTTCGGGTATTGTTTCAAGTGTATACTCACCGTTAAAGATAATGCTTGTAGTGTACTTACCGTATTCAATATCATCGCGCTGAATGCCGGTTTCTGCTAGACGGGCATACTTTAAGTTAACGTCGTAGTAGCCGTTGATGTTGTCCAGACCGACGACGTTGTAGCCTTCCATGAGCATACGACGAGCCAGGTGAAAGCCGATGAAGCCAGCAGTACCGGTAATCAGCACGGTTTTACGTTTGGGTGTATCAGTCAAAATAAAACTTCAAAGTATAGTTAAAAGTGAATAGTGAAAGGTGAAAATTTAAAGGTTAAAAGTTATTCAATTTTGAAATCATTTTTATAAAAAGGATGTGTCCGGAATGAGTGAGTAATTGCATAGTATATTTATAATGGTTAAAAAATAGTGAATGGATAATAGTCTAAGTGAAGATACAAAAGAGAACTTACTGTTTTGCATTAGAACTACTGAAAATGGTGGATTTCCTTAAAGAGAATCGAGAGTTTGAAATTGCCAACCAATTATTGCGCTCTGGAACCAGCATTGGGGCAAATGTACAGGAAGCTCAAGCTGCATCTTCAAGAAAGGATTTTGCACAAAAGATCAACATTGCCTTGAAAGAGAGTCGTGAAACTGTTTTCTGGTTAAATCTCTTGATTGATTCTGACAAATTGGAAAATTACCCAAATGCCAAAAGTCTTTTATCAGAATGCATATCTATTACAAATATTCTCGGTAAGATTCTTAAAACAACCAGAAGCAGAAACTAATGCGACAGTAAATAATCAGCTTCCCTTCTCAACCTTTCATCTTTAACTTTTAATTTTTAACCTGTTTGAGGCTCAAGCTGCTTCATCAAGAAAGGATTTTGCGCAAAAGATCAACATTGCCTTGAAAGAGAGTCGTGAAACTGTTTTCTGGTTAAATCTCTTGATTGATTCTGACAAATTGGAAAATTACCCAAATGCCAAAAGTCTTTTATCAGAATGCATATCTATTACAAATATTCTCGGTAAGATTCTTAAAACAACCAGAAGCAGAAACTAATGCGACAGTAAATAATCAGCTTCCCTTCTCAACCTTTCATCTTTAACTTTTAATTTTTAACCTGTTTGAGGCTCAAGCTGCTTCATCAAGAAAGGATTTTGCGCAAAAGATCAACATTGCCTTGAAAGAGAGTCGTGAAACTGTTTTCTGGTTAAATCTCTTGATTGATTCTGAAAAACTAAAAAATTACCCAAAAGCAAAATGTCTTCTATCAGAATGCATCTCTGTTACAAATATTCTCGGTAAGATTCTTACAACAATCAGAAGTTCTATTTAAACATCTATTCATCAATGCGACTGTCTTCAAAACACTAATCTTTAATTTTTCATCTTTAACTGAAACATAGTTTCCCCTTTGTCATCATCTTTTAGTCCTCGACAGAAACAAGGTCCTTGGCTGAAACAAGTTGAACTCCTTTATAAATTTCGGGCAGTTCTGGGATTCCATGTTTAGTCCAGAGAACAAGCTGCCGGTTTGTATTCGGGAATGGCAGTGATTCAGCCTTTTCCTGCAGTTTTTTAATCTCACGTTGAACATCAACTTGTTCTTCCCACTTCACCTCTCCAACCAGAAGTGAATTTCCATCAATGGATTCTGAAATGACATCTATTTCCATTGGTCGCCCGTTTTTCCCAGCTCCCCACCAGCGGCCTGCTTCATTAAATTTTCCTTGAAAGACCGGATTGCCGAAAACTGACCTGCGTGCCAACTGCTCAGCCATCTGACCGGCAAAGTGATTAAAACGCTTCCGAATACTTGAGATTATCCCGCTGCTCTCCCCTGATTCAATATAGGATTGATTGGGAGCCACAAACGTAAAATAAAAATCCATAAACGGATCCGCCAGTTTATAAAACGTTCTGCGTGTTGACTTAACGGATTCACCAAATGGAATTTCACGCTTGACATACCCCATCTCGATTAAATTTTGCAGTGGCCTGCTGAGATTGGTCGCTTTTTTTTGAATCCGCCCGGCAATTTCAGACAAACGATGAGCACCACCTCCAATCAGGCCGCACAATGAGATTAGCTGTGATGGAGTATCGGTTTCATCGTGAAACAATCTCTCTGGTTCATGTCTCAGGATCCCATAACGGTCAAAAACCAAATCCGTAAGAGCAGACCATAAATCTGAATAATCACTCAGCAATTCCCAATAACGGGGTATTCCCCCAAAAACTGAATAGGCTTCAATGGTTTGAACAGCGTCCAGATCAAGGGACTTGCTTAGCCATGAGGGCGGCAGTCCATGCAGATTAAGAATTTCCCTGGCCCGACCATATAGGGGTGCTGATGAAGACAGAACATAGCCCTGCATCATTCTCTGGGAAGAACCGCAGATAACAAGATTGAATTTCCTTTCCGGATTCAGATCCAGAAAATTCTGTATAACACTTGGCAACTCAGGAGCACTCTTAACAAGATAGGGGAATTCGTCCAGTACGATCGTACAACTGCCATTGATACTGTTATTTAACGCTGTAAACATACTGCGCCAATCGGGATACTGAACTTCATCAAAACCGGGAATCTTCCGCGCAGCCACCTGGCTGAAATAAATGAGCTGTAAACTGCGGGTGTTTTCATCTGCAAGAAAATATATATCACTTCCCCCGGTAATTTCCTGCAGTAGCCGTGATTTCCCAATCCGACGACGACCATACAGCACTGCAAATACAGCCACATCCCTGTCAAGAACAGTTCGGAGTTTCTGTAATTCGATATTTCTGTTTAAGAATTCCAAGAAATCAATCAGTGCATTTGACCATTTTGTGAATAGTCTGCTGAGATAACATAATGTTTTAGAAACATAATACTATAAAAATATCGGTAGTTGTCAGTTAAGCATGGTCTGTGCGATGATATAAGATTGTTAGCTTACGACTGAAAACGGACTACTATATTCGAGCTCGCTCGAATAAATTCCAGCATTTAGAACTCAATCCCAAAAGTTGATTTTGAAGCTGTTGAGTTTCTTGCGGAATCTTTTTAACATACAATTGTGCTGTTATCATCCGAGCCCGACGTAATTCTTTCAACAGGTTGCTATTTAGCTTTAAATCTGATGAGCAAAAATCAATTAGCTCTAAAGCTCTTTCAAGCGAATTCGAGTACTCTTCAGGATATTTCAAATTGTTGTTGGCACGATTTAACTCATTGGCAATCATCAGGATTTGTTCACCAAACGTAAACTGACTCCAACGGTCCTGCAGGCTCTTATGCCATCTGTTCATTCGGGCTCAAGAGATATTTGTGAACCAAATCTGATATAATCATCTGGATGTCTGGATCATTGATTTCCATGCCAAAATTGGCATCACTCGGACGAATGTTAATAAATGAGGTAAACTCGATTCGATCTTCAGCCGGCTTCTTTATTTTTAACCTCAGAGATGATTTCCCGATATATTGTCATGAAGGAACTCACCATATTGCGCTGCCGCATCATTAACAAAATCACATTTCAGTTGGACCCGATCCTTTATCAGCAATAATTGCATAAAGCTTTCAGAATGAATTTCCCCGCCGCTGAGCGAACGGGGTATCATTAGTGATATAATCATTTTTTATTTCGCCGCAAGCGGCGGGGAATGCACCCAGTTACACTCGTCCGCCCACTGGCGGATTTAATAACATTCTGCAGATCAATCGTGAAGCCAACCTCTTTCGCTTTCCTCTCCAAAGTATTAAACAGCAACTTTGTATAATCATTGAACCCCGGATCGCCATTCACAAAATAAGTCCAAGGCATCAGAATAGCGATGGTGAAAATAATGCCGGCTAAGCGCTGTACCGCCTGTCAGATAAAACGGCAGATTTAATCCTCCTAACAGATTGAGGATCATATCCTGAAAAGGGGCCAGTTTCTTTAAGTAATATTCGTTTGATACGCTCATATCGACTTTTTAACTCTCTGCTTCGAAGACGATCCACGATGTCTGAAGTTAAAACATCAATTAAAACATCTTTTCCCAGGACATCCAGCAGATCATACCAATTGGATCTCTCAAGCATGCGAGTGATTATTAATCGGTAGTCATACTCCTTTATCTCATTAAACTGATGCTCAACAAACTCAGTCAGAGGGAGATATTCAATATTATAATCCCAAAATATTCTTTCCAGCAATGCTAATTTATCAGCACTTTTCATTTTTGAAATGCAGTCCAAGTCTTAATGCCAATCGGGGTGGATAGTCAGATTTCAGCAATTTGGGTATTTCAAGCGAATAATATGCCCTATCTCTTTCAATCGCCCGATCTGCCTGTTTCCGACGATGTCTGCACAACCACCTTCTCCTTGGAAGCCCCATCAATGGCCTTCAGGGCCACATCCTGAACCTTCTGATAGGAAGTTTCCAGCTGCTCTGTCAGATGGGATATCCGCTTATGCTGCTCTTCCACTGTTTTTTCCAGACTGGCAATTTTTGTGGTAAGGACCTGCTGTTCACCTGCATATTCCTGCTTCAGCAGCGCGATCTGTGATTCGAAATTCCGGGTAACAGTATTTTCGGCTTCCGCCTTTGCTTTTTTGACTGCTGTATCGAGTTCTTTTGGAAATACATCGGACTTTGCCCGTAATTCTTTCAGCTCACCCTCCGATTCAGCGATTGCTTTTTCGCGGCTGACCATTTCAACTTCAAACGCATTGCGTTTTTCTGAAATTTCCTTTTCCAGGCCAACTTTTTCATCCTGCAACCTGTCCGTCATCTGCTTGCGGTCCCGGCTCAACTGATATTCATACTCTGCCTTCTCCCGCTCCCGTTTCTGCTTGATGTCTTTCAGATATTCTTTGTGCTCCTCATCTGCCTTTGATTTCTCTGCTGTCCAGCGCTTTCGCTGCTCCGAAATCTCAAAATCCAGCGCTTCCTTCTTCTGAGTCTGCTCTTCATCGAATTTCTGTCGACTCTGATTCTGGGCCTCCACCAGAGCAGCAAATGAATTGGCAGAGCGCTGCAGTCCGTAAATCTCCTCCAGTTCCTGTTCCTTGATCTTGATCGCCTGACGCACTGAATTCAGTTTGTTCAGCTCGGACTCCAGCTCCTCGGATACCTTGGAGAGTGTTTTCCCGAGATCAATTTTCAGTCGCCCAATTCCCTCAATCACCGTTTCGGTCGTGGCTTCATCTGCCACTTTCAGCACCAATTCCTTCTGCTTCTCAGCAACCACCTGCTCAGGCGTTTCCTGGGCCGTCGTCTGCTCATCCAACTGCTTCAGCAGTCGGTTGTATTCATCCAGCATCTCTTTTTTTGTATTGGTCATGGAGAGCTTTTTAGTATTGGGTGACATAATTTCCTCTTTATAAATCAGTATATGGATTATGACAAGCATGCCCTGAATTCACTGGTAACATTCTCAAATGTTGCGAATTCATGACAAGCTTCTTATCGGAAGGGGTGCAGGTTTTAGACCATAATAAATTCGCCAGAACAGCCAGGATTTTTTACTAAACACTCCAGATTCCGGATTCTCTAAAACACTGCAGATTTCAGTATCGGTATATGATTCAAGTATCACTCGAACATCATTCAGTGACCCGTATTCAAGCGTATACGAAATCAACTGTTTGCTGTTTTTGGCGGATTCATCAACAGGTTTCCACCAAATCATCCTTTGCGCAGTCCGTGCCAACTCGGACATTACACAACACATATTGAAACAGCAGAAAATGACGGCAATGATGAGATATCCAGATTTTTAGTCTGCTTTAGAAAAAAATCCTTGAAATGATCTTTCAATTCTGCCAAATCACCATTTTCATAAAAAGTCAAAGCTTTCAATGAGAGCATTGGGTTAAAATTTGGACCATAAACCGCTTTACTTGCTCCGATAATTTCAAATAATCTGATTTTTTTATGACATGATACAAATCAACATAATCCTTCCATTCCGCACGATCCTGAATTACCTTGAATTTGGTCACGGCAAGATCCAAAAGAGAAGCGATATGAAGTCCTGGTTTTTCAAGCCAACTTGGAAACTGAACAGCAGAAATCCCAACTGATCCAAAAAAAGGAAACTTTCACCGGCTGGTTTTCTCGTGTCATAATACAGCTCAACGTATTCTTTTCTTTCTGGATAATTTCAGAGCCCTGCAAGTAATGAATTTCCCTGCCCGTCAGCTGACGGGTGAGGTATCATTAGTGATATAATCATTTTTTATATCGCCGTCACGCCAAATGGCGGATTTCCAACAAGCGGCGGGGAATGCACCCAGTTACACTCGTCCGTCAGGAGACGGATTAAAAACCCGCCCACTGGCGGATTCAATTTGAGAATAGAGGATTTTGGGATCAAATGAGTTGGATGAAAAGAAATTGAAATCAACGGACTGCCTATGCCCTAAGTAAAGTGCAAATGCAGTTCCGCCATACAACACAAATGAATTGGGCGTTCTTCCCAATTCATTCCACAAACTTAATTGTCCATTTGGGAGAATATTGTAATGGAGTTTATCGCAGGATTCCATTTATTCAGATCAAGATGCTCAGAAGGATATTGCTGAAAGCCGACAATTGATGATCGACAAAAGCATTCGCATCGCGATATATGTTAATTTTGACACGGCTCCGCCCCGTCAGTCACATTTCAGGAATGGACGACAAGGGCATATTTAATTAAAAATGATAGATTATAAATTAAAAATGGATGACAAGAAAGTTCTGCACCAGAGTCAAAATCCTGTCAATTTTCATTTTTAATTTTTTACCTTTAATCTCTGGAGAAACTCCGGATTGATTTCAACGCTGGCACAACTCATAATACTGTCGAAGAGAACCATCAACCGGGTTTTCCCGCGGATGGACTGAACCACCCCTTCCAGGCCCTTCATCGGTCCTGCCACGACCACCACCTTGTCGCCCACCGGGAAACGTTTCTCCGTTTCCACAGACTCGGGCTCTTTCAGCAGTATGCGAATCCAGTTGATCTGCTTATCCGGAATGACAGACACCTTTTTCCGGATGCCGGCAAACTTGACCACTCCTTCAATCTGCAGCACCTTGAGTTTTTCATACCTGATATCCAATCTGACAAATACATAACTCCGGAATAAAGGCAATTCCACCTCTTTCCGGCGATCACTCCACTGTCGGATTTTCTTAACAAGGGGTAAATAGGCGTGAATACGCTGCGCTTCCAATGCCTGAAAAACGGCTTTTTCATGCCTGGAGCGTACATAAACAGCGTACCAGTGCAACTCGGGTTCAATACAGTGCTCTTTTATGACCAAGTTTGGTTCGGTTGTGCTAATCTAAAAATGCTTGGTGCAAAATTCAATTCGTTTTGAGCCTGAATTTCAGAGAATAAATATCACCTGAAATCAATCATTCTCAAGGGTTCCTCTGGCAAAAAATTATGTACCAAATTTCTTCAGAACCAATTGATTTTTGATCAAAACCACAGGTAATTTGAAATAAAAGAGTTGGAATAATCAAAATTAATCCACACACTATGTATTTCTATCAATCATCAAGGAAAACGTCTGTGTAATATAAAAATATTATAATGGTATTATAATTATTTTCCAACTAAAAAACGTTTTGATTCAATAAATATTGTTTTAAAAACGGTTTTGATTAACGGCTGCATTCAAGATATGATATCGACAGCTTCCTGGCCACGTTAAGATGTAAAAGAACGACTCAAAACAGTCACGCATTCTGCGCCGTTACTCCCATCAATTCATGCATTTATTCCGCCTGCTTAAAAAATTACTGTATTGCATATCAGATCGGACTTTCATACACTTTCCTCTATGAAAACAGAACTATTCATCCAAACTCATCAGCGTGAAACCCTGGTTGATATAACCGCCGAGGTTTCAGACATCATCCGCACATCCGGAATACAGGGGGGATTGTGCAATATCTACGTGCCCCACGCCACTTCCGGCGTGGTCATCAATGAAAATGACGATCCCAATATCATCCTTGATTTTCTGGACACTCTTAAAAAAATCGCCCCTCGTGGAATTTTTCGACATGACCAGATAGACGGTAACGGAGATGCCCATATCAAGTCGGCTCTCGTTGGACCGTCAGAAACGATCCCGTTTGCTGAAGGCTCACTTCTGCTCGGAACCTGGCAAAGCATTATGATCTGTGAATTTGACGGTCCCCGCCGGCAAAGGAAAATCATCGTATCCGTCTTGGCGGACACATGATAAATTCGGAGCAATCCTGATGCCCAACCCTGACAATTAATACATTGGAAATCACACAGGATCCAACAACCAGACTCGAAACACCTTTCACGCATATGTCATTTCAGCGCATCTGACACCATCCGTTTCCACCAATCACATACATTCACGATTGATGTCAGCCGTGAAAAGGGGTGTATCATCGGTAAAGGTCAGCCGGACTTAATGCGAACCCTGGAACAGAACCTGTACTCCTGAGCACCCATCCATATCGGAAAAAACATAATTCAGCTGGATTTTACTCTGTCTCCGGTTTTCCGGATTCAGGAAAATGTTGAAACCAACGGTAGTATTCACCTTGTCCTCCGCTGAATCAGCAATATCCAGAATATCATGAGTTATCACGGCCTGAAATCTTTTTGTAAAATCATATACTGCACAAAGATCCAATGCCGTCCCATCCACCAGTTGATGATCCGGGTCATCCCGACTGAGATACTCGGCCTTGAACAGTATATCCTGAAAAAGTGAATAGTGACCGGCAGCTTCAAAAAGGGTGACATTTTCCTGGCCTTCCAGACTGGTCTGCGCCTGGCCAAAACCAATCTGAAGATGAGTGGTTTTGGATGGTGTGAGAGACAACTGCACAGCCGTTGTGTAGTTCTCGCTGAGATATTCACTCCCTTCCCCTTCGTCACCAGTATCGTTGGCACCTCTGGGACCGGCATTGAACAACCCGGCAGCATACCCTAGACCCAATTCACCGATTTTATTGCGGTGCAGCATCACGCCCATGTTCCGGTCAAAAACAAGCGCGCATCCCAAACTGCGTTCCACCACATCCAAATCCATTGCAGAAACCAAATGCCCCTGGCCGATGGGCGTACGAAATTTACCTGTGCGCAGCCAGATCAGCTCATGCAGGTTAAAATCAAGATATGCATCCACCACAATACCGGGGGATTCACCGTCTTTATCCATGTCTTTCGCTACCTTCATGAACTCCGTCATCAGCTTATACCGGACATGTTTATTCAATTTACCACTGGCAATGATTCGGGCACGCTTAATTCCAAACACAACTGCATCATTCTGATCCATCATCACCGCGGTGGTCTGAACCAATCCGCCGATTTTTACCTGCGGACCGGACTGGGACATCAGAAATGGAACGGTCAGCACGATAAACATCCACCTTGTACATTTAAAACTTCTCATTTTGTTTTCCTGGTTTTTTCGTTTGAAGTCTGCAGATTGTAAACACTGAAATCCTGGATACCCTTTTCTGGCGGTATTTCCGATTCGCTGATAAGGGGACATCAATAAAACACTTGCTCAATCCCTTGGGGGTCAATTATTTATACTGAATTGAGTTGTTTGCCAAGTACTACCGTTTCAGGGCTTTGGCATAAACCACATTCAATCAGTCAGCTGTCGGAAAATCAAAATCCATTCTGCAACTGGCTTATTGATCAGGAGGAAAAATCCAGGGGGGAATGCAATGGTCATATTGGCTGCATTTAAAGATCAGGGTACTCTCTGAAATGCAAAATAACATGGATTGCTTTATCACGGATTTGCATATTCGGAATCGAATTCAAAAAGTCATGCATTCAATTCCGATATCTATTTCATATTAAAATTATTAATATTTCATTCTGAATTGAAATGATTTTTCTCCATTATATATACTATTGATTTATGTTAATTTTATACAGATGTTACGCTTTCATCCCGGTACCGACCTCCCATTCCAGGGTATCGGTGCAAAGCCGAGAGTCCGATTTATTAATCGCATTTACCAATCCACTGTAACCTGATGAGAACCCGATTCAAAATGATATGGCCGCGTTCCTGACGGGTGGATGACAATCAGTGTAAATGGATGCTGACATTCCACGTGGATATCCGCCGGCGATTCCGGGGTGCTTCTGGCAGCGCAAATCACTGAAATCCTATTCTGTCCCAACTGCAACTGCTGAATCCCATGCCGGTCTGTACGTCTCAGGTGCCAGGCCAGAGTGCGGTCTGCCGCGTCAGGCTGCAGTCCGATGACATTTTCAATCAGCAGCTGGATGGGTCCGCAGCCGGACCAGCCCACAAAATCAGCCAATGCCGGATCACCCGGTTCAAAAGAATCCGGCGCATAATTTTCATAGACTGTATTGGTCAATTCAAACACGTGCGCCATACCGTGGAGATAGTTATCAGCTGCCGCTGCCGCCAAATCATGATATCCGTATTTTTCCAGTCCCTTGATAACCATGACATTGGTAGGTGCCCACACGGATCCCAGCCAGTATCCGCCGCCGGGATGGTATTCCGGTTCATCGGCAGAAAGGGTCGGGAAAACCATTTTGCGCCAAAACTCTGATTCATTTGTGAGGTGGGCTGCCATTCGCTCTGCCTGACGGCTGTTGGGAACTTCGGCCAGCAGCGGCCAAAATCCGCCGATTGTTTTCTTTTTAAACTGAGTGCCGTCCGCCCGAACATCATAATAAAATCCGTCTTCTTCATTCCAGCACCACTGGTTGATTCGATTAGCAATCCGACCTGCTTCATCGCGATAGCGCCGGGCCTTGTCACTGAAGCCCAACTCATCACAGATCATTGCCAGACTTTTGTACATTAGCACCATCTGCGAGGACATTTCCACCCAGCCGGCCCCCTTATCCGCCGGTCGGGGCGTATTGTCCATTCCGCTGCCCAGCGGAGTATTCCAGAACAGCTGATGCACCGCAGTGACGGATTTCCGACCCTGTGCTTCCCAGTCCAAAGCCTCAGGATCACCGGATCGGTTCAGCCACTCGGCATATTTTTCCAGCACAGGCAATATCATCCCGAAACGGGATTTGTCACCTGTGAGCCGGTAGGATTCGACTTCCGCCCAGCTGAAAAGAGGTGGATTGATCGTGTTTTTCCACCCGTGTTCAGAAAAAAGTCCGCCGTCAAAATCAAAATGAATGATTTCACCGTCCGCTTCTCGATACTCGCGGGCAATGAATCCGCTTTCCCGCTGAAGACAGTAGAAATTATCCAGAGATTCAATGGCAGGAAATACCGAATGTGCATACCGGGCAAACATCATCATGAATATTGTATCCCACTGGAATATATTCTCACTGAATGCTTCATCAAGCCAGTTTGACACAAACGGAGATCCCGGTGAAGGGCTGCGTATCCCGCGAAAGGCAATTTCCCAGCACTTCCAGTACATGTCAATCCACACCGGATTGTTTTCAAGTACCGGGATTGGCAGCAGTGTCCGACTTTCTTCAAATACCGGAACCGCCGGCAGAACAGTTGACTCTTTGGAAAAATACATTCCGGTTTGGGGAGTTGAAGACGTTATAACAGAAATGACAGCTGTGAATATAATCAATGGCCGCAGCAGCTTCATTCAAACTTCTCCATATTCCAAATGCGGTTACTTACACTGATCCTGGCTGATATCCAGCTCTCGGGCAGCTGTTACCGATTTTTCGATCAGTTCCTGCAGCACATCAATATCGATTTTATCCAGTCTGGGCAGATATACACAGGCTTTCCCGGAACGGACGTTACCCAGACGGTTCAGCAGCTCCTTGAATTCCGAAAAACAGCCCATGGTGTACAAGGTGAGGTTGGATTTCCGAGGTGAAAACCCGATAACGAACCACTCCCCGGTTCGGCCGCTGGCGTACCGATAGCGGTACCTGCCGAATCCGACAATGCTGCTTCCCCACATGACCGGCGATTCACCGGTTGCTTCGGTAATCATGTTCAGCAGTCTGTATGCGTCTTCCCGACGGGATTCATTGTCCACTGAATCCAGAAATTCGGTCACACTGCCGTCATGGGGTTGTGTTTTCAATTCAGCCATGTTTCCTCCAAAGTTTCCCGGGACATGCCCGTCAGGAATTTTCAATGAAAATTTTCAACCTGTCATTCGGCCGCGGCGCAAGTCAGGTGAAATTTCTTTCAGGATAATAAATCTGGAACACGGGGTGATCTTCATCCAAAATATCTAGCCGCCCAACCCGACCCTCATATTGACCGTCGGGACGAAGCCCCACTCACTGTCTTCATTCATCACCGTATCAAATCCAATTTCAGATCTGAATATGAGCCAGCCGAACCGGACCCCAAGTCCCTGATACAGTCCAAAACGATGGAGTTCATACTCACCCTCAATATCCTCTCCGTCAATAGAGTTTATCTGGATATTGTCGTAGCCGTATCGAAATGCACCGAAATAATCCAGATGCGAATACAGTCTGCGGCTGTACAGCAGCGGGATTTCAAACCCGATTACCTCAATATCACATTCATAATCCAGGTATCCGTCATTCATATCGATATCAGAACGCAGGTAATTCAACCCCGGCATCACGGCCCAGACGAATGTTGAATCCGATGGTTTTGTCAGGCGGTTCTTCAAGCTGAACCTTCCGCCGCCGCCGGCAACGGATGCCCAGGTCTTGAAGTTGGCCTGCAGATCATCTGCCAGACCCAGCCCCAGATTCAATCCCATCACCGGGGCGGGAATCAGCTCTTCGGCATCCAAAAAGTGGTCATCATCTGATGAAACCGCTACGGCATCCGCCAGGTCGATTCCGGTTCCCGTATCAACGCTGAACTCAAAATGCCCCTTCTCAAGAGTCTCTGCGGTTTCCAGAACAGATGTATCCATTACGGCACAGCCTGACAGAATGATTATGAGTCCGACAATAAAAAATGATTTCATTTGATTTTCCTTTATATGACTGTCTTATTGCAATTAACCAAGTATCCAATTCACTACAAAAATTATATTATCACGTTTACTATCAATATAATATCCAGAATATCCAGTGTTTGATCCCCATTCATATCCGCTGCCGAAAACTGGCATTCCGTGGGATCAGATAACCCTAATATAAAATTTATAATGGAAATGATGTCCAGCACATTGATGATCCCGTCTGCGTTGACATCACCGGGCGTCTCGTCACAATCGCTGCCGGTTCCGGGGATCAGCACAAAGAACACTTCCGTGGTATTTTGAGAGGGACCTCTGGCCCAGGCCAGGGCGATATCACCGTCCGCAGTGAGGATAGGATGAGGTTGGGTGTCCCATCCGGGATCGGGAAAAAGATACTCCTGGTCATCCCAGTTCAGGCCGTCGTCAGAAGCCAACCGTACCAGGTCGTAGGGTGCATTATTGTCCGACCGGGCATAAAACAATCCGTATTCTCCGTCGGCAAGCTGAATGGGAAACGAATCATGGGAATTCAAATTGGATGTTACCTGATTTTCCGGCGTCCAGTCTGTCAGATTCTGGGAAGTGCGTGTAAACAGGTCTATTTGATAGTACTGACTGCCCGTCTGCTGCTGATAACTGAGCAGATAGGTTCCGTTCTGATGCCGCATGATTCGATTCAGTGCACCGCTGCTGACCCAGGTATGGTCCTCCGACCAGCTAGCCCCGTCTGCGGAATGGGACACATATCCGCCGCCGTAGAGGATGTCGTAACTCATGGTCAAGGAGCCGTCACTTTCCAATATTACGGTGGGATTGATTGTCTGGGTGGACTGCGGCCAGCCAAGATCCACATCCCCTGCATCCATCCAATCAGTACCGTTTTCCGACCAGGCCATTCTGATGCGGTAGCCGCCGCTTATATCCGACAGATAATATACCTGAAATGAGCCGTCATTCAGCTGAATGAGTGACGGATGACGATCGTTTCCAGGCCCCGAAACAATCGGTTCCGGTTCGCTCCAGAGTATCCCGTCCGAGGATATGGTTACCAGCAGATCCCCGCTGCCGAATCCGCTGTCCAACTGCTCGTACACAATCATGAACCGGCCGGTCTGCGTTTGAATCAGGGACGGCATGTAATTCACAAAGTCATTGTCCGTAATCTGTAACGGATTCTGCGCCGGGCATATGCAAAAAAGGATAATCGGGCCAAGAATATGTCTAAACTGGAAGAAGATATGTAATCGACTCACAGGGTTTCCTGATATAAATTCGTTTTTTTCTATATCTTAAATCTTTGCTGCCAAGCATGTTGGGATACAGGAATCCTATTTTGTTCCGAATGCAGGCAGCATGTTAATTTACAACGGATTGCGGATTGACATCCTGCTGAAATATAATCTGCGGTTGGCACGGATGCCGTTCAGGCTGAGGTGGCAAAGGAACGCCGCATCACTCTCACCATTCCACCCGGTTAACGGGCGGTCTCGAGGATTGTTTTCAGATTCGACAAACCTTCAGACAAATCTTCAGCGAGCATTTCATCGATGTTCATAAACAGCATCAGCAAATTCATCGGATAGGATAATTTTCCTTCGATCCCCCAGACAATTTCAGTACTGGAATTTGTCAGCGCATGCGTGATCAAAAAGGCATCATCGGTGGATTCAATCGGCTCCAGAAACCGAAGTTCATAGTCTATCCGCTCTCCTTCGGTGATTGCAACAATTTCCTGCTCGCCTTTACCCACATCCTTGTTCTGGCTTTCCCAGGCCGAGATAAATCCGACGGTTCCATCCGTGCCGGTATAGCTTTTTTCCATTTCCGGATCCATCTGCATCCAGACACTCCACAGGTCCTGATTCTTAAGATATTTGACATAGTCAAAAACCTCCGAAACAGGCCGATTGACAACAACCTGCCGTTCAGCGCTATACTGTCCAGGAACAAACAAACCGCCAATCAGGACAACACCTGCCAGGCCGGCCAAAGAAATCCCTATTATTTTGAGTATTTTCATAATTCCCTCCTCACTTTTTTTACACCCTGTCCCGAATATTTCATGAGAATATCTATGCGTAAAATGCTTCGCATTTTCCGCCGCTTGTTGAAAATCTGCCATTTGGCGTGGCGGCGAAATGAAAAATGATTATATCACTAATGATACCCCGTCCCGTCAGCTGACGGGCGGGGAAATTCATTGAGAACCCATGGGTGCTTTAACGGAAAAAGCTTCATTGATTGTCAGCACTTAAATGTGTTGAATTTTTGCTTTTTCCGCATCATTACATTTTCATCATCTCATCACGAAGTCTCATGAAATATCCGGACTATAACGATTATTGATCCCCGATGATCATCTGAACCACCTGAATAATATCCAGTACATCCAGACTGCCGTCCTGATTCACATCCGCAATGCTGAATATCTCCGGACTGGGATTCTGGGTACCTAAAATAAACCCGACCATCAGCACAATATCCGTGACATCCAGACTGCCGTCCGTATTGACATCACCTGGAAAGCTCATGGGATCCGGAATATACCCATGCGGACCCGGTGCGCCGGGGATGGATGTGTGACAGACAGTGCATGTGCCCAAAGTTCCTGCATGTCCCTGCAGTGAAACATTTTGAACATTGTCATTGTCTTCCCTCGAAGGGTAAATCGCATGAGGACTGCCGTGACATGCGGAGCAGTACAGTCCTCCATGGCCGGTACTTTCTCTGAACAAAGTGTTGGGCTGCTCAGCGTACTCTGCACCATGACACTCCGCAGCGCCGCATGCCGGTTCGTCCAGCCAGGGTTCACGACCGGCATTGATGGATTGATAAATTGTGTACATGGTTCCATGACAGTCCTGACAGATCATAGGATTGTCGATTCCATCAGCCATTACGCCACGGAAACATTGGGTATCCGGTCCCGGATGACATTTATAGCAGGTCTGGATGCTGTACAGCGGACCGGCATCTTCCTTGTGCTCCTCGTGAATCCGATAGGACAGGAAACGCGCTTCCGGATCTCCCGTGGTTCCAAGAGCATTGGATGCATGGCATTCAGCACACAGAATGGGTGTATCAGCCGGATTATAACCGTCTTCATTTTCATGGGACCACAGAATACCTGTTTCTGATGAATGGCAGCCTCCTTGTACGCATCCGATTTCATTGCTGACGGGAATGGTGACATCCGTCTCCGCCAATATTTCACCAGTGCTGATTCTTTCCGCTACAAGATGGATCAGCTGATAGGGAGCTTCATTCACAAGATCATCATCCGTAAACGGTGTGACCGGGATTCCAGAAGCTTCAAAATACCCATCGTGCACACTCATTTCTCCGGATAAGCCAAGACCGGTTAATCCGATATCATCCGGCAGCGGTTCAGGCAGTCCGAACAGATCCTGTGCATATTCCCAGAAATTGGTTTTTCCCACAGAAAATGTATTTCCCGGGATGGAATAATTAAGTCGAATATCCTCTGTAATGATTTGAGGAAATCCCGACTCGGGTTTGAGAACCACCTGTGCCCGGACCGTATTGTACGGTGGCAGAACCGCCAGATTGGCAAAATTCTGATTTGCGCAGTGCATCCCTAAATCATTCCAGCCGATGACGACAAACTGATCCCGGGTGGTCAGCCTGGAGTATTCCATGTTGTTCATGGGCAAATCTCCGGCAATCAAGATTCCGAGAATCAGCACTATTGGTGTTAAGCATTTCATCATGTGCACCCTCTGCATACTTTGGTTAAAGGAAATTTATAATATCGGCACCGTCGGCGAATTGAGTCAGTGAAACTGAAAACCGGATGAGTCCGCCAAACCGTGAATAATTTGATCATTGATCAATCTGTTTTTGTAAAGGAAAGCACCAGAATAGTCTCATGATGTGAATCACCGGGCCGGTATTGAGGACCGGTTGAAATTTCAAGATGTAAAGTTCGGAGAATTATATGGGTTGGGATCTGTCTGCCATGCTCAGGGAATCACTTTACGGCACCACGGTAATTTAGTATAATACACGCATAGGAATCACTTGATATTTTCTCAATCAGTCTGCGCCTTGCTGCAGTGACTGCTTGACCATCCGGATCAGCCTCAGTAGTACCGCCTCATGACCTGTGAGGTTCAGTTTAACAGGGTGGATTGTGCTGCCGGGGAAAGGGGAATTTCAAAGCGGATGGTATATGATACTCCCGCCTACCCGGATTAAACTCCCGGTTGGATAATCCGTCAGTATCTACATAGCGCGGCCAGTATATTTCCAAGGTTTGTTCCCGGTTATTCCGGTTCAGGATACAGACCGCACAGTCATCGTTTTCCAGCGGTTTCAGTCCATGGACGGTGTCAGGGCAAGATTACTGAATTTCGAAACGCTGTCTTTCAAAATGGTCGTTCCCATTCCTGTGTGAGGTTTGGCCATCAGCTGATGATTTTGCGGACATCTTCAATGCGCAGTTTTCAAATCCGTTTTCGTTCAGATGATTTTTTTTCGCTGAAATATTTCTGCACCCTCAATGCCCTGAGGGTATTCCAGCGTCCCGGCATGTCTGCATATTCCATCTCAAAATGAACCAGACCCGGATACGGTGCCGGGGTATTCCAAGTCCCGTCCCTGTTTCGTTTCGTCAGCAGCGCGTCCAATGCCGGTCTCAATCGAACATCCCATAGCTGCCCTGCATCCTGAAAATAGTCCAGAGCCCTGAGAATATCATACTTCCAGCGGCACGGATACGCAAAGTTCATGAACTCTTTCCTGATGGGATCATCTGGCTGATCAGATAAAAACAGCTGGTGCCGAAGCAGAAATTCATGACCATCAAAGGCCGCTTCTTCCAGTTCGGACAATCGGTATGAATACCACATCCGCTTGTATTCCAGAATACCTTCCAGCACAGAAATGGTAGAGTGCATTGAGCTGTGACGGGCGCCGGTTTCTTTCACTTCGCAGTTAAAGCCGCCGTCATTCATTTTCTGGGAAAGAATGAAGTCAATAATACTTTTCAGTTCGTTCTGATCCGCTCCGAAATAAGACGCGTAGTTCAGAAACATCCCATTGATGCAGACATCGCTGAATCGAAGATCGCGGCTGGGATTGAGACCGCCGTCCCTTCCCTTTTCCGTCTCCAGGATCATGCGAATGCATTCCCTGGCAGCCGCCAGCTCCGGATTGATACTGAGGTTTTTCAAATCCAGCAGCGTATAATGGGACGAAATCCACTTTGGCTGGGAAAAACCATTTCCCCAGTGGCCGTCGGCTCGCCGCTTTGAGAGAATCTGACTGCCCCATCCCAGTTTTTCAATCCGCTTTCGAATCTTCGGGTTATCATCCTCCAGGAGATCCCGGCGCGTCTGGTACTGGATCGCCGGATCACTCTCAAGCAGCCACTGCATAATATCAGAATCTATCATTATTTCTCAGAATTACGTGATTCAGCAGTCCGTCTGCCGTTCCACAGCCAGACCTCTGAATATGACCTTCTCGCTGATTCCCCTGAATCCACAGACTCTGCCGTGGAAGGGGTTTTGTAAAAATTTTATCACCCGCATCCTGCCTGCAGAATATCTTTCGGCATTCGTATGATACTGCTGAAACTGCCGCAAAAACGGCTCTGCTGAAACCAGATCAGCACCCGGACGGACGCTGGCCGGTACGGTCTCCCGCATATTTCCCGGATCTTTTGAACCAGCCGCTATCTGCCCTCGTTTGGATATATTCTGCCTGCATCGGACGGCAAACCGCGAACATGCCTTAAATGAGCCGTAACACGCCGGTCCTCAGCGTCAGGGTACGAGTATCCGAATTCATCCGCCACTGACAATGCACTGGATCGAAACAGCGAGATTTGAGCAAACAGCGCATCCCACACCGCCGGTACGACCGCGGATGACCATGTTTCCAGAAGCAGATTCCATTCGTCAGCAGTCAGATATTTGTCCAGATATTTCCCGCATTTTCCCGGATTCACCTCAAACTCCGTTTGAATTCCCACTTTCCAGATCAGCATTTTTTCCAGCTGTTTCCTGAGAAAATGATCCAGAAAATGTTTTACATACAGAATTTCACTGCGCCAAAGTCCTTTGGCGATACTTGGACAGAGCCACCAGAATTCATTGCAGCAGTGAAAATACTGTTCGGCAGTCGGAGGATTCGGATAATAGTCAGATTCATTCGGCGGCTGTAATGCCGGCAGCAGTCTGTCTTTGTCCAGCAGAACCACGCTGAGGCTGTCCCAGCGAACCAAATCCAGGTGATGTACGGGAATGACCGTCAAATCGATGCGAAAGCCGTTTTTGAACTGCATGAGATAGACAAAGGAGTTCATATCCAGTTCCGGGGTATTGAATCCGGGTTCCGGCATCTGCAGGATCATCAGTTCACCAAAGCGATTGATCCAGTTCAGGTTATTCTTAAAAAAAGCAGGTTCGCGGACAAAATACACAATATCGAAATCCTGAAACGGGTCTGCAGGACAGTTTGGATTGGCACGGGATCCGTTCAGAAGGACGGCTCGAATACGCGAATCATTCCTGGCGGTATCCAGGATTACTGACAAGGGGTATTTCGAAGTGTCCGGCAACTTCCTCACATCCGCTTGAATATTTTTTCTTTCTTGATCTGTTTTACCATTTTACCGAACTGACGGTCTTTTCGGCGCCGTTCTGAGACGGTGGATTCAAAGTGCGCCTGTTCTTTTCTCAGCTTTACATAATGTGCATACAGGGCAGAATCCAGTTCGCCGCTTTCAACCGCCGCCAGCACTGCGCAGCCAGCTTCATTCTGATGGGTGCAGTCTGAAAAACGGCAGTTTTCCGCCAGCTGCATCACAGGATCAAATGTGACACTCAGACCCTTTTCCGCATCGGCCAGTCCCACTTCGCGCATACCGGGATTATCGATAATCATCCCGCCTTCCGAAAGCATGATCAGCTCCCTGCGGGTGGTCTTATGCCGTCCCCGGTCCGAGCTGACACTGATGGATGCGGTTTCCATCACCGGCCTGCCGGCAAGACGGTTCAGAAGTGTGGATTTGCCCACACCCGATGATCCCAGAAGACAGCAGGTCTTTCCGGGAGCCAGATATTCCCTGATGCGGTCGAGGCCCAGGCAGGTTTCATTGCTCATTGGGATGCATGGAATGCCCGGTATTCTGCTACCGATCATATCAGTCAGCTGCATGGTTTCATCATGATCAAGCAAATCCGTTTTGCTCAGCAGAATGACTGGAAATATCTCAGCGGAATGGCACACCGCAAGATATCTTTCGATCCGGTTGATGCTGAAATCCCTGTCAGCGGCAAGTACTATCAGGGCGGTGTCAATGTTTGCGGCAATAATCTGGGTTTCGCCGAATTTACCAACAGCCTGCCTTTCCAGTGAGTTCTTTCGAGGATATACACCGTGAATCAGTCCCCGGTGACCGTCAAATACATCCACCACCACCCAGTCTCCAACAGCAGGCAGATCCGATGGTGATTCGGATGCAAATCTCAAGTGTCCAATGAGTTCTGCTTCCAGCTCGGTCTCTTCAGTCCAAACGGAATATCGTTCCCGATGAACGGCAGTCACCCTGCCCGGCGGCATTTCGCCCAGTTCATTTTCCTGGCGGAATTTTTCCTGATGGGTCCCAAATCCAAGTTCGTTTAATGTATATTTCGTCATATTTTCTATCATTCATTTGCTTTGCTGATTTTCCCTGTACAGCGGCATACATAAACAGTAAACAGCAGATCCGACCGGCTCCCCGGTCCGCCGTCAATGAGAACCTTCTGTTTTTTCAGCATCTCGAATCCACAGTCTTTTGACAGATCTGAAGCATACTCATCGGAGTGCTTCGTAATGGGAACCCCCCAAACGGTGGGAACTTCCCAGAATCCGGGATTCCCATTCGGAGCGACTTCCAGCGAACTCGGGGTTGACAGCGTAAATCCAAATATCCCATTCGGAACCAGTACCCGGGACACATCCTGAAATACACTGCGGAGATCTTTATAGAAATGAAACAGACCGCAGGCAATCACCATGTCGAATACTGAGTCTTCCAGAGGAAGCGGACTGTTTCCGATGTCATGAACAATCAGCCTGTGCGCAAACCCCTTTTTCCGGCATTCCTTCAGCATACTTTCAGAGGCATCCACACCGGTCACGTTCATTCCCAGTTTTGGATAATACTTCGAACTGAGTCCGGTCCCAATACCGAGATCAAGCACCTGCCCATCCGTTTTGCAGAATTCGAAACACAGACCAAAAAGAATCTCGTGTCCGTAACTGTGGTATTCCTTGACCTGCTCATCGTACCCGGCGGCAGTCTGGTCGTGAATTTCCACGGGATTATATTTTGTCATACCCTTTTCCTGATATCATCCCTGTCGTCCATGCAGACAGGGAGTGTTTTCCTACTCTTCAGTAACCGCTTCCAGAAGTTCCATATCCCAGTCTGAATCCATTTTCAGGATAATGGTATTGTACGGCTCATCCAATATCCAGAATTTTTCCGGTGTTTCATCGCTGACAGATTCCAGCACAACAGCAGAAACAACAGCATTTTCTCCGTTTAACGTAAATGCGAACAGTTCTTCACCGGTCACCATTACGGTTTTTTCTCCACTGCCGGTATCCATGGTGAAGACATTGTTTGGACGCAGACTTCGCCAGGCTTCATGACTCAGCCAGATGGATGTTCTGTCTTCCAGCAGCAAATCACTGCCGTCGGAAAATGAATTGTGCAGCGCGAATGAAGTGTGAAAAGCATCTTCCGTGACGGTAACGGAGCCGGCGGTACCTTCATTGCTGTTCAGGTTCCAGTCGAACTTCACCATTTCCTCCGTGAGATTCGTAAGACTGACCGTTAACTGATCCGCCCCGGGGATGGTTGTCCGATATATCAGTCTGTCACCACCGGAAAGACTGAATTCTTCAAGAGTGATATTGCACCCGTCAATCATGGAATAGGCAAATGAATCCCCGCCCTTGAGCGCTTTCACGGCAGATTCACAGGCTCTGTCCGAGTCATTCATATCCTGATAGACAAATGACATCACCCCGAAATAATACGCCTGTGTGGCGGGATCCGCCCATGCTGCGGCCTGTTCCAGATCCAAAAGCGCTTTGTCAAATTCATCAATGCTTTGGAAATAATTGCCGCGCACATGCATGACCAGATGGGAAGTTGGGTGACTGGCCAGAGTCTCGTCCACCATCGCCAATCCTTCCGCAGTGTCGCCATTCTCAAAATAGGCTTCCGCCAGATTCACCATTCCGTATTCATATCCCGGCCGGATTTCCAGGCTTTTTTTGTAATCATCGATAGCACTGCCGAAATCCCCCAGATTCCCGTTGGCTTCTCCCCGAATCACAAGCAGCTCACTGTTGTCCGGAAACAGCTCAAGTCCTTTGTCCGCCAGCTGTCGTGCATGATCCGGGTCTCCGCTGTCGATGTACAAATACCCAATTTCAGTCCACCAGCTTTCAGGGGTTTCCCGAATACCGGAGCTGGTCTCCAAATCCGTCAGAACCTGCTGAAAATTTTCTCTGTAATGGGAGTTGATATAAATCCGCAGACTCAGCGCATCCAGATGTTCCGGATAATACAAAAGCAACTCGTCAAGTTTGGTCCGGATAGCTGTTAAATTTCTGGCATCTTTCAGTGAATCCAGCTGAGCCTCAAGGATTTGCTGTGAGGGAACAGCTGAACCTTCATCAGATTCAATGCCGGCCTGAAGCACAAAAAGCAGACAGAGGATTCCGGCTGTTGGAACAATATTTCGCATAAGGGACCTCCCAATTGATGTGATAATCAGTATCGATATATCGCTGAAGGAACCCATTTCAAGACAGGGCCGGGAACCTGATTTTGTCAGGACTGCCGGTTGAAAATGCCTGCCTATTCCCGGCTGTCCCAGATTTCTTTTATATGAATGATTTCGGGATATATTTCAATAAAATGATCCACCAGGACGGGATCAAAGTGAATTTCCTTGTTTTTCTTGATCTCCTGAACTGCCCGTTTGATCGGCCAGGGAGCTTTGTAAGACCGCTGCATGGTCAGGATATCAAATACATCGGCGATAGCGACGACACGAGCTGATTCAGGTATTTCTTCACCTTTTAATCCGCGCGGGTATCCGGTTCCGTCCCATTTCTCATGATGGGTATATGCTATTTCGGCGGCCATCTGGAACAGCGGAGAGGAATTGCTGCTCAGCAGTTTATATCCGATCATGGTGTGGTTCCGCATGGTGATCCATTCTTCCGACGTCAGTTTGCCGGGCTTTTTCAGAATGGTATCCTGAATTCCAATCTTGCCCAGATCATGCAGGGGAGCAGAATATGCCAGAAGCTCAAGCCGACTGCCAGACCAACCGGCTTTACGGGCTATCGCCACTGAATACGCTGCCATACGCCAGATATGCAGTCCCGGATCACTGTCATTAAAATGGCCGACCTCTCCAAGCATATAGATGGCCCCTTTACAGCTGGCCATCAGTTCTGCGGTTCGCTCCTGGACTTTCTTTTCTACGGTTTTTTGCTGATGATACAGAGAAAGGTGGATTTTTATTCGGGCTTTCAGAACAGCTGGAGACAACGGCTTTCGAATAAAATCACTGCCGCCGCATTCAAATCCGCGCTTTTCCACGCTCGGGTCTGATATTGATGTCATGAAAATGACAGGGACACGTGAGAGATGACGCAGTTTTTTTATGGTTTTGCAGACTTCAAACCCATCCAGATTTTTTAAACCCACTGCAATCAGCACCAGGTCCGGTTGAAGTTTATCTGCAACGCTTAGGGCTTCATGTGCAGTTTTGGCAAACGTTAAAGCGTATTCCTTGAACAGCAGATTTCGAATATCTGCCAAAACCGTGGACTCATTGTCCACAATCAGCAGTCTGTAATCCTTATTCAGTAAATTCATTCAGATAGTATTTTTTGATTATGCTTATCATTCGGGTTGAGTTCAGATTTTAGCCATTAATTCAGTTTTCAGACGGCACATTGTACGGATTCCGCATAATTCAACATGTAAAATTATAGCGAGATGACGATGTCCGCATATTAAAATTTGAAAGAATGAAACGCTTTGACCAGCAGCAGTCTGAACTTGCCCGCAGCGACTGTGCAGTCAAAACCGTCTGCCCTGACCGACTTTAGAGGATACTTAATCTCTTTTTTCCAACACAAATATTGAATTAACTTGAAAGCAGTCTGTATTCAGTAAACTTCATTTTATCCAGCAGAACAATCATCATCAATGGTAATTCCAGGAGGTTATATGCACTGTTTTTGGGATTATACACACATCCGTTCACTCACAGCAGCCCTGTTCGTTTTGACCGGGATGGGCTTTGCTCAAAACACAGGATGTATTGCCGGGGATTGTCAGGATGGAGCCGGAGTGTATGCCCTGGAAGGCGGCAACCGGTATATCGGTATGTTTAAAAACTATATGATGCACGGAATAGGAACCTATATTTATTCCAACGGCAAAATATACACCGGCGAATTTTATGAAAACAATTTTCAGGGATTCGGTCTCGAAAACGCTGATGGACGTCTGTACGCAGGTGATTATTATTTTGACCAGCGGCATGGTCATGCAGTTTACTCATGGGCAGACACGATGCACTGGGAAGGGCGTTTTGAAAATGATACCAGGGCCGGCTGGGGCACTTTAACCCGGGCGGACGGGTCATACCTCACCGGTACATGGATTAAGGATGATTTTCAGTGGCCGGAATATGAATACGATTTCGTCAAAACCCGAAAATATTTGTACTCGTGCGATGAATTCTGCGACGTTCTGACAAAACTGTTCAATATGAGAATCAATTCCTTTGAAAACATTTTCACCTTGGATGAGAATCCCGGCAAACCCTGGCTGATGTACTCCCAGGAGGTTGCGGTACATCTCCCCTGCACTTCGGACAATCATATTGTCAATGCCCAGGAGATTTCTCCGGATTATGAGGCTTCTTTCGGCAGTTCCAGCAGCACCGATTTGGCAGAACCCATCCTGCGGCAGGTGGAAGTTTCCGTACGGGAATGTTTCCCTGATCTGCAATTCATAGAAATGGATCGCGACGACGGGTATACCTATATCACAATCGGAAAGACATATGTCAGAGGATCACTGCATCCTCTCATGATTCTGCGAATCGCAGACGACATGGAAGGAAACCCTGAAGTACAGCTCCATATTTTGGGCAGCAGCTGATCCGGACAGCCGTTCAACCTGCACCAAACCATTCGCAAGGGTATTTTGCCGTGTGCTGCTGGAATGTTCGATTCATCAGCTGCCTGTGGTTTTTTAACGTTTTTATTACCAGTGCTCTGCCTGTAACCGGGTCATTCACTTTGAGGAACTTATGTCCGCAACGAAACAGCTCTCGCTAAGTCAGATTGTTCTGATACTGGTCCTGATATTTATTTCGGCCGTTTTCCTGATAATGGTTCGCAGTTTTTTAATGACCTTGCTGCTGACCAGCATTTTCGCTGCCATGACCCAGCCGGTTTACCAGAAATTTCTACAATGGACCCGCAATCGCGCCGGACTCAGTTCTGCTCTGACACTTGTCTGCCTGTCGCTGATAATTTTCCTGCCCCTTCTGGTTCTTCTCGGAATCATTGCCGGACAAGCCGTAAAAATCAGTCAGTCGGTTACGCCATGGGTTGCAAAAACCCTTCAGGAAACATCCACTTTTGATGATTTTTTTCAGAAACTGCCCTATTATGAAGAGTTCAGCAGGTACCAGGATATCATCCTGCAGAAGGCCGGTGAGATGGTGAGCAACTTGAGCAGTCTGCTGTTTGACAGTATCTCTTCATTTACTTTTTCCACCGTCAACTTTCTGTTTATGTCTTTCGTGTTTCTTTATACCATGTATTTCTTCCTGAAAGACGGAAAGATGATTCTGGACAAACTGCTGTTATATTTCCCCCTCACCGATCAGGATGAACGCCGAATGCTGGCAAAATTCACATCCGTGACACGGGCCACCATAAAAGGAACCCTGGTCATCGGCGCCATTCAGGGCGGACTGGCGGGATTGGCATTCTGGGTTGTCGGCATCGACAGCGTGCTGTTCTGGGCCACCGTAATGACGGTCCTGTCCATAATTCCCATCGTGGGTTCCAGCCTGATCTGGATACCGGCGGTGATCCTTCTGGCCGCATCCGGGGCGATTCTGAAAGCGGTGGGTCTGGCCCTGTTCTGCGGGCTGCTTGTGGGAAGTGTCGACAATGTGCTGCGTCCCAGACTGGTCGGAAAGGATACCCGAATGCATGACCTGATGATCTTCTTCTCAACGCTGGGAGGAATCAGTCTGTTCGGAATTGTGGGATTTATTGTGGGACCCATTATTGCCGCACTGTTTGTCACCGTCTGGGATATCTATGGCGAAACTTTCAGGGCTTATCTGCCGGAAGTCAGAAAGGCCGATGAGGTTGGATTTCAGCCGCCCGATCAGGGTGTTCCAGACCAGGAAACAGAAATCCCTCCCGATCCTCCCTCAATTGAACCAGCAGGACAGAAATAAGCTCAGCTTCTTCCAGCCTGGGTGACAGCGATTTTTGTCATCGTGTCCGATATCTGAAAATCAATATCTGTAATCCGGCTGCTCAGGCGAATCAGCCGGGCCACGGAACGCCTTAATGAAGGTGTATCAGATAAAAACAGGGTGAGAAATCCATGCATCTGATCATCAGCATGGGTTTGCGCAAACCGCCGCACCGCATGGCTGAATCGCCGGACGATCTGTCGGCTGCAGGATTTTCTGTTTCCGTGACGATCCATTAACTCCTGCAATGATGCAAGATACAGCAGCATCGGATTGACATTATCGTCATTACCGAATTTGTGAAAATGGGTAAACGGAGTAAACTGACTGCGTTTCAGGTCTTTCTGAAAGTCCCGGAAATCATCCACCATCTGCAGGCCAAGTCCATTTTTTATCATGTTGTTTCGAAATTCATCCTGAATGGGGAATCCTCCCAGAATGGCTGCAATAATTCGAGTGTAGGCGGCTTTCAGAATCAGCGGCGGATAGATATCCTCATCGGAATAGCGGTATCGACTGCTTTTCATGCCGTCCTCAAGCTGAGAAATATGAAGTACCAGCATGTTTTTGACCAGCTCCTGAAATCGGGGCGCTTCCAGCAGATTTTCCAGATTTCGAAAGCAGCCGCAGAAATGGGTTTGAAGATCGTACGGAAAATCATGATCCGGTTCATTCGTCATTCCCAGCGCCAGATTCGTGATGTACCTGGCATACTCCTCCTTCTGTATCGGAGACAGCAAATCCGGCAGATCCATTACATCATCCACCAAAGGGTACATCAACCCAAAAAACATCCCCCCTTTCAATGCAGAAAAAATCCGCTGCCGGACCTGCGCTGCATTGGCGTCGCTGTCAAGGGCAAGAATGGAATACATGAGTACACCGCTGACGGTCCGGGTCAGTTTTCCATATCCTCCCTGGCGAAGGACCGGAACCGGTATGATCTGAAGCGCGCGGTACAGCTGCTCTTTCAACCATTCGCCCACCTCCTCGTCCAGAACTTCCGATATTTCAATCAGACGGTCAATTATAAACTCGATAGGCGGATCGGGAAGGACCTCCCAGTCATATCGGACCCATCGTTTTTGGGCGCTGCCAAGGGCGCGTTTCAAATGAATATTGTATTTTTTCTCCGGTACAAAACAGCCGACATCACCAATATAAAAGTACTGAACCAAATCCTGCAGATTCCGCCAGTACCGCCATTTTGGTGACACCGGGAGAATGGAAAGCTGAACCTGTCGAATTTCGGCATCCAACATTGGAACAATGCGGTTGGACCGCTGAACGAGGTCCATTGAACCGTTTGTGATTTCCGAAAAATACCTTTCCGCCAGGCGCAGGTCTGACCGGTATAGATTTTGGGCAGCAGTATAAAATCGAAGATAACTGTCAGCTGGCATCGGCTGTAATATCAGTGGTAATTTAACGGCAAATTTAATACGGCAGCCGTCTGAGACCGTCAACTATTTCATGAAACATGCATTTCAGATAAACGGTATCTGCCCGATAATATCAGTAACAAGCTTAAACTGGATTCAATTATGATAAACAACACCCGCAAATTATTAAACCCCCTTCAAATTCTGCCGCTGCTGATCCTGTTCGGCTGCAGTTCGGAAGAAGATCCTGCAGCACTCTATCTGATTTCCGGTATCAGTGATTTTGATCTGATCGGACAGGTGCTTGAGGTTCGAACCAGTTACGTTTATGATGATCAGTATCTGCTGCTGCACAATGAAATCACCGATGCTTCAGGTGCCGTCACTGGGTATGAATACTACGATTATGATGAGTCAGGACTGCTGATCAGCAGGCGGGTGTATGGTTCTGACGGACTGCTGACCGAGGCATGGGCGAATTTCAGTTACGATGATGACGACAATGTTCTGTCCTGCACAGTGGAAGACAGTATGGAACAGATCCTGGGGGAAATGACGTGGACCTACTCCGGGGACGGGGTTTGGACCCGAACCGATTTTGTGTCTGAGTCGGATACGTTGTCCTATTACTATGGTTTTTTTGAACGGGATGGAAACGGATACATCGTCAAAATGTCCCGCTTTCGGAATGACAGTCAGATCGAGGGTCACCGCGAAATAGAATATCAGGAGATGTCTGACTGACCGTGACTTAGTGAAATCCCAGGCAGTGCCTGCGTCTCCATTGCCGCAGTCTGCCGGGCTCCCCTAAACCGCAGCCGGTCTTCCCGGCGCTTTACGTCTGCTTTCCGCTTCATGTGGTTTAAGTGTACTTTTTACAGCCTGGATCACTTTTTCGTCCTTCAGAATTCGATTGTGTCCCAATCCGGAAGTTGTATGCAGTCTGATTATCGGAAACCTGCCCGCAGCCGACACAGAATCTGAATAGGGAATGACTGTATCTTCGCGGTCATGTATCACCAGAACAGACGATTTGAGTTTTTCCAGCAGTTTAAAGGGATTGTCCTTGATCATGCTGTATCCGTACCGGAGTTCATATTTTCCTATGATGGCATTGAAAATCTCCAACGGTACACCATGATGTTCAAATGCCCTGTCCAGAGTTTCCTTCATCCGCAATGCCGGCGCGATGAGAATGGCAGGCAGTCTGATTGAATCATTCGCCATCGCATTGATAACAGCTCCGGCTCCGAAGGAATGCCCGATCAGCCCGGTAATATTGTCTGGACCGAGATACCGGATCAGTGATCGAACGGCATCGCTCATCTGAAAGTAACTGGATGTGGCCCCCTCTGATTCACCGTGACCCGGACCGTCGAACGTAATACAGGTGTACCCCTGAGCAATCAGATTTTCCAGCATCTGGCGAAACTGGATACCCCGGCCGTTCCAGCCGTGCACAAACAGAAGGACCGGGCCATGACCCCACTTCCAACAGTTTACTCTGGCATTATTGACAATAATTTCAAACGGTTCAGACAATTCAAGGAGGTCATTCTGAAGGGATGATATTTCTCTGTTCCGAGGGGTAAAAAACAGTTTGCGGATTAATCGGTCTGTCCATGATTCATTCAGTTTCCAGCTGGCTCGAACAAGCACGCGCATAAACGCCTGCCGAAAGCTGTTGTTTTGCCTGCCGGATTCAGTCAGCGGACTTCGTCGATTCATTTTGATTTCCCGTGTTTATTATATTTCAGTAAGAACAAGGTCCGCAGAACCATAGAACTCCAGGAGCTGCCGAAATGAATTCTGCATATACTGGTTTGTCATGGAATCATTTAAAAGCGTTCCATAATAATGCACACCCATAAGCATTGAATAGACGTCAAATGCGAACTGATCCAAATCCGCATTCTTCCGGAAATCACCGGTTTTAACGGCCGTCTTTCCAATCCTTCGAAGTGTACTCACCCAGCTGTTCTGCTGGGAAAGGAGAAGATCGCGAACTTTTCCCGGCCGGTCACTGAACTCTACTGCAGTGGATGTAAATATACAGCCGCCGGAAAGTTTGGAACTGAAACTGATCCAGTTGCGGATCATCGCGGTGATGCGCTGGATTCCTGCCGGTTCTTTCAGTGCCGGTACAACCACGGACTGTGAAAAATTTTCAGCAGCAAATTCCAGAATGGCAATCTGAAGATTTTCCTTGGAGTTGAAATGGGCAAACAATCCGCTTTTTGACATTCCGGCCGCTTTCGCCAGCAGCCCGATGGATATGGACTCCAAACCAAGCTGTGTGGCCAGTTCAAGCCCCATCTCAAGGATAAATCTTCTGGTTTCTTCTCCTTTTGACATATGGAATATTAGTACGATCGTTCGTATTATTACAACACGGATAATTGGATTTTTCAGGTGCAATAAGAATCAGCAGGAATCCGGAGCAAGTGGAAATCCAATCCGTTTTTTCAGCATTATGACCGGGGATACTGAGGTTTATCCGTCCAATGCCTGTATGACAGACAGGGCGGACATGTGCGGCACGAAACGGAATTCCGGTCAGGATTCAGCCCCGGTGTTCAACCCATATGGTTTGTAATGGTGCTGCAAATGAATTTCCCCGCCCGTCAGCTGACGTGACGGGGGTTCAGTAATCGATCGGGGCATTAACTATTTCGCCGGCATGCCAAATGGCGGATTTTCAACAAGCGGCGGGGAATGCACCCTGTTACACATGTCTGTCAGGAGAGGAATTAAAACCCGCCAACTGGCGGTTTCAAACCTACCGGAACTGACCTGAAAGTAATTTAATCTGAGGAATACGCAATGGAAATTATCAGCGCTGATCAACTCCGTGAACTCAGGGATTCTTCTGAACTGGTTCAGGAACATGACACCTGCATCTGCGGGTTGATTGCTATTATGCGAAAGGATCATGAATATTTAATTATTGAAGAATCCGATAAAAAGGAGATTCTGCTGCGGAAGTCTGATTCCCTGGATAGCGCCCGGAAATTTGTCAGCGACCGTTTAGAGACATATGAACGGATGTGGGACGGATGCGGCTGTAAAATCAATTACAGGGAAGAAATTTAATTCTTCGAAAAATTAACCTTTTTCCGTGATTGCATAAGGCAATAAATTTGCCGACTTTATTTGACACCCTGTAAATACGGTGCCAGATAATAACGGGAGGATTAGTCCTAATTGGTAAGGCAGCGGTCTTGAAAACCGCCGGGTTTGCGCCCTTGGGGGTTCGAGTCCCTCATCCTCCGCAGGCAGGCTGACGAAAGATTCGCCGGCTGCGGAACGAACTTCCGGTTGGATGAAGTTCAACTTTTTAAAAGGCTGTGGATATCGCAGCCTTTTGCTTTTCTTTTAAAATTTCTGTGGTGACAGTGCAGGTCGGCATCAATGAATTTCCCCGCCCGTCAGCTGACGGGTGAGGTATCATTAGTGATATAATCATTTTTCATTTTGCCGCCACGCCAAATGGCGGATTTTCAACAAGCGGCGGGGAATGCACCCAATTACACTTCTCCGTCAGGAGACGGATTAAAAACCCGCCCACTGGCGGATTCAAATATTTTTCCGGGATTCAGAACGCACTGCGGATCAAACTGTTTTTTTATTCCCTTCATCAGCTCCAGCTGCACCGGATCCATAAATGATTTTAACTGCTTCCGTTTAGCCAGCCCGATTCCATGTTCTCCCGATATCACACCGCCCCGCTTCCGCACGTCGGAAAATAATGAATTTTGAACATCAGGAAGGAGTATTTCCCAGTTCGGAATTTCCGTACTCAGTGCACCGTCTTTAATTTCCCTGCGCATATAGTGGGTATGGAGGTTGCCGTCGCCGGCATGCCCATAGGTCGGCAGATGAATGTTCAGCCTTTCTTCCAGCTGATGGATCGCCGTGATGTGTCCGGTGATTTCAGATCTGGGCAGGGAAATGTCAAACATATCGGCCACACCGGGACGCAGTGCCTCATAGAGAACTGACCTCAGTTTAAGTATATCGGCCTGCTGCCGTTTTTCCTGGGCCACCAGTATATCCAGCGCTCCGTTTCGCTGAAGAATTTCACCCATTTTCACCGCCTGGTCCATCACTTGATCCTCGCTGTTCCCATCCAGAATAAACATAAGTGATGCGGACCCATCCTCAGCGGGCCAGCGGAGTCCGGTCATATTCTCAGCCAGTCTCAGTACCGGGTGTTCGACAAACTCTGCTGCCAGCGGTATCTGGCCGGCATTCAGGATGGCAGATACTGAATCAATGGCTTCGGTAACGGATGCAAACGGAACCACCAAGGTGCACTGCGCTTTCGGTGCAGGAACCAGAGAGAATGTAATTTGGGTGATTACCGCCAGGGTTCCTTCCGAACCGATGATGAGCTGCATCAGGGGATATCCGCTGCTGGATTTGATATATTTCCCGCCAAGCTGCAGGATATCTCCCTGAGCGGTCACGGCTTCCATCCCCCGGATGAATTTGCGGACTGTACCATGTTTTACGGCTCTTGCACCTCCGGCATTGGTGGCAGCGATCCCGCCGGTAAATGCCCCGTCGTCTCCGGGATGCGGTGGAAAATACAAGCCGGTTTTCGCCACTTCGCGATAGAATCGGGAAAGAGTCATTCCGGCTTCCACGGTTATGGTCTGATTCTCAGAATCTGCATCTACCAGTCGATTCAATCGTTCCATTGACAATACGATACCGCCTGGATTCGGGACACAGGCACCCGCAAGTCCCGTTCCGCCGCCGCGAACCGTCACAGGAATTTTGTTATCGCTGCAAATCCGCATCACTGCAGCAACCTCTGATGCAGAGCCCGGTTTTAATACGATTCCGGGAATCTGGTAAAACTTTCGTCCGGGGTATTCATCCTGGGCATAAGCCTCACAGGCGTCCGGTTCCCGAATGACGAATGAACTGCCGATGCAGCTGCAGAACTGTTTGATGATATTCTGATTCATACTGTCCTTTTTGAAAAATAAACCCATTGCCGCGGCGTCTAAATTAGTCTGTTCAAGGCGAAGAATGGTCCTGTTTTCATCACAACAAACCTCCTGATTGAGCTGAGTCGGCAGGAGTTGGGCGGCAGGCGGTCCCTGACATTTGGTGCGGTTCTGCGTTTCATTTTCCCGTAAGCCATTCATCAGAATTCATTGGGTATCATCCTGCAATCATCCTTAACCTAAGTCTTGTGCATGGTTTATCTCGACCAGTTTTTGTAATGGGCAGCAGGGTCCGAAGACAGCTGGAAGCGAACAGAACTGATACCATCCCAACGGCCTGAGGATGCGGGTTTTCCAATGCGGCTTAACTTGAAAGATGAATTGATGAAATTTTCCGAACTGAACCTTCCCGCCAATATTGTCTCGGCAGTCAACAATATGGGCATCACAGAGATGACGCCCATCCAGGAAGCTGCCTACCCCATCATAACTGAGGGACGTGACCTCTGGGCTCTGGCTGAAACCGGGTCCGGTAAAACAGTGGCCTGCGGCATCCCCATGCTGCAGCGCATAGACACCAGACTGAATAAAATACAGGCACTCGTCATCGTTCCGACCCGGGAGCTCTGTATCCAGTATGTGAATGAGATCAGCAAGCTGGCCAAGGGCTCTGATGTTATTACTTATGCCGTTTTTGGAAAAACCCCAAAAGTCGCCAATGTGGTTCGTTTGAAATCCACCGTCCACATTCTGGTGGCAACGCCGGGCCGGCTGATGGATCTGATGTATGACGGGGTTTTGGATTTTCCCCACGTGAAAATGGCCATTCTTGATGAGGCGGATGAGCTGCTCAAGGAGGGGTTTCTGGAGGATATCGAATTCATCCTGTCCTGCATTCATGTGAAGCACCAGACCCTGCTTTTCTCCGCTACTGCCGGTAAAAACACCAAACGACTGGCAAAGGACATTTTGGTGGATCCCAGTGTTGTCAACCTGATCCGCAGCAAACCTTCACCCGACAGCATTTCTCACTGGTTCCAGTATATTCATCCCAGAAACAGGATCGGGGCATTGCTGGATTTCCTGGAAAAAGAGACGACCCAGCAGGTGATTATTTTTTGTGATACCCGGCACGGTGTTGAAAGACTTTTCCGGGACCTGAAAGGGAAACTCAAGGATATTGAGTACATTCATGGTGCCCTGCCCCAGCCGAAACGCACCTCCATTTTCAACCGGTTCAAGCGCGGCAGGCTGAAGTACATGATTGCCACCGATGTAGCCGGTCGCGGACTGGATTTCAGTCATGTGTCTGTGATCATCAACTGGGATTTCCCGTCCAAGCTGGATCAATATACCCACCGGACCGGCCGGACCGGACGCATGGGCCGCAGCGGGAAAGCTTTTTCCTTTATTAAAAAAGGGGATATTCACCGGGTTAAAAGCCTGATAAGCCGCAAAAAAATCAAGGCCCAATGGCTGGGGAGAAATCCTTTGAATCAGAGCCCTGAGCCGGGAAAACCGAGGAAGAAAAAAAGGTATGTTAAGAATAAGAATTGAGTGAATGCGTCTAGGTTTGGTCCTGCCTTTTCTCAATCATCAATGTGTTGTATATTTTATTGTCGAAATTAGATAAAATAACACAAGTCACGATTGTGTGCCGAACCGAAGCTGGGGCCGATAACTTCTAAGACAATTGTCTTTCCGATATCTACAATAAATTTCCAATTCAATAATTTCGATCTCAAATATAGATAATGCACAAAGTGTTATTTGATTCAGAATGTGAGTCGATGGAGCATAGTATTTAAGCATATCTGATTCAAATATACACTTGTGATGGAAAAATTAATTGTACCTATTAGATAAGGAATTGGAGTTAATTAAATGCCAGACAATGTCAAAAAAACTATAATATACAGATCAATACCAATGAATTGGAGTCCATCAATTCCAAAGGCTATTAGGATAGGATTAACGATTATATCTCCGTTGTGGGTAGGCCCTATCTCCCTTTCTTGGTATGCTCAACATAAGATTCAAAATTGGGGACATGTTAAAGACATTGCTGTTGGGACCCAAGAACTGCGAAATTTTAAAACACCATTAAAAAATGGATCTTCAACAATAATAGGTGAAGACCGTCATCAGAATGAAATAAGTGAAGGGACCCCCACTAATGCTCCTGAAGGAGTAGAAAAAGCAGACGGGGAGCTGGATATGACAAAAACGAACATGGATAACGATGTATCAGATGGTGAGGAAGCATCGGTAGATGTTCCTGAAGGAATAGAAAAAGCGGACGGGGAGCTGGATATAACAAAAACAAACATGGATAACGATGCATCAGATGGTGAGGAAACATCGGAAGATGCTCCTGAAGGAGTAGAAAAAGCAGATGGGGAGCTGGATATGACAAAAACAAACATGGATAACGATGTATCAGATGGTGAGGAAACATCGGCATATGCTCCTGAAGGAGTAGAAAAAGCAGATGGGGAACTGGATATGACAAAAACGAACATGGATAACGATGCATCAGATGGTGGTGTAGGCGGTGGAATTACTCACGAGGCAGATAATACAGAATCACCACCCAATGTACATGGAAATTGAGTCATAACGTAAGGATAATTATGCTTACGTCATTTCTTATGGAGTTAATAATATGAATACTGTACAAAAAAAGTTAACTGAAGCTTCAAAATTATTAGAATCTGGGAAGATACAGGAGGCAATTGATATTCTTGAAAATATAATAAATATTAATCATGAAGTATCGCACGCTTACTTTTTGTTAGGGGTGGGTCATTTTAGAACAAAAAAAACTGAATCGGCGGCTAAATATTTTAGAAAAGCAATATCACTCAATGTAGATGACCATTTCTCAAATTATTATTTGGGACTTGTCCATGAACAAAACAACAATATTAAGGAAGCATTAAAACACTATCGGATTGCTTTATTAATAAATCCCAACTTCAGTGAAGCACTAGAAAAAATCAATAAAATTGCACCAAAAGAAGCACAAGATTTGGGAGAAACTTCACCAAATGATAGGTCACTTGCAAAAACCATTCAAGAAAATGGCACATTTGATTCAAAGAAAAAAATCGCTGGAGACTTACTTATATCAAAGCACCCAAGATTAAGATCATTAATTGGATGGTTCTTATCAATTATGCTGATTGGCCTCTTTTTCATAAGTGAAATTCCAGAAAGACGTTTTTTTCACTATTTTGATGAAGGAAGTTTAGTAGCGTTGGCAATCTATTTTATAATTGCACTAATAATTACATTTATAAAGTCAAGAACCACAAAGTATTCAATATATCAGCGCCGAATTGATTTAAAAACAGGAATACTTTTTAGAAAAGAAATATCAATATGGTTATACCAAATACAAGAGGTTTCATTAAAACGAGGTCCACTCAATATTCTAACTTCAGACGCTAAAGTGTGTATTAGGGCTACTTTAATGGAACAATTAATTAGAGCTAAACCGGGACAATATGTCATTAAGGGATTAGGCAATTATAAGCAGATGAAGCAATTTTATCAGGAATTGCGGGATGCATCCCTTGTCGAAAGAAGAGAAATGAAAAGTGTCTGGGTTTGAATCTTAATCTTAATAAAAACATCAATGCAAGGAAGGATTTATTTTACACCAACATTTAGGACTTGACTAGAATTTAGAAAGCCTTGAATGGTGAAAGTACTTTCTAGATAAGATGAGGATTGAGTCTAAGCTAGTCGATCGAAACCAACTATATCCTGATGTGATGACTGCCCAGCAAGTAGCAAACTATTTACAGATGACTCGTAAGACAATCCAAAACTGGGCAAGTGAGGGGAAAATACCTCATAAGAAGATTAATGGGACAATTCGGTACATCAAGTCTGACATTGAAAAATGGTTAAAATAGTAGACACTCTCGCGAAAAACAGTGCCCAATATGTGCCCATTTACAGGGAAAATAGGGATTCTGGCTGGAAACATTTCCAAATATGAACCAAGTGGATTACCTTGTAAGTAACTGTGAATACAGTTATATAGAAAAATGCCCCTCGAAATTCATCGAAGGGCATTTTCGTATGGCGGAGAGCAAGGGACTCGAACCCTCACAGGCCGAATTTGGCCCGGCGGATTAGCAATCCGCTGCAATACCATTATGCGAACTCTCCAAAGACGCTGCAAACTCATTATCTATTCTTCGCAGCAGAGCAGTAATTTTAGATAAATCAGTTGACCCGAAACAACAAATTATTAATTTCCAATCTGGTTTTTATCGGTATGATAATCTGTTGATTCTCATAAGACTGAGTATCACCAAAATGCAATTCTCATCATTGCAAAAAGCCCCCGGCATGCGAGGGCTTTTTCTCCTGTTGTTCACCAATGCATTTTCGCCAGGAGATGTACAAGATCAACCGCTGAATTTGTGCACCTAAGCGCGTCAGCAGCTGACTCCTACAACTTCACTTCCAGTCCCAGACTGATATTTCCAATCAGCTGGTTGGCATCCGAATCGGCGTTCACATTCCCATCAATGCCGAACACATTTCCATGCACCTGAATTCGGGCTGTATTCGTCAGCGGGATGTACACATTCAATCCGGCCATCCCGCCGAAGGTGCTCAGGGCGTCCTCTTCATCTTCCCGATCCTGATTGAAATATCCGGCCGCAATCACGGGAGCCAGAAACTCCAGCAGTTCATATTCCAGAGTAAGCAACCCAGCTCTTGTGATCAGATTGGGCTTTTCATCCTCATTCAGCTGGTTATAGCACAGTTTGAGTCCCAGACTGGTCCTTCTCCACGGAAAACCCATACGCTTGATCTCGAACCCGCCGGAAAGCCCGTTCTTGTAGTACCCGTCATAACCAATAGGAATGCCCATGCCAGCACCGAAACCGATGGCCCAGACTGACGGACAGGGAATACACTCGGGAACCGTGGTTGTGATCAGACCGCTCTCTTCAACCACGGTTTGAATGCGGCCGTCATCATCCCGCCAGGTGATCTCCGCCTGAATTCGTCCAACCCCCGCATACCGCGGCACCACATTGAACATCATCAACCGGGATTCCCCAACGGGTATCGAATAGTCTAGTACCGGCCACGCAAACGTTTCCTGCATTTGATTTAGAATAACACAGTCACATTCTCCTTCTTCAGTATCTCGCCAGCATTCCAGTTTCTCCCGAATATTCGTCTCCTCCCAGTCAAATTCCGGTAGTTCCTTGTACCAATTTGAATAGCTTTCTCCATCAGGCAGCAATAATTCCTTGTACAATTCGATGTTGGGAGGTAATATGAATCTGCACTTGAAATCATGAACTCGGGAATGACTTGTAATCACATTTGTAAACAACAGGATTACCTCGTTTGCTGCAACATCTTCCTGACTGGTAATTAATATATCCCTGTGATAATCCCTGCCAATGTGATATTTGACCATTTTCTGTGGAAAAATAAATGCGAAAATCGGCAGCAGAAAAATTATTCCTGAAATCATTTTTTGTCTCATTGATTCCTCAAAAAGGTGGTTTATTGAAGAGCATCCTGTCCAACGAAGGATCCTCTTCTGAAACAATTTCAATCAGAAGTTCTCTACGACACGAGTCATGATTTTGTCCGGAAGTTCCAAATTGGTTTCAGTACTCAGTTTTGCATAAGTAGATAATTCAAAACGATTTGAACGGTCCGAATTCAACACCCAGACATTTTTTGAATCTTTCCAACTGGGAGATCTCAGAAGCTTAATCTCACCGTGGTCAGTAAATTCAATGGGCAGTGTATGCTTTTGTATTGCACTCAGCGGTGATATTTCCGAGATAAAAAGATTTCCAGTTTTTTTAATATTGGTTACATTGACAAACCAGTTTCCCTCGTCTTCTATCTCAAGTGTTGCATAAACCCATGCATTCCCATAGATCCCTCTGGAATTGATTGTAAACACCGCATTCGTTTGCACAAACTGCTGATCAATACGCACCCTGTCTCCCACATTGGGCAGCGCCATAAACAGATCAATACTTTTCCCGCAGATCCCTTCCGAATCCGGAACAAAGTATGGATTAAAAATAGTAAGGTCCTTGTATTTGAACTCACTTCTTTCACATGCCTTGATCTCAATGGTTTGCCCAAGAAGCTCAGAATAGGTCATGATTTTATCAAGATTGTCGTCACCGTATTGAAAATGCATCACCAGAAAATCGGATGATACTGATCTGCGTCCCGCATTAATAATGTTCCCTTCCAGTTCGATCCTCAATGAATCGTGATTGCTGTTGACATTCTCTGAACCGGATCGATTATCGGAAACACTCCGGGTATTGATATTGGCGATTACATTCACCAGCGGCTGACAGCTGTGCATAATGATGGGCTCGGGATAGTCCAACCATTCCACGATATTTGATGACGCAGAGTACCGTCGTCCGGTCTTTCCCGCTATATTGGCATATATATCATTTTTCAAAGCAGTGTCATCCGCCCGAACCACGATATACGTGTACCCCGCCCGCACCGTAATTCTCTTGTCAAAAAATTCCTCGCGAGTGATGTAAACATCCCGAAAATCGTGATCTTCCTGATGGGCCGTCATGATGGCTTTGTAATCATAATCGATGTCGACGACATCCTCGTCCCACCAGATCCAGAACGGATTTTTCACTCTGACCTTTGTATCCCGGTCCAGGATCGGTGTGTCCGCCTGAACGTCACTGATGTTCATTGAGCCGTCGGGAGCATCAACAATTTCCAGCCCGGTGCCGTACAGATTCCACCGAAGCAATTCATCCATCGGAGCTTTGGCAATGATGAGCAGTTCCGCACTCCGAAACCAGATGGGACTGTCTTCCGGGTTATCAATACTGTAAACAATATTGCGATCGATATTCTCTGCGGTAGTGACATAATCCGCTTCGAACAGTGCCTCAGGATCCTGTTCACCAATCCGGGGGAAAAAAAGTTGAACCATCTGTTCAGCATAAGATTCTTCTGAATACGGATTCCCGACAGAAGTGATATCCTGGCTTGAAATCAAACTCATCGTAATGCACAGGATAGTGAAAAACAATGGTGCCTTTTTAATCATGGATTTATCTCCTCGTTGTATTTGTAAACTCGTTTTACTATTCTACTATTTCAGATTATTGTACAATTGCCTGTTGGATTCAAATTGATACCAACTTGCCTTTTTTTGAGCCGGCCGGGGATTTCAGATTGATTAACAATAGTGATGATATCTTATCCAAAAACTATTCCATCTACAATTCCTAAACTGAAATTCCTTTTAACTACATAAAATACTGCCCTTTAGAAAATTCACTGCCTTTCGCTCCGCTGATTTGTCCAGATAAAAACAGCAATCCGGTTTACAGCTGCTGTAAAGTCAGTTTATAGCGGATCACATACAAAATCGGAAACTGCTGAAAAAAAAACAGATGGGACAGAGATCCTCCGAGCAGAGTTCCACTGCCGTTGAATCCGGATCGTTTCATAAATTTGCACACCATGATCTGACAGAATCCGGAGATTGGCCGCAGAATCACACAATCAACACACCATCATCCCTATTAGGCCTTACTGAAATTGATGATTGATCAAATTGGATTTGTCAGACATTACTGCCGGATCAAAAAGGAGATATAAAAATGGGGAAGCACATTCTACAGACATTACTTGTACTGATCTTAATAAACGGCAGCCGGTCGGCAGAATTTGACAGCGCACTTGAATTCCTGCAGACATCCGGAAAACCGCCCCAGGATTATGTTTTGGAGAAATTTGACAAGTACGATATCATTCTGCTGGGTGAAGATCATGCCGTCAGAAACAATCTGGTGTTTGTCACCGATCTGATACCGGACCTTTATGAATGCGGCGTCCGTAACCTCGGGATGGAGTTCGGCGCAAGCGAGATGCAGCCCAAACTGGACTCACTCCTGTCAGCTCCGGAGTATTCCCCGCAGCTGGCAAGGGACATGATGTTTTTCTACAATGTGGGCTGGCCCTATCAGGAGTATATGGATGTTTATGAAAAGGTCTGGAATTTCAATCACTCACTTCCGGTGGGAGCTCCGTTGTTCAGAGTTGTAAATCTGAGCTACCAGTACCGATGGGAACGATTTGGCACATTCCGGACACCTGAGAGCATGGCGGCGACTTTTTATAAAGGCACACCGGACAAGTACAGGTCGGAAATCGTTTCAAAAGAAGTTATTCAAAAATCTGAAAAAATTCTGCTGCTGGTGGGACTTGTTCATGCATTTGCTCGGTATGAGACGGGATTTCTGCAGCCGAACAGCGATAACTTCTGTGCCTATGATGACGGATGGCTGGGCAATCGTCTTTTGAATTTGTACCCGGAGAATGTTTTCAGCATGATGCTTCACATGCCCTTTGGCGGGAATCCCATCGCAGCAACACCGGGAGACGGAAAGCTGGAAATGATTATGGAATTACACGGAAACACCCCATGCGGTTTCGACCTTATCGATACCCCTATGGGCAGGTTGGAAGATCACAGCAGCTACAGTGTCTGCCACCCGGATTTCACACTGGAACAGCTGTTCGACGGATATATTTTTCTTGCACCTGTCCATCAGCTGAAAGGGTGCACGGTGGATGAGGATTTCTATACCGGTCGAAGCTGGCAGTCCGTCATCGAACAATATCCCGATCCGGATTGGATCGCGCCGCCGCAGTCATTGGATGAATACCTGATCCGCATCAGGTCTTATGCTGATTTGAATCAAAGATATGCCGGAGACCAGCGATTTTAAGCCGGTCCCTCCCAGACCACTAATCTTTCAGAAGAAAGTCTGCAGTCAGCAGATCATGGTCTGCCGATGAGCCGCCCACCATCACTTTGAATTCTCCAGGCTCAGTTACAAACTGACGATCATTGTTCCAGAAACCCAGATCATCTGCAGTGAGATTGAATGCTGCCTGTCGCGATTCTCCGGCAGGTATTGCAATTTTCAGGAATCCCTTCAGCTCTTTGACCGGACGCGTGATACTTGCAAACCGATCCTGAATATAGAGCTGAACGATTTCCTCCGCATCGAACCGTCCGGTGTTTTCCACTTTCACCCGGACTTCCAGAATGTCCCCCGCCGTCAACTCGGGATTAGAGATTTTCAGATCAGCATACTTAAACGTGGTGTACGATAATCCGTATCCGAAAGGATACTGCGGCGTAAAATCCGCATCCAAATAGTAGGAGACATAATCTTTGGGATCTTCCGGTGTGCCCAGAGGGATTCCCAGCATCTCGTCAAACGGCGGACGTCCTGTAGAGCGGTGATTGTAATACAGGGGAATCTGCCCCACTGACCGCGGAAACGTCACAGGCAGCTTCCCGGCGGGTACCGTTTTTCCTGTGATGACATCCACCAGTGCCGGTCCGCCCATCGTTCCGGGCTGCCAGGCGTACAGCACCGCATCCACATAGGGCAGAATACTTGAAAAGGTCAGTGGTCGCCCGGCGAAAATGACCAGAATTACGGGCGTTCCCGTTTCCGCCACAGCCTTGATCAAATCTTCCTGTGCGCCAGGCAAATCCAGGAATGCCCGGCAGCGGGATTCTCCCGACATGAACTCGTTCTCACCCAGAAACAGCAAAGCAGCATCGGAATTGGCTGCAGCCTCCACAGCACCCGGAAACAGGCTGGTTTCGTTCGACCGGGCTTCAGGAAGCCCCTTTTGGTACACAATCTCCGCATCATCTGACAGCATATCCCTGACAGCCGCCAGCGGCGTGACAGAATCTCCGGCATCACCATCCATTGACCAGCAGCCAAGCTGGTCCTGAGGACTGTCGGCCAAAGGACCGATAACCGCAAGTCTTCGAATATCCCTCAGCGGCAAAGTATTTTCATCATTCTTAAGCAGGACAATACTCTCCGCGGCAAGCTTCCGCGCAACGGAAAGATGCTCTTCGTTCAGAAGGATGGACGAATCGTCCTTCGGCGGATACGGATTTTCAAACAGCCCGAGCCGGAATTTTATACGCAGGATATTTGCAACTGCTTCATCCAGCATGCTCATGTCAACCAGTCCCTCGGAAATTAAGTCAGGTAAATACTCCAGATAGGATTCCGAAACCATCTCCATATCGACACCGGCTTTGAATCCTTTCAGGGCGGCTTCTCGTTCATCGGCACAGAAACCGTGGTCAATCATTTCCGTCACACTTTCCCAGTCACTGATGACAAAACCGTCAAACTGCCATTCATCCCGAAGTATCGTTCTGAGGGTATATGGATTTCCGGATGTCGGCACACCGTTCAGATCATTAAAGGCCGACATGACTGATGCGACACCGTTCTCAACAGACGCATGGAACGGCCTGAGGTAAATATTCCGCAGTTCATTGTCCGAGATGATGGTTGTGTTATAATCCCGTCCCCCTTCTGCTGCCCCGTATCCCACATAATGCTTTGCACAGGCAGCGATGGTTCCGGGGGCACTCAAATCGGTTCCCTGAAAACCCTGAACCATGGCAACGGCAATTTGTGATCCCAGATACGGATCCTCGCCGGGTGATTCTGCAATCCTTCCCCAGCGCGGGTCTCTGGTCAAATCCATCATCGGTGCGAAAGTTAAGTGGATTCCCATCTGATAAGCCTCTGCAGCCGCAACTGCGTTGGCTTCCCGAATCAATTCCGGATTCCAGCTGGCCGCCTGCCCCAGCGGAATGGGAAATATGGTTCGATACCCATGAATGACGTCCCGACCGAAAAGAATCGGAATTCCCAGACGGGTTTCCTCCACTGCTGCTTTCTGAAGGGTCCGCTTGACGGAGCGGTCACCGGCATTCATGAATGATCCAATCCCGCCATCCCGAATTTCGGCAGTCAGCAGTTCCATATCACTGTTTCTGGACCACAAATTGAGCTGTGCGAGCTGTCCGACTTTTTCATCCAGCGTCATCTGATCGATCAAAGCATGTATCTGATTTTCGTATTGACCAGAATATTGATCGATGGTATCTGAACAAACCCCTACTCCAACAAGAAGTATGACTGGGAACAGCAGATAAATAATGGAGTGTTTCATAATTTCCTCTCAGCTCAGTGGGGTTTAGGGTGAACCAGTCCCTACAAAGAGTTAATAATGGCCAAAGTCTGAATTTCCCGCCGCGCAAAAGCGGTTGATTTTATGCCGTGGACTGTGTATTTCGCAGTCCGGGATTTCCACTGCGTACCGCGGTTTTTACGCATTTTGTGATCAGGCAAAATCATCTGATCCGGTTTGGGATTGCCACTTCCGGGACGCTGGTTGGCAAATAGGGCTTAAGCAGCTGAATATGGAAAACCTGCCGTCAGCCGAAACATTGAAATCACCTGGTATTCAGTAGCAACTGGAAATAATCGTGCCAATGAGTTAAACCGTTTTGATTACTCAGATGTCGGCAGGCTGCAACTGGAAATCTTCTGCAGGTGTGTCTGTTGAATGAATTTCATCTGTCCTCTTCGGAAATGGGAAGTTATCATGTGGATTATTGACGATGAATATGCTGAGCGGATAAACTTGTCGAATACCAACATTTACACTTCGTTGTAGGTATTCCATTGAAATAAAATATCTTAAACAAATTTGTCATGAATATGGGATTTAACTGCAGATGCATCCATGGACAGTTCAGATTTCCGAATTGAATTTCATTCCTTTGAAGGGATGCCAATCAGATTGGTATTGATTCTTACCGAGTTGAGCGGAATCTCGGAAATAATTCCGCCAACGGCTTAATTATCAAATCTATAAGAATATTTATCAATTTTATTATCAGACTGGTCTGAAACTGAACATTTGAAATGCATCAGTCTTCCAATAATTTCAGAAACCGTTCCAGGCTTTCCGTGAATCCCTCCTGATTGGTGAACTGACTTTTCCCGATCAGTGCATGCGATTCAAATACATAGAGCTGATCGTGTATTCCCACCAGCTGGATATGAAACGGACATTTATCCAAATCCAGCGGAACCGGAGTTTTGCTGCGGATAAACTGAGAGCCGTTGAGGAATTGTACCAGCTGATTGATATCGGCTTTGCGTTCAAGATGGATGTGAACGGCATTTGCCTGGCCGAACCGGGCCGTTATTCGAACTGCCTCGACATCTGCGGCATCAATATTCAGAATCAGCAGGCCCTCTGAGGCAAAGAGCGACGTCGTGAACACACAGATACATATTGTCTTGATGTACTTTTTCATTTCGAATCCTTTCTGTATTTCCTCCTGTTTATGCCGCAAAAGCCAAAAAGGTAAATCTAACCCGAATATTTCAGGCTGCCTGATAACGTCGTTCAGCATTGATCGGAGTGCTGTTTGAACCAGCTGGATTGGAAGCCGCGGCAAGCCGTCATTCCGGGATTCGGTGTCGAGCACCGGACCGTCAGCTGACATCCAATTGCCGCGAACGGGAAGAATATTTCTGAAACTCCTGTTAAGGCCAAACCCGGTTTCAGCGTCTGGTAAAAAAAACCCCCGGGTTCGCACGGTCTGCAAATCCGGGGATATCTTGACTATGATATACGACCTATTTCATCAGAATAACCTTTGCTGTTCGAGTGGTGTTTCCGGTCGTCAGGTGGATCATGTAAGCACCGGAAGGGCTTTCACCGGCATTCCAATTAATATTGTATGAACCGGCCGGCAGTGTACTGTTTTCCAGCAGCGTGCAAACCTGCTGACCGCGAATATTGTACACTTTCATATCCACGCAGCAGTCCTTTGGCAGAGTAAATGGAATTTTTGTCACCGGGTTGAACGGATTGGGAAAAGCATCACCCAGCTCTGCCCTCTCCGGCAGCAGCAGTTCTTCGGCAGCAACCGCAAAGCCGTGCCAGTCGGCAGCCAGCAGTTCGGTCACATCGCCGTCACCGACTGTTCTCAGGCTCAGCTTCTGTTCAATAGACAGACCGGCAGTATTGTAGATAAGGATTATCCCATCCCGCTGATCCATGAACCAGCCATCCGGCAAATCATCGGAAACCGTCTGAAGATTCCCGGTGACACTGATCTGACAGGCAGCCATTGCACCGTTCGGGAAAATTTCCAGGGTGCGGCTGAGCCGGTAGCTCACCTCGGATAACGGTTCCCCGCGACTCAGAGCACCTGAAAGGATGATATCCACCAGCATGACGACATCCAGCACATTGACTGCGCCGTCGCCGCTGACATCCCCGGCCCATGACTCGTACTCATCAAATTCCTGTTCCAGGATCCCCTCCACCAACACGACAACATCCAGCACATTGATGGTCTGATCACCATTCATATCCCCAACGGCACCATAATAACAGGATTCATCATCAAACACGGCATTCGGGTCATAATTGAACGCGGTTTCGTCCATGCAGCCGTAACAGAAATCCGGCTGCAGTCCAGTCGTTCCGCCAACGCAGCCGCACTCGTTTTCAAAGGCCTCACCAAAGCATACGCCTCTGCAGTCCATGTCGGCATTTTCGCCGAAACAGACACCGCAGTCATCCATCGCCCAGTTGGGCATCATTCCGGTGGAACCGCCTACGCATTCCCCACAGTCGTCGATGTAGGCCACACCACCGCATTCTCCGCTGCAGTCATCATACAGACAGGAACCGTTATCAATAGTGGCATTCGGATCATAATTGCAGGCGTTTTCATCCGTACAGCCGTAAACCGCATACATGCAGCTGCCGTCGTCCCAGACCGCATTCGGATCATAATTCACGGAGGCGGGATCCATGCATCCAATTGTTCCGGCAGCAAAGTGGAAATTACGCGACTGTCCGGCGGTTGAGATGCAGTAATACGTTCCGGCATCGCTGTCGGTTATATCCTCTTCAAAACCCAGAGTCGCAGAATTTTCCCCGTTATATGCATCAGAATCCAAAGCAACACCGTCCCGGTACCACTGCATACTGCTGCCTGAATGCTGTGATTCAAGATACAAGCCGTCGCCCATATCCATTCCTGAAATCAGGAGAACATCCTGATCAGATGCCCCGTCCAGATACGTTCGGTACGGCTGCCAGCTGCCTTCACTGACCAGAGTTCCGGACACATCAAACGTCAACTGGTAGCCGTTTGGATTGTCTGCCAGGGATCCGCGATTCCAGACATTGCCGTTCACATCCAGATGATAACTGCCGGTATTTCTGTTCCACAGGAATCCTTCGTTGACCAGAAGACCGCTGGAAACCACATTTGAAGAAATCAAGGTTTCCCCCTGCAGCGTGATATCAACCAGCTCGAGATTCGACAGATATGCTCCGTCGCCGCTGTTCACAGACCCGGCACTCAGGGTACAGTCAGACAGGTAACCGCCGGATAATCCAAGGATGTTTCCTTCCCCGATTGTCAGCGTACTGCCGTTCAAATCGGTTGAAACTCCGCTGAATTCCACTGATGAAGCAAGGTTGACGGCTGTATTCGGCGCGGCGGTATCAAAATAGGTCATTCCAAACCAGGCATCTCCCGCAGCCGTGATGCTCTGCGGTTCCGCTCCCCGGAAACGAAGACGGTTAACATCAATTGATCCTGAATTTGTCAAATCACCGGTGATCTCGACCTGCAGGCTGTATATATTATTGGAGATGGCGCCTTCATTGACCAGATTTCCTTCAACCTGCAGGGTGTAGGATGAATTGCTGCGATTCCGGATTTCGCCAATGTTTTGTATTTCCCCGCTTAATACAATATTGCCGGCGATGATGTGTACCCCGTCCAAAACGATGTTATCGGCATGGACATTATTGAGATACATTCCCCCCGAAGCGGTAATGATGTTATGGCTGCCCGTTATTACCACATCATTAAGGCTGTGGCTTTCAGAACCGGAGATTGTCAGATTTGCGCCGGGTTCCAGAACTGCTTCGGCATTGTTAAAATCAAGTGTGGTATTTTCAAATGCAAGCGGGCTTAGAAAATACACAGCGGATGAAGCATTGGAATCGGTAAAACTGCCGGGTGAAAATACAATCCCTTCCCCGGCCTGGATCGATTGAGCCGAGTCACCTGTAAGACTGACCGAATAATTGGAAATCAGTCCGTAGTTCTCCAGATTCCCGGTAAGTTGAAGAAACAGGCTGTATGCGCTGTTGTCTGCGATACTCCCGTTGTTGATCAGGTCACCGTCTATCACCAGCGTATAGGAGCTGTTTGACCGATTCATGACCATGCCGTTCAAAACCACCTGACCCAGAGCTGTGACTGTTCCGCTTATGGTGATGTCTCCAGACAGCACTGCACCGTTTTCAATCATGATTCCCGAAAGGTAAAATCCTCCGCTTGTATGGACCGCGTTGCCGTTGCTCATTATTGTGCCGTCAGTGATGCAGTCACTTGCTGTACCGGTAATGGTGAGTGAATGACCATCCTCGAGGGTTAAAACCGCTCCGTTCAGATCAAGCTCCATGCCCTGGAATGACAGCGGACTTCCGCTGTGGATTCCCGATGAACTGTTGGTATCCAGAAAACGGCTGCCGGAGAATAGCGAGCCTTCACTTTGGCTGAGCCACTGATCTGTTAATCCTGTCAGGGAAGTCTGATAAAAATCCCATACTCCATTTTGAGATATATTCCCTGATATGTTCATACTGAAGTTGTATCCGGCCGGTGAGTTGCGGATTGTACCATTATTCATCAAGTCACCGTCCACAGTCAGGGTATAGCTGGAATTGTAATTGTTTTCCAGTGTATCCTGAACGGTAACGGAGGTGGTGAAAGTGACATTCCCGGAAATACGGGCGGTCCCGGCCAGTTCGATGTTATCAGCCGTGATATCATTAAAATACGCACCGTCGGAAGTATGGATTACTGAACCTGATCCGATGATTTGAAAATCCCGCAGCACCCCCCCCACAACAGAAAGCAGTCCGTCAGCCGGAAGAGTCAGCACAGCATCGTTAAAATCCAATTCTGTCCCGACAAAATGCAGTTCGCTGACGGCGGTGAGATTTCCCTCCATCAAACTGCTGGTTCTGAAATAACTGCAGCTGCAAACACCCGATTCACCAAAATCGATGGTGATATCATCGACACCGGCGAGTTGGATTGAGGAATTTGACAGGCTTCCGTAATTGGTGAGATTGCCGTCCAGTACCATCGTCAGTGTATTTCCGGATTCATTGTTGCCGATGATGCTGTTGTTGACCAGATTTCCATCGACCGTTACCGTGTATGATGAATTTGAGTAGTTCACCAGAGAGCCGTTATTGATCAAACCGCCGGTAAAATATACCGTGGATGATACCTGAATGATTCCATCGGTCACCGCACTGTCAACTGAGATGTCGTTCAGATAAGAATTGTCAAACAGGGCCAATCCGTTATTATTTGCATTCAGTGTTCCATCTCTAAGAATACTGTTATGCAGTGTCAGGGAAGAAGGCTGGGACAGGATCATCACTCCGTCATTCAGGTCAATAGATGAATGATAAAAGACCGCATCGGAAGCAATACTGACGGCGTAATCGCCAGCCGATCGGTCAATATAGGTGCTTTGAAAATAGCTGTCCGAACCGGTGGTGATGGTGATTCCCGGTTCGTTTACCGGTTCCAGGTTCAGATCATAGGTATTCCAGTCGCCATTGTTTGTAAGATCGCCCTGACAGCTGACCGTCAGGGAATATCCGGCCGGATTATTTCGTATGGACCCGTTATTCGTGATACTTCCCTGAATGGTGAGCACCCGGCTGGAAGAGTAATTCTGTACGGTTCCGTTGTTTGTCGCGGATTCGGTAAAAAACACATTGCCTGCAACCTGGACCGTATCTTCCAGAACAACATTGGAAATCACCATATCATCCGTATAACTGTTTCCGGCCATGCTCAGGGTCGAGCCGTTGGCTTCCCAAATCCCGTCCCTCAAAAATCCGCCAGTCAAGAAGACCGTAATACTGCCGCCGGAAATCAAAGTCGCATCGCTCAGGTCGATCATCGTATTGCTGAAGGTCAGATTCGATTCCAGACTGACAATCTTACCTGCCTCAGCAATATCCAGATAGGTTCCCGAAAACTCTCCGCCTGTCATGGAAAATTGAATGCTGTTCGATCCTGTAAGATTGGTATCATGATGGGACATTGTCCCGGAATTGGAAAAATCACCTGCCACATTGAGCGTCAGACTGTACCCAGCCGGATTATTCGCAATTGTCCCGGCATTGTCAAAGGAACCTGATACGGTAATCACCCTGGAGCCCTGATTCATTAGCGAACCCGTCTCGCTGACGGTCAGGTTTTGACAGCTGCTGCTGATGTCAGCCAGCACAGGGCCTTCAATAAACACATCATCATCATCACCCGGTACAACCTGACCGACCCAGGTCATGGGATCAGACCAGTTTCCACCAGTTAGTGTTGAATAAATCGGCTGTCCTGACACAAACCCGATGCCAAGCGCAGCTATTATAACCATTATGGATAGCTTCATGGATATCCTCTTATTGTAATACTGTTTTGTGCGGAACCCGATCTGTCTGGAATTGCTTATCTCCCCTGACAGAAAAAGCTGGTTTCATTCAGGATTTGATAATGAATTCCCTACCAGTCTGCTGACGGGACGGGGTATCCGTAATCAATCGGGGTATTAAAATTTCGCCGCCGCGCCCACTGGCGGATTTAAAAGGCTGAATCCCGGTTCAAGTTCTGCTCCGAGGAGGCGGACGGTTAAATGCGATTCAACTGAACCGGGAATGATTGCGTTCAGCAAACGGTAAAACTAAGCCGCCGGAGCTTGGCGCGGCCTTTGCCTTTCTGCAAAGGGCGTGACATGCGTTGCGGTCGGCTTAAGTAAATTGTTATGTTTCATCATCAAATATGCGCCCTCCGACAGTGTCCAAAACAACAGAATGGCACTCTACCTCAAACCATTCAGTAAAGATTTTGAGATCTCGTTTTTTTGGCCACAAGCTTTCATCGGCGTACCAGCCTTCAAGTTCACTTTCAAAAAGAACGCTGTAATTTGCACGAATCCATTTATCGATATTCTCTGCTTCCCCATCCGATACTAGGTAAACCGTTCGTTCTTCATTCACAATAGACAAGGTGATTTCTGCACTATCATCTAATGGATCAGCTTCTTTTATCCACCTTAAAATTGGCTCTTTATATCGTAGTAATACTGCTGCGCGATTGACCATTCAATACCTATCAGAAATATAAAACTGGTATTAGATACCAATCTTGAAATAGTTCTTGATGGTGTCTGAGATGACTTCAATGGCAGTAATGATGCATGATTCATTAACATCAAAACTGATTGAGTGGAGGTCGGTGGAATATCCGTCGCTGCTTCCGACCCTGAAATATGCACCGGGTATGTGTTCAAGGTAGTATGCAAAGTCCTCACCGCCCATACTCGCATCTTCCAGATAGGTCAGGTTTTCAGTTCCGATAGTGTTGTTCGCCGCGTCAATTATCATGCTGGTCAGGGTCTCATCATTAAATATCCCCGGTGCTGAATAAGGCATATGCCATTCAATTTTTGCACCGGTGATTTCAGAAACATTGTATATGATCTCACCAATCAGACTGTGCAGATGATTCTTCATATCCTGATTCAGATATCGCAGCGTCCCCTGCAGGTTCACTTTGCTGGGAATAACATTGAAAGTGGACCCTCCGTTGATGGCACCGAAGCCCAGCACCACCGGATTTTGAGGATCCAGCCGGTATTTCAAAATCTGGTCCAGTGTATTGATCAAATAAGCGGCAGAGGAAATAAGATCTACCGTCCGATGGGGGCTTGAAGTATGACCGCCCTCGCCGCTGAGGGTGATATTTACGATGTCCACCATGGCTGACATTGCGCCGTGGCGAATACCGATTTTTCCCACCTCCAGTTTCGGCAGCACATGCATAGCCATAATATGGTTCATTTCTTTGATTGCACCGCCGTCAATCATGGCCAGAGCACCGCCTGGTGCTTTCTCCTCAGACGGCTGGAAAATGAAACGGATGGTTCCATTGACCATTATTGCCTGATCCTGAAGCCACTTTGCCAGACCCAGCATTACCGCCATGTGGACATCATGACCGCATGAATGCATCACGCCCGGATTGACGGAATGATAGGGAACTTCCTTTGCATCAAACATCGGCACTGCATCCAACTCGCACCGGATTCCGAGGACGGGACCTTTTCCAGCACCGTAATCACAGCAGAACCCGGTCTTCATCGGTTCAGTCTGAGTGATGGTATATCCGAAACCCGTCAGCTGCTCTTTCAGAAATGCACCGGTTTTATGTTCTTCAAACCCCAGTTCAGGTTCTCTGTGGATTTTTCTCCGTGCCTTTACCAGATAGTCCTGATTCTCTTTAATCCAATGTTTTTCTATCATATGCAGATGCTCCTTTTTAACTCATCGACTAGATAACTGATAACCTTTTTGTAATCTCCGGTTGACTGATACAAATTCAGCTGATTCAAATACGGCGCATTACCCCCGTCCGCCAGTTGAATCAGATGAAGCAGATCGCGGCGGCATCCCAGCTGTTCCGAGATTGGAAGTAATTTCGTAATGGTTTCTCTGAAATTACTGCAAAGTGATTCCAGATGTCCTTCATCATCCGTGATGATATCCGCGTTCACCCCATGCCGGGTGGCTCTCCATTTGTTTTCACTGAGGATCCAGGGATCCAGCAAATCCAGCTGTGTGCCGTTGTCATAATGATCCGAGATACCCACAACCAAACATTGCGTGAAAGCGGCAAGGCTGACAATGTGATCCAGACTGGGTACACTGTCATACAACCGCGTTTCAACAGTGCCGAATCGGGGATGCGGCCGAATATCCCACCAAACTTCCCGAATGGATCCGATAGTATTTGCTTTTTGAAGGGTTCGCATATATTTCTGAAACTCGGAATAATTCCTGAGCTGCGGCGGAATTCCCGTCGTCGGCATGCCTTCAAAAAGCTTGGTGCGTGTGGATGCCAGTCCCGTAATCTGGCTGTCATGCAGAGGGGAGTTGGCGGACATGGCAATCATATGGGGAATATACCGGGTCAGGCCATTGGTTACCGCAATGGCTTTTTCACCGGATTCAACACCGATATGCACATGGATGCCGGTGATCAGAAGCCGCCTCAGCGGCCACTGGATGCGCTCTACAAACTGCTGGTAGCGCGGTTTTTTTGTGACCGCCTGGTCTGACCATCTGGAAAACGGATGTGTCCCCATTGAAACCAGCTGATATCCTTCCGATTCAGCGGTCTGAACAACTTCCGTCAATCGAGCCCTCAAATCGCTGCGGACTTCCGGAATATCCCTGCAGACTCCCGTGTTGATCTCAATGATGGAATCCAGCAGTTCTTCCTTGACATGAGGATCGTCCCGGAATTTATCCAGAATGACCGGTGCCCCCGGTGCCAGTTCAAATGATCCTGGATCCAGGACCAGCAGTTCAACCTCTACTCCGACTGAGGGACTGTCTGATCCGTTAAACTTAATTCTTTCCGGTATAAATATCATTCTGTAGGATGGTCAGCCTGACACGCCGTTCCCAATTCGGGAAAAAAAGACGGCTTTGACTATTCGGTTACTCCATTATACCGGAAAGGGTGGTGTGATAGGCGGTATCCAGCTCTGATCGATCAATATCAATAAGATTATTGATCACCAGCCGCCCGGTCTCCGTGACGCGTCCGATGGTCTGCGTCGGCACGTCAAACTCCTGAGCAATAATTACCAGATTTATCAGGTCCTCTTCACACAGTGTGACGATGATGGCACTTTGACATTCACCGAAAACCAGTTCATCGTTTCTGAGTTTTCGGGCAAAATCAAGGCGCGCGCCAATCCCCTCCCGCGCACTGATGAGGCTTTCGGCAATATTGACCGCCAGGCCGCCGTCGGAAATATCATGGGCGGATTTGATGATGTTCTTCTTGATGCTTTCCAGACAGACTTCCTGCACTCGCATTTCAAATTCAATATTCATCTGCGGGATGGGACCCTCTACCCGGTTGAGTATGGTTTTCAGGTATTCCGATCCGCCCAGCTGACCGTTCAGAGATCCGATGACCACGATGAAATCATCCGGATCCTTGAAGTCCGGGGTCGTCATTTGATCCAGATCATCGAGAATTCCGACCATGCCGATGACAGGTGTGGGATAAACGGCACTGTCAACATTTTCATTATAAAAACTGACATTTCCACCGGTGACGGGGGTGTTCAAAGCCCGGCAGACCTCACCCATACCGGTAACTGCTTCCCTGAACTGCCAGTAGATTTCCGGATCCTGTGGGTTGCCGAAATTCAGGCAGTTGGTGATTGCCAGCGGTTCCCCTCCGGTACAGACGACGTTTCGTGCTGCTTCCGCCACGGCAATCTGTCCGCCGACCCTGGGGTTCAGATAGACATACCGTCCGTTTCCATCCGTGCACATGGCAAGTGCTTTGCGGGTGCCCTTCAGTCTGACAACGGCCGCATCACTGCCGGGACCCATCATCGTATTGGTCCGTACAGTACTGTCGTACTGGTTGTACACCCAGTGTTTGCTGGTGATATTCGGGGATTTGAGAAGTGTGAGAAGGGTTTCATTGAAATCTTCCGGTTCCGGAAGCAGTTCCACCTGCAGGTCATTCACCTCATTCAGGTAGGAGGGTTCGGAAGCCGGCATGTCGTACTGCGGGGCACCGCCGCCGAGAACCAGTTCAAACGACGGTATTTCACACACCGTCTCACCCGATTCAAGCACTGTCAGCATTCCCGTATCATTCACAAAACCGATTTTTGTACAGTCCAGATCCCATTTTTTAAAAATCTTTGCCAGTTCCGTTTCAAACCCGCGCTGAACCACAACCAGCATCCGTTCCTGGGATTCAGACAGCATCACCTCGTAGGTGTTCATGCCGGGTTCCCGCCTCGGCACCTTGTCGATGTCAATGGTTATCCCGCATTCACCTTTGGCTGACATTTCTGAAGACGAACAGGTTATGCCTGCCGCTCCCATATCCTGCATGCCGACCAGCCAGGGTTTCGGTGCCAGTTCCAGTGAGGCTTCAAGAAGCAGTTTTTCTGTAAAGGGATCGCCCACCTGCACATTGGATTTTCTGGACTCGGACTCTTCCGACAGCTCAACAGAGGCAAAAGTCGCTCCGTGAATCCCGTCCCGACCGGTTTTTGCACCAACGATAAACACCGGATTATTCGTTCCCCTGGCCACCGCACTGATAACGTTGTTTGTCTTTACAACTCCCAGACTGAACGCATTGACCAGACAGTTGCCGGTATAACAGTCTTCAATAATCACTTCGCCGCCCACGGTGGGAATCCCAAGGCAGTTGCCGTAGTCGGCAATTCCCTCTACCACATGTTCCAGCAGAAACCGGTTCCGGTTGATATCCAGGGATCCGAACCTCAGTGAATTCATTGATGCAATGGGTCTGGCCCCCATGGTGAAAATATCGCGCATGATTCCGCCCACACCGGTTGCTGCACCCTGATAGGGTTCGACGGCGGATGGATGATTGTGAGATTCAATCTTGAACGCGGTTGCCAGATCATCCCCGAGATCCACAAGTCCGGCATTCTCCTCACCCGCCTCAACCAGAAGCCGACCGCCGGACCGGGGCAGAGTTTTAAGAACTTTGATGGAACTCTTGTAGGAGCAGTGCTCGCTCCACATTACGGAAAAAATACCCAGTTCCACAAACGTAGGCGTTCTTCCCAGAATACTCTTTATTTTTTCATATTCTTCTGTTGACAGGCCGTGTTCCCGGACCGCATCATTATTAACTTCCGGATAATTTTTCAAAAGGACTCCGTTGATTTAAAATCGATACAGGATGATCAGGGGCTGATCAAAAAACCAGACATCCGGCTTCAAACCGGGTCATCCTTAAATCAAAAATTCACATTGAATATGTACAGGATACAATAGTAAAACCCGTATAAAAATTACGGAATTCTTCGCGACCTGAAAACTATTTCCCCCGGGGCGGCGGCTCGGTTTTCAATGTTTTTACGAGTTTCGACCTGCGGATTAAACCGCAATACGAAGGGCGGACGACAGCGGGGCAGCGGAAACGGAATCAAGTCATTTTTTTCAAAGACAAGTCACCCCGCAGCCTTCCGTATCAAAGGGCAAAAATTATGACCGCGAATTTCATATTCATCATCGATTATGGCTACGGCATTCCGTTACCGGTTGCCAGTTCCCAGTCAAACCATGCATCCAGATAATCGTATACCGCACCGTAGAAATTCAACTGGGCCTGATCAAAGCTGGTCCGTGCTTCCCGAAGCTCCAATTGAGTTGCCAATCCGGTTTCTGCGCTTGATTCAGCAATTTGAAACGCCTTTTGAGCGGTGTCCAGCGTCTGTTCCGCAGCTTCAATCCGATTCCTGGATTCTGCCAGTCGTAAATAGATGTTATCAATATCTATCTGAATATCCTGCCGGGTCTGAAGGGCCCGCATGCCGGATTTCCTCAGTTCAATCCGGGCTTTGCTGACCTGTGCCTGATTATATCCGCCAAGCCAGATGGGCCAGGACAGATTCAGTCCAACCATTTTCAGATTGTTGTCGTTATCGATCACGAACTCGTCAGAACTGCCTGAAAAGCTCCAGACGGCATTCATCGAAAGTGAGGGCAGGAATGCTGCAGTTTTAGATTTCAGATTGGTTCCGCGCAGCTGCTCCTCCTTGATCTGAGCCTGAAAATCAGGGCGGTTTTTCAGAACGGTATCCAGACCCGGTTTTTCGGGAATTGGCGGATACTGTTCAAAGCCGCCGGTGATGCTGAACTCTTCATCCTGGATATTTCCCATTTTCATCAGATAATTCAACGCCAGTTCATAATTCCGCTGATCCTTGGAGACCTGGGGAATTTGATTTTTCCATCGCAGTTCCGCCTGGAGCAGCTCAAACTCGGAAACCAGCCCCTGGGCGTACTTATCCTGCATCTGAATAAAATTCTGATGGGCATTCTGAGCTGTCTGCTGAGACACTTCCCATACTTTCTGTGCCAGCAGTGTTTGATAAAACGCTTTCCTGGCATAGGCGACCACCGTCTGCTCAACTGCAATAAACAGGTTTCTCGAGAGATCGGTGTACTCTCTGGCTGCCCTACGGGCGTAAAATGCATTTGCATCAAAAAGCGGCTGGCTGATCACCGCGTTCACGCCGTAGTCGTTCTTCTTTCCCATTGGCACTTTTACGGGATTCCCGCTGGTATCTCCCAGCATTGCTCCGAATTCCGGATCGAAATACATATTGGGTATATTCAGATTGCGGGTATAGCTGCCTTCGAAAATGACTTTCGGAAGCGCTGTTGACCGGGCTTCGTTCTGCTGGTTTTTCGACAGCTTTAGATCCTGCCGCGCAATTTCCAGATCCAGATTGTTTTCCAGTACATACTTCAGAAATCCTGTTTCCGTGAATTCTGCAGCATTCGAAAGACCCGTCAGAATCATTAAGATAATTAGGAATTTTCGCATTATTTCGTCTCCGGTTTGGGTTTCTTGCGGATACTGGTCAAATGGTATATCGCCGGGATTACGATCAATGCCAGAACGGTGGAAATCACCAGTCCGCCGATACTGACAATCGCCATCGGCTGCCGGAATTCACGCCCTGCGGATCCCATCCCCAGAGCCATCGGCATCATTCCCAGAATAATGGCAATGGACGACATCAGGATTGGCTTGAGCTTTGTGGGACAGGCTTCCAGCAGTGCATCAGTCACACCCATCCCCTGCCTGCGCAGCTGGTTGGTATAATCCAGGAGCAGGATGGCATTATTCACCACAATTCCCAAAAGCATAATTATCGACATCATTGAGATGGTGTTCATCGTTTTCCCGGTGACCCATAATCCTCCGAACGCACCGATCAGCGCCAGCGGAACGGTGAGAAGAATCATCAGCGGCTGCGTCAGACTTTCCAGTATTGCTGCGAGCAGCATGTACGTCAAAATCACAGCGATCACAAAAGTCCGCAGCATATCCGTGGCCGTCTCTGCCATCATTTCTGCATCTCCGCCCCAGGTGATATGATAGCCTTCTTCCATATCCAGATCTGCAACAAGGGAATTGATATCATTCACGATATCTCCCAGGGGGACGCCCGGACTGGTATGGCCGGTGATTCGTATGGATTTTTCCTTGTCATCATGGATGATCTTGCTGCTTCCGGTGGATAATTCAAGGTCCGCCAGCTGGGCAAGTCTGAAAATGCCGCGCGGGCCAACGATTGTCAGATTGTCGATTTCCTCCGGTGAATCCACAGAAGTATCCTCCAGAAGAACACGAATATTGTATTCTTCTCCGTCATCCTTGAAATAGGTGAAAACCATTCCCTCGAGAGCGGTCCGGACCGTCATTCCAAGATCCATCACGGTAAAACCTGCGTCCGCCAGTTTTTTACGGTCAGGATGAATCAGGATTTCCGGCTGACCCGTTCGAGAACTGGTATTCAGATTGATAAGTCCGTCCACATTTCGAATTCGCTCCAGGATTTGATCCTTGTAATACTCCAGCAGATCCATTTCAGGTCCCTTGACGGCGAGGTTTACGGGGGCTTCACCGCTGCCGATCGAATTGATCGATGCCACCCGAAGAACGGCATTAGGGATGTCCGACAAATCTTCTATCAGGGCATTTGACACCTCCATGGTTGATCTCTGCCTTAGATCCGAGTCAACCAGTTTTACGGCAATCTTCGCGAGATTGGGCCCGATATCCAGTTCGCTGAACTGACCCAGAGTCGTAATGATGTGCTTTACTTCCGGATATTTGACTGCCCGCTGCTCGACCCGTTCAACCAGGCGTGCAGTTTCATTGAGATCTGTTCCCTGCGGCAGTTCGATTTCGATGTTCAGATCTCCCTCATCCAGCTGCGGCATGAACTCGAAACCCACCCTTGGAAATACCTGAAAAATACTGAGAATGAACAAGCCTACGGCGGCCACGACAACCAAACTGCTTCGCACTCGGCTGCCGATAAGATGCCTGAGAAGGTTTTTGTACGTCTGCTCCCAATGCCGGAACATTTTTTCCAGGATATCACCAATTCGGTGTTTCTTGCGATCCGTTTCCGGCAGTATCAGTGAGGCCATCATGGGTGTGAGAGTAAAGGAAATCAGGAGCGAAAACATGGTGGCATAGGTGACAGTCAATGCAAATTCCCTGAAAAACTGACCTATCATGCTGGACATGAATGCAATCGGCAGAAACACCACAATGTTGGTCATCGTGCTGGCAATCACGGCCAGGGCTATTTCAGACGTCCCCTTTTCCGCAGCAGATTTTCGGCCTTCTCCCAGTCCTTTGTGTCTGAAAATATTTTCAAGTACAACCACTGAGTTGACCACAAGAATACCCACCGACGTCGAGAGGCCCATGAGACTCATCAGATTCAGTGAAAATCCTGAAACGTCCAGCAGCAGGAATGTTGAAATGATGGACATCGGCATTGCCATGGAAACAATGATGGTCGATCTCAAATCGTGTAGGAAAAACAGCAGCACCAAACCCGTCAGAAGTATGCCGAGAAAAATATTGCTGAGCGTATCCCTCACCGATGATTCAATGAAGATAGAACTGTCACGGGCCAGACTCAGCCGGCAGCCGGAAGGCAGGGAAGCTTCAAGCTCAGGCAGCAATTCATGAATTCCTTTGGCCATTTCCACCGTATTCCCGTCAGAACTTTTAAAAATGCTCAGCAGCACAATATCTTCCTGCCGGATTCCCTTCTCCCGTTCAAAAAAGATTGACCGTTTACGGACTTCAGCGGATGTATCCCTGACATCGGCAATCGAGCCCAGGGTTTTACTGCCGTAGGCGGTGGGAATTTCCAGTTTTTCCAGCTGTTCAACCGTATTGAACTCGCCTTCAACTCGGACGGCATATTCCCGACCTTCCCGAGCAAAATTTCCGCCTGGCATATCCATGTTCCAGGCTGCCAGCACCTGGTTCAGCTGAACCAGATTCAGTGCATGCTGGAAAACCGTCCGGTTATCCAGTGCAACCTGAATTTCACGTTCCTCACCGCCTGCAGCCGTAACCCTGGCAACTCCCTTTACCTGTGCCAGTCGGTCGCTGACTGTTTTATCCGCAATGTCATACAATTCCCTGGGACCAACGGGGCCGGAGAGAATGACATCAATGATTGCGTGGGAACCGAATTCAAATTTCTCAACAATGGGTATATCTGCCTCATCAGGCAGATCGTTCAGTATGGCGTTTACCTTGTCCTTGACTTCCTGGTTGGCAATATCGGGATCTTTACCCAGTTCAAACTGGATGATCACAAATGAAACGCTTTCCATTGAATAGGATTCAATTTTATCGATCATGCTGACTGTTGCAACGGCATCTTCCAGACGTTTGGTGACCTGGGATTCAATTTCTTCCGGACTGGCACCCTTGTAAATTGTCTGGATAGTCACAAAGCCAAGATCCATCTGGGGTACGAGATTCAGGGTTAAGGCAAAGTAAGAGAGACCGCCAAAAAGGAGGAATACGACCAGCAGCATACTGATCATGATGGGACGCTTGATTGATAATCCGGCCAATGACATAAATGCTCCTAATCAACCACTTTTACTTTAACGTTGGGCGTGATCAGATTCAGCCCTTCTGTAATCAGTTCCTGTCCAATCTGAAGTCCGTCAGCAATTTCTATGAGATTGTTCTGACGGTTCCCGAGTGTCACTGGCTGCAGGACAGCTTTTCCATCCTGCAGAACATAAACGTGATCGCCTTCAAGCGACCTCTGCATATGCTGAATCCCGATCACGATGGAACCTGAGCTGCTGTACACTTCGATTTCAATCTCGGCGGTTGCACCGGCAGGGATCGCTTCGTTTGGATTATCAAACACCGCCACCACGCCAAATGACTGCTGTCTGGGATTCTGACTTAAGTCCACCTGGGTTACCCGGCCTTCCAGAACCTGCCCGTTCCATCGGGCAAAGGCTTTGCGACCGGTCTGAATTCGGGAGATTTCCTTATCCGTTACCTGAATCCTGACTTTCATCCGGCTTAAATCGGAGATGGCAAACAATTCCTGCTCCCGCTCAACATTATCGGTTTCCTGTATATTGACCCGGGTAATGGTCCCGGCAATGGGCGCCTGGACCCTGATCAGCTGTCGCACCGCATCCCAGTTTGCCTTTGCGACTTCAACCCCCGCCTGGGCATCATCCAACTGCTGGCGGGAAATTCCGCCGGTCTCATACAGCCGGCTGATACGGGTAAAAGAGGCTGATGCATTCTCGTAGGCGGCACGTGCCTGCAGAAAACTTGCAGATGGATTATCCTCCGGAAAAGTCAAAAGAACCTGATCTTTTGTGACCAGATCTCCGACTTTTACCATGATTTTTTCCACCCGGTCCCCAATCGATGCATACGCGGATGATTCGCGGATACCAGACAACCGGCCATTGAAGAAAAGACTTTGAGAAAATGTCTGTGGTTCAATCAGCTGTGTCCGTACAGGCACACCTTCCTGCCGGTAAATTTCTTCCATGCTTCTGCTGTCTGTGTTGTCTCGTGTACAGCCAATCACTAAAATCAGCAATATTCCAGTCAATAATTCCTTTTTCATAATCCTTCCTGTATTCGTTTAAATGTTAATTCTTTTTCCTGAGACCATCGATTAGAATTCCTATCATCGGTCTGGCGTTTTCTATCAAATCGATAGCAAAGTATTTTCCCAATGCAATATCTGACAAACCCTTGATGAGGGCTTGTATATACGCGGCCATGCCTGCCGGTGATATATCGGTTCTCAATTCGCCGGCTGTCTGCCCGTTCGCAATAATTTTCTGTATCTGATGTGTCAATTTTTTCAAAATCGCATCAATATTTGGAAAAGCATCTTCGATACTGGTTCCGATTCGTTCGAAAAACAGCACCTGTGCCCTCATGATTTTGAACATATTCTGATTTTCCTGTGATCGCGCCAGCACCTGCCACAGGATTTCTTCCACTTTTTGAATCGGAGTGAGGTTTTTTTCATCCACTCCTTCAATGAGCTGCAGATATTCACCAAAAAATTTCTCTGATACCGCCTCAAAGATTTCGGATTTGTCCCTGAAATGCCAGTACACGGCACCCCTGGTCACTCCGGCAGATTCAGCGATATCGGTAAGTCTTGCGGCGTTAAATCCTTTGTTCGAAAAAACCTTAACTGCAGAATCTAGTATCTGATTTTTGGTTTGCTCTGCCTGTTCTTTGGTCCTTTTCAAGGCTCCTCCGTAATTATACATACATGTCTGTATGTGTAAATTAGAGCTGTCTGTAACCTGTCGCCAAGTGTTTCTTGACACGACATTCATTTTTTCAAATAAGTTTGTACAGGGACCTGATGACCGTCTCGGGAAACCTGAAATACTCCGTCTATCCGGACCGAATGCCTTTCAATTCCCTGAATCACTGTCTCAATCGTAGATTATTGCATGGATTCACTCAGGAAAACGATTTTTTGCGACCATGCCGCGACCACCCCTCTTCATCCGAAAGTACTCAGTGTGATGAACCGGATCCAGAAGGATACATACGGGAATCCCAATTCTCCCTATCGAATGGGTCAAAAAGCGAGATCCGCGGTTGAAACTGCCCGGCGGGATATTGCGGCTGCAGTCCATTGCCGGCCCGGTGAAGTTCTTTTCACATCCGGCGGAACCGAATCCAATAACCTGGCTGTGAAGGGCATTCTTCAACCGGGGCAGCACTGCATTACAACCACAGTGAATCATGCATCCCTCAGCCAGCCGTTGAAATTTCTTGAAAAATCCGGAGTTTCCGTTTCATGGCTGAAACCGGACTCGAACGGCAAACCGTCACTATCAGACCTCCGAAATGCCATTCGTCCCGAAACCAGACTGATCTGTTTTACCTGGGGCCACAATGAATTTGGAACGGTCCTGGATATCCCCTCCCTTGCTGTGGAAATCAAACATCCGGATATGCTGATTTTTGCGGATGCAGTACAGACACTCGGCAAAATCCCAGTCCATTTCGATTCCTCAGGCATTGATTTGATGAGCATATCATCCCACAAAGTATATGGTCCCAAAGGGATAGGTGCGCTTGTGGTCCGTGCCGGAACCGGGTTGAAACCCATCATCCACGGCGGGTCGCAGGAGCATCGGCTCCGCGCCGGCACAGAAAATGTCGCCGGCATCGCGGGATTCGCCGCCGCAGTGCGCATGATATCTTCGGAAATGGAAAAAAACAGGGAACATCTGGTCCGTTTGACGTCCCTGTTTCTGAACAAAATGAAAGAACTTGAAATCCCACATCATCAGAATACCGCCAACGAACTGCCGGGGCTCCTGAATATCCATTTCCCCGGTATTCCCGCTCAGGAAATGATTATCGGTCTGGATTTAAAAGGCATTGCCGTCTCCGGCGGATCCGCATGCACATCAGGCAGTCGATTCCATTCCGAACTTCTGTCAGAACTGGGACTCCCGGAAAAAACGGTTCAGTCCTCGATTCGGATTTCTTTTGGCCGGGAAAACACGGATTCAGATATTTTTCGCCTTGCGGACGGCATAAAAGAAATCCACCGCAGATTCAGAGGTCAGCTGTGAAGCCAAAAATCATGGTGGCCATGTCCGGCGGCGTCGACAGTTCGGTTGCACTGCTGAAGGTGATCGAAATGGGCTTTGATCCCATCGGCGTCACGATGAAGCTGTGGTCCTACGATGCCTATGGCGGAAATGTGGTTTCTGACACCAACTGCTGCTCCACTGAGTCTATCAACGGGGCCAAGCTGGTATGCGACCGAATGGATGTCCCCCACTACACCATTGATTTTACGCAGGTATTCAAAGAGCAGGTTGTGGATGATTTTGCCAATGAATATTTGGCGGGACGAACCCCCAATCCCTGTGTCCGCTGCAATTCATTCGTAAAATGGGAAGCCTTCATCAGGCAGGCGGAGATACTGGGCGCCGAGTATATTGCAACCGGGCACTATGCCCGTATTGAAACCCGCAACGGCACACCGGTTTTGAAAAAGGGACTGGATCCGCTGAAGGATCAGGCCTACGTGCTTTGGGGGATTCCGAGGCAGACATTAAAAAAAACCATCCTGCCGCTGGGAGATCTCAGCAAGTCTCAGGTACGCAGTGCGGCCCGCAGCAAGGAGCTGGCGACTGCCGATACGCCGGAAAGCATGGAAATATGCTTTATTCCGGACAATGACTATAAGCGATTTCTGAATGAATACCGAAGTTCCGACATGGCGCAGATCGGACCGGGCGAAATTATCGAAAACGGCCAAGCGGTCGGCACTCATTCAGGATATGTTCATTTTACCATCGGGCAGCGCAAGGGGCTTGGCCTCTCCCGCCCGGAGCCCAGATATGTCACCCGCATTGAACCGCTGACGAACCGAATTTTCGTGGGACCCAAGGAAAGCCTTCTTGCATACAACTGTACGGTGGAGAATGTGAACTGGCTGGTGGATCAGTCCGATATTCCTTCCAGAATACATGCTCAGATTCGATACAACTCACCGCCCTCCGAAGCAGCACTGGATTTCAGCTCCGATCCGCTCAGGGTTTCGTTTTTTGAACCCAGACTGTCCATCACTCCGGGACAGTCCATCGTTTTTTATGATGATGATATCGTATTGGGAGGAGGAGTCATTGCCCGAATGCTCAGTGATAAATCAACCTGAGCAGGGAATATTCGTTCAACTGAAACTGTCAAATTGATACGATTATGTATTATTATCAAATGCAGTTGAAAAATCCAAAAATTTTATCGAATTTTACCATTGGAATTGCATTGGAAAATTGAGGAATACAATGAACCCACACAGATTGATATACCGGTTTGGTCCTATTGTTATAATTCTTCTGGTCAACCTGACATTTGCACAGGGATTCAGTGACAACACCTCCTCGGGGGGATTGACGCCAAGCACCGGTTTCACCCAGTCGCTCCTCAATCCCAACCGTCTGGATATGAGTCAGTCCGTAAGTTTTGTTGCCAGCAGCGGAAACGGGTATTCCAGTTCTGTGGGGTTTTATTCCAATTTCCTTAAGTACCAGATCAACGATCAGCTCTGGGTCAATGCTGATCTTCATTTCATCCAGCCGCTGTATTCTTCCGGTTTATATTCTCAACCCGAATTCGATGTTAATTATGATGTCGCCCTGAATTACAAGCCGACTGAAAATACATTTTTCCAGTTTCGTTTTGCCCGGTACTCCAATCCCTACCTGACGCCCAATTTGTGGTATTATGGCCGGTAAACCCAAAAAACGCCGCAATGTGCGGTCAACAAAAAAAACCGGCAGCCCAATTCGATTCCAGGATGTCTGGCAAAATATTGCTATTGTTGCGCTGGTTGTCATTGTCAGCGGATTTATCTGGTCAATCGTGAACAATTACAGTTCGGACAAATCCCTCCCATTCGGCATCAAGCCTGATCTTCCATCCCTTTTGATTCAGTCAGATTATGAACAGGAAACCGGTCACCGGCTCACTGCAGAAGTTTTAAACGGCTGCGGGGAAAGCGGGCTGGCCAGTGATTTTGCCGATTATCTGAGGCATTCCGGAATAGATGTGATTCGAACCGGCAATGCATATAATTACGACTACTCCGGGACGCTGGTTGTTTTGCGCCGGGGAAACGAAGAACGGGCCCAGGCGGTGGCAAAAATTCTGGAAATCTCTCCGGAAAATGTCATTACCCGTCTTGACTCCACCCTGTTTCTGGATGTTACCGTGATTCTCGGAAATGACTTTGAAAGCATTCCGGCCTATCAAAAACTCCACCAGATGTCCAATCCATTTTAACCTGCTAACCATCCCCCTGATGAATCCCATTTTCATGACGGCTTGACAGATCAGGATCTGAATCCGTCTTTTCGATTTCTGTCTGTATTATTGTTATAATCTCTCGTTTACATCCCCGATCAGCGATTGCCATTGGATGGATGTCAGTGCAAGGCATTCCACGGATGCAGTGACCTCAGTCTCTCCTTCATTCAGCACAGCCCTGAAATGCACAGACATCTGCGCCCTTTTCCTGATCACAACCATTCTTTCAGAACCGTTGAACGAGGCCGGCAAATCATTCACAAATCCATTGGGAATTTGTTTTCGTTGACGGAAGAGCCATGATAAATTAATCAATTGGGGAAATTCATAATCACCCGATTTGACGACGGACACCCTTCAATTCCTAAAATTGCATAAGGCAGGGATCATGGCTGAAGCCTCAAATGATACAGATGGTGCGAATCTGGCAAATTATATTGCGGAATTAATGCTGGACAAAAAAGCGCTGAACGTTAAAATTATCAACGTGACGGAAATAGCATCCTTCACGGATTATTTTGTCTTATGCAGCTCGGAATCTGATCCGCAGACCCAGGCCGTTACCGATCATATTGATGATGTACTTCGGAAAAAAGGCATCAGGCCTTCGCACATTGAGGGCTACCAGAACCTGCAGTGGGTGCTGATGGATTACTACGATGTTATTGCCTGCATTTTTCATACTGAAATGAGAAGTTTTTACGGATTTGAGAGATTATGGGCGGACGGTGAAACCATTGAAGTGAAAGACGATGATGATGAAGCAGCAGCTGATCTTAAGGATTGAAAAAGCGCTTAAATCACTGGAGTATCCCTCTGAAAACATCCAGGTTCAGGCGCCCAGGCATCCGGAGCACGGAGATTTTGCAACCAATACGGCAATGAAGCTGACCGGCACGCTGAAACGTCCCCCGCTTGACATTGCGGACGCAATCGTTTCAACGCTCCTGCGTCAGGACAGCGACGGTTTCTTCAAGTCGGTGGACACAGCACCTCCGGGATTCATCAATTTTAAAATCAACCAGGGAATCACTGCCGGACAGCTGCCTTATATTCTTGCCGCCAATCAAAAATTCGGTCGCAGTTCAGTCGGGTACGGCAAACGGGCATTGGTGGAATTTGTCAGTGCAAACCCAACCGGCCCCCTCACTGTCGGGCACGGCAGAGGAGCGATGCTGGGAGATACCATCAGCAATATCCTGGAATGGAACGGCTTTACAGTCCAGCGGGAATACTATTTTAACAATGCCGGCAGGCAGATGCGGCTTCTTGCGCAGTCCGTGTATGCCCGTTACTGCGAATTATGTGGGAAATCCATCGAGTTTCCGGAAGATGGATACCAGGGCCACTATATCCGCGACATTGCCAAATCCGTCTATGAAAAGTATCATACAGAATTAGCAGATCATCCGGACGATCCGGTTTTCAGGGACAGCGCGGAAGCATTCATTTTTACCGATATCAAACGTGCTCTGGGTCGGTTGGGATTGACATTCGACACCTTCTTCAACGAGCATGAACTGTACGAGAACCAGGAAATCGACCGCATTCTCGAGCGCCTGGAAGAACAGCAGCTGACATTCAGCAAGGACGGCGCACTATGGCTGAAAGCCACCCGCCTTGGCCGAGAATCGGATAAGGTGCTGGTGAAAAGTTCCGGTGAACCGACCTACAGGCTGCCCGACATGGCCTACCATGTCAACAAGTTTGACCGGGGATTTGATCTGATTGTGGATGTATTCGGAACCGATCATATCGATACGTTTCCCGATATTCTGGCAGTTCTCAAAACTCTTGGCTATGACGAATCACAGGTTCGTGTACTCATTCACCAGTTTGTGACCATCATTAAAAACGGCGAACAGGTGAAAATGTCCACCCGCAAAGCCAATTTCGTAACGCTGGATGAACTGACAGACGAGGTTGGAGCAGATGTTGTCCGGTATTTCTTCTTGATGCGCGGCATGAATTCACATCTGAATTTCGACTTGAACCTGGCGAAGGACCAATCCGATGAAAATCCGGTTTATTATCTCCAGTATGCCCATGCCAGGCTGTGCAATATTCTGAAACGGGCGGAAGCATTGGAAATCGAACTGGATGAATCTGCCGATCTGAATCTGCTGACACTGGAGGAAGAACTGTCCCTTACGCGCAAACTCCTAGAATTTCCAAATGTTATCAAGAAAGCACTGGAGACTCTGGAACCTCAGCAGATCATCAATTATCTGAACGATACAGCGGCTGAGTTTCATCGGTACTATGCCCATTTCCGAGTGATTTCCGATGATGCCGAACTCACATCTGCCAGACTCGTTTTGGTTCAGGCGTGTCAGATTACCTTGCGCAACGGACTCAACGTTCTGGGAATCACGGCTCCAGAACGCATGTAGAATGGAATCCTTCACCCATTTCATCTTTGCGTTTTCCACATTGATTTCTCTGATAAATCCTGTTGGTCTGACTCCGGTGTATCTTTCACTGGTTCAGGATTATCCCCGAGCTGAACAATCCCGCATTGCGTTGAAATCAAGCCTGACCGCAACGATAACGCTGTTGATATTCGCGGTCATGGGCGAACTGATCTTTGCCTTTTTCGGCATTACCATTGAAGCATTTCGAATTGCAGGCGGGATACTCTTCTTCCGGATTGGCATCCAGATGCTTGATTCCAAGGTTCCCAGAACGAAATCCACCCCCCAGGAAGAAGCGGAAGCCCAGGCAAAGGAGGATGTATCCATTACGCCTATCGGTGTACCTCTGATCGCCGGACCCGGTGCCATTACTTCGGTAATGATTCTTTCATCGGAAAGTGACAACCTTTTCCATTCCATGAATATCTATCTTGCTATCTCGGCCGTCATGGCGGTTACGTGCATTGTACTGTACAGCGCCAGATACATGACACGCCTCATGGGCGTAACCGGAATGAGGATTACTCAGCGCATTATGGGACTGCTGCTCATTGTTATCTCTGTTCAGTTCATTATTAACGGGGTCACGCCGGTGGTCCAAAACTGGTTTACCGGGATTTGAATTTTATGTTTTTTAAACGATTATTATGACTGCTCGGGAATTTTAAATCCGAATTATGAATTTAACGCACAATTCAGGAGGAATTCACAATGACTGCTGCACAGATCAAGGTTCTGTTTTTAGGGCTTCTGCTGACCGGTTTTTGTCTCGGCCAGGGCCCCTGGCTTTGGACAGGCAGTGTTCACACCGAACTGGACTGGTTCACCATTAAAACGGAACATTACCGCGTCCATTATCACAACGGAATTGAGGAGATTGCCCAGAAAGGAGCATCCATTGCCGAGGCAGTTTACCCGGTTCTGCTGAAGCAGATGGGAATCGAATCCACTCCGGTCATCGATGTTGTCTTTACTGCCGAGGATGAAATCATGAACGGTTATGCGATGTGGACATCGCAAACTTTTATCTGGGTTGATCAGAATGATGCCGCCATCTGGCTGGAGGATGAGAAGTGGCTGTACCAGGTTCTCTCCCATGAACTTCAGCACATTGTATTTTTCCATTCCATCAAATCCTGGATTCCAAATCCATTTGGATTTCTGTTCAGCGGTGTCCCGGGCTGGATGGTGGAAGGTTTGGCAGAATATTATACGGAACGCTGGCGGCCGTATCGGTCCGAGCTGACACACAAAACCCATGTAATCAAGAACAGTTTAGATGAGATGGATATTCACCACGACGGGATCAGCAAGGTTCTGCTGCTTGCCGACAAATACGGCGACTCAACCATCGTGAATATTCTTCAGTATCGAAACAAGGCCGGAATTCCGGATTTCAAAAAAGCATTCAAGAAATACACCGGACAAAGCGTTTCCCAGTTTAACGAAGAATGGCGCCGAACCATGAATACCAGTTTTTACGGCTACCGCGCCCAGAAAGAAAATTTCAAGGATATCGGATCCGTGGCCTCGCTTCCGATATCTCACACATCCGGATTCAGATTCGCCCCGGACAGTCTGAAACTGGCAATGGTCGGACAGGATGACAACGATCAGTTTGACCAGTCACTTTTTATTGCTGAGCTGGAACCTGTTTCGGATGATAACTCCTCGGGTCTTTTGGAGAAGCTGGGTCTCAGAAACAACTCTGATAATGGAGAAAACGAGGATAAACCGACTAAGCTGCGCTTTGAAAAAGAGGAACAGGATTACGGTTCTTTTCACAGTGCGTTGAACTGGTCTCCTGACGGCAGTCAGCTGGTTTACGCGAAATCGCACCGGGGTGATCACGGCTCAATTCTTTTTGATATCAAAATTATGGATACTGAGACCGGGCGGTCAAGATGGCTCACCCAAAACCAGCGTGCGACCTATCCCATCTGGTCGCCTGACGGTCAGTCCATTGTATTTGTCGCCCACCGGAACAGCACATCGAATCTGTTCAGCATCACTCCCAATGGAACCAACCTGACGCAGCTGACCAAATTTGAGGATGATGTTCAAATTCTGACACCCATGTGGTCGCCTGACGGTCAGTCTATTGCGTTCGGTCTGGCCGCAAGTGACGGGAATACGGATATTACGGTCCTGAATCTCGCCACCAGCGAAATGACCCGGCTGACCAAGAATCCGGAAGTGGACTACCTCCCGGTGTGGCATCCCGACGGGTCCCGGATCACCTATACTTCCCACAAGGGCTTGACTCCCAACCTGCATACCGTTGATCTCGCCACGGGCCATTCCGAACAGATTACGGATGTCGGTGATGCAGTCTGGAGCGCGCAGTGGACACCGAACGGGGAAACCATTATTGCATCCACACTGCAGGACGTGGATTCGGTCCGGATTGTTTATGTGGATCCAGATCGGAAAACCACGACCGCTCCCCTGAATCTTCGGGATTCCTACACTTCCTGGAAAATTAAACGGCCAGACGACCCACTGCCGGCACTGAAGGATATCAAGATGGTGTCTGCCAGCGCACCTGAGAAATACCGGTTCTATAAATATCCCAAACACATGACATCGTTTATCCTTCCGCTGGATGTCCTGTTCGGTATGACTGCCTGGACAGATGCGCTGGGAAAGCACGTTTTTCAGTTCGTTGGCGGAACGACCTGGGATTTTGAAACTCCGTTTTATCTGTTATCCTACACCAATGCCGAGCATGGACCGCTCTGGGGAATCAACTACTATCATAATGTCAATTGGACATTCCGGTTCTACGATGACAGCGACAGCGGATTATGGGAAGTTTTTAATGGCGGCAATATCTGGTGCAGCATACCCATGTACTCCGGCGAGCACATGAGTTCCGCCCGAAGCCTGAATCTTGGATTTGGCGGACATAAACGGGAATTTGAAGGTCTGGATGATTATGAAGGTGATGAATTTATTGACCACGAGTATGATGTGCTGCTTCCCCCCGAAGAAGGGGATGAGGGCAAATTTTTTGTGCAGTACACCTGGGTCAGCCGGCGTCCCCACCGCTTGAATAATTCCCTGCCGGGCAACGGATTCGGACTGCGGTTCACAGGTGAGTTTTCTGATGAATCGGTGTTTGGTGATTTCACTTATCAGAAGTATACCTTTGATTCCTTTATCAATATCGGCTTAGGGAAACCTGCCGGATTCATTCGGCTTAAGGGGCTTGCCCTGGATGGTGACAGAATTCCGAATCAGGAATATCTGGGTATCAGCAATGATATTGCCATATACGGCCCCGGCAGTGCAGGCACTTTTGGCCTGCCGGAAAACCACAACATCCGCGGATACGACAAATATCGTCTCGGAGATCGGCTGGTATTCGGATCGGCTGAATTCCGGTACCCCCTGCTGGACAGTTTCCCGGTTGACATTCTGGGTATCTCCATTGGCGGAATCAGCGCTGTGCTTTTCTCAGATTTCGGCAACTCCTGGTCATCGGACAGTCAGCTGAGTGAATTTTCGTCACAGTTGGATTCAGACAATCTCGATCCGCTTTCCGACAGCATCAGTGACGACTTCATTACCACTGCCGGTTATGAAGCACGGGTGGCGCTGCAGATAGGCGGTTCGCCCCTCTTTTATATTGGGATAGGTGAAGCCAAGGAAATCAAGGAATGGGATAATAATGATACGGATCCGGTGCAGTATGTCCGGTTCTCACTGATTAATCCGTTTTAGCAATCGCCGACTCAGTCTGGACGGAGTTGGATTTCAATCGCTGAATAACCCAGACACAATCCTGCATTAAACAAGAATCCCCGCCGAATCATTCTTCAGCGGGGATTTTTCTGTGACTCCGGTGCGATTTGAACGCACGGCCAATGGCTTAAAAGGCCACTGCTCTACCGACTGAGCTACGGAGTCATCAAAAACCTTCTGTGCGCCATCAGGGGCTCGAACCCCGGACCAATGGATTAAGAGTCCACTGCTCTACCAACTGAGCTAATGGCGCTTCCAACCATAGAGGTTTATTTGAGTTTCAAAAAACAGCCCAAACAGCGCAACTTTTTAATCTTTTTGGGACCTGGCAGGTCATCAGGAATCTATCCTGAGAACCTTCCGCGAATAATCAATATCAAAAATCAAATGCCTCTTTGCGGCCTTTACAGACCGATAGCGGAGCAGTAACTTTACGCGATAAATATTACCTGAAACAACTAGTATTTTCACCGCATAACCACATCCGTCAAAAACAATTAATGACTGGGTAAAATAAAAAGCACCTCACCAGATGGGAGAACGGATCTTTCTGATCCCGCAACTATTTTTTTTTGACTCGATGATAAGGAATACGGGGTTGTTATTGAAAATCCACTGCGTAACATGTGTTGGCGAATGACACCCAGCACGGTGGATTTTCGGACTTTGTTGTAAATGACCTCAATATTGCAAGAATTGCTGAAATCCGACCATCCAGCCTGGAAGGGTTTGTGTCTTGGACTGTTTCTCATTCTGCAATTTTTCACTGAAGTTACAGGATAAATTCGTGGATTTTTTTCAGAGCCGCAATTTAAACAATAAACTTCCCAATAAGACCATTAAGCATACTGATTTCCGACTGCAGCTTCTCTGCATATTTTACATGATCTGATGACTCGACTGCCGCCTATCGAGTTACAGAGATGATATCATCGATTGTATGTGTAATTTAATCGACACCGACACTCGTCACTGATATTGAATTAATGTTAATCGAAACTCAAGATCAGGTTGATCAATAAAATCAGAGTAATTTTAAATTTCCAAATTAGTCAGAGTAACGGGTTGCAGGGTTAACTGAGCATCAATATCATTAAATATCCGGACTAATATCTGAATACCCCCCCGCCCTGCATTCAGAGGGGTTTCCTGGACACCAACGATGATAGTTTTTCGGGGTCATTGACTCATCGATGTCATGACCACATGCTCTGGCGTGCAACATTGGTTGATCCAAAGGTTTTGAACAGACGCAATATGGCAAGACTGATCCACAACTTCAGTTCACGCGTTTTCTCGTTTTCAATGGTTCGATGAATGTTCGAGTAGGAGTGTTTCCACAATCCCGTTGGCAGTTGGTGTTCAATGCACCATCTCAGGGCCTGAGCAATTTTGGGATGGTCTGGGGGGAGTCCAATAAGCGCGACCGAATCAAGGGCGGAAATGAGATCGGTCCACCAAGTGGGATACTGGAAGCGCACCCAGTTGTCAGGATGTTTATAGGAACTATGCGTGTTTTTTTCGAAGAGGGCATTGGCTAACAGGACCGCCGCTCGTGTCGCTTCGTTGGAGCGGCAATACACAGGATGGGTGGCAAACGCTCGAAGCACCATCCCGGTCCCAGCATGTCCACAGGGTTGGTCACGATCGAAATCCCGTTTAGTACCGACAAACTGGGTGGTGAGGGCATCACGTTCTTCGTGTGAATAGCGGCCCAAGCAACCGGGACTTCCTATTACCCAGCCCCCATCATGCTGTCGCATTGTCAGCAGCCACCGCATGATGCGCTCCACTCGAGGATCGTCAGCATATCCAGCCCGATTGAGGTTAGATGCAATGATCCCATTATAATACGGGGCAAATTGCTCACCGATAATACCACGAATATCCCCCTCTTCGGTCTGACATGAAAATAGGTATTCGGCGGCTTTTTCCATGCTGGGATGTTCTCGAGTCAGACCATACATATTTACCAAAATATTGGTCTGTCGATACGTTTCTAACAGATCATAGTTTTGGGCGGGGTGTTTCTTCTTATTGGCAGATTTCGACTTCCAGTACCCTGTGGCGTTTTGTCGTTTGATGATGTGTTTCACGTCCTGTAATTCCCAAAGTGTGGAAATACCTCCAACGGATTCATCAAGCAAATCTCGTTGAACAAAGTACGCGACGGCAACATTTCCCGATTCCAGAAGTGGTGTGACTGGGTTATGATTAAAGGGGTTTATCCAGTCAGAAGTGGGCATATTCATTCGTTCCTTTGAAATTGAAACATTTTCTCTTGATGGCTACGCAGCTGTGCTCCATCTGATGCGCTAACTTTCATGCCAGTGTGCTGCGGGGTGCTCTGAGACGCACCGACACGTTTGTTATTTTTTTTACTGAACACTCAATGTTCATTTCTTACCTAACCCGGATATTTCATGAGACTTCGCAATGAGATGATGAAAATGTATTGATTCTACAAGGCATATGAAGAAAAATGAGTGAAATCGTACTGGACAGTACGTTGAGAACATTTTTCGAGTATAACGCTGTAGAATTGATCAGATCCATCATCGGAATAGATTTCTCATGAAATATTCGGGCTAAATTTCTAACGACAGCTGCACTGAACAGTTGAACCAAGCCAGTTCCGCTGAACCGTAATCTTTAAGGTTTAATTCTAACATCGGTTTCTGAATCCAAACTTCCGAGTTGAAAGGGGTGAGAAAAATCCTATCGAATTTAGAAACAGCGTGTTGATTCACTTCTATGTCGCGGTCATCAGCGAATTCAGAATAAATTCTTGATTGGAGCCTATTCACAAAGGCCCCAATCAATCCATACAACAATAGAAAGCAAAGAATGAGTAATCCGCTGTAAATCAGTTTATGTTTGATACTCAGTTGACCCGGATTGTTAATTTGGATGTCTCTTGAATACAATCTGCATCTGTTGGGCGCGTATCGGCTATAAAAGGAATAGGATGCGCGGTACTTATTGAAAATATATAAATTTAAAATGCTTCCAAACGAGACTCAAAATAAGCACCGCTCTATTGCCGACAGCAAACGCATTGTTAGCAAATCACCCGGCATACCGGGAATAAACCGAGAAGTAGTTTCCCAAAAATCTGGTCAGATTATCGACTTTGTCGTCAAGTTAATTAGCCTGATTAATTCACCAGCTTATAAATCTGGGTTGAACTACGCCATAATTTGACAA
>CAZGNZ010000011.1:0-98023 GCA_964527215.1 uncultured bacterium | reverse complement strand
GGTCTCATCCACGAGCACATCGTCATCATCCAGAAAATAGACATGCCCCATGGGAGGAATCTGTGCCAGTGCATCATTATAGTAATCCTGGAAGGGATTGTTGTGGCGTATCCACCAACGGTGCGGGCGGTATTTTACCTGAATGGCAAGATGGGGCAGAGCGCTGTCGTGAATATAGTGATCGGCGGGATCATCTGAAACAATGATCCAGAACGGCTGCACCGTCTGTTTCAGCAGAGATTCTTGGCAGATTTTGAATTCTTTCGGACGATTATGAGTCCGGGTGATGACAAAAACCGCCGGCTCGTCCGGCCATGGAAATTTCTGAGGGGCTGAAATGATCATATGTGCAACGGCTCCGTCCGTTAGTTACGGGTTTGGGTGCAAAGATTATCCATCCAGAGTGATTTGTCCCGGGATGGATTCAAACGGGTGCTGCGGTAGTTCCGGCACTGGTGCTGACGGTTGAATTCTCTGGCTACCGCCCGGTGTCTGAAAAACTGTCGGATAAAGGGTCGCCAGCGCTTGCTGCAGCTGTCAATGGTCTGTATGCGGTCCGTGAAACATGCTTTCAGTTCCGGATGCTTTTTGAAATAGTGATACAGCTTCCACCACAGGTCTGAATCCACACCGCTGGAAACGGTTTCCGTCCACGCACCAAAACCTCCGGCTTCAATCAGGGCAGATTTTTCCACTGCAAGCGTGGTGCCCTGAACGCGGTGGCTTTCCCAGGATCGCCAGTGACCGGAAACATCCTGAATTTGACCCACCACCAGGGCATATCGCGCCATCAGCTCCAACAGGGCGGATATGGAATTATTGGAGAGGAAATAATTGTCGTCATCCAGGAACAGCAGCTTTTCCGATAAAGCCGTATTCACCGCCGCATTGGCCAGCCGGGCCTTGGACATGCATTGCTGTTCCTTCGGCAGATACAGCCAGCGGCTTGCCGCCTGCTCAGGCAGTCCCTGTTTTGCCAGCCACATTTGCAGCTTTTCTCCGGAGACCGAAAAAACCTGCCGTCCGGCTGCATCCAGAATTGTATCGCTGTATTGCAGCAGTTCGCGGTGTGAAGGGCTGCCGTCATCGGCAATAATGACTTCCGCATCAAATCCCCGGGACTGGCTGGACACGGCAGCCAGGGTGCGCTCAAACGACTCCCGGCATTGGAAGTGGTTCCCCGGGTCATAGTGGGCGATGATGACCGAAATATCCATTATGGTTTCCAATCCGCGGCGATCAGTTTTGCCAGTTTGAGATCAAGGTCAGTGGTTATCTTGAAATTTTGGTCCGATCCGTCAATGAGCCGGCATTTCAGATCAGGAATTTCCCGCAGCGCCACCCCCAATTCATCACTGCCCTGATAATTTTTTCTGAGGATTTCGCAGATCAGTTCATATCGAAAACACTGGGGGGTCTGTACCGCCCGAATGCCTGCACGGTCCAGAAATGCGGGCTGATCGTTCTGTATCTGTATCAGAGAATTCACGGGGGGCATTGCCGGGACCGCCGCATCCCAGTCGTTCAGGGCCGCACAACATTCAGATATGATTCGATTCGAGACAAAGGGACGGGCAGCATCATGGATAAAAACATTCCGGGTGCCGTGAGGGCAGGCTTTCAAACCGGCACGGACACTGTCCTGCCGAGTGGTTCCCCCTTCAGTGAGGATAATTTCAGAATACAATGAGCGGCAGTGATCCAGCCAGTCCCGGTGGCAGACCAGGACAACGTGATGTATAACGGAATGCTGCTGGAACCGGTCGATGGAATAACCAAGCAGTTCCCGGCCGCCGACAGTCAGAAACTGCTTTGGCCGGTCTGCGGCCAGTCGCTGTCCGGTGCCGCCGGCGACGATTACGGCGGTGTTCACACCTCCTCCGAACGGAACTGAAGATCGTACAGCTGACGGTAGCGGCCATTGGCAGCCAGCAGTTCCTGATGGGTCCCGGTTTCAAGGATCCGTCCCTGATCCAGAACCACAATGCGGTCCGATTTCATGATGGTGGACAGCCGGTGGGCAATGACGATCACTGTGCGGTCCTGCACCAGGGTGTCAATGGCGGCCTGAACTTTCCGTTCCGCTTCGCTGTCCAGCGCGGAGGTGGCTTCATCCAGAATGAGAATTTCCGGATTGCGCACAATGGCCCGGGCAATGGAGATGCGCTGCCGCTGTCCGCCTGACAGTCGGGAGCCTTTTTCACCCACCATCGTGTCAAATCCATCGGGCATCTGATTGATAAATCCCAACGCGTGGGCATTGTCGGCAGCCCGGTGTACTTTTTCCGGCGAAGCATCCAGCGCACCGTAGGCGATGTTGGCCGCAACGGTGTCGTTGAACAGAATGGTTTCCTGGGTTACAATTCCCATGAGTGAGCGCAGCGATTCCATGGTGACATCGCGGATATCCGTGTCGTCAATGAGGATACTGCCGGCAGTAACATCGTAGTAGCGGGGGACCAGATCGGCAAAGGTGGTTTTCCCGGCACCGCTGAGTCCCACCAGTGCAACAATTTCACCGCGCCGAATTCGAATACTCACATCCTCCAGAGCCGGAATGTCAGCGGAGTCATACTGAAATGATACATTCCGGAATTCAATGGAATCCGAAAATCCCGGAAGAGTGCGGGCGTCCGGACGGTCCAGCAGGTTGGACTTCACATCCAGAATTTTGAACACCCGTTCGGCGCAGGCCATACCGGCCTGTATCTTGGCATTCACATTGCCCAGTTCTTTGGCAGGCTGCAGCATAGCAAACAGCAGCAGGATATAACGGATAAAATCTTCCGGTGTCAGACCACTGCCCTGCAGCACCTCCAATCCACCGATCCACAGCAGAAAAACCCCGATGCTTACGCCGATCATTTCATTCACCGGAGTGCTCATGGCGCTGAACCGCGCCTGGCGGAATATCAGTTTAAAAAATTTGTTGTTCTCGGCTATGAAACGGTTTAACTCCAGTTTTTCTGTACAGAAGGCCTTGACGATGCGCATCCCCTGCAGTGTCTCCTGCAGAATATTCATCACACCTGCAATCTGGACACTGCTGCGGCGGGCCTTGCGGCGGATACTCTGTCCCAGCTTGAAAATGAACCAGCCTGAAACCGGCAGCACGACGAGGATCATCAGCGTCATCTTAACACTGATGATGAACAGCAGTGCCAGAAACATCAAAATGTTCAGCGGTTCAATGAGGAGTTTCTGAATGCTGGCGTTAAAGGTGGAGCGCATCATGTCAACATCCCGCAGGAAAATGGACTGCAGTTCAGCGGTTTTGTTTTTGTCGAAAAAGGACAGAGGCAGAATCTGGATATGTTTGTACAGAGCCAGCCGAATATCCACGATCAGCCGGTTCTGCACAAACTCCAGGAAAATCCGGTTGATGTAAAACGCGATGTTCTTGAACAGGAAAACAATGACCAGCATGATGCACAGCCGCTGCAGCTGATCCGCCCTTGTTCCGCCGCCCACCAGATCCCGGGTCCACAGCTTAAGCTGATCATTCAGGGATGCACTTCCGGGAATATCCTGCACCATTTCCGAACCGGATTCCGGGATCATAATGTTGCTGAGGAGCGAACCCACCATCCAGACCGATGCGGAATTCATCAGCACGTACACCAGGGATGCCAGGATGGCCAGTCCGAAATGGTATTTGTACGGCTTGACAAAACTCAGGATGCGCAGATAGGATTTCATACCGGATATTTTCGGCTGCCCTGACGCACAACCTTTGGGGGTGTCTGTGAAAAATCAATGATCGTGGATGCCAAATTACCTGTCCGTTCTGTATCCCGAAAAACGGGGATGTCGGGAAACTGTTCTGTTATCTGCTCAATATTGTTTAATGCCGGTTCACCGTGGCGGTTCACGCTGGTGGTAACGATGGGCCGGCCAAATTTTTGTGTCAGCCGCAGTACAAATTTAAGACCGGGAATGCGAATTCCAATGAGTGGTGAATTCAGTGTCAGATTGTCCGGCAATACATTCGGGCTTTTCCTTATCAGGATGGTAAACGGGCCGGGCAGAATCTTGCGGATTTCCTCCTCCGCAGCTGCAGGAAGGATTCCGTACCGGTGGATTTCCGCCGCGTTTGCCACCATAATGCTGGCCGGCTGAGCCCGTTGTTTGGTTTCGGCAATCCGGGTGATAGCCGCTGAATTGGCTGCATCGGCACTGAATCCGTATAGGGTATCGGTCGGACAGACGATGACTTCCCCGGCCTCCAGCAGCTCACAGGCGGTGTTCAGGTGGTTGTCATTTGCAGGATAGATCATTTCTTTTTCCATTTCCGGTGAAACCAGAAGTACTGTTCCGGATGACGGCGAATGTCGGCTTCCAGCAGGTTTGAGTATTCCTGAACGATATCCTGGACGGCTGATTCCTTGTCTGTACTCAGAGGCTGCGGCTGGATCGGGCGGGCTTGAATCTGATAGTGTCCTTCAGATGTCATTCGGCATGAACAATAGAGCATGGGGGCCTGCGTTTTAATATGGAAAAGAGCACCGCCGGCAGGGGTGGATGTAGAACGACCGAAAAATTGAGAGCGAATCCCTGTTTTTCCGGCATATTGATCGCTGGCCAGACCCAGCCAGCCCTTTTTCATTAAACGGACCATCTTCAATGCGGACTCCTCCCGAAAGATCACGGTGGAGCCGGTTTTTTCCCGCAGCTGGGTGAAAAAGCGATGGGCACCGGCGTTTTTCTGAACATAAGCCACTGGATAAAACGGAATTTCATGGAGTCCCAGGGCCTGGATGATCATCTCCCAGTTGCCGAAATGGCCGGTAAATATCAGTCCGCCGCGATGGGCTTTCAGCAGATCGATTGATTCGTCGGTGAAAGAAACAAAAGCTTCCAGGTCACCGGCAGGGCGGGCATCACAGCGCAGAAAATCCATCATCACCCGGCCGAAATGCCGGTAACAGTGCCGGGCGGTGATTCTCACCTGATGAGCAGTCCAGTCGGGAAAGGCATACTGCAGATTTGCCATGGCGGTTTTCTTTCGAATTACAATGCAGTGCCATGCCAGTGCGCCCAATGCACTGCCCAGTGTCAGAGCACGGGAGCGGGGCAGCAGTCCCAGTCCGCGGCTGAATGCGGAAAGGAGAATGATGGTCAGATTTTCTGTGAATGACAACTGTGATTATTCAGTTTATTGAATTTTATAAATTTAACCAGTTTCAACGGGAAAAATTTACATCAAATCCTGCAGTCATTTTGGGATACAATCAGAACCGGGAAATAATATATTACTGGTAATAACATAAATGGAAAGAGACAATGAGCCAATACACCCCATTCATTTCAGGAATGCCCAAAACGGAAATCCATCTGCATCTGGAGGGGGCCATCCCCCTTGCCGCGTTGTGGGAGCTGGTACAAAAATACGGCTGCCCGCCAGGTATGGATTCCATCGATCGGCTGCGCGAAAAATTCCGCTACCGGGATTTTCCCCATTTTATTGACACCTGGGTCTGGAAGAACCGCTTCCTGCGGGAATATGAGGATTTTGAGTTCATCGCCCGCCATTTCAGCTCGTACCTTGATCAGCAGAATATCCGTTATGCGGAAGTGTTCATTTCTCCGGGGGATTTCCAGGACAAAGGTCTGAAGGTGCCGCGGATAATAGAAGCAATCCGGTCAGGGATGGATGCCGGTCGGCCGGCCGGAACCGCTGCACTGATTGTGGACCTGATTCGGGATTTCGGTCCGGTGCAGGGAGAGCGCTGGCTGGAGGAAATTCTGGAAGTACGGAATCAGGGCGTCATCGGGATTGGATTGGGCGGCAGCGAATTTGATTTCCCGCCGGGTGCGTATCGGGGTGTTTTTCGGCAAGCCCGGGAAGCCGGTCTGAAAACAACGGTGCATGCCGGGGAAGGCGCCGGTCCGGAGAGTATTCGGGAGGCCGTATCGGAACTGCAGCCGGACCGGATCGGGCACGGGACCCGGGCAGCGGAGGATCCGTCGCTGGTTAAACAGCTGATTCATTCCCGGCTGCCGGTTGAGATGTGTCCCCACTCCAATGTCTGCACCAATGTGGTGCCTGCACTGAACCGCCATCCGGTGAAGGCATTTCTGGAAGCAGGTATGCTTGTGTCGGTGAACACGGATGATCCGGCCATGTTCAACAACGATCTGAACACGGAACTTCAGGAGCTGGTGACCGGCCTCGACCTGTCCCGGGAACAGCTGAAACAGCTGATGCTGAACAGCATTGACTCCAGTTGGTGCGGTGACTCACATAAAGCGGATTTGGCAGCGGAGCTGGAAGAATGGTTTGCGATATGCGAAGGATGATTTTAGCCCGGATGTTTCATGAGGTTTCAAAATGAGATGGCGGCGCCGGTTGAGTATGCAACGCTTGCGAAGAGATTTGAATCCGCCAGTTGGCGGGTTTTTAATCCGTCTTCTGACGGATGCTGTAGAATTGAGCAGATCCGTCATCGTTCGGAAAATGCGAAGCAATTTACGCATAGATATTCTCATGAAATATTCGGGTTAGCATCAAGATTCTCGTGAAATATGCGGGTCAGGTTGAAAGAAAATGACCCATTATGTGCGGTATTCCTGTATGACATCCTGAAGCAATTCTGGATACGGTTTATTCCTGATTCACCAGATTTTCGGGTATAAAAACCACAGTGTGAATCCGGCTGATGTAACGGATTTTTTTCTGTTCCATTTTCATCTCACTTGCTGACAATTCAGCAGTTGCCAAAATAAATCCGATTCTTTTTTTGGTGATGTTATCCAACACTCCCTATATTTGACTGACCGAACAGTCAATGAATATTTGAATTATGACCGGTCAGTCGGTCAAAAGGAGACCCAATGCCCCGTTCAGAAGCCCAGTTTGAAGAAATTCGCCGCAGCCGTCGGGAAATGATTCTTGATACCAGTCTGCGACTGTTCAGCAATCAGGGATACAACCAGACCAGTATTGATCAGATCGCCAAAGCCGCGAAAATTTCAAAAGGACTGATTTATAATTACTACACCAGTAAAGCTGAACTGCTGGAAGCTATTGTCAAAAATGGCTTTAACCAGATCGAAAATCTGATGCAGCCGCCCTCCGGTGATCTCGCCCCCCAGGAAATTCTGTCAGTGGAAATCCACCGCATCTTCCAGGCCGTTACTGACGATCCGGTGTTCTGGCGACTGTATTATTCTCTCATCATGCGGCCGGTGGTGTTTGACCAGTTTCGGGAGATGCTGACCCAATTGCACAGCGAACAGTTTCAGTTTCTGGAAAGCCTGTTCGACCAGCAGGGAGTTAACAATCCCCGGTATGAGGCACTGCTATTCGGCGCGGCCATTGACGGCATTTTCTTCCACTTTCTCATGAATCAGGAAAACTACCCTCTCACGGAAATGCGGGACTTTCTGCTGGGAAAATACTGCACGCCGGATTGATTCATGACACCTCGTGACAACAGGATATGAGGGGTCGTAAATGGCCCACGCAAGGATTAACCGTGAATTATTCAGACAAGGAGACTTAGCATGAAACGCCTGCTGCCTGCAATCTGTCTTTTCATATTCGCCTTCTCTCAGACCTCACCGGCCGAGCAGCTGCTGGATGATGTGCTGGATATCATGAATCCGGAATTTTCGCAGGGAATCATGGTTCAGACCATCGTGACCACCAAAGGCGATACCCGGGAACTGGAATATGATGTGTACACCGGTTTCAGCGGTGAGATGTCAATCATGCGCTACCGGAATCCCTCCCGGCTGAAAAACAATGCCATTCTCACCACGGATTTTTCCGACAACATCTGGAACTACAATCACCGCACGAAACGGGTGCGGAAACTGGCTTCCCATGCGAAAAAGCAGAAGTTTGAAGGCTCGGATTTCACCTACGAGGACATGGGCACCGGGGATGTCTGGAAAACGAATTACGAACCATTGATTGGAGAACGGAAAAACATCAGCAGCACACCCTGCACCGCCCTCATCCTCAGCGCGGTATCTGATGATGTCTCCTACTCCGAGATGATTATCTGGGTGCGGGATGAAGATCATTTTCCGTTGAAAATCGATTACTTCGATGACAAGGGCAACCACCAGAAATCCCTGCTGCTGGATGATATTCGGGAAGTGGAAGGTATCCTCACTGCTTTTACGATGATCATGGAAAATCATCTGGATCAGACCCAAACCAGCATGGTGTACAAGGAAGTAACGTATAACGTTAAATATGAACGCGAGTTTTTCTCTGAGCGTAACCTGAAAAAAATCAAATAGCGGAGACAGTCATGATACGTCCGAAACCGTGGTGGCTGATCTTTATTCTTTTTATGTCACCGGCATTTACCGGAAACGACATCTACGGATATTTCGAATCGCAGCAGGATGTCGTGAAAATCCCCGGCCGGGAGGTCGGCTTCGGATACTCCAAACTGAGAGTGGATCTGGATGCCGCGCCTTCGAACCATTTCTGTATTCGAGCCAATCTCATCGCCCGGTTTTACGATGGGCGAACCACATTTGACTATTTTTATTTCCTGGATGAATCCCTGCTGCAGTTTCCGGAGGACTGGGCGGATTCCCAGGTTCCGTCGGAGCTGCTTGTGAAATACGAAGACGATCTGTTCATCGACAATGCCTTCCTCGAAATCTATTTTGAGCATTTCGATCTGACGCTGGGCCGCCAGCAGATATCACCGGGCGTGGGGTATGTCTGGAATCCCACGGATGTATTCAACCGCAAAGATGTGATGGATCCCACCTATGAGCAATCCGGGGTTCCGGCGGTACGCGGTGATTTTCAGGTCGGCAGCAGCTGGACGCTTACCGGAATATTCCAGAGCCGTGAGGACTGGGATCAGTCCACCATTTACTGGCAGCTGAAGCGCAGTCTGGGGTCATTTGACTGCTCCGCAGTATATGCCCGGACACCCCGTGAATCCACGTCCATCGCCTGGGGAGCAGTGAGTCGGGAACGGGATTTACTGGGCCTGAATCTGGAAGGGAGTGCGGGAGACATTGGTATGCGAAGCGAGCTGGTTCTGCACCGGCTGGATCAGGACGGCGACTCCCTCTATCTGGAAACCATTGTGGGTGCGGATTACACGTTTGACAATTCGCTGTATGTGCTGGGCGAGTTTCTGGTTAATGAACTGGGAACGAAACCGGAGGATACCGGCCTGAATGACTACCTGTCCTATCTGGAAGGGCAGAGTCACAGTATCAACCGGAATTATGCGTTTTTAACCGCTCTGTATCCCTGGTCCGATATTACGGATGCCGGATTCAGTTTCATTGCCAATCTGGATGATGAAAGCTTTCTGCTGTCTCCTCAGGTAACGGTCAGACCCTTTGATGATGTTGAAGTCACGGGATGGCTGAACCTGTTTGCCGGATCTGAAGACAGCGAGTACGGCTACCAGGAGCATGGTGCAAGAGTACGGATCAGGGCATACTTTTAAGCCGCATGAGACTGATCTGCAGGATGAAATTGGATTATTGAAGCTGGGAATATTCCGCGGATAACGGAAACTTCAGTGCTGCATGATAATGATAGAAATTCCCAATTGGCTCCTTGCGGTTAACGATTTGTATATAATCATTCTATTTGGAGAAACATGAGACAGAGAATATTGCACATAATCGGAATATGGTGTGCCCGCTACACCTGGCGCATGTCGGGCCTCATTCTGCTTTTGACGGTGATTTTTCTGGGGCTGACAATGCGCCTGCAGATGGTGACGGATCTCAGCGGGCTTCTGCCGCCGGGCAATCCCATGGTGGAAGAGTTCAACTATATTTTTGAGGAGTTTAACGGCGCCACCAATGTCTTCGTGGTGATTCAGGGCGAAACGGATCAGATGACGGCCTTTGCAGAAAAAACGGCTCCGAAGATTCTGAAGCTGGATTCCTGGATTCCGCAGCATGGTTCCGCGGATGTCCGAAAGGCCCATCAGCATGTTCTGGAACTGGCGAAGGATGGACGGGTACCGTACAGCGGTCAGTATTTTGAGCGGGTTGATCTGCGGCAGCCGATGGAGTTTCTCAGGCATCATGCGTTGATGCTGACAAAACCGGATGACTTGGAAAACATGCAGGATATTTATTCCGATCCCAACCTGCTGCCCTTTGTCACCAATCTGAATAACAGCCTGGAGAAGGAATACATCCAGTCCGAGGAAAAAATATCCACGATCCAGAAGGAGAGATCGGCAGTGGCATTTCTGGACGCGGTGGAATACTGGCTTGAACTGACCGAACAGGCGTTCTATGACAGGACAGCCGCTCCGGAGCTCGGATTTCAGGCTGCGACGGCGGTATCGCTGGGATCCCCCTATTTCATTTCACCGGACCGTTCCACACTGATCATGATGGTGATTCCCACCTTCACCATGCTGGAACATTCATTTCACATTCCTGCCATCACCGGTCTCGAGGAAATGCTGAAGCAGGCAGCGGAAGCGTACGATGTGGAAGTCGGTCTCGCCGGCTCATTGGCCCTGAGCCGCGATGAACTGGTGGCTACCCTGGAGGATTCCATGCTGCTGACCCTGCTGTCACTGGCCGCAATTCTGCTGCTGTACATGTTTACATTCAGGATGGTTTCTGCCCCGCTGCTGGCGGTAACCAATCTTGTTATCGGGGTTATCTGGGCCATGGGGCTGACCTGGATTCTGGTGCAGGAGCTGAATCTGTTTACGGCCATGATGGCCATCATTCTGGTAGGATTGGGAATTGATTTTTCCATTCATATCATTTCGGTGTATTCCGAGATGATCCATAAGGGACTGGCTCCGGAAAAAGCCATTACTACCACCCTGGAAAAAGTCGGCGGTGGGATTATCACCGGCGGATTGACCACCGCAGCCGCATTTCTGACCCTGACCACCGGACGCAGTGCCGGGATATCAGAGTTCGGTCTGGTCAACGGGATCGGACTGCTGATGATCATGCTTTCCACATTGTTCACCCTGCCGACGCTCCTGATGCTGCGGGAAAAATACCGGCTGAAGCGCGGGAAGGCACCAGGTAAAATTCGTGATGTGGCCTATCGTCCGGTTGGGCTGGTCGGCAGCTTCCTGTTTCGGCGCTGGCCGTGTGCGTTGGCAGCCATTGCGGCGGTGACGGCGTTCTTTGCATTATCGATGAAAAAAGTCACCTTTGATTACAATTATCTGAACATGGAACCGGAAGGGCTGGAGTCCATCCGACTGAACGATCTGCTGATCGATAAATTCAATATGTCGGCGGATTTGACCATGATGACGGCGGCCTCCGTTGAGGAAAGCCACCAGCTCACGGAGCAGCTGAAGGAGCAGTCCAGCATCAGCTACGTGGAGTCCGTCAGTGATTTTCTGCCCACCAAAACGGATCAGCGGATTCGTCAGTCCGCGGTGGCTGATATTCACGATCAAATGCTGAATCAACAGGTTCAGGCCCACTTTCATCTGCAGGATTACGAAAGGCTGCTGGAAGAACTGATGCGCCTGGAAGCCAATGTCATTGAAATGCAGGACCTGGCATTTGCCGGCGGTCAGGACATGGTGGATGAAAAAGCTGCGCGGCTGGTGGGGAATCCCGATCTGCCGGAGATAGAAGGACGGATCACGCACCTGATCAACCGGATGAGTGATGAAGCTGTTCATCCCGACAGACTGTCACAGTTCAATTCGGAGTTCGGATCAGCCTATCGGCAGCTGGTAATGACAATGAGTGACACAGCGCTTATTCGGCTGGATGACCTGCCGGGTTCGGTGACGGACCGGTTTCTGAATGACGCCGGTGACCGGTATCTGATTTCCGCGTATCCCCGAGGAGATGTATGGAATATTGCCTATCTCGAGCGGTTTACGACAGAACTGCTGGAGGTTTCGGAGCACATTGCCGGTACTCCGCCCATGTTTTACGTCCTGATCAAGATCATTGGCGAGGACGGCCAACGGGCTGCACTGCTGACGCTGGCGGTGGTGTTCATTTTCCTGTGGATTGATTTCAGATCGCTGCGGCTGGCTGTGCTGTCCATGATCCCTCTGCTGGCAGGCATTATCTGGATGGTGGGATTCATGGGACTCACCGGGGTTCAGATCACCTTGCTGAATGTGATGGCCATTCCCCTGATACTGGGAATCGGCATGGATGACGGAGTTCATATTATTCATCGCTTCAAACTGGAGGGACCGGGCAGGATACCCACTATTTTCAGTTCCACCGGAAAGGCCATTATCATCACCAGTCTCACGACCATGCTGTCTTTCGGTTCACTGGTCTTTGCCACTTATCGGGGTTTCGGGTCTCTCGGACTGGCCCTGTTTATCGGTGTTGGAATGTGCCTGCTGACTTCGCTGATCATTCTGCCGTCAGTGATACCGCTGTTTTTTCGAAAACAGGCTGATGATGAGGAAACCTGATGTCTGTTAAAACAGCCGGCTTCTGGCATTATGCAATGCTGCTTTTGGTGATGCCTGTGTGGTGCGGTTTGGAAGAACCCTCTGAATTTCTGAAAAACATCTCTGAAAATGATCCCCAGGTCTGGCTGGAATACAGCCGCCGGAATCATGACCAGCGCTTAGGTGCCATGGCAGCCTGCACTTGGGCATCGGAGCAGTTTGCTTCCGGATTTCAGCTGGATCATATTGGCAGTAAAATCGAATCTGCGGGATATGATGTTCTGTTGGCAGAGCCGTACGGGAATGCACTTGCCCTGAATTTCATGGATTTCGACTTCCGGCTGGTATTGGATAGATCCCAATTTAACGGTGGAATCAGCCAGCCGCGCATCGATATTTTCTCTGATCGGAATCAATGGGTGCCGCTGGAATTCAGTGCTTATATCATGATATGTACAAGTGATACCCGCGAAACCGTAATTCCGGGGTTTCATTTCATCATGGAGAATGAATTTATTCAGGAAAAAGTGATGGATGCACTTCCGGCATTAACAGCCGTTTCCCGGGATTTCAGTCTGGTCATGGGACATATTACGATTGAACGGGCACTCGGGAAACTGATGACAGAAGCCACTCATCTGCCGACGAAACTGCCGGTGTACGTGTATCATTACCAAAATGATGTTTACCCATTTTCGTCGGTTCAAATGCCGGATGCGCATTACAGCCGCGGCGCAGTGTATTTTAATGCTGAAGCGCTCGGTGAACCGAATCAAATCTTGGCAGTCCTGCTGCATGAACTGAGTCATCTTTTCTTCGCGGGAGGACACTATAATCCCAGTTCCATCGACAACCGCTGGCTGGATGAAGGTTTTGCCCAGTGGGTGGTGTTTTCTTATCTGGATGCCGGCGGTCTGCTGCCGCCGGACATGTACCAGAAAAGGGTGATTCGCCGGCACATTGATGAAATCCGTTCCGCGGCTCGGGCCGTGTTTCAGCTTTACAGTGCCGGCAGTCTGACCCTGTCCAATATCAGCTCAGGATGGCTGGAAACGGGCAGCATCCTGGAAGATCACCTGTATATTCTGGCGGAAAGCATGGTTGCCTGGATGGTAGAATCTTTCAGTATTGAGGATGTAATTGAAGTGATCCGGGAGATATCCGCGTCCGGACACCAGCTGACCGAAACGATTTTAATGCGTCATCTCGATCTGGACTACCGCACTGTTGAAGAGCACTGGCAGGATTGGGTGCAAACCGGGCACTGAGCGGAGAACCAATGGGAGAGATCGACGGAGCCGGTGGTATTGAGAGATGGGTGGGCGATACCCGACCCCGTCGATGGAAGATTCAGAAGATGATCATTTCAGAAGAATGACCTTCTGAGTCCGGCGGGTTTCCGGGCAGGTAATAAAGATGTACCAAACACCATTGATGCATGCCGGGTGTTTCTTATGTATTTGGCAAACATAAAGCCGTAGTTCACCTTACTGAAAAATTCCATAAATAGTCCCTGCACACCATTTTCTGATAAGTAACGATAACCAGAAATCTGATAATCCAACAGACAGGCACGAAGCCGGATTTCCGCTGAGCACATGAATTTTAATCGCATTTGACACCGTATTCAGCATATAGGCCATTTCCTTTTCCTGAGGTTGCTGATTGTTATTGCAGCTTAATTTGAGTCTGATCCGGACTTTGATATTTGAATTCATTGACCGGGTTAAATGGACTCTGGCAAAGAAGCGCTGCTTCATGATTCCACGGCAGTTTGTTAATCTCTTTTTGAACCAGCCAGCTGAATGAATTTCCCCGCCGCTGAGCGAACGGGGTATCATTAGTGATATAATCATTTTTTATTTCGCTGCCACGCCAAATGGCGGATTTCCAACAAGCGGCGGGGAATGCACCCAGTTATACTCGTCCGCCCACTGGCGGATTCAATTTGACATTTTCTCCGTTCCGGAAAATTCATCCGGTTAGCAGCCAGTTTTATCTTAATAATATGTGTGGAATTCTCAAATGATTTCAAACACAGGCAACTGACGGAATACGAATTTCAGGCAGAGCATTTGCTGATGTCATTGTTCACCAGTTCACTTCAATATGAACACCAGCGTTTTTTAAGAATTACCGCAAAATCCACATCTCTGCTGAAAATTATTTTTATAAACCGATGATTTGCCCGGACAATTGATGAATTTGACAGACAAGTCAATACGAAATGATATATGAATACCGGTCAGGGGTGCTCAGCTCTCGGGATGAATCACACGTTGCGGGCCGTTTTACTGCCGCGTCAGATTCTCCACCTGACTGAAAGAGTTACTGTTGATGGGCGGTCCATCCGGATAAAGCTCATTAAAGGTTCGCTGGTAAGTATCAGATATTCCCCAGAAAGTGGGTGTCAACTCCGAATCAAAATTATACAGAACAAAACAGCCGGTGACCAGACATGAGGTATTGAACAGCCGGGCTGAAATCTTATTGCGGTCCGAAACTTTCAGGAAGGAAACAGCATCCCGCGGTGAAGTGGGATCTTGTTGGTCGTACATGTGGGTCAGCGGAAACACCAGATAGGCAATTTCCCTGCCTGGCGCCAGGTCCCATTCGTATTCTCCATGATGAATGTTGGGTGAGCCGCCCTGCATTTCCCACGGGTTAAGAACAGTCAGAATACCGTTTGCTCCGGTATTGTTCACACCGGCCGCCACTATTTCCAGAGTTCCGTTGTCGGGAATCAGATCACAGACCAGCACATCATAAAAATGACCGGCATTCCAGTATTCCGAAAGAATCTCACCCGCGGAATTCAGGACAGCGATTCTGGTGGGGAAAAAGATATGGCTGGTCGCGGTGATAATTTCCACGCTGCCGTCCTGATCCAGATCAGCAGTCTCCACGAACCAGGTGGAATAGGTGTTGTCGTAATATTTTTTGCCGAAATGGATCGGTTTCCCCAGAGGAATACGCCATTGGGGATTCCGCTTCCTGTTATAGGCTGTCAGTGTACCGGATAATCCGGGGGGATCCAAACACTGGGCAATATGGCCAATCAGAATTTCGTTATGACCGTCACCATCCAGATCAGCAATGTCCACCCCTCTGTCATGTATTCCGCGGATGGTGTCTCCAACCACATACCCGTGGCTGTTTTTCACAACACCCAAACCATTTCCGAGAGGATGGAAACTATTGGGTTCCGATTGATGAAGCACACCGAAATAGTAATAGAGAAAAAGTGCCAGAACCACTGCCGCAAATCCCGTCAGCAGCCAGAATTTGGAGGTTCGCAGGGCAATCTGATCAAAAACTGACCGCTGTTTTACCCGGATAATGTTATCGTCCGCGGTTACCGCTGAAATGGATGGTTGAGCCCTGATTTCAAAAGGGCGGTCCGGGTAGCGATGGATAAGGTTTTGAATAATGTGATCGGCAGTGGGTTTCTGATGGGGGGGGACAAGAACCTGCTGAACAGGGCCCCAGAACGCCGCTTCCAGTTTTCTGGCCAGTCGGCCCTCGTCGATGGGTGTGACCTCTCCATCAGTATTCACCGTCCCTGTTACTGCGATCCGCTGGCTGAACAGATGACGGGTTCGCCAGCCGTTCTGGTAATCTTTCAAAAACGCCTGCCCCAGCAATGCCAGTGCCAGTCCAACCGAATTCCCCATCAATGTGGAAGCCGGCTGATCAATGGTATACGTGATACGCATGCTGGTGTTGCGTCGCAATCGGTGAGTGCTGGTCAGAAAACGGCAAACGGTCTGCGTCTGCTCCGACAGGATGTCGTGTTCATCCACCAGATGGGAGACAAAGCGGATTTGATTCAGTCCCCTGCCCGGGGAAATCTTCAGTTCATCCAGTGTCAGGTGCGTGAGAATTCCGTACTGATGACTCCCGAAATCGGCCAGGAGCAGAATTCGGACGGTTCTTTCCAGGTCCTTCTCATCCGTTCCACATGCCTTTCTGACGGCCTTTGCGTATGGATCCGGCAAAACCGCAGCAAGCTGATTCGAAAAACCTTTCTGGTCAGAAATGCCGACAGGGAATTCCGGCAGTTCCGGGCAGTTTCCCATCTGAGCGGCTCGAACCGCCAGAGACATTGACTGCAGTCTGGCAGCCATGATAAACGCTGCTGCTGTCAGTTTCTCCAGAACCGGATCCACATCCAACCGGAATGAATTCCGGGTGCGGTCGGCCAGCGCATGGAGTATCAGTAAATGTTCAGGATCACATCCCGGAAAATCATCCGAATACAGATCTGCATCCCTGACGACGTAAACCAGATGAGTTAAAACCTCAACGATGTAGGCATCCTGCTGCTCCGGAGTGAGCTGCGTGTAGACATCGCTCAGGACTTCCGCCAGAATGGATATCTGCATACCCATCCACGGAATATCCAGTACATCTCTGAGAGACTGATTAAAGCGTGATTCAAATTCCGATAGGTTGACAGCAGAGATGGCCGACGATCCTTCCGGTTTCAGCGGTAAAGCATCAGCCGGAACGGCTGTTCAGGCGGATTCATTAGGTGAATTCGGGCGGTCCGGTTGACAACAGGAACCATCCAGGCATTTTTAACGTCTGCGGGATTTCCCAGCTGCAGGATCAGTTTGCTGAGTTCTGTTGTCTGCATCTTCTCAAACCGGATTTCAAGTTCCTGCAAGTGTTCATGGTAACAAAGTTTCAACCCCCAATCTGCGTCCTGGTAATTCACGTCATTACACCTTCTGTTCCATTCAATATTTATTTTATATTCCGGGAAAGTAATATTAATGGTGCTTCTGGCGGGTCTTATTCCGGTTGAAAAAGGAATATTGACTCTGCCTTCATGGCTAAGCAGGAACCAGTTTAATTTATCAGCCACAGACACCAGTGCACCCTCCGGTGAATCCTCTGTATTTGAAACCAGAAACAGGTTAAACTGCTCTGCTGCGGGATCTTCAAAAACCCGGATCACGTTCTGATCATCGTCAGCAAACAGTGTTCCGATTCTTTTGATACCGGGAACCGGCGACCGTTTGCCGTCTGCAGCCAGCCTGAGCTGTCGGCTCCGTGCCGGTGCTGCTTCCAGCGGTCTGAATACCAAATGGGGATGGCTGTGGTCAATTTTCGAAATTAAATCTTCAAGCTTCATTTCCCATTAACCCTTGCTGACGGAAACCAGCTTCTTTTGCATCTTTTCATCGAACCGTCCGGTGTTCGGCGATGAATATGGACAAAGACATTTTCGCTGTGTTATCATTAATTCAGTACTCTGTTTTTACCAATGTGCTGAAAAGTATTTTTTTGCCCCTCTCATGATATACTCAAAAATCGAACGGTATTTTTCATTGTATTCCTGCCTGCTGACAGAAGGAATGGCCAGGTTCAAGTATTCAAAATTAGTCTGAGGATCAAAACCTGCCTCAAGGTCGGAGAAAAACGCCGCGAGAGCTTTCTTCATACCAGCGGCATCACTGCTGCTTAGCTTATCCTGCCTGACATATTTGTTCAAGTACTGTCGGGAGATATATTCCACAGTCTGATGCCCGAGACTTCGAATATCTGCTTCCGTTTCAAACACCGGATCTGTTTTATATTGGATGGGAATATTCGGGGCAAACAGAGGACAGACATGCTGCTGAAGAAGACCAAGGGGTATTTTCTGTCCCTGTTGTTCCAGGAACTGTTCCGTCAGGCGATCCAGATAATGCGTAAACGATTCACCGTTGGGCATATTCCGGTGTATAGTATTCCGGATGGATTCTTCACCGGCAGAATGTCCGAGTCCGGCTTTCAAATCCAGAAACACTCCGAATGGATTGGATCGGACCTTGACCCAGTTTTCATGTTTCTGGACGAGATAGTTTACATTCCGGTGGAAGATGTGACCGATCGGATCATTGCGCCGATAGCATTTCAAGAGCTCCTGATGGATGGTATTCCGGAGCATTGCCGTCAGTTTTCCGGAAAGAAGTGTTTCATCCTGCAGGCTGCAGCCGGACAGATAGCGTTCAAAGCATATAAATACGCCCTGGGCATTCCGCTGGAACAGATGGGCGATGAAATCCAGCGCCTGATCCATCATTGCACATTGATCCGGGATTTTCCCCGAATCCAGCGGCACCCACCGCTGCTGATACAGAATCTGAAGAGCTTGCTGCTGAAGCTGCTTTGCCACCAGGATTATATCCCCGCGGCAGGCGGACCCGTCCATCATGCGCTGGAGTGAGTCAGAAAACCGATGTGATGTCATGAATGAATAATATTCAAAATATACAATTTATTAAGGATCAATCAGCAGTTGCGTGTTCATTGAGTCAGAAGAATCTACTCGTTTTTTCGCAGTCGTTTCCGTTAGGAAATTTTCAAATCAACTGCATAGAAATTTTACATAATCAGTATCAGTTGTGTGAGAATCCGTATTTCAATCATCGTTCAACAGCGTATTCAAATCTGAAAATCCAATTCCGGCATGTTGGCAGTTTTAATCAGCCATTCCCTCATTCAAGTGCGCTGAACTGATCTGCTTCATCAAGAAATTTGCCCAGTCTTCGACTGTCTTCCTTACTGATTTTTGTGTATTTAATGCCGAAAATCAAAATTTCCTTGTCCATACTCACATTTTTGATTTCTCCCTCAATATCCAGTGCACCGGCAATTCCAGGGAGCGGAATGGCCATTTGAACGATTCCGTCAAATTTCTGAAAGTCATGCACATCTTTCATATCCTGGGTATTCACAGCAAATCGGGATCCTGACTGGCTGATGTTGGTGATAAAGCCTTGTGCTGCGTTATCATCTGCATGAATAGTGGCCGGCAGGTAACAGGTGACGCGTTTGGAAGAACGAAGATTGTAGTCCTCCACCTGTTCCGGATACATGATAAAAATCAGTTTGGCAGGGGAATGGATATAATGCACAATGGCGCTCTGAAATCCAAATACCAATCCCTTGAATATATATCGTACGATGATTGGCGTTCCCTTTGGGTAAAGGCGGGTCTGATTGCCCATATGAAAATCATCAGGCAGACGGATGATAAGATATTGACCTTCATCGACGCCGATCAGCTCGGTGGTTATCCTGCGATACTTGTTTATTTCAATCTGTAGGGTGGTCCCCAGTTCAATATACAATTGGTTTTCCATGGCAAATTCCAATGGTTGGGTGAAAAGGATTTAGAAGCAAAACCAGTGAGAATTTACACTAAAATCTATATTGGATAAGCGCGAATTTATTCTTGATAACCTGAATACTGAAAAACCCGTAAATCGGGCCGAAGTATACTCCAGGCTGAATTCCTGAAATGCATGTTAAACAGGGGGGTGAAAACCGGTTTTAAGGATTGATCAGTGTCTTTTGGCTGTTAAAACAACAGGCCCGGGATTCAAACCGGGCCTGATCAAGGAAAATAAGAAAAAACTGCAGGGAATCAGCGGCAGGCGCCAACCATTTTTCGTCGGACATATGCCAGGGTTTCCAGCAGCGGCAGATCCTTGGGGCAGACATCGCCGCAGCCCATCATACCGATGCAGCCGAAAACTCCTTCATCCGTGGAAACCAGTTCGAACCATTCATGATCCGTGCGCTGATCCCGCGGATCCATCATAAAGCGGCCGATACGGTACAGCCCGGCGGCACCCAGAAATTCCTTATTGACATTTATGGTCGCACAGCCGGCGATACAGCAGCCGCATTCGATGCAGCGTTCTTTTTCATATATCTCACTGGCTCGAGAGTTGTCCATCCGTTCTTCTTCCGCTTCCGGATCGAATTCTTTCATGGTGTGAATCCAGGATTCAACCTTTTCTTCCATCCCCCTGAACCAGACACCGGTATCCACCGACAAATCGCCCAGCATTTTGAAAAACGGCAGCGGAAACAGCTCAATCACATCTGGAAGATCCGCGGTGAGCGTACGGCATGCCAGAGTGGGGCGGCCATTGATCACCATACCGCAGGAACCGCAGATTCCAGCCCTGCAGACAAAATCAAACATCAGGGTGGGATCCTGTTCATCCTTTATGTGATAGAGAGCATTGAACAAATTCAGCCGCTTGGTTTCCTCCAGTTTGTATTCCTGGATGCGCGGCACAGATCCTTCTTCATATGGATTGTATCGGAAGATTTTGAATGTCAGTGTGCGTCCCATTATTTAACCTCCTCTTTCCACAGTCCCATGGTCAATTTGGATCCGATTGGTTCAGCTGTATCAATTTTACCGTGTTCTTTCTGGCTGCTGTCCACTGTCTGGTTGTATGCGTCAATGGATTTATCCATGTCGATCATCTGTCCACCCCCGTAACCGCGGTCACCCGGAGGGAAATCCAGCAGTCCGACCGGTTCATATGACAGAACCGGCTCATCTGCGCCTTGCGGCCAGCGGGCCAGGGTGCGGTTCAGCCAGTTGGCATCATCCCGTGCAGGATAATCGTCCCGCGTATGAGCGCCGCGGCTTTCTTTCCGGGCCAGTGCACCGGCTGCCACGCAGTACCCCAGTTTCACCATTCCTCTCAGGCGCAGCGCTTCCGTCAGTTCCGGATTCCGGCCGGGAGCGGAACTGCCTATTTTCACTTTGCCTGCACGTTCATATAAGTTTTTGAATTTATCCACTGCCTCCTGGAGACCTTCTCCGGTTCTGAAAATTCCCACGTTATGGGAAAGAATGTCAGCCATTTCAGCCCGAATCTGGTTTACATTTTCATTTCCGCTGCTGTTGACCAGATCGCTCATATGCTGTTCAGTTTCCTTCAGGAATTCTTCTGCCAGAGATGAGTTGGCAATTAATGGGGTTTCTTTGACATAACCGGCCACTTTTTCTCCTACGACCATCCCGGCCACAATGGTTTCCGCCAAAGAGTTGCCGCCGAGGCGGTTAAACCCGTGCATATCCCAGCAGGCGGTTTCACCCGCGGCGAACAGACCTTTCATATTGTAGGCCTGACCATCCTTGTTAACCCGAATGCCGCCCATGGAATAGTGCTGTGTGGGACGTACCGGCACCAGTTCTGTAATTGGATTGACGCCGATGAAGTACATGCAGATATCATACACTTCCCGAAGTTTGGTGAGCAGATGTTTTTCTCCGAGATGCCGGAGATCCAGCCACAGGTGATCACCGTACGGTGAAGCCACCCCCTTGCCCTTGAGCATGTGTTCTTTCATTCTGCGGGAGACCACGTCGCGGGAAGCCAGTTCCTGTTTTTCCGGTTCATAATCAGGCATAAAGCGGTACTCATCCACATCCAGCAGCAGTCCGCCGTCACCGCGGCACCCTTCCGTCACGAGGATGTCGGTAGGGACGATTCCCGTGGGATGAAACTGCACTGCTTCCATGTTTCCCATGGGGACCGTACCGGTATCCAGAGCGAGCACGCAGCCGGTACCTTCATTGATGATGGCATTGGTGGATGCACCGTAAATCCGACCGTAACCGCCGGTGGCAATGACGGTAGCAGCGGCATTGTAGGTATGCAGTGCACCGTCCCTCAGACTGCGGATAATGGCTCCGCTGCATACACCGTCATCGTGTATAAGACGCAGAGCTTCCATACGGTCATGAACCGTGATGCCCAGTTGGATAGCCATATTGTCCATGGTGTACAGCACGGTATGACCGGTGCCGTCAGCGGTGTAGCAGGCACGCCACTTGGCGGTTCCGCCGAAGTTCCGGGCGGTGATCAACCCTTCCTTGGCATGGTCTTCTTCAACAGTAACCGGCTTTCCTTTGATGAAATAGTTGGCCGGACCGCCTTTTACGCGGTTCCAGGGTACGCCGAAATGGGCCATTTCACGCATGGCGATCGGAGCGTTATCGGCAAAAATCCGAACCACTTCCTGATCAGCTCCCCAGTCCGAACCTTTCACTGTATCCAGCCAGTGAATGGTAGGATTGTCGCCTTTCCCCTTGGCGACATTTCCCAGTGCAGCCTGCATTCCGCCCTGTGCGGCGGCTGAATGGGATCGTTTTGGCGGGACCAGACTGATAAGAATGACGTCCAGCCCCCTTTGTGCACATGAAACAGCCACCCGTTCGCCGGCCAGCCCGGCACCGATGACCAGAACATCAGAAGAATGAACGTTTTTCATAGAGTCACTCCTTTCCAGAATCCGGCCAGTGCCGTCACACCTGCAATATTCAGCGCAATATAGAACCAGAAGATAATTCGTACAGCATAAAGGGCAGTTTTTCGACTGAAACGGGTATCCGCCAGCCACTTCACCGCCGCCCGGTAGAGACCAATCTGCATGTGAATCAGTACCGCAATTCCGAGTACCAGATACAGTATCCATAAGCCGCTTTCAACGCGGGGATACGAAACCGCTGCACTCAAACCTGCGGCTTCAGCATGTCCCATATCCGTAAAAACATTCCAGACCGCCAGCACCAGATGGAATGCGCCCAGGGCCAAAACAAGCATTCCGGTGCGAACCTGCCAGATCCAGGCTGAGGTTTCGCTGTGAGGAGGAAGGGTGGTGTATTTTCCTGGAGGCTGATTCCATTTGTTTCGTGATCTTTTCAGGTTCAACCCCAGCTCCATCATCCGCTTCCGCTCATACAAGCGGCCGGGGATTTTCCGGGCAGCAAAAATAAAATGCAGCAGAAAAATCACCGGGATGACAAAAGACGTGATCTGAGCAAGAGGCAGTGTAACTTCCATGAAATGGCAGACTTGCTGGTAAACTTCAGGACCCAGGATACTGCTTCCTTCCAGAATCAGATGACCGCAGATGAATGCAGAAAGGATCAGGCCCGTAATACCGCCGATGAGTTCGGTCTGCAGGGCCTTTCTGGCCTTGCGCCGGGCAATACTCTCCGATCCTCCTCCAGGTACGGCCTGAGGATACAGTTCAGAGTGGACTTCGTTCATTAATACTCCGTAGGTTTGGTTGATTTAAAGAGTTTCAGGCTTACAGATAACAATAATTTACGGACATCAGCAGGAGAAAATAAATTCAAATTGGACAAGCGAATCCGATTAATAAGAATTTTTTTTGTTCCGGTATCTGATCTATTATTAATGATATAATTAATATACGGTTGACAGGTCAAAGACAATATAAGAGCTCCCGGACGATTTACTGACGGACCAGAAATCCGGTGAAGCCGCTGTCCCTGGTGCACCAGCCTGCCAGCCTGAACGGAAGGTGAATTCCGGACATCCAGGCAGGAAAATTCAGACTGAAGCAGTCAATCACCTCAACCCGATTGGCTGTTTTTACGGTGACCGGCATCCTTTGACAGATTAAAACGGAATATCGTCGTCCGTAAACTGCTCGGCAGGACCGTAGCCAGTTGAAGGCGGATCACCTGCCGGCGGGCCATCGTTATAGGACTGGGGTGGGGGCTGCATAATATCGCTGCCGTACTCTTTGACAGCCAACTGTGTGAGTTCGTCCTTCAACTCCCTGTCTGCATATATGGTGTCGTAGTATTCACCATCGTTTCCCTTCTGGCTGGGAAAACCGACAAACAGACCGTTGATCCCTTCAATCAGTCGGAAGCCCTTTATCACAAATCCTTCTTCGGTTCGTACATCCAAAAAGGCGCGGACTTTTCCCCAGCTGCCTTTGTTCATCCGTTCAATCTTCACAATATTCTCCTGAATGAAACCCCGCTGATTCCAGCGGGAGACTTTTTCGAAAAAAGCGTTTCGAGTATTCCTTTCACATTCCTGCCGACAATCTGTCTGCCGACTGTATGCAGACTGCCTGTCCCAGGTTTGCCGGTGCGGCAAAACGATGCAGGATTCCGGCTTTTTCCATAAATATTTAATTGAATCCGCCATTTGGCGTGGCGGCGAAATATAATGACACGATCGACTACTGATACCTCACCCGTCAGCTGACGGGCGGGGAAATTCATTCACCCCGCAAAAACCTGATCCTGAAGATGAATTTCATTATACTGAGAATATCAAACCTGAGCTGATCAATTGATATCTTGCTGCCGCAGAAAAATACGGGGGATTTCAGGGTGGAAAATTTAGGGTTCTGCAGACTTCCAGCCCAAAAAAAACCGGATTGGCAATATGATAATTGGCAACCTTCGACCGTTTACCGTGAACCTCCCGAATGACTGCCGCTGCCACCCGACTGTCCTGCCGGGACGTCAGCTGGTTTTGGAGAACCATGTGGAAAATCCGTTCCGACACATTGAACTGCCGAATTGAAAACGGACTCCTTCGGAAATTCGAAGGATCATGAAATATCCTGTACGTCCTCGTTCGACCATGCTGTGATTTTTTGAATCCGCCAGTGGGCGGATTTTTAATCCGTCTACTGAGGGACGAGTGTAACTGGGTGCATTCCCCGCCGCTTGTTGGAAATCCGCCATTTGGCGCGGCGGCGAAATAAAAAATGATTATATCACTAATGATACCCTGTCCCGTCAGCTGACGGGCGGGGAAATTCATTGGCGAATTTTTCAGCAACAGTTGCTTCTCAATCCAACTGAAGCAGAAAGTCCGGACAGGATGGAGAATGAGTGATTGAAGTGAAACTCATACCCGATAAATCCTGTTTTCGGCAGTGTCTGAATCAACACTGAGGTGCATTTCTGGATGCAGACAGTACCGTTTTGGCAATTCTCTCTGCAAACCTGAAAATAATATTTTTTCTCGTGTGATTTACGGAATATTTCCTGCTTGCCTTTGGTCCAATAACTGCAAACTGAAGAGGTACACTTGGATTTATCAGGGCTGGTTCAGTCAGCTCAGCAGGGTGATGAAAGGGCATTCCGGCAGTTGGTTGACAGACTAAAACCGGTGGTTGCCGGCACGGTGAACGGAATACTGGGTGTCGGTCCGGATGCTGAAGATGTAGGGCAGGAAACGTTTATCCGTTTTTATAAAAGCCTGAAAAACTTCCGCGGAGACTCGAAAGTGGAAACCTATATCACACGGATCGCCATCAACTTGTCGCTGAATGAGCTGAAACGACGGAAACGGAAATTCTGGCTGGGCCGCAGCGAACCGCTGGATAACATCCAAGAAAAGGGTGGCAGCAAAGATTTTACAGAAGAAAATGACCGCAGGCAGTTGGTGAACCGTGCGCTTGACACTCTGGATGCAAAATTCAGAACAGTATTGGTGCTGAGACTGATAGATGGCTATTCCGTCAAGGAAACTGCTGAGATTCTGAAAATACCCGCCGGAACCGTACTTTCCCGGCTGGCACGGGCTCAGGTTAAAATGAAAGCCGTACTGGAATCATTGATGGAGGATGAGCAATGGAAAAAATCGATAAAGTAAAACTGGCTGCGGCATTGGATGACCCGTCTGCAGAGGAATCCGGAACCGGAACAGCCAGCGATAGGGAACGACAGTACATGGCGGAGATTCAACAGCTTAGGGATGACATCCGCGCATCCGCCAACAACTCGTTCTCCCGGGACTTTACCAATCGGGTCATGGAGCAGGTGATTGCCACTGCGGTAACGAGCCGCTCTTTGTTCGCGGATGAACTTGCTGCCAGCTTTAAACCGCTGCTGGTGCTGGCGGCTTCCGTGGCGTTCCTGCTTTTTGCCCTGGATACCGGGATTGCCGGATATTTCTCCGTATCCCGGTTTTTCGGAATCCCGGAATATACCATCGACAATATTGCCTATTTGGTGCGCTGAACACCAATGGCCGCTGATTCAAGACAAAGGATTCAAAATGAATGCAAAATGGAAAACCTTCGGCTCACTGCTGCTGATGCTCATCATCGGCTACCTCATCGGAACATTTGTGACATCCACTGTGAGCCAGCGTCACTACGACCAAATCAGCAGAATGCGGTATCGTGACGGTTTTTTCAGACTGTTTGACCGATACCTGGATCTGAACAAAGAGCAGACGGTCGTAATAGAAGAAGTACTGAACCGTCATCATGAGCGGTTTATTCAGGTTAATGAAAAACACATTGCCGCCATCAAATCGGTTCTGGATTCTTTGAAAACAGATATCAAACCCCATCTGACTGATGATCAGATCAAACGATTGGATCAGTTGATGACCCAAGGACACCAACGCGGCTGGAAAAGACACCATCCGGCACCTCATCCGTTTCCGGGTCGGGAGGATAGAGATGGCGGACCACCGAAACCCCCTTGTGAAAAACCGGAAAAAATGCGGAGATTTCAATAGACATGAACGACCACATAAAATCACTGCTGCCCTTGAAAAATCGTTTTCTAATGATTTTATCTTCGGGATTGATGGGGTTTTTCGTCATTGGATGCAGTCAGCCTGAAATTTCCAGCCGCTGGAATGACGGGAATATTGCCGTAGATGGCCGGATCACGGATTGGGACCAGTTTCAGGCCTTCACCAATGATGAACCAATCTCCGTTTCGGCAGAGAACACATCCGATGAAATATTCCTGTGTGCCCGGTGGATTCGGGAAAATCCGCAGGCACCGCCACCCATCATCGGGCTGACTCTGTGGATAGAGCCTGAAAAGGGCGAATACAACCGACTCGGATTCAAACTGCTTGGTAAACCTGAGAGAACATCCACTCGAGGAACCGGGAGCCGTCGTGATTCGGAACCGGAGAAAACAGGCCTGGTGGTTCCGGATGCCAATTCTGAGATAGAAGTGGTGGACGACGAGAACATTTTTGTAAACCGCATTATTCCCAACACATATCCCGGTTTTAACTGGGCAATGTCTGTTGATCAGGATCAGATTATTCTTGAAATGCAGCTGCCGATGACGGATAAAAAACTTGGATTATGGGATTTCAGCAGCCATGAGCAGATTGAAATAGGAATTTCGACCGGATTGGAAAAATCCGAAATGGGTGAAAAGGAAATGGGAGGCGGAATGCATGGCGGCGGCGGTATGGGCGGCCGATCCGGCAGCGGAATTGGCGGAGGACCCGGCAGTATGGGAGGAGGCAGGATGATGCGGCATGAAATGCCGGAAAGCATGGAAGCCTGGGCGACTGTCATACTGGCAAAAGAAAATTAATGTCTGGTCTGACCTGAGGTTCCTTTTACGTCAAGTGCATCGCGCAGTCCCTCCCCCAGCAGATTGAATCCCAAAACCGCAAGGGCGATGGCGATTCCGGGATAAATTGAAATCCACGGGGCCACTCTGAGAAAATCTTTTCCTTCATTAATCATGGCGCCCCAGCTGGGCTGGGGCGGCTGAACCCCCAAGCCCAGAAATGACAAACTGGCTTCGGCCATAATGGCACCGGAAATACCCAAGGTAAACGTAACGATCACCGGAGCCAGACAATTGGGCAGGATGTGGCGGACTATCACGGCAGCGTGACGGAGTCCCAACCCCTGGGCTGCCTGTATAAATTCGCGTGAGCGGAGAGCCAAAACCTGTGCTCGAATCAGTCGGGCCATCGGCGGCCAGCTGACGCAACCGATGGCAATCATGGCTGAGTTCAGGCCTGGTTTGACCACGGCAGTGACGGCGATGAGGAACAACAGCACCGGGAATCCCAGCATGATATCCGTAAACCGCATAATCACTGTATCTGCCCATTTACCAAAATAACCCGCGACGACTCCCAGTATCAGGCCAATTGTCAATGAAATGCTGCTGGCAAGTACCCCGGCTTTCAGGGAAACACGCGCTCCAGTCAGGATCCGTGCCAGGATATCACGACCGAACTGATCAGATCCAAGGAAGAATCCGGATGACCCGGCAGGTGCCAGGCGCTGTCCCAGATTTTGTACAACAGGAGAAGGGAACAGGGGCGCCAGCAGTGCCCCGCCAATCAATGCCAAAATGATAATCACCCCGATCCATACGAGAGGATCCCGAAACATTCGGCGGATTACAGTGAGGGAAAGACTATTCATCAATTAACACTTTCCGGACTCTCGGATCGGCCCAGGCATAGAGAATATCCACCAGAATATTAATGAAGATAAAAATGACCGCCATCATTAAAACAGATCCCTGAATTGCCGGAAAATCTCTTTTCATGATGGCACTGAGAGCAAATCGTCCCACTCCCGGCCATCCGAATATGGATTCAGTCAGAACAGCGCCGGAGAGGTAGCTGCCGAAATCCAGACCCACGATGGTGATCAGAGGGATGGCAAGATTGCGAAGACCGTGTTTCAGAATGACGACTCGGGGAGCCAGACCTTTTGCGCGAGCGGTCCGCATGTAGTCTTCATTCAGCACATCCAGGAAAAAGGCTCTGGTGGTGCGGGTAAGCATGGCAATGGAGCGGGAGCCCAGGGCTATGGCCGGTAAAACCAGGTATTTCAGTCCGCCGTACCCGGTGGGGGGAAGCCACTGCAGATGCACACCGACACCCAGGATGAGCAGGAGGGCAATCCAGAAAACGGGAGCTGAAACCCCGGCCATGGAAATGAAAACGGATACCCGGTCAAATATACCGCCGCGCCGAATGGCTGCCACCAGTCCCAGAAATATCCCCAGCGCAACTGCCAGGAACATAGCCGCACCGGCCAGCTGAGCGGTATAGGGAATTTTCTGGCGCAGATCATCCGCTACCGGTCTTCCGGTCTGGAAAGATGTGCCCAAATCCCCCCGGCAGACTCGTTTCAGATACAAACCATACTGAACGATGACGGATTTATCCAAACCCAGTTCAGTCCGCAGCTGTTCGATTGTATTGTCATCGTAATAGTCACCCACCATTGCCAGTACGGGGTCCCCGGGTGCAGCAAACATCAGAATAAAAGAAATGGTCAGAACCCCCCAGATGACGGGAACCGCCTGCATCAGCCGCCTGATGATATACTGCCCCATCAGCGGCTTTCCCAATCTGTTTTAATGACGTCAGTGTATTTTTCGCTGTTAAACATTACAGACGGCTGCCAGTTCTGAAGCCCGGGCTGGATAATGGTGGCGGACTGGGAATGCCATAGAAATATCCAGGGCGCGTCGTCCAACAGGATCTGATTGGCCGCCATTGCCAGCTGATTGCGATGAAGCGGGTCTGAAGTTGTCTGCAGCCGGACAATCAGGGAATCCAGAACCGGGCTGGAATACCGCGTCCAGCGTTTCAGACTGATCTCCGATTCGAACAGCGGCGCGAGGAAATTTTCCGGATCAGGATAATCTGCCCACCAGCTTCGATAATACATGTCACATTTCCCCTGTGCCACCGCCTGGCTGAACATATTCCAGTCATTTCGAATGATGTCTGTCTGAATTCCCACCTCTGCCAGCTGAGCCTGAACAGCTTCCGTTATGGCCAGCAGCTCCGGAGACTGACTTTGCCATAGCTTTACCCGAACCCCGTCGTTATATCCGGCGGCGGTGATTAATTCCCGTGCTTTTTCAGGATCGTACCCATATGGATCGGGGAGCAGGCCGGAAAGGAGCTGCGGAGGTATTGGTCCGGCAGCCGGCGTGCCTTTGCCGCTGTTGACTGCAGTAATCAGTTTTTCCACATCCACAGCGTAATTCACCGCCTGGCGCATCCGTTTGTCGCTGAAAGGCGGCCGTTCGCAGTTCAGGCCGATATAATAAATGTTCAGTTCATTATTATGGATGATTCGGGACTGCCATTCAGGATCATTTATCCACAGGGTATATTCTGCTTCAGGGACCTCCATGATATCCAGATATCCGGTGACAAATTCCGCAGTCCGCGGCAGGGCTTCCGGCAGAATGCGGATTCGAAGCTGTTCCAGATGCGGGGGACCGGCAAAGTAGTTTTCGTTCCTTCGGAACAGCAGATGTCCGTCATGGAGCCATTCCTCAAGAATCCATGGGCCTGAACCCGTGACGGGCTCGGAATTCTGCTTCAGGATAGAGGCTGCAGGCATGGCAAGAAATCCCAGAAAGGGGGCAAACGGCTGTTTCAGCGTAATTGCGAATGTGCTGTCATTCCGGACCTGGAATCCGCTGACAGCGGAAGTCAATCCCGACTGAAATGCATCACTGCCCAGGACACGGCTGAACAACCAGGTCCGGTGAGATTTTGTTGCAGGACTGAGAATGCGTTCAAAGGACCATTTAACATCGTCGGCGGTGAGTGATGATCCGTCGTGAAACAAAACATCCGTCCGCAGCTGGAACGTATATTCCGTCTGCTGTCTGGAGATCTCCCAGGATCGGGCGACAGCAGGTTCAATGCTGCCTTCGGAGCTGAAATGAACCAGATTGTCATACAGCAGGGCACATAGCTGTCCGGTCCGAACATCGGTCGCCAGAGCCGGGTCAGTGCTTTTGGGATCGGCGGCGAACACCAGATTCAGACGGTTCGCTTCCGGCTGAATGGTGCATCCTGCAGGAAAATTCAGAACAGCGGCCGCGCAGATCCATGAGATTAATGGTTTCAAACCCTTCATCAGATGGTCAAAATTACGCGAATCCGACAGCTAAAAATCCGCAATTTCTATTGACGTATCCGCAAAATGTGGGATTCGGTGATCTTCAGCAGGTTGATGTCAGCAGGTTTGGTCAGCCCAGCCGGGTCTTTCGGCACTTTTTCCGCAGTAACAATATTCTAATTTTTAACAGGTCATAATAATCGTGTAAATTAATTGCTCATTTTTGAATTGAAAAGATCAGATTTAGTTACTCAATTATGAGTTACGCACCACAAAAGTGGTTAATGGAGGTTAATTAATGAAGTACGTTTACAGCTTTGGTGATGGAAAAGCTGATGGATCTGCAAAAGATAGGAATCTGCTGGGCGGCAAAGGAGCCAATCTTGCTGAGATGACATCATTGGGGATACCGGTTCCGCCGGGATTCACGATTTCTACGGAAGTCTGCACATATTACATGAATCACAACAGATATCCGGATAAACTGGATTCCCAGGTGGATGATGCGCTGGTCCAGATTGAACGCATCATGGGTCAGAAATTTGGAGATTCGGAAAATCCGCTTCTCCTTTCAGTACGGTCCGGTGCCCGGATGTCCATGCCGGGAATGATGGAAACAGTGCTGAATCTGGGTCTCACGAAAAAAACCATTAAAGGTCTGATTGCCAAATCCGGCAACGAGCGGTTTGTTTATGATGCATACCGCCGTCTGATAACCATGTATGCGGATGTGGTCATGGAAAAGGCGGCCGGTGTCGAAGTCGTTGACGGTGAGGGAATTCGCGAGCAGCTGGAAGAAATTTTGGAAGCCAAAAAGAACGAACGCGGGCTCACGCTGGATACTGAGCTGACTGCGGAAGACTTGAAGGATCTTTCTGATAAATATAAAGCGCAGATCAAAAAAGTACTTGGCAAAGATTTTCCCGATGACGCCAGGGAACAGATCTGGGGCGGAATATCAGCTGTTTTCTCCAGCTGGAACGGGCGCCGTGCGGTGAATTACCGGCGGATTGAAAATATTCCAGATGAATGGGGAACTGCCGTAAACGTTCAGACCATGGTGTTCGGCAACATGGGTGATGACTGTGCAACCGGTGTGGCATTTACCCGGAATCCCGCCACTGGCGAGAATAAATTTTATGGTGAATACCTGATCAATGCGCAGGGTGAGGACGTTGTGGCTGGTATTCGGACACCAAATCCCATCAACAACAGCATGAAGACGGAAGACACTGTGCATCTGGAAAGTCTGGAAGATGTCATGCCGAATCTGTATGATCAGCTGGATGCGATCCAGAATCAGCTTGAAAGGCATTACACAGATATGCAGGATATTGAGTTTACCATTCAGGCCGGCCGTCTTTGGATGCTTCAGACCCGGGGGGGCAAGCGCAACGGAACCGCTGCCGTAAAGATGGCTGTGGAAATGGTTGATGAAGGCCTGATCGATGAAAAGACCGCTCTGATGCGTGTCAAGCCGGAACAGCTGGATGAAATCATGCATCCCATGCTGGATCCGGAAACAGAACGTACGGCACATATTCTGGCAAAGGGTCTTCCTGCCGGACCCGGGGGAGCCGGCGGTCAGATCGTGTTTACTGCTGATGATGCTGAAAGCTGGGCCAATGACGGAAAAGATGTGATTCTGGTCCGAAATGAAACTTCCCCTGAAGATGTCCACGGCATGCATGCCGCACAGGCCATATTAACCGCAAAAGGCGGAATGACATCGCATGCCGCACTGGTGGCGCGCGGTTGGGGCAAATGCTGTATTGTAGGCTGTTCCGCACTGAACATTGATTCCCGGAATAAAACACTCACGGTCGGCAAAACGGTACTTAAGGAAGGCGACTGGCTGACCCTGAACGGTACTTCCGGAAGAGTGTACACTCAAAAAATCAATCTTATTGAGCCGGATCTGGAGTCCAATCCCACATTCAGCAAACTGATGACAATTGCCGACGAAATCAGAAAACTGAGCATTCGGACCAATGCTGACCGTCCGGAAGATGCAGCGCAGGCCCGGGCGTTTGGTGCTGAAGGAATCGGGTTGTGCCGGACGGAACATATGTTCTTTGACCCTGAAAGAATCACTGCAATGCGGGAAATGATTGTGGCTGAAAATGAGCAAGACCGCCGTTCAGCTGTAATGAAGCTCCTGCCGTTCCAGCGAGAAGATTTTTACGGCATACTTAAGGCCATGGCACCCTATCCGGTCACAATCCGGCTTCTGGATCCACCGCTTCATGAGTTCATCACGCTCACGGATGAGCAGCTGACGGAACTGGCCAGGGAACTGGAGATTGAAGAATCTGTCCTGCGAACCCGGATTGGCTCTCTGCACGAGCTGAATCCCATGCTGGGACACCGCGGCTGCCGTTTGGGAGTGGCCTATCCGGAAATCACGGAAATGCAGGCTCGGGCCATCTTTGAAGCAACGGTTCAGCTGATTAATGAAGGTGAAAAGCCGTTCCCGGAAGTGATGATTCCACTGGTGGGTTCAGTATCGGAACTGGCAAATCAGAAAGCCATTGTGATTAAAGTCGCAGAAGATGTTCAGGAAGAAACCGGATTTAGATTTGACTATCTGGTTGGAACCATGATTGAACTGCCTCGTGCCTGTGTCACTGCCAATGAAATTGCGGAAGAGGCTCAGTTTTTCTCATTCGGAACCAATGATCTTACCCAGACCACTTTCGGGTTTTCAAGGGATGACATCGGCGGGTTCCTGCCCATCTATCTGAAGGACAAAATCCTGCCGCATGATCCCTTCCAGTCGATTGATACTTCGGGTGTCGGCACGCTGGTGGAAATGGGTGTAAACAAAGGCCGCGATGTCAAACCTGATCTGAAGATCGGTGTTTGCGGTGAGCATGGCGGTGATCCGGCATCCATCCATTTCTTCAATAATGCCGGACTGAACTATGTCAGCTGCAGTCCGTTCAGGGTTCCGATTGCCCGGCTGGCAGCAGCACAGGCTGCGCTGGACTGATCCATTGTCCCAAATCCAATATTGATACATGCAAACCCCGGGTGTCCCCGGGGTTTGTCTCAATATACTCATTCCGCTTTCAGCCTGTACGCGGAAAGCGTAAAATCTGCAGATTGGACGGACACGTGTGCCGCGATGAATTCCCATGGCCTGATTCCGTTTTATTCTGAGATCCGAACGGATTAGTCCGGCACAACCGGTTTCACCGTTGTTTGTCTGAACCATTGAACTGCCCGTTTTTCGGTTATTATAACCAATGGACCAGTCATTCTGAAAAACCAACGTTTATTCAGGACACCAAAATACTGAATTTTCTCTTTGCTGTGTTTCATATTGGATCAATTGATGTAAATTTATACCCCGAACCCAACTTTGGGAGATTGCGTTGATTCCGGTGAAAACACACACTGTGTTACGCGGAATTTTTTTTACTGCCGTTTGAATTTACCAGAGGACGCTATGGCCAAAGTAGTTTCCCGATATCTGAAAACAATACAGGAACTGATAGAGTTTTTAAAAGACGAAGAGTATATTTATATACAACCGCATAATTTTCCGGATCATGATGCTGTTGCAACGGCATTCGGGCTGCAGAAACTGCTCGAACATTTCAATATTAAATCAAATCTTGTTTATGAAGGCGAAATTCAGAGGGATTCCCTGAAGCAGTTTATCAAGGATCTGAATATCGATATTCGAAACATAGAAAAATTTAATATGAAAAAAACGGACAAAATCATCAATGTTGACGGCTGCAAAGGGAATAAAAACGTGACCGATCTCATTGGTGACGAGGTCGGTGTCATTGATCACCATATCACCCGCAGCCCTGATGACGTGGAATTCTCGGATATCCGTGTGGAGTACGGTTCATGCTCAACCATTATTACGGAATACTATCAGGAACTTGGGATATCCATGAGCAGGGATGTAGCATCGGCGTTCATGATTGGCATAAACATGGACACATCCATGCTGACCCGCGGAGTAAATACCGCGGATCTTCAGGCATACTTCCGCTGCTACGAGGTTGCGAATTTCGATTATGTCAACTGGATACTGCGGAATTACATTCGCATTCAGGATCTGGATTACTTTAAGTATGTTATTGAAAATGTAGAATATTATAAACGTGCAGCCTTTTGTCACATCTCTCACGGCTGCTCGCAGAATCTATTGGGGATACTGGCAGATTTTGTATTGGCTCTGGAGGAAATTGATTTTGTGGTTCTGTGTGCCACCAATGGAGGGAAAATCAATTTCTCCGTTCGAAATGAAGTGGATGAATGGGATGCATCGAGAGTGATACGGCAGACCCTTGAAGGAATTGGATTCGGGGGCGGTCATAATATCATGGCAGGCGGTGTGATCCATGATTCCCGGAATTTTGATAAGGATGTTATCTGCGGCCGGGTCCTGGATATTCTGAACCAGTAAAATTCTCCCTGGCGGTTCCGGCAGCTGTCCCCGTTTTAACCGGTTTTTAATTTATTCATATCATCGGATATTTCCCGCTCGGTATTCATTCCCGGTTGATTATAATTTAATCGATTGAAATAGAGGGGGAAATGTCTCAGGACATTTTTGTCGGCCGGGAAGCTGAATATACCAAATTTGAACAAATGCTGGAAGAAACCCGTCAGGGAAACGGGAAAATTGTGTTCCTGCACGGGGAATCCGGCAGTGGAAAAACCACGCTGGTACGCAAGTTCGTGGAAGAACATGACGCTGGCTGCCTGATCGCCATTTCTGAATGCATCGATAAGGAAGGTGCAACCCCATACGCCCCGTTCAAACAGGTTCTTGTACAGCTCAATTCAGATGCAGTTGGGGATACGATGGAGAAGCGGATGTCCACCCGCGAGCGTCTGATGGCGGTGATTAATGAATCCGGACCGGAATGGATTGCAGCGATCCCGGTGATCGGGGAAATCACCACTGCCGGTATCCGCACGGTTCAGGCATCCAAGCGGCATTTCGGCAATAAAATGAGCACGGACAATGTTAAAAATGCCGAAGATATTCAGAATATCTACGAAAACGAACTGCGCCGTCTTTCGCAAAAAGAACCCCTGATAATATTTATAGATGACCTCCAGTGGGCAGACCAGTCCAGTCTGAATCTGCTGTTTGTGCTTGGCAGAACCCTTCGCGTCAAACCTTTTCCAATCCTGCTGATCGGCAGCTACCGTCCTCATGATATCGCAATGGGACGTGACCAGATTACGCCGGAGGGCACCTATACCACTGTTCGACATCCCCTGCTGGAGGTGATGAACGAGCTGCGGAATTATACAAAAAAGGAATCTCACGTGGCCCGTCATGACGGCTGGCTGGAGGAGATGTCCATATCACCTTTTGACGGCAAAGATATCCAGTCACTGGTATCAATGGAATTTTCCCCGAATGAGTTTCCTGAAGATTTCTGTGATCAGCTCCGCATGATCACTGAAGGCCATCCGCTGTTTGCAACAGAAATTCTGGGCTACCTGCAGCAGACCGATGAAATTTATCAGGATGCTGATGGAAAATTTCGTCTTCAGTCGGAAACCCTGACCAATCTGCCAACCTCAATTGACGGTGTCATCACTGAACGTGTGTCGCATGTTCGGGAAGATCTCAAAAAAATTATTGAATGTGCCAGCGTAAACGGTGAACAGTTTCTTTCCAACATTATTGAACAGGTTCTTCGAATGGATGAACTTGAGCTGCTGGACCAGCTGGAAGAACTGAGCCAGAAACATGAACTGATACGGGCTGAGGATTCTGAACTGATCGGTGATGAAATTCTGGAATGCTATTCCTTCACTCATCGGCTGATTCATAATTTTGTCTACCAGGGAATTGATGCTCCTAAACGCAGGGTGCTGCATAAACGAATTGCCAAATCGCTCAAAAACATTTACAGTGAACAGTTATCGTCCTATCCGGTTGTGGCGGAACAAATTGACCGGCATCTTCAGATTGCCCGGGGACTGATCGACGGATTGACGCTGCAGCTGACCCAGGTGACAAGCGAGGAACCCATCGATGAAGATGCCATTCTGGAAGCGGCACAGTCGGAACTGAATGCGGCGGAACTCAGTTTCAAGCAGTATGCCATGACGGAATGTCTGTCTCACTGCGATAAATGTCTGGCTTTTCTTTCACAGATTCCGGAATTGTCACAAAACGGGGCTGAAGTCAAATTTCTGGCACTCCGCCAGCGGAATTTTGCACAGAACTGGATGGGCCGCTATGAAGAGGCATTTGAAACCGCACAAAGCATGCTGTCTGCTGCTGAAAAAGTGGATAACCGGGAATATGTATTTCAGGCAATGCGGTGCCTTGGACAGGAAAGCGGAGAACTGGGCAATTTCCGGCAGGCAATTGGGTATCATGAACAAAGCCTGATTCTGTTCCTGGATAATCCAAACAGCCCGATGGTGGGTCAGGCGTACCAGGAATCCGGTGCAATGTATGTAAAACTGGGCGAATATGACAGAGCGCTTGAGCTGTACCAGAAAGCACTGGATATCCACAAGGCGAATGACAATCGATCCGATATGGCCCAGGTAAACAACTACATAGCCACTCTTTACCAAAACAGAAAAGTATTTGACAAAGCCGTTGTTCACTATAATCTTGCCCTGGAACTGCTGACCGGAGAAGATGATGTCATGCAGCAGGCGGCAGTGCTGAACAATCTGGGCGGGCTGCACCATGCTCAGGGGAATTATGACGGGGCCATTGAGAAATTCAAAATGGCTCTGGGAATTCATGAAAAACTTGAGAAACGATCATCCATGCACGTTGACCTGAACAATATCGGGATTGCTCTTCAGGACAAAGGGGATTTCGAAGGTGCCATGGAGAATTATAAAAAGGCGCTGGAAATTGTTGAAGAACTGAACGACCGATTAAATATGGCCGTTGTGTATATCAATATCGGTACGGTGCTCTGCCGCAAAAATCAGTTTGATGAAGCCATTGATTACCATAAAAAAGCGCTGACCATCGCTGAAGAACTGGATGACCGGGTGAAGATGGCCAACCGTTACAACCATATTGGACTGGCATTGAGCGGGAAAGGTGATTTCGACGGCGCTATCGGATTTTACAAACGAAGCCTGGCCATTAATCTGGGACTGGGAAATAAGGCGGCCATGGCAACGGATTATACCAATATCGGTGAAATGATGCGCCGAAAGGGAGATTTTGACGGAGCCATCAAATACGTTCAGAAAGCACTCCGCCTGGCCCAGAAACGGGGGGACCGGGTCAATATGGCCGTGCGCTACAACAATATCGCCCTGCTTTATCAGGGAAAGGGAGATATTGATGAAGCAATCAATGCGTCCCATAAAGCGCTTTCGATTGTCCAGGAACTGAACGATCCTGCAAGGCTGGCCATCATCTGCAACAACATCGGTATGATGCATTTGAAAAAAGACAACTGGGAAGACAGTGTCAGCTATTTCAAACGGGCAATCGAAATTGCGACTGAAATGAACGATCAGGTGAAATTGGCTCATTTCTGTTTTAATCTTGGGAAATGCTACATTGAGCACGAGGATTACGAAAATGCCCTGAAGTTCATTGAAAAAGCCACCGACACCTGGTACTTTATTGGCAAAGTTCCTCCAAACATCGGCAAAACCTTCGATCAGCTGGATGAGTTGGTTGAAGAACTGGAAGATAAAATCGGTTTCTGATTGAAAGCCTGCATTTCACCTCACCTGTTCCAGAAAAATAAACCTTTCATCCAAGATTAGAAAACTTGTCAGTCAACCGTCAAATCGCCTTCCGTCAACTTCGCTCCCGGCATACATTTGGATTTATATCATTTACAACTGTACTCAGTATAGTAGGGCTGATGTTGGGGGTTGCATTTCTCAATATCATATCCGCCTTTTCTGATGGATTTTCAGATGCCATTCGGGAAAAACTGGCTGATCTGGATGGGCATATTCGGATTCAGAAATACTCCCAGCTTTCAGAACATCCAATATCCGAAGACGAATTCCGATTTCTGCAGGAAAAAATAACCAACGTTCCGGAAATCCGGACCAGCATCCCCTATATCGAGAGGCATGCCATGATTCGGAAAGGCGCGGCGACAGACGGGATCATTGTTTACGGGATATCCGATTCGACTGCACGCACAGTGTTTCATTTGAATCGTTTTATTGCTGCCGGGGCACTGGATGTCGGACCCGGCAAGGTGATTATCGGATCGGAACTGGCTGCCGCACTGGATGCCAGGCCAGGCGATCCGGTGCTTCTGTTTGATCTGGAGAGGTTTATCAGAAATGGTGAACTGGAAGCCCGGCAGTTTACGGTATCTGCGGTGTTTAAAACCGGTTTTGCCGAGTATGACCGTCTCCTGAATTTCGTTTCGATCCGGGATGCCGGTGAGCTCTTTGATATGACGGGCTATTCCGGTATTGTCACAATGACGGACCGGCCCCGGCAGACAGCCCGTATTGATGCTGCCCTGATGGACGCCATTGGAGGATATCCTTTCCTGACCACAACGTGGCAGGAACGGCATGCCACCCTTTTTCGGTGGCTCAGAATATATGATGTCCCGATTAAAATTGTCATCCTCTTTATTATACTGCTGGCTGTGTTCAATATCAGCTCATCCCTGTGGATGATTATTCGTGAGAAAACCAGAGATATCGGCATCCTGAAAACAATCGGATTCCGTCAGAAGGATATCATTTCTGTGTTTCTCTGGGAAGGATTTGCCATCGGCAGCATCGGCGCTCTTTCCGGCTTTGTGTGCAGTCTGATTTTTCTGGTACTGCAGTCCCGGTTCAAGTTTATTTCCCTGTCTTCGAATGTCTATTTTCTTGATTATCTGCCGGTGGGCTGGTCCGCCGAAAATCTGATCATGTATCCGGTCCTTGCCATGATTCTGGCCATGTCTGCCACCGTAATTCCCTGTCTTAGAACAAAAAGCATTCAACCGGCGGAGGCAGTGAAATACGAATGAACCAGATGATTCTGAGCTGGAAATTCATCTCGCGAAAAGGCGGAACCTCCCGGCGCAGCTGGTCAATTTACATTCCGGTTCTCGGCGTCATGCTGGGTACGATGGTGGTTTCCCTGACTTTTGCGGTGATGGATGGCATGGAGCTTGAAATTTTCCAGAAACTGAGGAATTTTCCGGCACCGGCCCGACTGGCTATGCGTCAGTCCGGGAAAGACAGCCTGGAAGATGTCCGACATCATCTGGCCAACATCGGGATACAATCCTACCGAATGCTGGAACGGAAAGCCATCCTCAGCCGGGGGGATCAATTTCGTATCATCACTGTCCGCGCGGTTGAATCGTTTGCGCAGTATTCACGTGATTTTCTATCCCCGGAATCTGAAGCAGTTGAGAAGGACAGTACCGGCTTGTACCTGGGCAGAGAGCTTGCGGACCGACTGGATTTGCTGGAGGGTATGGAAGTGTTTCTTATTTCGCCGCTGGATGTCAGTCTGATATCCGGCACTCCGCCGCGAGTTGCACTCAAGGTGACAGGAAAGTATGAAATGGAGCTGGTTGATATGGATCTGAATTATGCGTTCGTGCCGTATGAAACGGGTCTGAAATTGTTTAAGAACAACCGGAATCCCAACCTGATTCTGTCGAATGAACTGAGTGAATCCCAAATTGCAGAGCTGCACGATATGTTTCCTGACACTCAGTATCGGTCCTGGCAGACGGAATACGGAGATTTGGTCGCCGCCATGAAACTGGAGAAACTGGCATACACCGGATTCGGATTCATGATTGTCTGCATCTCAAGCTTCAATTTGCTGAGTATCATGATGATGTCTGTGATGCGGAAAATACCCCAGATTGGAATTCTCGGAACGATGGGCTGGCCGCCGGCCAGAATTGCGGGGATATTTATCATCCAGGCTTTACTGACAGGTATTTCCGGCGGGTTGGCGGGGCTGGCGGCGGCGGTCCTTGTCATTAGGGCGGAAGCAAAATGGCATTTGATTCACCAGATCATGGGTTCGTTTCCAATGATGTCATTTCCTCTGTTGTTGGGCACACCGAAAATGGTCGTGGTGTTTGTGATATCACTGCTGCTGGTTCTGGCTGCCGGTATTTATCCAGCCTGGAAAGCCTCGAAACTGGCTCCGATTGATGCGATCGAGCATGTAAAATAGCTGTATTCTCGGTCTGTATCAGGGAATATTTGTAAGTTATCTCATTCATTACCCTGCAGTTTTGCCATGTCTTGAAAACCGGTCCTGCCAGTACAACCGGGTTTCGCGTTGGTCCGGCTTTTTGCAAAATCCAGATAGACTGCATTGCCTGCCTGTCCGCCAGGGACCTGCTTTCAGGACGATATACAGCTGCAGCGGGAATTGAAATCTTCAAAAATCGGATAGTCCTTTCAGGAACAACAAATGGTATTGAAGGCAGAAAATATTTTCAAATCGTACTATACCCAGGCTGAGGAAATTCCGGTTTTGGCTGATCTGCAGTTGGAATTGGATGCAGGGGAGGTGGTGGTAATCATGGGACCCAGCGGAGCCGGAAAATCCACGCTGCTGCATATTCTGGGTTTAATTGACCGCTATGACAGCGGGACGCTGGAAATTGGAGGAACCGTCATTCATTCGGGGGAAGAGCTGGCCCATATCCGGGCCCGAAAAATCGGTTTTGTTTTTCAGTATCATCATCTGCTGCCGGAGTTTACCGTACTGGAAAACCTGATGATTCCTCAGATGCTCATCCGCCGCAGTTCCGTTGATGCTAGGCGTAAAGCCATGGAATTTCTCACCTTTATGGGACTTGAAAACCGGGCCAGGCATTATCCGTCGCAGATTTCGGGCGGAGAAAAGCAGAGAATCGCAATGCTCCGGGCACTTGTGAATGAACCCCGGGTTGTGCTGGCAGACGAGCCCACCGGAAATCTGGATGACGAAAACAGTCAGGTACTGCTGAATCTTATCATCAGGCTGAGACAGGAATTCGATCAGTCATTTATTATTGCTACCCATGACCGCACTGTCAGGCAGATAGCGGACCGGGTGTTATATCTGTCAAACGGGAAACTGGAAACAAGCAAACGCCCCAATCACGCTGAGGGTTTGAAAACAGGAAATTGAACAGGGAAAATATGAAAGGCAATTATTCAAAACGTATTCAGCTGGTACTAAAATTTGCCAAGGAAGAAGCGATCAGGCATGGTCACAGCTATGTTGGGTCCGAACATCTCCTGTTGGGAATTTTAAAGGATACGAGCGGAAATGCCGCCAGAATTCTGCAGTCGGTCAATGTGGATCTGCAGGAAATGCGCCTGATGGTTGATTCCATGATGAAGGCTTCAGGAGGTACGCTGACCCTGGGGCATCTGCCGTTAACCCGACGGGCAGAACGCATTCTGCGCAATACGCTGAAAGAGGCTCAGAAGCTGGCGCAGGAAATCGCAGATGACGTTCATCTGCTGCTGTCAATTGCAGCCGAAAAGGATGGGTTGGCCTGGGAAATTCTGGACAGCTTCTCGATTGATTACGATCTGCTGCTTTCGTACATAGAGTCTGCTCCGCCGAAACCTGCTGCCGGAAAACCGGTGAAAAAAGTCAGTCAGACCCAGAATTTGGACCTGTTCAGTCGGGATATCTCAAAACTGGCGTCAGAAAACAAGCTGGATCCTGTGATTGGCAGGGATCTGGAAATAGAACGGGTGGCTCAGATTTTATCCAGGAGGAAAAAAAACAATCCGGTACTGATCGGAGAACCGGGGGTGGGCAAAACCGCAATTGTGGAAGGATTGGCACTTCGTATTCTGGACAAGACGGTGCCCAGGGTCTTATGGGGACAGCGGGTGGTAGCGCTGGATCTCACCGGTTTGATTGCCGGAACCAAATATCGCGGCCAGTTCGAGGAACGGATGCAGACACTGATGAAGGAACTTGAAGCTGCCACTGACATCATCATATTTATTGATGAGCTCCATACGCTGGTGGGTGCCGGGAGCGCTTCAGGCAGCCTGGACGCCGCCAATATGTTCAAACCGGCACTTGCGAGGGGTGAGATCCAGGTTGTGGGAGCCACCACGCTGGATGAATACCGCAATCATATTGAAAAGGACGGTGCACTGGAACGGCGATTCCAGAAAATCATGGTAAATGCACCTTCAGTCCAGGATACTTTCCAGATCCTCGGCGGTCTGAAGAAGAAATATGAAGAACACCATCAGGTGGTGTACACGGAAAAAGCGCTGCGCTCCTGTGTGGAGCTGAGTGACCGGTATATTTCTGATAAATACCTGCCGGACAAAGCAATCGACGTTATGGACGAAGTGGGTGCACGGGTCCATATCAACAATATTTACGTGCCGGATGACATCGTTAAACTGGAAAAACAGATTCAAAGTATCGGCCGCAGCAAGGAAAAGGTCATTGCCAAGCAGCAGTTTGAGAAAGCAGCTGAGTTTCGGGATAAGGAACGCCGCCTGCAGCAAAAGCTTGAAAAGCTTCAGGAAAAATGGATAAAGGAAAAGGAAGACCAGCGGCCCTTGATCAGTGGCGAAGAAGTGGCAAATGTCGTATCCATGATTACGGGAATACCCGTGAACAAAGTGGCTCAGTCCGAATCCCAGCGGCTGCTGCGGATGGACGATGAGCTGAAAAAGTTGGTGATTGGTCAGGAGGAGGCCATTGAGAAACTGTCACAGTCTATTCGAAGGGCCCGGACAGGCTTTAAAAATCCGGTCCGCCCAATTGGATCATTCCTGTTCCTGGGACCCACAGGAGTGGGCAAGACGGAACTGGCAAAGGTTCTGGCCAGATACCTATTCAACAGCGAAGATGCGCTGGTGAAAATTGACATGTCGGAATACATGGAGCGCCACAACGTCTCCCGTCTGATGGGAGCTCCTCCCGGCTATGTGGGATATGAAGAGGGAGGTCAGCTCACGGAACGGGTGCGCCGGAATCCCTATTCCGTTGTACTGTTTGATGAGGTGGAAAAGGCTCATCATGATGTTTTTAATGTCCTGCTTCAGATACTTGATGAAGGCCGAATCACAGACAGTTTGGGACGCAAGGTGGATTTTCGGAATACCATCATCATTCTGACCACCAATCTGGGGACACGGCATCAGAGTTCAACCTCAATAGGATTCAATACACAGGATTTCCAATCAAAGCAGAAGGACATCAATGCGGATATACTGAACGAAGTGCATCGAACCTTCAAACCTGAATTTCTGAACAGACTGGATGAAATCCTGATATTCAAGCGGCTGACTGAAGTTGAACTCTTTGACATTGTCGATCTCCAGTTGATGGATATTCGGGAAAATCTGCGGGAACGGGGATTTCGGTTCAGGATCACAAAAAGTGCCCGTGAACTGCTTCTTGAGGAAGGCAATCATAAGGACTGGGGGGCCAGACCCCTGCGTCGTGTTATCCAAAACCGTATCGAAAATGCCATTGCAGAGAAATTTTTGACCGGGGAATTTGAAAATTCCGGTACCATTTCAGTAAAAGCTGTCAAAAATGAGCTGGTTTTTACCCAGCTTGGCATTAAAAAATCATCCAAAAAATCAGAACCGGAATAATCATTTCATCCGGTCTGTTTTGACTGACAAAAAGACGGACCCATACCTCCGGCATTATTATTGATAAAGGCCGGATACTAAAAATTACGTTAAATAATTCTGGAGTAATGTATGGGAAAGATAATTGGAATTGACTTGGGTACGACGAATTCCTGTGTCTCCGTTATGGAAGGTGGAAGTCCCACTGTTATCCCCAACAGCGAAGGCGGCAGAACCACACCCTCAGTGGTTGCATTTACTAAAGACGGTGAAAGGCTGGTTGGACAGCCCGCAAAACGCCAGGCGGTAACCAATCCCAAAAACACAGTATTTTCCACAAAACGCTTTATCGGCCGGACCTTTGGTGAAGTCCGCACTGAAATTGAAGAAATACCCTATGAGGTGATCGAGGGCGGCAGTGGAAAAGTTAAATTCAAAGTCGCCGAAAAAACCTACAATCCCCCCGAGATTGCAGCAATGGTGCTTCAGAAACTCAAACAGACTGCTGAAGAATACATTGGTGAAACGGTGAATGATGCGGTTATTACCGTCCCGGCATATTTCAATGACAGTCAGCGGCAGGCGACCAAGGATGCCGGATCGATTGCCGGTTTGAATGTGCGCCGGATTATCAATGAGCCCACAGCTGCGGCCCTGGCGTATGGGCTGGACAAGAAGAAAGATGAAAAAATCGCCGTATTTGATCTGGGTGGCGGAACCTTTGATATTTCCATTCTGGAACTGGGCGACGGTGTGTTTGAAGTGAAATCCACCAATGGCGATACCCATCTGGGGGGAGATGATTTCGACCAGGCTCTGGTGATATGGCTGGCGGATGAATTCAAAAAATCAGACGGGATTGATCTTCGCAGTGATCCAATGGCACTTCAGCGCCTGCGTGAGGCCGCAGAAAAAGCAAAATGCGAACTTTCCAGCAGCACTCAGACCGACATAAACCTGCCTTTCATTACGGCGGATACCAGCGGCCCGAAACACATGAATATTCCACTCAGCCGGGCAAAGTTTGAATCGCTGGTTGGAAATCTGGTTGAACGGACCAAAAAACCATGTTTGACCGCTCTGAAAGATGCCGGTTTGGATCCTTCGCAGATTGATGAAGTCATTCTGGTTGGCGGTTCTACCCGCATTCCGAAAGTCCAGGAAACGGTAAAATCCATATTCGGCAAAGATCCCAACAAGGGTGTGAATCCTGATGAAGTCGTTTCAATCGGTGCCGCAATTCAGGGTGGTGTTCTGGCAGGAGATGTGGACGATATCCTGCTTCTGGACGTGTCACCGCTGTCACTGGGAATTGAAACGCTTGGAGGTGTATTTACCCGTCTAATTGATGCCAATACGACCATTCCTACAAAAAAGAGTCAGATTTTTTCCACAGCTGCCGACAACCAGCCTTCAGTCGAGGTTCATATTCTGCAGGGGGAACGTCAGATGGCTCAGGATAATAAATCACTGGGACGATTTCATCTGGACGGCATTCCGCCTGCACCCAGAGGAATTCCGCAGATTGAAGTAACCTTTGATATTGATGCCAACGGCATTCTGAATGTTTCTGCAAAAGACAAGGCAACAGGCAAAGAACAGAGTATCCGCATTGAAGCTTCCAGCGGTCTTTCGGACGATGAAATAGAACGGATGAAGCGGGAAGCGGAAGAGCATGAAAAAGAAGACAAGACAAAGCGCGAGACCATTGATACTCACAATCAGGCCGATGCCATGATTTATCAAACAGAAAAACAGCTGTCTGAGCTGGGTGACAAAATATCTGATGATGACAAAAAACCCATTCAGGAAGCCATTGACCGGCTGAAGGAAGTCAATAAAACCTCAGATATCGATGCCATAAAGGCGGGTATTGATGAAGTAACCAAAGCGTTCAGCAAGGTTTCTGAAAAAATGTATCAGCAGGCACAGCAGGCCGGTGGTCAGCCCGGACCGCAGCCGGGCCAGGAAGAACCTCCGCCCAGTTCCGGCTCAGGCTCCAAAAGCGGCAGCGGCAATGTGGAGGATGCCGATTACGAAATCGTCGACTGATTTCCACAGTGATTCATTCATTTTGAACGGACGGCACAGGCTGTCCGTTCTTTTTTTCAGAGGATATATACTTGTAACTTTATTGATCTGCTATGAAACAAAAACGCATCAAACAAGGGCTTTTGGTCATCACCATACTGCTGGTGCTGGCGGCATCTGCCAGCCTGGTGCTGTTTTTATACCAGCCTTCCCTCTTTATACAGGATTTCAACGCCAAAGCTGAAAGCATGCTTTCGGTGAAGCTGGGAGAAGAGGTGACACTGGATTCACTTTCAGGCAATTTCATTGACGGATTCCGGCTTTTCGGCATTTCCATCGGTTCAGCAGACAGTTTAATCATGAATGCAGAATATGTAAGTGGACAGGCAAACCTGTGGTCATTGATTGCCAAACGACCGGAATTTCAGTATCTTAGTATTTCAAATGGATTTGTTGATGTCAACCAGACTATACAGTTCATAAACTCCGTCAATCCAAAAGAGCAGGATTCCAGCCTGTCGTTTGAAATCTCCGATCTGACGATCCAGGATGTGACGATTCGGTCAACAGACTGGGAAGTCATCACCGATATCCGCGCAGAACTCACAGTGACGGACAGCATACGGACTGTCATTCAGAATTCAATGCTGGAAATTCCCGTATTTAATGCACAGCTCGATGTAAAAAACTGTGAACTGGGTTACAGCGGCAGTAAGCTGCAGTTTTCGTCGTTTGACTATTCGGGTGTGTATCTTCATCATCAAACAGAAGGTGTTCTGGACGGATACCTGGATCTTCAGCGGCTGCCAGTGCATCTTGATTTCAGCATTCAGGGGCAGATGGACCTGGATGACTACCAGTTTCCTGAATTGAGTTGTCAGGGGACTCTGGGAGAATCACGGCTGGTTGTGTACAATGGTATGGTTGAAGACGGTTTTGGGAAAATCGCCTGGGATGCAATGATTGACTTCAGCAGTCAGAACTGGACTGTTTCCGCCCGGTCGGAGGAAGCGGTGTTTCCCATTGATGATGATATTTTGATGCTGGCAGGCGGATTGACCATCTCCGGACAGGAACAGGTTTCAGAATTTGACTGCAGTCTCAATCTGGACAGACTGGAATTCAATACGGAGAGACTGGATTCCGTCCAGGGAATGATTCATTTTTCCCATGGGCATATCATCAATAAAACAGCCCTGGATTTCAGGTATCAGTCCCTTCATGCCGTTCTGGACAGTCTGTCGATCAGGGATTTCCGGTATTTTGATGTTTCAGGGCATATGTACGGACACCAGTTCAGCCTGAATAATCTGCATCCGCAGCTGCCGGAAGTCACCACGAGTATCGGGGGAGATATCCGCCTGTCAGGCGATGATCAGAATCAGCAGCTGACAGGAACGCTTGCGCTGGATTCACTGCGGTTTGATAACTATTCCATCAAATCGGCTGAGCTGGCCTGTGAGTTGAATCTCCGGCAGTATCAGCTGAACAACGGCACCGTCAGCGGGGATGGAGAAAAATTTTCAGGTGGCGGATTTCAGTTTGAGAATATCGGCGTGAAATTGGAACTGGATGAAAATCTGGTCAGTCTGTCTGTTCTGGAAGGCAGCAATCCGGACGGAGATTCGTTTCTGCTGTCGGGTGAATTTGAGAACTCCCTGGAATTTATTCACATCGATTCGTTAAACGCACGTATCCATTCTCTGCCGTTTGAAACTCGGGATCTGCTGGTCCGCAAGGAAGGTGACCGCTTTTATCTGGAAGAAGCCGGAATCCGCTTTGGCAGCGGTTTGATAGTAATGAGCGGGGATTACCGCAGCCAGGAAGAGTATCAGCTTTCCGTTAATCTGCAGCAGATCAGCATGGCGAACATCAACACCTTTTTTGACTGGAGCCACCGTTTTCGCGGAATTATTGATGGAGATGTGTATTTTTCCCAGTCCGGACCATTTCCGGTGCTGCTGGCAGATCTACGGGTGATGGAGGGCCAATATGATGATATCAGCTTTATTTCAATGGAAGGTGAGCTGACCTATCGGGACGGCCGACTGGTGCTGAACAACTGCACACTCTTTCCAAATTCAGGGGGGCGGGCGGTATTTTCCGGAGTCATCCCTCTTTCCGAAACGGATACTGGTGCCAGGACCCTTTCCGTATCCGACACGCTGTCCTTTTCCGGCAGTCTGAGCAATTTCCAGGCGCTGCAGCTTAATCGATACTTTCCCTGGACAACGCGAACAGCAGGGCTGATGAACGGTACCCTGGATTACAGGGGGCCTTTGAATAATCCGGTTATTGCTATGGAACTGGATATTACTGATCCGGAGTTTGACCGCATCATGGGAAACAGCCTGTCCGGTCGCCTTTATTATGAAGACAGAAAGATGTTTTTAAGAGGGCTTCAGCTGAGAACAGACAGCGGAAATTATACAGCAACAGGCTTTCTGCCTTCAGATTTATCCATGCCAGTATCCAACAGGCAGCGGGTCAGCCAGGAACCCATCAGCATTATGCTTACGGGAAGAGCCAAAAGCCTGGAACTGCTGCTGCCGTACTTCACTCAGGTGGATTCTCTGAACGGGAATGTAACGGCTCAGCTGAGTATTGCCGGAAACTATGCCAATCCTGTCCGGAATGGCCAGATAATCATTCAGGACGGAACCATCAGCGTGCTAGCACTTGAAAATTCCATTACGAATGTCAATGGATATGTCACCATTGATGACAATCAGCTGATGATCAGAAACCTGTCAGGACTGGCTCAGGGTACTGTGATTGACGAAAGCTATCTTCAGAGAATACGGCGTACTGTTTCAGGCTGGTTTAATTTTGAAGAGAAAGCCCCGGTTACGGAAAATGTTTTTTTCAGCGGCGGTATGGATATGACGGAGTTTTTTCTTCCGGTCCTGGATTTGAAAGTGACAGGTGAGAATATCTATCTCGCCAGTTCGGAAGCGCTGTTCAAAGGCATTGGGCAGGCTGAACTGGCAGTGACCGGAAAGGATACAGTGGAAATATCCGGTGAGTTTATTCCCAATCCATATGAATTCATTATTACCACCGATTTTGAAGAATCCGAGGCCATGTCCTCTTACAAGCCTGATCAGGGTGACCGTGTATTTGTGTATGATATTCATCTTCCGCTGGATAATGTCATCAAACTTGAAAACAATTTTGCAGATCTTGAACTGGACGGTGATCTGAATTTTACCGCCACAGGATCGGAAGATCTGAAGACCTCGGGGACTCTCAATATCATTGACGGTATCGCATTTATTAACGGTAATGAATATCAGACCATTGAGGGTTCCATTATATTTGATCCTCTTCAAAAAGTACCCAATGTTGATATTGAGGCCGTAACCACTATCGGAGGGTATGATTTCCGGATTTATTATATCGGTGCCGTGGATGACGTCAGCATAAATGTTCAGCCGGAAGATCCATCATTGCTGTATTCCGAGGATGATATTCTGCAGATACTGCTGACCCAGGAGTTGGAAACCGCAGGGGATGAAAATGTAAACATCAATGCTGCCGGACAGAATATCCTGTCCAATTATATTGAGAACCAGTTTGGCCAATTTATTGAGGAATACAGCCCCGTTGACCGATTTCGAATTCAGGGCAGCGGAGCCATTCTCTCCGATTTCGATGCCTCAGACATTAATCTCTATGTGGGAAAAAACCTGACCCGGAAACTGTCAATGAATATCCGCAGTGATGTTTTTGCCAACCAGATTACAAGCGAGTACGAAGTGGTCTACCGAATCAACAGATATTCATTTGTTGTGGCCCGTCTGGATGAGGAAGGGCTGCCGCATCTGAACTACCGGATTAAATTCAAGTACTGATAAGATGTCCGGATATTTAAAACAAACCGTTTATGTGATACTGCTGCTGTCCGGTCTGACAGCTGCGGAAAAAATGTATGTCGGTGAAATAAATTTTGAAGGCAACCAGACTTTCAAATCCTCTGAACTTCAGGAGTTTATTCGGTTAAAACCGGCGGGTTTTTTCCAGCGCCGTGTCTTCAATTCAAGAACCATGAAGCTGGATGCCATTTCCCTCGAATCATTTTACATCAGCCAGGGTTTCATTCATGTCAGAGTGACGCCGGAGACTGAACCTGGTCGTTCAAACTCGGTAAATATTACATTTAACATCGTGGAAAGCCAGCGGTACTATATTCAGAGGTTGGATTTCAGCGGCAACTCCGTGTTTTCAGATCAGCAGATTATGCAGCAGCTGAATGCAGAGCCAGGCATGGTGTACAATCCGGTTCAGCTCAGTGCAAATCTTCGACGGCTTCAATATGAATATTCACGTCGCGGAAAACTGAAAATCAATCTGGTGGATGAGGTAACTCTGGACGAAGGATCGGCGGATATCCGCTTAAATATTTTCGAGGGTCTGACCTATACCATCGGCCGAATTTCAGTCAGCGGACTGGAGAAGTACCCGGAAAAATTTGTTTTCAGGGATTTGGATTTCAGTGAAGGGGATGTATATGACATCTCCCGTATTGAGAAATCTCAGCGTCGCGTATTCAGTTCCCAGCTTTTCAGTTCAGTGGAAATCTACCCGAAATTTCCAGATGCCGACACCAGTGTGGTCAACATTGAGATAAAGGTCCGGGAATACAAAAACCGGTCAATCCAGTTTGATCTTGGTTTCAGTCAGGAGTCCAGTTCCAGAGGGGAGGGAGCGCCTCCTGCAACGGTTTTCGGACTTGAGACACGCTGGCAGCCTGGCCCATTGTTCAGGACCGGCAATCAGTTTGAGGTGGGCGGGAAAATCGGTTTGATGCTGGATGAAAATATTTCTTTTCCACCAAGAAGCCTGTATGTTAACTGGTTCGCGCCCCGTCTTCTGGGAAAGCGGATTCCGCTCCGAATCCGATATTATCTTCAGGAGCAGCGGGATGAGTATACTTTGCTGAGCCACGGATTTGAGACATCCTTTCTGTACAAACAGGGTGAGTACTATAAGCTCATCGGCGGGTTAAATCTGGAATGGATAAAGGTGGATAAGTCTGCTGTTGATTCGAGCAGTACCGGATCCACGCAGGATTTCGAACGGTCGCTTGAATTGAAATTCCTGAAACAGAAGCTGGACAACATCATCAATCCTCACAATGGATACTACTTTTCCTGCAGTGCCGTTCTCAACGGGACGTTTTTGGGAGGGGAAAAGGATTATTTAAAACTGTCTGGCGAATACAAGGAATTCCGTGAACTGCGTGAGAATCTCATTTTCGGCACCCTTTTTAAAAGCGGATACCTGTATAATTTCCAGCCCGAAAACAGTGATGACAATCTGGATATTCGTGATAAATTTTATTTGGGTGGAAATACATCCCTGCGCGGATGGCGTGATGTGGATGACTATAATTCGGAGTTCGGTCTGGACGGGGGAATTGCCATGCTCCAGGCCAATATGGAAATTCGTTTTCCCATTATCTGGTGGTTTGGAGGTGAAATATTTATTGATTCCGGAAAACTGGATGATCAGATTTCCAAAGATCTTTTAAGGAAATGGAGCTGGGATGTGGGTGCCGGACTTACTGTTGAAACTCCCATTGGTCCGGTTCGTATTGATTATGCATATCCGGAAGCCCGAAAAACCAGTCCCACTGTACTGATTTCCCTGCTCTACATGTTTTAGCCGGATATGGGAAACAACCGAACTCAGGTCTGTTGATACATGGAACAAAGGCAGAACTTTCTTGTTAGGTTCCGGCCTGATTTCAATAAATTTCACACCTTAGTACTAACAGCAAAAAGAGGAATTTATGCAAAAGGCTTTTCCAATATTCATAATGGCATTGATACTGATTTCATGCAGTTCTCAGGACACCGGCGGCAGCGCCTCAGGCGGAAAAAACAATGCTGCAGGGTTGTGGGAAGCAGCGGCCCAGTATCGCGAAAATGAAGATATTGACAGAACTGTCACCACCCTGATGCAGATTACACGGGATTTCGGAACATCTGCAGAGGCCGTTAAAGCGCAGTTCCAGATTGCAGAGGTATTTCTGAATGATGTCCGCGATTATGAATTGGCCATTGTCCATTTCAGAAAAGTCATTCAGCAGTATGGTGATGACGAAATGGCTGTCAAAGCACTGTTCATGATTGGGTATATTCAAGCCAATTATCTGCAGGCATATACGGATGCTGTCAATAATTATCACACATTTCTCCAGAAATACCCGGACCATGAACTTGTACCGTCTGTTGAATATGAATTGGAATCCTTGAGTGACATTCAGGCTGAAATTGATTCTTTAAATGACCTAGCAGAATAATTACTGAGGACCTGACGATTATGGAGAATTTTGATCTGGCGGGACTGAACGAAAAAATTAAATCTGAATCCGCCTTTATTGATCTTTTAAAAACTGAAATCCGAACCGTTATTGTAGGGCAGGATGATCTGGTTAATAAACTGCTGACTGCCCTGCTTGCCAACGGCCATGTGTTTCTTGAAGGTGTTCCGGGGCTTGCCAAAACGCTGACCGTGAACACCCTTGCCCATCTCATTGACACCCGCTTTCAGCGTCTGCAGTTTACACCTGACTTGCTGCCTGCCGATATTATCGGAACCCTTATCTACAATCCCAAAGATGGCAGTTTCGAAGTAAAAAAAGGTCCCATCTTTGCCAACATTATCCTGGCAGACGAGATCAACCGGTCACCTGCAAAAGTCCAGAGTGCGCTGTTGGAAGCCATGCAGGAACGGCAGGTCACAATTGGGGATCACAGCTATCCGCTTGACAATCCGTTTCTGGTAATGGCCACACAGAACCCCATCGAACAGGAAGGCACCTACCCTCTGCCGGAAGCTCAGGTAGACCGGTTTATGTTCAAAGTGCTTGTGGATTACCCCAATGAAACTGAAGAGCTTGCTATTTTGCAGCGCATGGGGCAGATTGCGGCAGTCGATGATGTCAAACCCGTCGTGAAACCGCAGTCCATACTTGATGCCCGATGTGTGGTGGACCAAATCCACATGGCTGAGAATATCCAGAAATACATTGTTTCTCTGGTCATGGCGACCCGCGATCCTCAGCAGTATGGCCTGGCGGACCTGAAAGGTCTCATCTCATTTGGCGCATCGCCCCGAGCCACGATTTACATGGCCACTGCCTCCAGAGCGCGGGCATTTATGCATCACCGCGGGTATGTCATACCTGAAGACGTGCGGGATGTGAGCCGTGCCATTCTGCGTCACAGGATTCTGCTGACTTTTGAAGCAGAGGCTGAGGATATCACAACGGAAGATATTATTACTCGAATCTTTGAATCCGTACCGACCCCGTAGTTGAACAGCTATAGAAAATGATCCCTTCAGAAATCCTGAAAAAAGTCCGACTGATCGAGATCCGTACTCGACGACTGGTGAACAACCTTTTCGGCGGTGAGTATCATTCCGCTTTCAGGGGAATGGGAATGGAATTTGCTGAAGTCAGGGAATATCAGCCGGGTGACGATATTCGGGATATTGACTGGAATGTAACCGCGCGCACCGGAAAACCGCATATCAAAAAATATGAAGAAGAACGCGAACTGACTGTGGTTCTGGCAGTGGATGTCAGTGCTTCCGGATATTTTGGCACCGGCTCCAGTATGAAAAGCGACAATATGGTAGAAATCGCATCGGTGCTGAGCCTCAGTGCTGCGAAAAACAATGATAAAGTTGGACTGCTGCTGTTTTCAGATCAGATCGAAACATACATTCCACCCAAGAAAGGGAAGAGCCACGCACTGAGAGTGATCCGGGAGCTTATTTATCACCAGGCCGAAGACCGCAGGACGAATATCTCGGGAGCACTGGAATATCTGCTGCGCATGTTGAAGCGGAGGTCTGTGATCTTTGTAATTTCCGATTTTCTTGATTCTGACTACGAGACGGCACTGCAGCTGCTGAACCGGAAACATGAACTGATCAGCATCCAGCTGACGGATCCTGCAGAAATAGAAATGCTTGACCTGGGACTGGTAAAACTGCACGATGCAGAGAACCAGAATGCCGTCTGGGTGGACACCACTTCTGAGTCGGTTCTGAATGAGATGCGTACCATGATGGAAACCCGTTTAAGCAGGCACCAGCGGTTTTGTAAAAAACATGAAATTGATCTGATACCGGTTCGCACCGATACAGGGTATATCGAACCGCTTGTCAATTATTTTAATCAGAAAATCTCACGCCAGTAATGATCAGGTTCCTTCCAATTTTAATATTTATTGCAGGGGTGTTTCCCCAGCAGATACAGCTGGAGAGCACGGTGGAACCGGATACAATCACTGTTGGGGATCATGTTCGACTCACCGTAACGGCAGATGTGGCAGCGGGAAAGGCCGTCAATTTCCCGGAACTGGTATCGCAGTCTGAGGAAATGACCATCATTAATCGCATACTGACAGAAAATTCTGTCACCTACATTCTGGCATTCTGGGAAATCGGAGCTTTGGAAATACCCGGAATTCCGGTGGAGATCCTTGAAAACGGTCAGATATCGGCCACCCTAGTCACAGATCCTGTTCCCGTAACCGTGACCAGCGTTTTGGATGTAAATGCGCAGGATATCAGACATATTAAAGGACTTCATGCGGTCAAAATCAATCAGAGCCAAACGTTGTTTCTGCTGGTATTGCTGGCAGTTTCGGTTGCATTGACAATTTTGTTTTTTCGAAAGCGGCAGAGAAAAATAGAACGGGCTCAGAGATGGACAAAACCTGCCGATCCACCCCACATTCATGCTGCCCGACAGCTTGAAGCACTCAAGAAGCCGGCATTGCTTACTCCTGAAACAGCCGAATCGTTCTATCTGGAGCTTTCATCCATATTCCGCCAGTATCTGGAGAACGAATTTTTTTTCCGGGCCATGGAAATGACCACAACGGAGCTGGAGGACTTCCTCAAAACAGTCACTCGGGATGATACAATTGGTTCGGATACAATGAACTTGCTGCAGCGTTCTGATTTATCAAAATTTGCGCGGCATATTCCCGGGTATGAAGCCATGGATCAGGATGTTGTTCTCACCCAAAGCCTGATAGACCGTTATCACCAACTGGTACACAACGGGATAGAAACCTCAACCTGATATCCGTTCATATTCCCAACCACCATTGGAGGAACATATGTGGAAATGGCTGATGTGTCTGATATCACTCATAACCCTTTTATCAGCTGAAGACAGAGTGGAATATTTTCCACTGCGAATCGGCGGGCAGTTTGGAATTCACAATCCCGGGCATGATGATTATCGAAACACGGCGCTCCAAAACATTTCTGCCGAGGTCTTTATTGAGCCGTCCTACAGCATCTCCGCCCAATACACACACTCCGAGCTGGAAGCAGATCCTGATATCATGGATTATCATGAAGATATCCGGTTTCTTACCCTGTATTTCAACCGCCACCAGGTATTGGGTGACCGGTTAAAATCATATGTTTCAATCGGGCTCGGACAAATTAAAACAGTACAGGATGACATCCTTGCCTACGCCTTTCGGGGTGGTGTGCGGCTGCCTGTTTCCCGTCGGGCAGCTCTGGATCTGTCTGTCACCGATCATATGGAAGAGCTCAGCATTCCATTCCTGACCTTCCCCGATTTTGATATTCTGATGACTGGAGGCGGACCTCATTATTTGACCTTCAGCATTGGATTGACATTTGGGCTGGGAAACCCGAAGTCCGGTACCGTCTCAAGAGGCTGGGGACGCTGGTAGATACACACCCCAAAATACCAATGTGTCATTGGGTCATTCTATAGATCTGGCTGTCAACTGTCCGGTTTCCGCTGCGAATGTTCCGCCCTGATACACACTGCAATTCATTTCCAGGAAAGTAGAATTCTACTGTTGTTTCAATATAAATTACTGATGCATTTCACATTGATAATGAGATGATTCCTGCATGGATTCAGGATCCGGTATTGGATAGCCGAATTATTCCGCCGGACTGCTGCAGAGAGAAAGCTGTATCGTGATTAGCCCGGATATTTCACGAGACTTCGTAATGAGATGATGAAAATGATTGATTCTACAAGGCATATGAAGAAAAATGAGTGAAATCGTACTGGACAGTACGTTGAGAACATTTTTCGAGTATAACGCTGTAGAATTGAGCAAATCCATCATCGGAATAGATTTCTCATGAAATATTCGGGTTAGGATCGAACCGAATTCCGTTGGCGGCAGCGAATCCGCTTTACTAGGCAGGAATGATCTCCGGAAGCACTGATAAGGGAGGGTTTTCATGAGTAAGTCCGGAATGTTCGTTGAAATCCATTCGGAAACACCTGGCCGCAAACACCTGAATATGGCTGTCGAAGCACTGCAGAACGGAGAATTGATAGTGTATCCGACAGACACGCTGTATGGGCTTGGCTGTGATATTCACAACAAATCAGCAATGGAGAAAATCTACCGGCTGAAAAGAATGGATCGACGCAAACCGCTGAGTTTTATATGTTCGGATTTTACACACATCGCTGAATACGCCAAGGTTCCCAATCAGGCTTATAAAACCATGAAAACCATTCTGCCCGGTGCGTTTACGTGCATTCTGCCTGCCACGACCAAAGTCCCCAAGATGCTTGTAAGCAAACAGAGGACAGTAGGTATTCGCATACCGGATAATAACTTCGCCAGAGTGCTTGTCAAAGAACTCGGTTCCCCCATCCTTACGACCACATTGGAAACGGATGAAGAAATGATAATCTCAGATCCCTATCTCATCTATGAAAAATTCAGGGATAAGGTCAGGTATGTTTTTGCAGACGGAATCAGTTTTTCAGATCCATCCACCGTATTGGATCTCACCGGTCCTGAAGTAATTCTCCTGCGTGAGGGAAAAGGTGATATTGCGCTCCTCGATTAGCCTCAAGAATAACCTCATATTGACTTCAGAAAGGGAATATTCCACCGCATGTCCCCAGATTTGGAATCAAAAGTGAATACAATCAGGGTCATGGTTGTTCAGGAAGACCGGGATGATGCCGAGCAATTCCGGGAAATTCTGGAACAAATGGAAATTCAGGTGGAGGTTTTCCAGAACGGCATCGAAGCGCTGGTAGCACTCAAGGAAAATTCCACCGGAGTGGTTATCGCCGACGAATCCATGGATATTATGAATGGACTTGAACTGTGCAAGCATATCAAAACAGATGCTGAACTGGCGGATGTGCCCATTATTCTTGTCACCAGGGAATACAGTTCAGAAAACCTAAAAAATGCTTTTGATGCAGGAGCGGTTGATTATATTGCCAAACCCATAGAAGAGCTGGAAATAAGTGCCCGGCTGAGATCGGTTCTGAAGCTGAAAACCGAAACCGAACTGCGAAAGCAGAGAGAAAAAGAACTGATCCGGATTTCTCAGGAACTGATTAAAAGCAATCAAAAACTGAAAGAAGTCAGTCTGATGGACGGACTGACCGATATTCCCAACCGTCGGTTTTTCAATCAGACATTCATACTGGAATGGAAAAGAGCAACACGAAACAACGGTGCGCTCAGCATCATCATGATTGATATTGATTTCTTCAAGCGGCTGAATGACCGCTACGGGCATCAGGTGGGTGATGTCTGTTTGATAAAGGTTGCCCAAACGCTGAAACGGGCTCTGAAACGGCCCAGTGACTTCATCGGGCGGTATGGCGGAGAAGAGTTTGGCGTCATTCTGCCTGATACGCCGCACGAAGGGGCAAAACTGCTTGCAGAGCGCATGCTGACCGCCGTTGAAGAACTCCAGATTCCCAACGAAAATTCCGAGGTTAAACCCTATGTAACAATCAGCGCCGGTGTGGCCTGCATTCAACCCAAAAAGGATCACCACCACATACTGGCAATGCAGACGGCCGATCGGCTGCTGTATCAGGCCAAGGAACAGGGCCGGAATCAGGTTGTGGTTTTGGAAGGCTATCTGGACAAGGAACTGATTCGGGAATAATTTTTGGTATTTGCATCCTCATGAATTATCTCCGTTTTCCCAAAATCGAACTCCATCTCCACCTGGACTGCTCATTGAGCTATGATGCCGTCCGTCAAATTACCCCGGATATCACCCGTAATCAGTACAACCGGGATTTTATTGCACCGGAAAAGTGTCTGGATTTGGCAGATTTTCTGAAACGGGCCCCTTCCGGATTTCAGTTGATGCAGACGGAATCTGCTCTTCGACTGGTTGTGGGAGATTTGGTCCGTCAGCTGAAGCAGGAAAATGTATTGCTGGCAGAAATCCGCTTTGCACCTTTGCTGCATACTCAGGGAAGTCTGTCTGCACACCGGGTTGTGGAAATTGTTGAGGATGAAACCCGGAAACAGGCCGCTGATTCCGGCATCAAACTGGGTCTCATCCTGGCGACGGTCCGTCGTTTTTCAAAACAACATAGTATGCGGACCGCCCAGCTCGCTGTTGATTTCAAGGGATCGTCTGTTGTGGGATTTGATATCGCCGGGGATGAGGCCGGATATCCGCTGGCTCCTCACATCCCGGCATTTCAATGGGTGAAAGAACACGGCATTCCCATTACGGCCCATGCCGGTGAAGCCCGGGGACCCGGCAGTATCCGGGAAACTTTGAAACACCTTTCACCCGACAGGCTCGGGCATGGTATTCGCTGCATCGAAGATCCTGCACTGATGGAACAGATTCGGGATGAAGAAATTATGCTTGAAGTTTGTCCAACCTGTAATATCCAGACGGATATTTATCCGGATTATAACAGCCACCCTGTGAACAGACTGCTGGAATCCGGAATAAAGCTTTCCATCAATACGGATGCCAGAACCATCACCAATATCACATTAACTGAGGAATACCAGAAACTGGCTGATACATTCCATTGGGATTCGGCAGTTTTATTTCAGACGAACATTTCCGCACTGGATGCCAGCTTTATCCCTGAATCAGAAAAATCCGAACTGAGAAATACCCTTCAGCAGCAGGTCCGCAGCCTTCAGACCGAAATCTGATTCGCCAGGCTCTGATAGTGGAATCAGATACACCGATCAGTCGCATGTTTCGCCACAATTTTTGTCCAGAATTTCAGCATTTCGGTTTGTTCCCTTACGGCATGCCGTTCAGTACTCTGACATATTGGTAACTGCAGGACGATGAACCGGCAATGCCCAGCACCACATTGTTTTGGTCATCACGCAGATTATTGAGCCCTTCGTCGTTAATGGGAAGTTCGGAGTAAAAATACGCGCCGTAATCCTGATCGGGAACGGCAATGGCCCAGCGATACAGGCCCGGTGTGGAAAAAGATGTAATATCCTGGTAAAGCCAGCGGCTGCTGCCCTCCAGCGGCTGCCCTGAATATCCGTAACTGATAATGATGTCTGTCTCGAACTGCGGATAAATCTTTTCAATTGTAACCCAGCAGACAGTCCCGAGGGAATCCGTGGTCCAATCCACTCCGCTTGGGTCACCAATGTGAACCAGTATGGTATCATTGTCCATGATATGGTCACTGTTTTCAAACATGGCCGGCGGCAGCGGTGAAGTGGTTCCCTGTATTATGCGGTTTTCAGGAGTGACAATCTCAAAAAGGTACTGTTGGTAGTACTGGATATCCTCATAAACCTGAGAAGGCTGATACGCCCCATAGGTGATAATTTCCTCCAGTGTACTGTCGGGATCTTGATAAACATCCACTTCGTAACTGTTGGCTTGTTCAATCCACTGAAAATCTGCCACCAGAACCCGGTCGCTCTGATTTTCCGAGACCAGTCGATACAGAAACACATCCACATTCCGGACATGAATTTGAGGGAGTATTTCGTCCAGTTCATCCACATGCGGTTCACCGCTGTCTGGTATGCCGTTGCCTTCACCATCGTCAGATTCATTGGTATATTCCGAAGAACCATCGAAACCGTCCTCGCCCAGATCATCATTCAGCGGTTCACCGGAATCCCATTTACCATTGCCGTTCAGGTCTTCATATCCAACCCAGTCATTGTCGTCATCCCGCCCGTTGAATATGGTGGTGTCCGTAATAAGAATCGTGCGATCCACCCGAACAGTGGTTTTCATGATGTCTGCCGGATCAAGAATGGCTTCAATTCTGAGTTCCGATTCATATTCGGAAAAATCATCTGTAAAATCTGTAATACTCAATTCTTTTTCACAGGATGTGAAAAGATATATCAAAAACAATGCTGCCAGTCCAATTTTGCAAAGTAAATATTTTTTCATTTTTTCCCCTACAGTTCAAACTCAATACCCAGTGACGGAATGATCGGAAACATGCTGTATGCCACCACTTCGGACGGCGACTTGGTGTGATCCCACGAGTAAAGCAGGGTATTGAAGTGATTGGTAACATTCAGTATCTGAAATTTCATCAGGCCGTTTTTGCCAAATGGTTTAATATTGCGCGACCAGCTGACATCACAGCGGAAATACATGGGATACCGCGCTGAATTGCGGCGGCCGGTGATATTCTGCATCTCCGTGTATGGATAATTTGGATCGCCAAATCCGCTCTGAGTGTATGTTTTGCCAACCACCGGTGTATAGGGCTGGCCGCTGGCGGCCGTAATTACCAGTCCAACGGTATTTCGGGAATTCCACTCATAATTCACAACACAGTTCAGATTGTGGGGCCGATCATACTTCGGATTGTAAATTTCTCCAGCGGATTTCTTTATCATTCCGTCATCATTGAAATCAATCCGCTTCTCCAGTGATGACCAGGTATAGCCGATCCAGCCTGTCACCTTTCCTGTATTTTTTTTAATCAGCAGTTCAAGACCATACGACTCAGCTTCACCTTCCAGGAAATCGTCCAGATCTTCTGTGGGATCTCCGGAAGGATTGCGGGTCAGTGCCGTGCTGTATGGTTTGTAATACGCCTCGGCGCTGGCAAAAAAACCATCACCAATCCACTTTTCGATACCAACGATATAATGCTGTGCTTCCTGCGGATTGTTTTCTTTCGGGACCGGGAGCCACAGATCAACCAGACTGAGAATTTCCTCTTCACTGGTATCGGTGAATAGAAACTGGCGGTAAATGCCGTAGCTTGCTTTCAGGGCAAGATCTGTATCCAGCAGATATTTCATTCCAATTCTGGGTTCGGCATAGACTTTTTCATGGAGTTCATAGTACGTCAGTCGAATTCCGGGCTGAATACTCAGAAGCGGTGTTGCCTGCCATTTATCCTGTGCGAAAACCGACAGAAGGTAAGGGTCCTGTTTTCGGGAGAGCAGGGAAATATCTCCGGATTTCACATCAATTCGCATATCAAGAATTTTGGACTCTATCCCGGCTGTAATGGTATGACTGTCCGAATAAAACCAATCGATTTTATGTTTAAGTGTCCAGTCATCCAGATTGATCATTTCATCAAACCCGAATTGGGATTCTCCATGTGACGTATCGGTATTGGTGGCCTCCAGAAGGAAATCCCAGTTGTAATTGGTTTTGGCAAAAGACAGCTGGGATACGATTTTTGAATTGGGCACCCAACGCCATTCCAGGCCTGTGGTATAGTTGCCCCAGTCCATTCCCAGTTCGACTTCGTCCGGGCCAAACTCAAATTCAGCATCGAAAATATCCCTGCCGTAGTAATTGGAGAATGTCAGACGATTTCTGGGATTGAGATTCTGAATGATTTTTCCGTGCATGTCCCAGAAGTAGTATCCGCCATTTGTGTCATTGTTTTTGATTGAGTTGTATAATTTCTGAAGCTGATCAAAATAGGTCCGTCGTCCGGAGAGCACCCATGATCCGTTCCCCAATTTTCCCTCAGCCAGCATTTTTGTACTGAGCATACTGATTTCACCGTGCATGCTGCTGAGGTTCCATAATTCAGACCAGCTGGTGTTGAACCGGCCCTGCCTGGAATTACCTTCCCGGGAGGTTATATCAAGTACTGAAGAATTCCGGTTTCCGTAAATGGATGGAAATCCGCCGGCGAGGAATTCAGCATCTGCCAGGGCATCCGCATTGAACGTTGAATAAATTCCCCCCAGATGATAAGGGTTGTACACTTCAATTCCATCCAGAAGTATCAGGTTCTCATCAGGACTTCCGCCTCGGACCACCAGTGCAGATGAGAAATCGTTTATAGACTGTACACCCGGCATCAGCTGCAGTGATCGAAAGATATCCGCTTCCGCCAACGCCGGGGCAGTTTTGATTTCTCTCAATGACAGATTAATACGGCTGATCTCCACCTTCTCCTCAAAGCGGGTGCGTTCGGCAGAAACTTCGATGGATTCATTTTCGATGAACGTCTGGGTGAGTTCGATATCCAAACGGAGATCTTGTCCTTCTTTCAGAGTAAAAACATCGGTAAATGACTCGTATCCCATCATTACCCCGCGGATTTCATATGTCCCCTTCGGAACATGGGGGATTACGTAGTGACCATGAACATCGGTCGCAGCGCCCATATTGGTTTCAAGCAGAATGATATTGGCCCAGAGTACGGGTTCCCCCGTTGTTTTGTCTTTGACATATCCTGAGATTCTGGCACCGGTCTGAGACCAGCCCAGGCCGATCACCATAATCAGGAGCAGAAACTTTCTCATTATTGGGAAATGCGATTGTGGAATCAAAAGGACCTCCGACTTTTTTTAATATTCACTCAAAAACAAGTTACGTTTAGAAAAACGATCATTCTACAAGACCGCTGGTAGATGGTTGTCTGGAAATTAGTCCGGATATTTCACGAGACTTCGTGATGAGATGATGAAAATGTATTGATGCGGAAAAGCAAAAATTCAACACAATTTTGTGCTGACTGTCAATGAAGCTTTTTCCGTTAAAGAACCCATGGGTTCTCATTCTACAAGGCATATGAAGAAAAATGAGTGAAATCGTACTGGACAGTACGTTGAGAACATTTTTCGAGTATAACGCTGTAGAATTGAGCAGATCCGTCATCGGAATAGATTTCTCATGAAATATTCGGGTTAGTCCGGATATTTCATCGTCCGAAAAATACGAAGCATTTTACGCATAGATATTCTCGTGAAACATGCGGGGGGAGCAGAAATGCAAGAAGTCGTGACAGGAGGAGTTTGAAACAGATGAACCCGGTGAGAACCTGATTTGGGAGAATGGAAATCACACTTTGCTTGCGGTAAGGTAGTCCTGTCCTTTCAGGCTCAGCCGGGCGATAAACTGGCGGGCTGCCAGGCCCATCAGCAGGAGGCCTGCCAGTCCCAGGGCTGTCTGCGTGATCTCAGACGGAACGCCTGGAATGTTCAGTTTTAGGAAAAACGCACCGAACAGGCCGGTTAAAAATCCGAGAAGAGGAAGGCCCCACTGAAGCAGCGAAATTTTCAGGAACAGGGAGTTCATCTGGTAAACGGAAACAAGGTCGCCCACTTGTGCACCGTCCATGTTCCTTGCAATCAGGATATTTTTCGAATTCCCGCCGCCGGGTTTGCATAAAACGCGAGCCCCGCAGGTGCCGCAGGCATCGTGCGGGGCAATTTCAACATGAACCAGATCATTTTCGATTTTCACCACAATGCCCTGGTCGATAAGAGCTGCTTCAGACATTTATCCGGCAGATTTATTCTGCTTCAGCTCTTCGATATCCTTTGAATCCCCGAGAACAGTGAGCGACTGGGTTGAACATTTTTCGGTCGGCAGAACCGGTTGCGTGCCGAACACCTCATAATTGATCTTGGCCCGGTTGTTTTCAAGAATGATTTCACCTTTGTTGACGGCCCTGACGCAGATGCCGCAGCCGATGCAGGCTTTTGTACAGACTGTACGTGCTTCTTTTGGGACATCTTCATTTTTACAGAGTATGAACAGCTTGTGGGATTCCGGATGCAGTTCCATGATCGACCGGGGACAGGCTTCCACACAATTGCCGCAGCCGGTGCATTTGTCCTCAATGACAACAGGCAGGCCGTTGTCATTCATGTACATTGCGTCGAAGGGACAGGAACGGACGCAGTCACCATACCCAAGACAGCCGTATTCGCAGAGCTTATCTCCGCCGCCGCTGATACTGGCGGCCAGGCATGACTTGATACCGCGGTATTCTGCTTTAAAGGCGGCTTCCTTATTACCGCCCATACAAATAACGCGGGCAATCAACCGTTCACCGGCGGTGGCTTCAACCCCCATAATTCCGGCAATTTCTTCCACACCTTCCTCGGTATTCACCGGACAGCCGTTGATTTCGGCAGTTCCGTTTACAATCGCTTCTGCAAATGCAGAACATCCGGGAAATCCGCATCCGCCGCAGTTGGCTCCGGGCAGAGCTTCCAGGACTTCGCCTATTCGGGGATCTTCCTCAACATAAAACACCCGGTTGGCAACAGCCAGACCGACTGCAAACAGGATACCCAGGCCGCCCATGCTGGCCATCGATATTAAAATCACATTCATTTCCATCAGATTTCGTCTCCGTCAAATGCTAAATTAAACCAGCAAAACCCATAAATGCCAAGGCCATGCTGCCCGCCAGAATCATTGTAATGCCGGCACCCTTGAAATACTTCGGTACCGGGCACAATTCCAGCTCTTCCCGTATCCCGGCCATCAGCACCAGAGCCAGTGTAAATCCGGCACCGGCACCAATCGCAAAGACTATGCCTTCAATAAACGAATATTCTTTGGAAACAGCAATAAGAGCCAGCCCCATGATCGCGCAGTTCGTGGTGATCAGCGGAAGGTATATCCCCAACGCACTGTAAAGCGGTTTGCTCACCTTTTTAATGAACATTTCCACCAGCTGAACCAGAGAGGCAATCACCAAAATAAAGGAAACCGTCTGCAGAATCGATAATCCGAATTTCAGCAGAATGTACTGATTTATCAGGTAAGTAACCGCAGCCGTGATCGTCATCACAAATGTAACTGCCAGACCCATGCTGATGGCGGAATCCACTTTCTTGGACACTCCAACAAACGGACAGATTCCCAGAAACTGCGCCAGTACAAAATTATTCACAATTGCAGCAGAGATGAAAATTGTCAGCAGGTTCATGCTTTTTTCCTCCTGTCATTGATCCAGTTGGCACATCCGATGAACAACCCCAGTGTAAGGAACGCACCCGGAGGCAGAATCATAATCAGCCATGTGTTGAAGCTTTCCGGCATGACAGCAAAACCAAGAATTGAACCGTCTCCCAGAACTTCCCGAACCACACCCAGGAGGAACAGCACCCAGGTAAATCCGATGCCCATGCCCACTGCATCCAGGATTGCCCGACCTACGTTGTTCTTGGAGGAAAATGCTTCCTGCCGGCCGAGAATCAGGCAGTTAACCACGATCAATGGGATAAATGCCCCCAGGGCTTTGCTAATTTCCGGCGTATATGCAGCCAGAAATTTATCCACAACCGTCACAAAGGTGGCGATCACCACAATATAGCTGGCAATACGAACCTGTGCCGGTATGATGCTTCTGATAAGCGAGATCAGGATGCTGCTGCACAGCAGCACCGTGGTTGTGGCCATCCCCATTGCCAGTCCGTTGACGGCAGAGTTCGTGACGGCCAGCGTGGGACAGAGACCCAGTAACTGAATCAGGACCGGATTATCGTTCCAGAGCCCTTTTGCAACTTCGTATGAAATGGAATTTTGTTTTTTTGCCATAATATCTGCCCTGTTATTTCTGATAAAGGGGACGCACGATTTCTGTTTGAGCCAACATAATATCCTTCACCGCCTTGGATGAAATAGTGGCGCCGGAGATTGCCTGGATACCTCGTCTGGGATCATCCGGCTTTTTATTTTTCACCACCAGAATATCTCTCTTTGACTCCAACAGCAGACCCTTGAACTGGTCTTTGAACCAATCATCTTCTATTTTATTTCCCAAGCCGGGGGTTTCGGTTTGCTCCAGGATTTCAATACCGATCACTTCGGAAAAGGAAGGATTGACGCCAACCATGATTGTCAGGTCCGGAGAGAAACCATTGCCTTTCGCCTTGAACGCATAACCCACAGGATTCTCCTGTCCGGTTTTGCGTCCCACATAAAGGGTGATTTCATCAGACAGCGCCAAGGGTTCGTTTTTATCGATTCCCGGGAGTACTTTCCCGATGGCTGCTTCGAGAACTTTCTGACGGTTTTCTTCAATCAGCGGTTCCGTAACACCGTTCCACATAGACAGAATTCCACCGGACAGTGTTGCAATGATTGTCAGGACGATGATCATTTTAGCCGAAGTATTCATGCGGATATCTCCCCAAAGAATTTTGGACGGGTGTAGCGGTTAATCAGCGGTGTGGCTGCATTCATCAGGAGGATGGAGTACATAACTCCTTCTGGCAGACCGCCGAAAAGCCGGATAATGACCAGAATAATGCCTGCTCCAATTCCAAAAACCCACGAACCTTTGGGGGTAATTGGAGAGGTTACCATATCCGTGGCCATAAAAAAGGCACCCAGCATCAATCCGCCTGAGAACAGTTGGAAAAACGGATTCGGGAAAACTGACGGTTTCACCAGCCAGAATATTCCGCCGAATATGAATACGGTACCCAGATAACTTACCGGGATCCGCCAGTCGGCATACCGTTTCACCAGAAGGAAAATACCGCCGATAAGAATAGCAATGACGGATGTTTCTCCTATGCAGCCGCCCACATTTCCCGTAAACAGGTTGGTGTATATTTCTCTTCCGACCGGCGCAAAGTTCTCAAAATCGAATTTGAACATCCCCAGCGGCGTGGCAGCGCTGAGGCCATCCGCAATTCTCGCGGAATACTGACCTGTTTTGGGCCATGTCCAGGTGGTCATGGCGACCGGGAAGCTTGCCTGCAGAAATGCTCTGCCCAATAAGGCCGGATTGAAAATATTGTATCCCAAACCACCGAATATCTGTTTTCCGACAGCAATGGCAAATACGGATCCCAGAATTCCGCTGGAAACCGGCAGGGACGGAGGAAGGGTCAGTGCCAGCAGCAGTCCTGTAATGACCACGCTGCCGTCCTTGATGGTGAATCCTTCACCCTTGATCCGGTTGATAATCAGTTCGGTTGCCACCGCACCTGCAATGCACGCAAGGATCATGCGCAGTGCAAGAAAATGAAAGTAGTACACCGAAAGCAGGGTTGCGGGGATCAGCGCGGCCACAACCATCCACATTATCTTCGGAACACTGGCCACTGAGCTGAAGTGCGGTGAAGATGATATGACGAAGGGCCGGCCTTCCGGTTTGTACAGCTTGCTGCGGGGATCCGGTTTGGGTTTGGGCTTTCTGGCTGCAGGTTTCGGTGCCGGTTTGGGCTGTGTGTTCCCTGGCGATGCAGAAGGTGCAGGAGGCGCTTCCCGAGGTTTTTCAGGAGCGGCAGTCTTTTTTTCGTCCGGTTTCTTTACATTGTTTTCACTCATAGATAACCCTGTTTACGATGCTTGTTTACGTCTCATTTCACCCACTTTGAGTTTTCCGATCCGAATCCACTGTACCAGCGGAATATGGGATGGACACTCAAACGCGCAGGAGCCGCATTCCACACAGTTCAGAATGCCGTACTGATCAGCTTCCTGCCAGTTCTGCATTTCCGAAAGTTTGGCAATGCGTGTGGGCAGCAGGAACATGGGGCAGGCGGAAATGCAACTGCCGCAGCGGATACAGGGGAATTCCTCCAGAGGGTCGCCGGAGTCTTTTTCACATATAATCCCGCTGGTGGCTTTCACGACGGGCACAGCCAGATTCCATTGAGTGATGCCCATCATGGGTCCGCCGTTAAAAACGTTGACGGTATCTTCGGTCACTCCGCCGCAGTCATCAATCAGCAGCTGAAATGGGGTGCCCAGCCGAACATCCAGATTTTTCGCCTCTGTGACGCCGTGACCGGTAACGGTAACAATGCGGTGTATCAGCGGTTTTCCCTCCAGAACGGCCTCTGCCACTGACATGGCAGTGCCGATATTGTTCACAACCGTGCCCACATCCATGGGCAGTCCCCCTGCAGGTACCCTGCGCTTAAGAACAGAATCGATGAGCATTTTTTCAGCGCCCTGCGGATATTTCACCTGAAGCGGAATCACCTTGAATCCGAATCCGTGCTCACGAACCTTCTGCTTCATGATATCAATGGCATCGGGTTTGTTGTTCTCAATTCCGATGTATCCGTTGTTTGTACCCAGAATTTTCATGATGATGGCCATTCCGATGAGCACTTTGTCAGCATATTCCACCATTGTGCGGTGGTCGGAGGTCAGGTAGGGTTCACATTCACAGCCATTCAGAATGAAACTGTCAATCGGCTTGTCCTTGGGAGGTGCCAGTTTGACATGAGTGGGGAAGGCTGCACCGCCCAGTCCGACAATGCCCGCTTCGCTGATGAGTTTTTTTAGATCCTCAACAGGAGCCTTTTGCCAGTCCTCCGGTATGTCCATCAGCTCCCAGTCGTCTTCCTCGCTGGTGCGCTTGATTTGAATCATGTCCGCCTTGGAGCCCATCGGATGAGGGAATTTTCCCACCGACATGACTTTTCCGGTGACAGATGAATGTACCGGACTGCTCACAAAACTGTTGCTTCTGCCAATCACCTGTCCTGTTTTGACCTCATCACCTTTTTTCACCAACGCTTCGCACGGAGCACCGATGTGCTGCTGCAGCGGAATGAAGACCTGATTCGGTACAGGAAGGGTTTCAATAGGCTTGAAGTTGGTCAGCTCTTTAAAATCGTCCGGATGAACGCCTTTTTTAAACGTGCTTAACTTCACACTTTCTCCAATTTTCCGTTCGGTTTTACCATCAAAATACAGGGCAAATAAAAAAAAACTGCCTTACCAGCAGCCGTTTAATTTACAAAAAGAAGATATCTCTATCCCAAATTAATAAGACGGTAATAACTGCGGGGCACATCCGTTCAAAACATTTTATTGAAAACTTGTTCAGTATTGGCCCTAAAGTGTTAATTAGACACAACCTGGATATTCGCCTAACGTGAGTCTATGATTTTGAATCCGCCAGTGGGCGGATTTTTAATCCGTCTCCTGACTGACGAGTGTAACTGGGTGCATTCCCCGCCGCTTGTTGAAAATCCGCCATTTGGCGTGGCGGCGAAATAAAAAATGATTGTATCACTAATGATACCTCACCCGTCAGCTGACGGGCGGGGAAATTCATTGTTCTTTTGATCGATGAAAAGAACCAAAAGAACATGCGCAGCAGTACAATTTCATTTCGATCGACCCTTTCATCGAGAGAGGCAAACTCGTCCCGTCAACAATCAAACGGAACTCGGAACTGTCACCGTCCGGAAAATGCGAATCATTTTACGCATAGATGTTCTCATGAAATATCCGGGTTAGAACTCAGATGACGGTTATGGGATGCCGAAGTCCGGAAAACCAAAACAGATGACCCGATTCTGCCCCTGTTCGTAAACTACCCGGTATGCTGAGTCAACAATCACACCGGGAGAATACCGGATTGCCGGAAAAGGACACTGAACAAAGCAACATCCGCAGTTCAGGGATCGACACTATGTCCGTCATGGAAATCCTGAAGCTGATCAACTCCGAAGACCAGTCGGTCGCATTGGCGGTCCAATCTGCTCTGCCGGAAATCGGCCGGTTCGCAGAGCGGGTTATTCAAGCATTTCAAAACGGCGGCCGCCTGTTTTATGCAGGGGCCGGCACCAGCGGGCGTCTGGGAGTACTGGATGCATCCGAAATTCCACCCACTTTTTCAGCGGATCCGTCACTCGTTCAGGGGATTATTGCCGGCGGACCAAAGGCATTGGTCCGTTCAGTGGAGGGGGCGGAAGACCACAAATCTGACGGTCGGGATATAATCCGTTCCTGCAAAGTCACACATCAAGATGCCGTTCTTGGGATTGCCACCTCCGGGACAACCCCTTATGTCATCGGTGCCCTCGAGGAAGCCCGGGACATCGGGGCAGCCACGGGACTGCTGGTCTGCTGTGAACCGGAGAATCCTGTCCCTGCCGATGTGCTGTTAAAAGTCATTACCGGACCGGAAATAATTGCAGGTTCCACCCGAATGAAAGCCGGCACGGCAACCAAAATGGTACTCAATATGATCACCACCACCGCCATGATCCGACTGAATAAAACCTACGGCAATCTTATGGTGGATATGAAAGCACTGAACCGGAAACTGTGGGACCGGGGAACGCGGCTCCTCTGCCGGATTTGCGGTTTGGAATACAGCATAGCCCGAAAACTGCTGGAATCCGCCGAAGGTGAAGTGAAGACAGCGGTGGTCATGCACACCAAATCCCTGTCCCGCGATGACGCCAGGCGAATGCTGTCCGGCGTTCGCGGATCACTGAGGGAACTGATCGGATGACATCGGAGAAATCCGTATCCAACCGTGTTCAAAAATGGCACGTCCTTGGATTGATGTCCGGAACGTCCATGGATGGTCTGGACTGCCTGCTATGCTCCGTTCGGCTGACTCCGCAGTACCAGCTGACCTGGTCCGCTGAGGATTTTGAAACAGTCCCGTACTCTGCAGAACTGCGCGGAAGGATTAACCGTGTTCTGGAAGGTGAAGAGGAGGATATTCGAGAAGTCCATAAATTGCTGGGCAGCGCATTTGCCGCTGCAGTATCCGGTTTTCTAAATGGACGAAAAGTGGATCTCGTGGGTAGTCACGGTCAGACAGTGGCTCACCAAGACAAAGTTTCGACCCGGCAAATCGGACATCCGGGTCCGCTCTATGAGGTCGTTCGGGCCCCGGTGGTGTATGATGTGCGTCAGGCCGATCTGACGGCCGGCGGCAGCGGTGCTCCGCTGATCCCGTTTCTGGACTGGCTTTTATACCGGGAAGCCCGAAAAGATGTCATCACACTGAATTTGGGAGGTGTGGCGAATGTTTCATACATCCCGGCGTCCGGCCGTCGAGACCAGGTGAACGGCTTTGACACAGGACCGGGTATGGGATTGATTGACGAGTGCTGCAGAATGGTTTTCGAGGATACCGCAGACTGGGACGGGCAGTACTCCCGCAGCGGTTCGGTCAATGCGGTGGTGCTTGAATATCTGATGGCCCATCCCTATATCCGCCGCAGACCGCCTAAATCAACCGGACGGCATGAGTTTGGGTCAGAGTACCTTCACAAAATCATGGAAAAATTCCCTGATGTCAGTGCTGTAAACCTGCTCCGTACACTGGTGGCATACACGGCAAAAAGCGTTACAGAGAACATAGGAAAGTTCCTTAATTTATCAGACTATAACGGTAAGTTGATTTTAAATGGTGGTGGAAGTCATCATCCGGTACTGAGGCAGGATCTGGAAGCCGGATTTCCCAAGGGAAACATTGAAAATTTCAGCCTGCCGGGCCTGGGGCCCGATGCCAAGGAAGCACTGCTGATGGCAGTTCTGGCAGTATGCCGGATGCAGAACATGCCGGGCAATATGCCGTCAGTGACCGGTGCTTCCGAAGCAGCCATTCTTGGAAAAATCTATAAAGGGGAACCATGAACACCAATATATTCCGTCAATATGATATTCGCGGCATTGTGGCCGAGGATTTCACAGATGAAGTTGTAACCAACCTCGGAAAAGCATTTGGAACCTGGATCAAAAGGGACGGCGGCCGCTCCGCAGCAGTCAGCGGTGATATTCGGCTGACCACCCCTCATCTGAAAGACATGCTTATCGGCGGAATTCGGTCAACCGGTATTGACGTGATTGATCTTGGCATCATCCCTACACCCGTGAATTATTACAGCATGTTCTTCCTTGAAATTGACGGCGCGGTTCAGATTACGGGCAGCCATAATCCGCCGGAATACAATGGCTTTAAATTGTCCTATGATCAAAAAGCATTTTACGGAGATCAAATCCTGGAACTGCGTGATCTGATTTTGGCAGATGACTTTGAATCAGGATCCGGGTCCCTGACCGAACAGGATATTCAGCCGGATTATCTGAGGATGCTGGAAGAAAAAATCCAAATTGAACGCCCGATGAAGGTTGTCATGGACTGCGGCAATGCCGCCGGCTGTCTCACGGGTCCGGACATTTTTAAAACCCTGGGTATGGAGGTCACAGAGCTCTACTGTGATGTGGACGGGCGCTTTCCAAATCATCATCCGGATCCTACTGAGGATGAAAATCTGGCAGAAGTCATTGAGCTGATGAAAACCGGTGCATATGACCTTGGGGTGGCTTTCGACGGAGATGCCGACCGGGTTGTGGCTGTGGACGACAAAGGCGGTATCATTCGGGCGGACAATTTGATGGCTTTGTTTCTGCCGGAAATTATAAAAGACGGTGAAGCGATCGTGTTTGATGTGAAATGTTCACAGTCCCTGGAGGATATGATCCTGCGTTATGGCGGGAAACCGATTATGTGGAAAACAGGGCATTCCCTGATCAAGGATAAAATGCGGGAAGAAAATGTCAACTTTGCCGGTGAAATGAGCGGTCACTTGTTTTTCAAGGATGAATTTTTCGGCTTTGACGATGCGGTGTATGTGGCATTACGACTGGCACGGACATTGTCCCGCGGCGATCGCAGGCTGTCCGATCTGGCCAGTGAGATTCCCGTATATTACAGCACCCCGGAACTGCGCATGGAATGTCCCAGCGATGAGGAGAAATTCAATATCGCCAGGCAGGCGGTGGATTATTTTACGACCCATTTTGATTGTATTGATGTGGATGGTGTCCGGATAAAATTTGGTGACGGCTGGGGACTGGTGAGAGCATCCAACACCCAACCGGTTATTGTCTGCCGTTTTGAAGCCCAGACCCCGGAGCGGATGGATGAAATTCAGGAACTTGTGTTGACCAAACTGCAGGAGTTTGGAGAGATTTCTGTTGGTGGATAACATAATTTTAAAAGATATCCGGGATGAAATCAACAGGCATCTGCTGGAAATTTATCAAACCGGCCCGGAATCACTGACCATTCCCATTCAGTATGTTCTGAATGGGGGGGGGAAACGCCTGCGGCCCATACTGACTCAGATCAGTGCGCAGGTTTTCGGTGCTTCCCGGAACAGTGGCCTGTCTGCTGCCCTGGCAGTGGAAATACTCCATAATTTTACACTTGTTCATGACGATATCATGGATGATGATCACACCCGGCACGGCCAGCCCACGGTTCATGAAAAATGGGATATCGGCACAGCCATACTGACCGGTGATGCCATGCTGTCTCTGGCGATGATAGTACTGCAGAAAAGCCGGAAGAATGCTGCAGACCTGATGACGGTGTTCACTATGGGACTTCTGAAAGTATGTGAGGGTCAGGCGCTTGATAAAGAATTTGAAACACGGTCGAATGTCTCGATAGAAGAATATCTGAAGATGATTGACCTGAAAACAGGACATCTTCTGGGACTGGCCGCGGAAATGGGAGCCATAGCTGCGGATGCCCCGGAATCCGACCGCCGTACAGTTCGGGATTTTGCCCGTCTGGTGGGCAGGGCATTCCAGGTGCAGGATGATATGATGGAGATCTATTCAGACACTTCCAAAATGGGAAAGAGTCTGCACAGCGACATCCTGCTGGGGAAAAAAACATACCTGATGATTCGGGCAGTGGAGCAAATTCCAAATGACATTCAAAAGGCCATTCATGCAGCCAACAGTGATTTCAGTCAAGGACTGAACCAGATTCGTACCCTGCTTGATGAAAGCGGCATCCGGCGGGAGGCTGAAGTTTTTGTGGAAGAAACGATCCGTACAGCAAATGCAGTCCTCAAAGGCTTGAGTTCTGACCCGGCGGACCTGTACTACTTCAGTGATTTAATTACAAAACGCCGTAACTGAGACTTTCAAATTATTGATGAAAAAGATGAAACAAGGACAAGGAATGAAAAATATTCAGGAGCTGAAACAGCAGTACGATACGTCAGACATGTATTCAGCGGTACATGGATTTCCAGATCAGATTGATCGGGTTGCAGATTACATTCGAAATTGGAATGCCCGACATGATTATCAAGACATCCATACGATTTTGGTTTTGGGGATGGGCGGTTCTGCCATTGGCGGTGATGTGACCCGGGTCATGGTGCAGAACGATTGCCCCGTCCCGATTTTGGTCAACCGATCCTATAATATTCCCCATTGGGTAAACAAGCATACGCTGATTCTGGCATCTTCTTATTCCGGGAATACTGAAGAAACCTTGAGTGCCTACGTTCAATGCCGGACCATCGGAGCTCCCATGGTCGTGCTGTCCACCGGCGGGGCTGTTACCGAATGGGCTGTCAGGGACAATCTGGATTTGGTCGTCATTCCGGCAGGACTCCAGCCCAGGGCAGCTCTGGGATTCTCATTTGCCAACATCACTTTCCTGCTGAATAAACTGGGGTTTGTACCGGATGTCCTTATTGAAGAACTCCTGCGTTCTGCTGAGGTGCTTCGGGATTACCGGACTCAGTATGAGATCGGGGCAGAAGACAATTACGCGGTTGAAATTGCTGAACAGATTCATCGCTCCATCCCGGTGATATACGGCAGTGAGGATATGACATGGGTGGCTGCGCTGCGATTCCGGGGTCAATTGGCAGAAAATGCCAAAATGCTGGCATTCCATCATCACATACCTGAGCAGAATCACAATGAAATCGAAGGGTGGAGCTGTAATGAAGACCTGCTTCGCACCTGTGGAATTATCTGGTTTAAAGATCTGGATGATCATGAACGCAGTCTCGGCCGTATGGAAGTTTCATCAGAACTGCTGGCTGAAAAAGCCGGATACCAGATCTCCCTGGATTGCGATGGTGAATCCAGGATTGAACGGCTGCTCAAATTAATCCACCTCACGGACTGGGTCAGTTATTATGCTGCCCTGCTGAATGAGACGGATCCCACACCCGTGACCCGAATCAGTCTGTTGAAAGACCGGATGAGTAAACTGTAGGAGATACTGAAAACGTGTCATTGATTCCAGTTGAAATAGCAGGTATTACCTATCATCAGGGAAGCAAGGGTTATGCCATCGTTCTCAGGGAGCTGGACGGCAGACGGCAAATTCCCATTATTGTGGGCGGTGTTGAGGCGCAGGCCATTGCCCTTGCCCTTGAAGGCGTGGAGATGCCCCGTCCGCTGACGCACGATCTAATGACCTCAATGATTACTGAGCTGGGTTCCCAGATGACCAAAATGCTGGTTACACATATATCCAACGAGACGTTTTATGCCCAGATTTTTCTCCTTTCCGAAGACCGGACTACCATTAAAATGGATTCCCGGCCCAGTGATGCCATTGCCCTGGCGCTGAGAAATGATGCTCCGATTCTGGTACATGAAAGGGTGTTTGCGGATGTCGGTGAGGAAGGTATTCTGGCACCCCCTCCGGTTGACCCGGAATCGAGTTCACCGGATCGACCAGAACAAATCCGTGCTGCTTCTCTGAAAAAGCTGGAATCCGCTCTTCAAGATGCCATTGACGGGGAAGAATATGAAGAGGCTGCCAAGATTCGTGACCGCATCAGTAATCTGAAAAACGAATAGGTGCTGCCGCCCGGCAGCGCCTCCTGTTCCGGCCGCACCACCATTACATCTGATTCCGGGAGTTTTTTAACTCGCTGAAGTACCTGCCCGCCGCCTCCATCACATGCGGGGCAAGAATGATGGTGGATATCATGGTTGGTATCGCCATCAGAGCAAACATCCCATCCAGAAAATTCACCACCGCATCAATGGAACCAAGTGCACCGAGTATCAGTGCCGCGGTATAAAATATCCGATACGTGGTTTTGTGACGGACTCCGAAGAGAAAACCGGTACATTTTGCACCGTAATAGGAATATCCGATCATGGTGGATACACTGAATACCAGCACACTCACAATGAGCAGAACACGGCCGAATCCGGGCAATCCGATATTAAACGCCTGAGCGGTCAATGTTACCCCGTTTGCCTCTGATCCCTGCCAGACTCCGGCAGAAAGAATGACCAGTGCTGTGATCGAGCATACAATCACGGTGTCAATAAGCGGGCCGATCATTGCCACCAATCCTTCACGAACAGGTTCGCTGGTTCGGGCAGCGCCGTGAGCCATTGCTTCAGTGCCGATACCGGCTTCATTCGAAAAAGCGGCCCGCCGAATTCCGGTGATCAGTACGGTTCCCACAGCACCGCCCAGAACTGCCTCCCCGGTGAACGCATCACGGATGATAAGAGCAAGCAGACCCGGGATTTGAGAAATATTGCTCAGCAGGATCAGAATACCGGCTGTCAGGTAAAGAATCACCATTGCCGGAACCAGTCGGGAAGCGACCAGACCGATACGCCGAATCCCGCCGAATATGACCAGAGCCACAACCGTTGCAATTGCCAATCCAATTCCAAGTTTCAGCATCATCAGGGTTGAACTTGGCCATTGTGCTGCCTGAAATACCTCGTCCACCAGAATCTGTGTCAGCTGATTGGCCTGAAACAGCGTCAGGCAGCCGAACAGTCCGGCCAAACTGAAAAAAACCCCCAGCCAGCGCAGGGACGGGGGAAGCCCTTCCCTGATAACGTACATTGGACCACCCTGTATTTCTCCGTGATCGTCCCGTCCGCGGTACATGATTGCCAGACTGCAGGTGAAAAATTTGGTCGCCATTCCGACCACTGCGCTCATCCACATCCAGAAAAGTGCACCGGGACCTCCGGTGTGGATGGCCACTGCCACACCGCTGATATTCCCCATTCCGACCGTGCTTGCAAGGGCACTGGACAATGCCTGGAAATGGCTGATCTGACCGGGTTCATCGGGATCGTCGTATTTCCCGCGAACGATATCCAGTCCGTGTTTGATGTATCTGAAAGGAATGAAGCGGGAGTAAACCGTGAAAAACAGACCGCCTCCCAAAAGCAGTAAAAGCAGTGGTGTACCCCAGACAAAATCAGCAAATGCTGCCGCCCAATGATCAATGGTGTTGGAGAATTGTGTCGGCATGTACAGAAATCTTTCCTGAATATTTATGGTGCAATATACTGCCGAATCCCTTTCCGGATTAAGCGCAAATCTGTTTTTGATTCCGCCGAACCTCGTCCGGATTTCAGTTGCGGATGATAACTGTCAACGCGGACCGGTGAGGGTGATTTCGGAAACGAGAACTGGAGTGAATGAATCACTGTTTTTTTGAAATCGTCTCCTGACGGACAAGTGTAACTGGGTGCAATCCCGCTGCCTGTTGAAAATCCGCCATTTGGCGTTGCGGCGAGATAGTTAATGCCCCGATCGATTACTGATACCCCGTCCCATCAGCTGACGGGCGGGGAAATTCATTTAACTGGTCGAATTGGAGAATTTCAATAAAGAACGTGATTTTGATCAGTTGTAAATTTACTGCTGGAATTAAAAGGAAAATTTATGAAAACGATTATTGAGCCCTTCCGGATTAAGTCTGTTGAACCGATCAAGATGTCCACTCGAAGTTCGCGCGAATTCTTTTTGCAGGCATCACACTACAACCCTTTTTTACTTCACGCCAGTGACGTTGTAATAGATTTGCTCACGGATTCCGGTACCGGAGCGATGAGCAGCGAACAGTGGGCCGGCATTATGCGCGGGGATGAATCCTATGCCGGCAGTAACAGTTTTATCCGCTTTGAACAGTCGATCAAGGAAATCACGGGCTTTAAGTATGTAATTCCTACCCATCAGGGTCGTGCAGCTGAGCGCATTCTTTTTTCACTGGTTTGCAGTGAAGGAGATGTCGTCCCCAACAATACGCATTTTGATACCACACGGGCGAATGTGGAGTTTCAGAAAGCTGAAGCCAGGGATCTCTGCATCAAGGAAGGACAGCAGCCGGAAGTCATCCATCCTTTCAAGGGCAATATGGATATTGACAGTCTGAGGGAGACCATTCGGGAAGTCGGGGTGGAGCGCATACCGCTGGTGATGGTAACGGTGACAAATAACAGCGGAGGCGGACAGCCGGTGTCCATGGCAAACATTCGTGCCATATCCGAAGTGGCTCACGAATTTGATATCCCCTTTTACCTGGATGCCTGCCGTTTTGCTGAAAACGCCTATTTTATTAAACTGCGCGAAGAAGGTTATCAGGACAAGTCCATTAAATCCATTGTGCATGAAATGTTTTCATATGCAGACGGCTGTACAATGAGTGCAAAAAAAGACGGCATTGCCAATATCGGCGGATTTCTCTGCACCAACGATCAGTCGCTGGCGATGAAGGAAAAAGATATGCTGATCCTGACGGAAGGCTTTCCGACATACGGCGGTCTTGCCGGGCGCGATCTGGAAGCCATTGCCATTGGTATTCAGGAAGCAATGCTGGAGGATTATCTGAAATACCGGGTAAGTTCCACACAGTATCTTGGCAATCATCTTACCGATGCCGGCGTGCCCATCGTAGAGCCTCCGGGCGGGCATGCCATTTATATTGACGGCCGGAAATTCCTGGATCATATCCCGCACCATGAGTATCCTGCGTGGGCGCTGACTTGTGAATTGTACCTGGAAGCCGGTATTCGGGCGGTGGAAATCGGCGGCGTGATGTTTAATAAAGTGGATTCGGAAACCGGCCGGGATGTGGGAGAATCTCCCATGGATCTGGTGCGGCTGGCCATCCCGCGTCGAACCTACACCCAAAGTCATATCGATTATGTGATAGAAGCCGTCATCAATGTATTCCATCGCCGGGAAAATATTACTGGCATGAATATCGTATATCAAGCGCCGTTTCTCCGTCACTTTACAGCAAAATTCAAGAGACTGTAGTTATGGTTGTTTTGGAAATACCCACTGAAGATCGGGTTGATTTTCAATCCATCACACTGAAAATTCAGTCCGCCGTGCTGAAAGAAGGCTGGACCGATGGAATTTTGACCGTGTATGTTCCCCATACCACCTGCGGCATCACGATCAATGAAAACGCCGATCCGGATGTTGTCCGCGACATTACAATGGAACTCAATAAAATAGTCCCATTCGAAGACAGTTATCGCCATATGGAAGGCAATTCCGCAGCCCATATTAAAACATCAATCTTCGGCAGTTCGGAGACCCTGATAATTGAAGACGGCCGGCTGGCTCTCGGTACCTGGCAGGGTGTGTTTCTGGCAGATTTTGACGGTCCCAGACGCCGAAAGGTCTATTTAAAATTCATACCCAGCAGACAGCAGATCTCATGATGATTGCTGAACGGTTGGGTTGACTGAAACAGGCGTGTTCTATCATGGCCCGGAATATTGAGATCAAGGCCCGTGTGAATCACCGGGATCAAATTGAAGATCTTGCCAAAGCGCTGGCAGATGAAGGTCCGGTCGTTCTTGTACAGACTGATACGTTTTTTAACACCGGTCAGGGAAGGTTGAAGCTTAGACAGTTCCCGAAGGGTCATGGTGAACTTATTGCATATCAGCGTCCTGACATGACAGGGCCGTCTGCATCGAATTACTCCATCTTTCGCACCGATACCCCTCATGATCTTTATCGGGTGCTGGCTGATGCAAACGGTATTCTCGGCGAAGTTCGGGAAATTCGAACCCTTTACCTGAAAGGCATTACCCGGATTCATCTGGATAAGGTGGAGGGGCTGGGAGATTTTATTGAACTTGAAGCAGTTCTGTCTGATACAGTATCCGCTGCAGATGGTGAATTTCAGGTTCGGTCTCTGATGAAACAGCTTGAGATTCAGGAGTCCGACCTCATTAACTGTGCCTATCTGGATCTTCTGATGAAACGCAATGATGCTGATACCCAAAATTAACCTCGATTCGATTTGTTATGAGACTTTGGTCACTGCATCCTGAATATCTTGATACAAAAGGACTGGTTGCCCTGTGGCGCGAGAGTCTGCTGGCACAGCGCGTTCTGGCCGGGAAGACTGTTGGCTACAGGCATCATCCGCAGCTGATCCGGTTTCAGTCTGCAGCTGATCCCAAAGGAGTTATTGCCCGTTATCTTGAGGTGGTGGCACAGGAAGCCGACCGAAGAGGCTATAATTTCGATAAAACAAAAATTACCGGCAGAATTTCTGATGAGAAACTCCGTGTTGCACGCGGTCAGATTGAGTATGAAGTTCAGCATCTGCTGAAGAAACTGAGTATTCGTGATCCGGAAAAATACGTGGTGTTAAAATCTGTGCGGAATGTTGAAGTTCATCCTCTGTTTGAAGTTGAAGAGGGCGGGGTGGAAAGCTGGGAAATAGTGTAGCTCTATCCCTGAATCTGCCGGAAGCTCAAAACACACCTAAATGATTCCCCGAAAGAGAAATCCCCGTGCATGGACGGGGATTTTCGTATTAAGAAACATAATCCGGTCTGGAATTCAGATTGTCTGTCAATCCTTTTTCCCATATCGATAGCTAGAGATTTCCAGTTCCTTCATTTTCAGAAGGGTGTGCGGATATGAAAAATCAAGTTCTTTTGACAGAATTCGTTTATTATAGTTACAGGCAGCGTACAAAAACTTCATTGCATCGGTTTCGAATGTTTTAACTGCGCTGTTCCAGGTCTTGTCATCCAGATCGGATATGTAATCCTGAAGTGTCTGCTGGTGATGCGGATCACTGTATTCCGGATTTTTGAATTTCATGTTTGGCAGGACAAATCCGCGTTTTTTCAAAATGGTCTGCTTGCTGTTGAAGGAAGCTCTGGACAAATCGATTTTTTCCAGAAGCAGATCAATTTTCCGGTTCATCTGACGATGATAGATAATGAGGTTGAACTTGAAGATGTCGGTGAAGTCCAGCCAGGATTTACCGCGTGTAAATTCAAGGATATCCTGAATTGTATCCTTTTTCGGAGTGAGCGGCGCGTGGGATTTGATATAATCCATATAGGTAAGGACAGCCTGGAGCCTTTTTCCCTTTAACGGGAGTCCCATTTCAGCCGTCTTCATTGCATAATCACTGGCGGTTTTGTAAAAATATCCGGCTCGCTGGGGTTGCTGGAATTTCCGGTTGTAGATATCTCCAATAAACACCGCCTGACTGGGAATCCTGTCGAAGATCCCGTTATTTAGACTGATTGACAGTGCTTCATGCGCAAAATTCACAGCGGATTCATATTCTCCCTGTAAAAGATTGGCAAGGGCGATGTATTCAGAAGTCACAGATTTGGAGCATGAACATGCAGAAGATTCATAAACCTGCTGCAGCATTCGAATCCCTGTTGAATAATTCCCCTTTTTCACTTCAACCAGCCCCAGTTCATTGTTAAAGGAATGTCTGACATCGGGATAAGCAGACCCGCTGATCAGTTTCAATCCTTTGTTGAGATATTTAACAGCTTTTTTGTATTCTTTTTGGCTGATGGCGTTTTGTCCCAACGTCAGATAACCAGCAATAATCACGGGATTCAGGTTCATGCTTTTGAACCCGGAAAACTGTTTCGTGATGCTGTCTCGAAATTCATTGGGATGGTTTGCAAACTTCAGCAGATCATTTTCATAAGCGATGAGCGCAGTCAACTTGCTGTGACTGGTAAATTTTCCTGCTTCAGTCAACAGATCGACTGCCGTTTCTGATTCAGCGATTGTCCTGAAAAATACTGCCAATTCGAGTTTGGTGTATGCCAGTCGGTCACTGAAGTCTGCGCTGCAGTCCGGGGAATACTGGTTAATCGCAAGACGATGAGCTTTTTTCAGCATACTGAACGCCTCGGGAAGCCTGCCGTCAATCAATTTGAATTTACCAATAACGGTATAAACCAATGGCTCGCTGCTGTCAATTTTGGAATAGGTATTTTCACTAAGTATGGTTGAGTTTTTTGCTTCCTCCGATAAGGAAAAACCAAGATTTTCAATAAATTCGAATTCACTTTTAAAAAATGATTCTTTTCGTGAGAGTGTTTCGTTGGATAGTATTTTTGATGTTTTCATTTTGATATATTTGATTGTTATGAGTGTCGATATTTCACCTGCCGTCCATGATCGCACTTGCGTTGACCGGTTCGCAATGATTCGGTCAGTTTGGAACAAGTCAAAACCGTGTCGATGAATCAGCTATCCTGCTCTGTGGATCTGTTTCTGTTTGCGACGATTCAAATCTATATATTTAGACAAAACGAATTGAATAGGCACAAATATAGTACAAAATATTAGTATCACATCCGGTATATAATCCAATGATAATTGAGACTATGGTACTATATTTTTTCTATTTTTATCTCCTGTGAATTGTTAATGGTAATGTATCTGCCAAAATTAACTATAGAGATAAATCAATATATTACTGGATGTGGTGTAAATAGCAATAATATGCACATGATAATATCATAATATTTGGGGTTTTGTAATACGCTGTGACCGTATATCTGAACTGCTTTTTTGAATCCGCCAGTGGGCGGATTTTTAATCCGTCTCCTGACTGACGTGTGTAACTGGGTGCATTCCCCGCCGCTTGTTGAAAATCCGCCAGCTGGCGTGGCGGCGAAATAAAAAATGATTATATCACTAATGATACCTCACCCGTCAGCTGACGGGCGGGGAAATTCATTTTTCATTTTACTTTTTCTTCCGTAAAAACGTCAATGTTAAAACCGCGCATTTCGATGTTTGCATTAGAATTTGTTCCGGACCAAAATCCGATTCCATGAAGATATCGTCAGAGTAGCTGTGTTGTTTGCACACTGTATTTAATATTGGGTCAAACAGACAGGTCATAATAAATTTGTCAGGACGAGCTCACCAGTCTTTTAACTCGTAAATTTCCGAAAACCCGCTCTGCGAGTCTCCCGGATTGTGATTTATAAGCAGCTTGGCGGCCGGTATGTCATCCGTCAGTTTGGGTGAAGGACGATGATCCTCCGCAGCCTGTCTGTCCTTTACGGATGGCTGGCTGAATTTGTGATAATACGATTTATTGCAGCAACTGTTGAAGAACAGCATGAATAACGTTTCCACCCAAGAAGCAACAACTCAGACAGAACCATTGGAAATTCCTGCAAACGGCGTGAAGAATTTGAAAGTTCGCGCAGCCCGGGCTGCTGATGCGGATGCACTGACAGATCTGCTCATGGAAGCGGAAAATTATCACAGCCGGAATCTGCCGGATGTGTTTCAAACGCCGTCCAGTCCGTCACAGAACAGGAAGTATATCATGGGTTTGCTCCTGAATGAAGAATCTGCGGTTCTGGTGGCAGAACTGGATCATTGCTTGGTAGGATTTATCCATGTGAATATTGGAGGATATCCCGAGCTGCCCATATTCAGTGACGAGAAGTTTGCCGTGATTCAGAATATCATTGTCCGGGAGAACCATCGTGATCAAGGTGTCGGAAAAACGCTGGTGCTTTCGGCCCGCCAGTGGGCGCGGGATCAGGCACTGTCCAGAATTCAGCTGAATGTTTGGGAGTTCAACCAGTCTGCCATTGGTCTGTACGAGAGTCTGGGATTTGAAACGATCAACCGACGGATGCAGGCGGATGTTTAGGATCAGCGGTCTGTTCGAAAAAGCCTTGTGTTTAAACAGCAGGTCATCCCATTTTCCTGCACCATGCCAGTTTAATCCGCGAACATTGGATTCAGAAATATGAATCAGCCGGATCGTATTGCCTATCTTATTGAAGCCCTCGTTCTGAAGCCGCACCCGGAAGGCGGATATTTTCGTGAGATGTTCAAGTCTGGCCGGAAACTGGTTTCACCGGAAGTACGGAAGGAGCGGTCTGCCTTCACCGATATCTATTTTTTATTGACCGCCCGTCAGAAAAGCCGCTGGCATCGGGTATTTCATGACGAGGTCTGGCATTTTTATGAGGGTGCACCGCTGGAAATTATCCAGTTGTCTGCTGATCTGAATGACCGGTCCCATCATTTTTTGGATGTATTGAACGATCCGCCGCGTTACAAGCATGCGGTTCCCGGCGGCTGCTGGCAGGCAGCGCGGACGCTGGGTGAATACACGCTTGTGGGCTGTTCCGTTGCACCGGGATTCGAATATGATGATTTTGCTCTGCTGTCGGATTATGATGACAGCTCCCGCCTGCTGACGGAGAAATATCCTGATCTGGTGTGCTACATATGAATTGTCGGTGTCATTTATTTGATGTCATTTCTGAAAGAGAACCCTGTAATATTTACACTGGGCTGTGTTAGCGGGTTTTGTATTACGATAAATATTAGATAAATAAAGGGAATTTCGGTTTTGGATAAATCTTATCAAACAGCGCTGGTAGTTATTCCGTCTGAAGTGCATTGGCAACCCATACAGGAAATTCGTCGGAAGTATGACCGGCATTATGAGCGGTGGATGCCTCATATCAATCTGCTGTTCCCCTTCCTTCCGGACAAGAAATTTGAGCAGGCCGCGGATCAGCTTGGACCGGTTTGTGCGGAAATAGAACCGTTTTCCCTGAGTCTGAACTCGCTGAACACTTTTCGCCAAAAAAATGAAAAGCATACGTTTTGGCTGCAGCCGGAACCGGCAGAACCGCTCCATGAACTTCAAAAAAAGGTAGAAGCCGTATTCCCGGAATGCAATGATGTGAGCCGATTTTCAAAGGGGTTTGAACCTCATCTCACGCTGGGACAGATCATGGGTCCCGACAACGCTGAACTGCTGCGGCCCATTCTGGAAAACTGCTGGCAGCCCATCACATTTGAAGTGAACAGTATATATCTTATCGCCCGGGAAAACCATCCCAGAGGTCAGTTCAGGGCTGTGAAGACGGTGGAACTGAAGAGGGATGAGGAAATCGAGCCGAAAGAAGAACCTGCCGCAGAGTGAGTTTTTCTGGATCACTCAGTCGTTTCCCCAGATATAATCTCTGCCGACAATCCCCGATAAAAAAATGAACATCCTCCGACAATTGCCGGAGGATGTTTCCGTGGTGCTTTAGATAGGATTTATTTCAGCAGCATGACTTTCTGGGTCTGATGAACATTTCCTGCATCCAACCGAACAATGTATAAACCGCTCGCAAACTGATCGGCATTCCAGTTGACCTGAAAGTTACCGGCATATTGGTCTCGGTTGACAAGTTCAGCGATTTGTCTGCCGGTAAGGTCATACACTGCCAGATTCACATGTGAGTCTTCAGGCAAACCGTAGTGGAATGTTGTCACTGGATTAAAGGGATTTGGGTAGGCTGAGAACAATTCATAGGCTTCGGGAATTGTCTCAACGGCAGCAATGACTGAATGACCTGACCAGTCTGCGATCAGCGCTGATTCGATCACCAGGTCTCCTGTATATTCAAATTCCATTTCAGAGACAGTTGAACCGTCGGTGCTGAAAAGCAGAGCAACACCATTCTCCGCAGAATAATGCCAGCCCGTTGGAATTCTGGAGGGTGAAATTGAACAACATCCGGAAGTATTAAGCTGCAGCCCCGCGCATTGCCCGTTCGATTTGAGCAGAACCTTGTTATCTGATTGACTCAATATTGCATCCTCAATGTTTTCGTAACTGTATAGCTGACCCCCAAGGATTTCATTCACAATCAGGACAACATCAACGACATTGATTTCTCCATCTTCATTGAAATCTGCAGCACAGAACTCCATGTCTGTTGGAATTATGGTCTCCAGAATTATGCCAACCACCTGAACCACATCCAAAACATCAATGGAATCATCGGCATTCACATCACCGGGAATACAAAGAACTGGGATGTAATGATAGGGCATACCAACAGAATGTGTCAGAATTGAGCCATTATAGCCTGCAATGGAATTGATGTCTAGATCGAGTATTCCTTCAACATTATCAATTGTGATGTTCGCATGAACCAATACACCGTCACCAGATGGAATAGAACTTCCAGTCATTGAAAATCCAATAATTGTTTCTGAATTATTGCTGAGTGAAAATCCAGATTCATCTGCAGATCCGCCATAAACACTGTCAATAATCAAATTCAGCTGAGTATCAGCAGGTATTGAGAATTGGAAGCCATAAACAGGTTCTTGATTTGTCATGTATACGTCCAATGTCGCAGCACAATTCTGCTCACACATCAAGTTCTCAAGATTTACATCCGTGATTTCAAGGAAGACATCAGTAGCTGTTCCATTAATTTGATATGCTGCCACCTCAATACTGCCGAAGTCATCATCATATTCATCAATGAGTCCATATCCCAGCGATTCAAACGGTGTCTCCGAAGCCATCCAGATTTCGATGTGAGAATCGAAGTCTGAACCCCACATTGAGTTCAGCTCCAGATACCATTCGCTTCCCTGGACATATTCTGCAGGATTTATCCAGCCGAGGCCGTTAAAATCAAGCATGTCTACAAATTCAGGGTCAAGGCCGATTCTGATTCGATCCGGATCAACATCATCTGAAGAACCTCTTACAAGAACTCCATCAGCCATTTCTTCCAGACACATCATCATGTAAGTATGTGAGTAGTAACCCCCGCCTCCCCAGATATCGATTTTCTGTACATAATCTCCTGAAACAACCCCCTGCAGATCAGATGGAATTCCATCAGCATCAAACAGATTGCTTATTTCGGACTGGTCAGCAGGGACACAGTCAACTGAAAGCTCCTGATCACAAACCTCAGGTTCTGAGCTGGCCCCGGTGACAACCACATTGTCAATGGATATCCGATCATCCGATCCTCCAAAGCCAATCATGCCGGATTCCAGAGGCACCTCGGGTAAAGACGCCTGTGTCAGCATGGCAGGTTCAGAACCGACCTCATTCAGGTAAACAGAAATGTTTGAATCGGTGATTTCGATGCTGCAATGGTAATCGATACCAACGGAAACATTAAAACTTCCCTGAGCGAAAATTTCTTCAGGCTGGCCGGATACTATTTTTACCAAAAACCATTCATCAGTTCGTCCTTTAATCCGCAGACGATATGCTGAATCAAATCCATGATGTCCTTCGTCAAAATAATATGGATTAGTCAAGTAGAATGTCACATAAATCCCTTTGTATCCATCATCAAGGGATTGCTCAATGCGGGCGTCAAACTCCAGGGTGTAATTACTCCATTCCTCATTGCCGGTGACCAGCATATTGTTTTGCTGATCATGGGTGGTGATTTCAACCCGACCATCCACAACTTCAGGCATCACTTCATCATGCCAACCAGCATTGTAATGATAGTAATCCCATCCATCATAATTGCCGTCATCGAAGTTGTCGGAGAAAAGTTCATCGGGCTCTTCTTCAAATACTGAATATGTGGTAAGGCTAATACTGCCGAAGTCATCATCATACTCATCAATGAGTCCATATCCCAGCGATTCAAACGGTGTCTCCGAAGCCATCCAGATTTCGATGTGAGAATCGAAGTCTGAACCCCACATTGAGTTCAGCTCCAGATACCATTCGCTTCCCTGGACATATTCTGCAGGATTTATCCAGCCGAGGCCGTTAAAATCAAGCATGTCTACAAATTCAGGGTCAAGGCCGATTCTGATTCGATCCGGATCAACATCATCTGAAGAACCTCTTACAAGAACTCCATCAGCCATTTCTTCCAGACACATCATCATGTAAGTATGTGAGTAGTAACCCCCGCCTCCCCAGATATCGATTTTCTGTACATAATCTCCTGAAACAACCCCCTGCAGATCAGATGGAATTCCATCAGCATCAAACAGATTGCTTATTTCGGACTGGTCAGCAGGGACACAGTCAACTGAAAGCTCCTGATCACAAACCTCAGGTTCTGAGCTGGCCCCGGTGACAACCACATTGTCAATGGATATCCGATCATCCGATCCTCCAAAGCCAATCATGCCGGATTCCAGAGGCACCTCGGGTAAAGACGCCTGTGTCAGCATGGCAGGTTCAGAACCGACCTCATTCAGGTAAACAGAAATGTTTGAATCGGTGATTTCGATGCTGCAATGGTAATCGATACCAACGGAAACATTAAAACTTCCCTGAGCGAAAATTTCTTCAGGCTGGCCGGATACTATTTTTACCAAAAACCATTCATCAGTTCGTCCTTTAATCCGCAGACGATATGCTGAATCAAATCCATGATGTCCTTCGTCAAAATAATATGGATTAGTCAAGTAGAATGTCACATAAATCCCTTTGTATCCATCATCAAGGGATTGCTCAATGCGGGCGTCAAACTCCAGGGTGTAATTACTCCATTCCTCATTGCCGGTGACCAGCATATTGTTTTGCTGATCATGGGTGGTGATTTCAACCCGACCATCCACAACTTCAGGCATCACTTCATCATGCCAACCAGCATTGTAATGATAGTAATCCCATCCATCATAATTGCCGTCATCGAAGTTGTCGGAGAAAAGAAGTTCCTGGTTGAAAAGAAAACTTATTGAGAGAATAATGTAAACAATTTTTTTCATAATATATCCTTTGCTTTTTTTTAAACATTACAAACCAATCAATACAGTACTTTGATTAACAATTTCAAAATTCCTGCCAATGGGCGATTAGAAATATAACATTATGATTATCAATAAGTAATAAAACAGATGATACTGGAGTGAAGTCACTGAATATTGAATCAAGTCAATAACTGGGCTGGATGGAATTACATAGTACAAAAAAAATATGTACAGCGTAATTTCAACTGTTATCACTGGAAAAATAATGTTGAGAAAGCAGCTGGCAATATTGAGACTATCTGTTTTAATATTTATTATTGCATTGCACATACTCCAGGCAAATGTTCAGGATGCCTGGCTGAAACCCCCGTATGAAGTCAACCAGCAATCGATTTTGGGAGATGTGCTTTATCTAGAAGCAGTGATATGTGATACCACATCTCATCAGCTGCTGTCCAAGCGCCGTAAATCAGATTCATTGCCTGTACAATTAAAAATATTTGATGAAAACCCATATGTGGTTCACAAGGTCATTGTGGGCGGAAACAATGATGATTTTTCACAGATTTTTGCCGATGATTTTGATAATGATGGGTTAAGCGAAATTTATTATACGCTTTTTAATGAATCCACGTCAGAGTTTCATCAATACAATGGGGATAAGGATGTAAACCGCATCTTGTGGAAACATATACTTCCAAACACAAACGCTCGAATCCATAGTATTTTTACTAATCCCATTCAATATGACAGTGATGAGGATGTGGAGCTGATAATTGCTCCTAATCTGATATATCCTTACCCCGGGAAAAAAATGACAAGAGGCATTTACTGTATTGATGTAGTTGATAATTATATCAACTGGTTTTATCCCACCGCCCATGCTGTTCGGAACATGCTGGTCTGTTCCCGACATGACAGTGCGGCTCCTATTATTCTCTATTCTTCGGCAGGTGTTAACAATGGTATGGCATTCAGCAACGGGGCCTTCTTCAATACCAACCAGTCGGAAACTGTGCCTGATACAGTAATTTATACGGTGAATGATTCACAGTTTGATAAAAATGCAGCAGATTTCAGCAATGACGATCAATGTGCCGTTGTGGCCCTTGATTTAGAAGGAAACAGGCTCTGGCAGCATCAAATGGGAGGGGCGTTAACCTGGGGATGGATTGAGTTTGTTGTGTCGTCCGGAAATCAATTTTGTGCAGCTTTAGCCGTAAACCGGGGGAAAGAGAATCCTCAAAAAGGAAGCCTGCGAATATTAAATCCAGTGAATGGGGGAATGCTTCATGAAAAACACTATTCAGATGTGCAGCCAATTTGCATGGAGACATTTATGGGTAATCTGGTTGTTGGATTTTCAGATGGCAGAGTTCAGATTCTAAACAGCCGTCTCGATATTGAAAATGAGACGGTTCTGAACTTTCATATCGACAGATTCCAACATCCTGTTTCTATTAATAATCAAATGGTTCTGCCGGCATGTTCAATCGACGGTAACATATACCTGTTTAATGAAGTTCTTCAGCTCCAGGCTATTGTTCATAATACAGATACAATCCACCAGTTATCCATTTCAAAACGTTTCATAACAAAAAATTCAATGAAAGGAGTTTTATCGTTTGTATCATTTCACAAACTGATGATTTGGAAACGGATTCATCCAACGATTTTGTTGTCTATCATTTTTTCTTTTGCTGGAGCTCTGTTCATTGTTCTGATTTTCTGGTTAATGACCTATAAAAAAGCGCACCGCGTGATATCCGACCAGAAAGCACAACTGGAAAACCAGCAAAAGCAGCTGGCATTGTCGCTGAACACCATCATTGAACAGGAGAAACTATCAACACTGGGAGTTATGGCGGCCAGTTTTGCTCATGAGATGAACAGTCCGCTGGGGGCAATATTCAACAGTATACAGCGCCTCAAAGTATCTTCCCCTGACAATGAAAATGTAGATCTTATCACCCGGGCAACACAGCGTTGTCGGGATATCGTTGACTCTACACTGAACACGGTTCGGAGTAAACATGACGAGTCGTTCTGCAACCCTGCAGTAATCCTGAAAGAGTGGAAGATATTATATGGAAGACATCTTAAAAACTTGGGAATAGACTTAATCAATGAGCTTCCGTTGGAGACAGCAATCCAGATTCCCCAGGCGGATATGAATCAGATTTTCAACAATCTTCTCAATAATGCTTCGGATGCACTCAGCGAACTCAACCAGAATGAAAAATGGATTGAAATTTCAGGTAAAACAGAAGGAAAGCAGTTAATCATTGAGATATCCGATAATGCCAATGGAATACCTGAGCAGATTATGGAACAGCTGTATGAACCGTTCCAAACTACTAAGGAATCCGGAAAAGGAACCGGAATGGGTTTATATATCGTGAACCAGATAATACAAAACAATAACAGCAGTATAAATGTTACAACCGGAAAAGAGGGCACAACATGGGAAATCAGTCTCCCAATAGCATAAAATCCAATAATGGTTTTAAAAAACATGTATTGGTTGTTGAAGATGACCAGTTTGCGCTGGAAAACATACTGATCAGTCTTCGGAATAATTCCCTGAATGCCTCCGGTTTTTCCAGGGCAGAAGAAGCATTGGATCAGATTAAGAAATTTTCAAATCCCATAATTGTGGCCGACATAAAGCTGCCGGGGATGTCCGGATTGGAATTTATCAGAAAAGCGCGGCGGAAAAGAAATGAAATAAAGGCAGTTGTCATTACTGGGTACTCAGAGATTGGGAATTATGAGCAAGCCCTGAAACTGAAGGCGGATGCATTTTTGAAAAAACCGTACGATGAGTTTGAGTTCATCCAGATTATCCAAAAACTGGGAAATGAATTAGCGCTGGAAATTGAAAACCGGCATCTGAAAGAAAAGCTGGCTAAAGAGAATTCATATCTGCAAAAACATCTGAACAGAACCATCAAAGCTGAATCAACTGAAATCATCGGAGAATCAGAAGCACTGAAATCCTGTTTGAACAAAAGTCTTAAAGTTGCAGAACATGGTGTGAATGCCCTGATTGTCGGAGAAAGCGGGACAGGAAAGGAGATGATTGCCCAGTATATTCAGCATCATAGCCGGAATCGATCAAAAGCGTTTGTTGACCTGAACTGTGCCACACTGGGGCCCAATCTGGTGGAGGAAGAATTGTTTGGTCACTCAAAAGGCTCATTCACCGGTGCTCATCAGGCCAAGGCGGGTCTTCTGGAAGTGGCTGACGGGGGAATTCTGTTTTTAGATGAGATTACTGAAATTCAGCCTGAAATCCAGGCCAAGCTTCTGCGGATCATTGAAACCGGCCGGTTTCGTCGCATAGGAAGTGTGACAGAAAAAGATGTTATGGTTCAGTTTCTGGCATCCACCAACAGACCGATCCAGACCGCGCTGCAGGAAAATTATTTGAGGGAAGATCTGTTTCACAGGCTTTCAACAGTAGTAATCAATATCCCACCTCTGCGAGAGAGGATGAGTGACTTTGATCTGCTCCTGAATCATTTTATAGGGCTTTATGGACAGAAATTTAAACAGGAAGCTCTGGATATTCCTGATCAGATTTATCAATATCTATTGAAACATCATTGGCCGGGAAATATCCGGCAGTTGGCAGCATTTATTCAAAAATGGTTTATGTTTGGAGATGAGTCTGATTTGGATGATGTTAAGCATTGGCTGGGGGTTGCAGCAATTCCTGCTCTGAAACATGGGATGCTGTATCAATTTCAGGAAGGCACCTTATCTGAACTGCAGAAAGCAAAATACTGGCTGGTCAAAAAAGCTCTTAAAAGATTTAAGGGTAACAAAACACATGCTGCCACCCACATGGGAATGACTTACAATGGACTGCTCAAGCTGCTGAAACGGTTTGAAGATGAGGAACGTCCAAGTTAAACTAAAATGGAAAACCGGGGAAATGTTCATCCAACTGCTGACTCCCTGCTGAAAGTTTATTACTCCCTGGTCCACTGACCACTCGACATCACCTTTCCGATGAAAACTGATTCAACCAGGTAGCCAGTATACCGTTACATTATTTCACCAATTTCCACTCAATAATTCATCAACACCCAGCCCGGAACTCCTGCTCGAATACTCGACATCACCTTGCCTGGGAATCTTACTCAACCAATCACCCATTACACTTCTCAACCAAACCCGGTCGGGATATCATACACTGCACCCCTTCAGGGTTCGCAGACTATTCCAACGGACACCGGGGCTCCGCTCCGGGCCGACATCAACAGCCCCTTCAGGGCGGCAGATATGAATTCTTTGAACACCCTGTGGAACCGGCGACAGAAAAATCACTCTTGACCTCCAGCCATCCCAAACCCCCACCACTCCCGGGGGAATTGCGCCTCCGGCCTGGGGAGAACCGGTGAACGGATACACCACTCCCGAATCCCGAAGAATACGCTTCCGGGCTGATGTCAATTTGTTGTTATAAGAAGCTTCTGTATGATATCTATGCATTTATAGGCAGGATTCGGACAGGTACCGACGGGGAGATGAAAAACGAAATTCGATATTGGAAATTTGAAAATCGGGGGTCGCGTGCTCCGGCTGATGGCTGGTGGCTGAAATCTGAAAATGGATATTGGAAATTCAGGGCTGACGACTGGTTGCAGAAAAACTGAACAAACTGAAGACTTGCCGAATTCAAAACTACAGAATGATCCCAAATTCCAAATCATTAATCATTTCCAAGGCTACTCAACATCACCCTTCCGGAAAATCAAACTCAACCACTCAACGATTCAACTTCACTCTGCCGCGGGAGCCGTACTTAACAACTCAACCACTCATCGCCTGCGGAGTACTACTCAACGAATAATCCCAAAATAATACTCACTGCCTGCACGACATCCAGCACATCCACGATACCGTCGCCATTGATGTCGGATATCCAGTTCACCAGCGCGGATGCGGATTCCGGAACCAGTATCACATTGACCATGAGAATCACATCCAGCACATCCACTGTACCGTCCTCGTTGGCGTCACCGGTAAGAACATATCCCATGTCCTGAATGCTGTTGTTTTGGACCGTGCTTAATATCCAGTTGTCCGGATCCAGTTCAACCGTCAGCGGCTCAAATCCCAGCACCCAGCCGAAAATCTGAGTCTCAGCATCATTATAAATCACTTCAACGCCAGATCCTTCAGTAGTCGTAATTTTAACATCCACCGGCATCTCAAAAAGGTTAGAGGTCTGAATCTGCTCAATTTCCACCTGCAGGAACCAGGAGTCGTCCGACGCATACACCTGCGGCGATGAAACATAAATGGGATAGTATTCACCATAAATCCAGCGCTGGAAATATGCTTCCAGATCCAGCCCGGTGACATCCTCCATCACGCCCTGAAAATCCTCCGTCACGGCATGACTGAAGCGGTAGCGTTCGCCGTATTCCCGCAGACCGGCAAAGAACAGCTCATCCCCGGCAATATGCCGCAGCATGTGAAGTACCCAGGAGGCCTTGTTGTACGACAGACTGGAGCTGAAAATTGTCCCGGTGTTTGTCGTGTCGGCCACATATATCGTCCCGGCACCCAGGTAGCGCTTGTTCCACATCTCGTCATGCAGGGATTCAATGCTGTTGTCCCGCATCTCATACCACATTGCCTGCCCGTAGGTGGCGAATCCTTCATTAATCCAGATATGGTGGAAATTGCCGCAGGTCACCATATCCCCCCACCACTGATGAGCTAGTTCGTGACTGATGAGGTGCTCGGAATATCCGCCCATGCTGGTCATGGTCTGATGCTCCATGCCGCCGCCCCACACGAATTCCGCATGGCCGTATTTTTCCTCAAAAAACGGGTATTCGCCGAACCGCTCAGCCATGGCACCAATCATCACATCCGTTAAATCGTAGTTTTCATAATACTGGATGTAGTGGTTGGGGAAAACATAATGCTGAATGGGCATGGAGTCGTTCTCCGCAGTGACATACCAGTCTGTCCATTGGGTGTAGGGATAGATGGCCAGGGAAACCAGATAGGTTGAGATGGGATACCGCTCCTGCCAGTGATAGGTGGTCCATTCTTCAATTTCTTCCGTTCCGGTCAGCAGGCCGTTGGAGGCGACGATAAGATCACCGGGCACCCGGACGGACACATCCAATGAATCGGCCTTGTCGGTGGGAGTATCCTTGCAGGGCCACCAGTCCCGAGCACCGTAGGGCTCGCTGAGCGTCCAGATCATGTGTTCGCCGCTGTAGGATGAAAACCCGAAAGATCCGAACCCGGAGCTGGTGGGGGTGCCGCCGTAATTGACAATGATATGCGCGGTTTCTCCCGATGAGAGAACCGTCGGCAGGCTGATATCCAGCAAATTTTCCGCAGAATGACTGTAAGACAGATCACCGCCGTCGGTGTCTGTAACGGAATAGACTGTCATGTCGTGAGAGAAATCCAACTCGATGTGATCCAGATTGTCCGTCAGCGCTTCCATCAGAACCCCCAGACTGCCGCTGATGATTTCCGAATCCGGATATATCTGCAGATCCAGATCATAATATTTTACATCGAAATCCAGCTGATTTCGAGTGGGGGAAGGAGGATTTTCCAGAAATGCCCGGGCTGTTTTCAGATGACTGCACAAAGCGTCAGGATCGCCATTGAGTGGCGGTTCGGTTGTGAGTCCGGTCAGCAGTGTGAATAAAACCGGCAGAATTATGAGGGAACGGATCATTGGCACCTCCGTGGTTTCAGAATTCGGGACGGAGAATTGAGTCCGGCTGCCAGTCCCGAAACAGTGTTTTGAGTTTGATGAATCCGGCTCAGATACCGGAATCAGGTTTCGTATGGCCGGGATAACTTAACCCGATCTGATGGGATGACAAGGGGATGAAAACACAGTAGCCCTGCTCCCAGAATTACCGGCAACGAGTTTTTGACAACTCGATGGGTGTTCACTGCTTTTCATTCGCCGAGGAAAGGATGATATTTTTATTGCAATATCTGAAACACAACAACCTGAATTACAAATTCCTCGTCGATCGCCATCCGGATCGTGGTTCAGGATGCATAGTAATTATATAGGTGAGTGCTCGAACAGATTGAATGACCTCAGGTGAATGACCACCTTGGGACTTGGGATTGCTGCATCCTGAATCCCAAGCCATGCGCCATTTCCCCGGGAGTGGTGGGGGTTTGGGATGGGTGATCTCGAGAGAAATTATTAATCGGTGGTTCCACGAATGGTTTGTTGAAATCAAATCCTCAGCCCTGAAGGGGCTGAAATACGTCAGCCCGGGGCGTTGCCCCGGGAATCGCACAGAATTACGGAAGAACCCTGGAGGGGTGCAGGTAAAAACCTGAAGAAACGGGTGTTGTTGATTGGTCGAGTGGGTGAGTGGGTCTGGGAAAGTCGTCCGTTTTCAGTGTCAGTCGTCAATTGGTCTTTTTCAAGTTTCCGGTTTCAAGTTTCAAACTTCGTTCCTTCCCCGTCTAATTTTCGACGGGACGAGTTTATGTTGAAAATTGAAAAAAATTTGACTTATCAATACAAAAATCTGCTCCCAAGAATGGAGGTTAGCATATTATACAGAACTGAAGCCCTAAAAATCAGTGAATTCTAGTGAGTGCTACAATTTTCACTAACGCAATTTATCACGATGTAAATCACGACACAATTATAACACCTTGAGTGCCTGGGATGATAAATGCGACTCATCCAATGAAAAATACAAACGAGATGAAATTGGTCTGCAGCGCATGTTCTTTTGGTTCTTTTCTTCGAAGAAAAGAACATTCTATTTCAGAGAAATTCATGGCACTGCAACTGCGTTTGGGCTTGGCAGAATGGTATTCTTTTAGCCCGAATATTTCACGAGAAATCTATTCCGATGATGGATCTGTTCAATTCTACAGCGTTATACTCGAAAAATGTTCTCAACGTACTGTCCAGTACGATTTCACTCATTTTTCTTCATATGCCTTGTAGAATCAATCATTTTCATCATCTCATTACGAAGTCTCATGAAATATCCGGGTTAGTGGTCGAGTGGGTGAGTATCGTTCCCGGCAGGGTGATATTGAGTGGGATAATGTTGTAATGGTAAATTGAAGTAACAGCTGGGTCACAGACGCATTTCAAATTTCAGGTTTCTATTCCCGTCGATCGCTATCCGGATCGTGGTTCAGAATGCATAGGTATATTACAGGAGCGTGCTCGCAGGAAAGAATTTCTCTCCGTTGAATGTCAGTTTTCTGGGTTGGGATCGGTGCATCTTGAAATACCCGTAAGTGCCATTCCCCAGAGGAGGGTGGGGGTTTGGGATGGGTGATCTCGAGAGAAATTTATAATCGGTGGTTCCACGAATGGTTTGTTGAAATCAAATCCTCAGCCCAGAAGGGGCTGAAACACCTCAGCCCGGGGCGTCGCCCCGTGAATCGCACAGAATTACGGAAGAACCCTGGAGGGGTGCAGGTAAAAATCTGAAGGAACGGGTGTTGTCGATTGGTCGAGTGAGTGAGTGGGTCTGGGAAAGTCGTCCGTTTTCAGTGTCATTCGTCAATTGGTCTTTTTCAAGTTTCCGGTTTCAAGTTTCAAATTTCGTTCCTTCCCCGTCCGGATTCCAGCCAGTCAGCTGCACCGCAGGATATTAAGATACCGCAGTTCCCAGTGGGCATAATACTGTTTTGAAGTATTATTCCCGTGATGTTCCGGCGGATGGTTCTGTGCCGGCTTTCAATTGAGGGATGGTTTTCAAAAGCAGGAATATCCCCGCTGCCACCAGTGGAATACTCAGCAGCTGTCCCATGCTGATGGGTGCATCCATCATGAAAAGGGCATGGCGTTCCTTGACAAATTCGATAAGGAAACGGGCACCGAAAATCAATGTCAGGAAAATGCCCAGCAGGAATCCATGGGGTGTATTGCGCCCGGTTTTCCGGTAGGTCAGCAGCAGGATGATGAAGATCGCAAGATACGAAAGCGATTCATACACCATTGCCGGATGCCGGGGAATATGATCGATATGTTTAAATATCACCGCCCAGGGAACCTCGGCGGGGAGACCAATAATTTCGGAGTTGAACAAATTGCCCGTCCGGATAAAGAAGCCGGCCAGTGCGGTGGGAATAACCATCCGGTCCAAAATCCAAAGCAGGGGCTGATCGGGACGTTTGCGTGAAAAAAGAAACAGCGCAGTTATAATGCCCAGCAACCCACCATGGCTGGCCAGTCCGCCTTCCCAGACTTTCAGGATTAACACGGGATTGGACAGGTAGTAACCGGCATTGTAAAAAAAGCAGTGACCCAGCCGGGCTCCGATGAGGGTGCCGAAAAACATGTAGTAGAACAGCGGTTCCAGATCTTTCTCAGGCTTGTCTTCCCGCCGGTAAATCCACTGCATTATGTAAATGCCGATAAAGAAGGATACCGCGAAAAGCAGCCCGTACCAGCGGATCTGAAACGGTCCAAGCTGTATTATTTCAGGACTGACGTCCCAGACCAGATATTTACTGTTGATGTCTGACCCTCACTGTTTTGGTGGTTGACAATCAGAAGCGATAGCCCGGATATTTCATGAGACTTCGTTATGAGATGATGAAAACGTATTGATGCGGAAAAAGCTAAAATTCAACACAATTTACTGCTGACTATCAATGAAGCTTTTTCCGATAAAGAATCCATGGGTTCTCATTCTACAAGGCATATGAAGAAAAATGAGTGAAATCGTACTGG
>CAZGNZ010000010.1:0-98240 GCA_964527215.1 uncultured bacterium | reverse complement strand
AGAAATACAGGCAGTAACCAATTGAATTTATTCAACTAATGTTGGGACAGTAATGTTGAGCAATATAATTTGTTTGATTTTTCTCATGGGCAGTCTCCTTTGTTTTCTGCTTTTTCGTTTCAATTGTGTTCCTCCGTATTAAGAACGAAGTAACCTATGAAACAGGAGACTTTTCAGGGCAGATATTTTCGCCAGGGTGTTTTTTGATTCGATTCCGGTGAAAATCACGTTTTTGTCCGAATAAACGCCGGAATGCTGTCCGGGCATTTACCGGAACGCTGTCCGACAAATCGCCGGATCAATGTCCGGGTGTTTACCGGATTGCTGTCCGGCTAATCACCGGAATGGTGTCCGAGAGTCGCCGGATTTTCCATCGAGAAAATTGATAACTTAAAACCTCTGTTGTTTGAGGCGTGTATTGCTGTCCTATGGAAGAAGATAGGTAACGAAGTATTACTCACGCCTGCACAAAATGATAAAGGTGCAGATGTAGTTGTATTTGGGGAGCGGAAGAATATTTTAATTCAGGTTAAACAATCCATAAATAATATTGGTGACTCAGCGTTAGGAGAAGTACTAAAATCTAAAGGTTTTTATAAGGATATGTACTCAGAAGAGTTTCAGCTTGCCGTAGTCACAAATAGTCACTTCACTGATAACGCGCGTGACCTTGCTAAAAAAAACAAAATAAAGTTATTTGGTAGATCAGACCTTATAAAATTGATTAATGAATTCCAAGTCACATTTGATGAGGTTTTACAGGCTGACTATAATAGATCTGAAAAAATATGAAAAATGTGAGGAATCATTGTTAACTACCCAATGACAACTATAATTCCCCATTATTTCACATGATCAGGAAAGTAAAAGGAAGAAGCCCGAAGGCCGGCTGGGGTTTGCTTTTCAACAGCCATTTCTTGAATATCCTTTTCCACCCAGCTGACCAACTGATTGATGGTTTTCATCACTATAATGTTGAATATATTTTTCATTTACCAGACAGGTAAATAGAATAATGAATATTTCTTTTAAAACACGTAAACTACAGAAGACGATTAACTCATCAAAACTGCTGACTGCACAATACGGAGTCAGAAGATCCGGAAAAATCAAAATACGCTTTGCAGTGCTGCGCAGTTCTGAGACACTTGCCGATGTCCCTACTGCAAAACCGGTAAGACGCCACCAGTTATCCGGTAAAAGAAAAGGGGAGTATGCGGTTGATGTGCAGGACAGCTACAGAATAATCTTCATCCCTGATCATGATCCAGTTCCTCGTCTGGATGATGGCGGAGTTGATCTTGCGAGGGTCACCGCAATCAAAATTCTGGAAATAACGGATTACCATTAATGGCCGCAAAATACCATTACGAACCAGACTATGCCGTGTCACCCGGTGATGTTCTGGAAGACACTCTGGAAGCTCGGAATATCAGGAAAAACGACCTTGCATTACGGACAGGGTTAACACCCAAAACCATCAATCAGATACTGAGGGGGATTGCACCTGTCACCTCCGAAACTGCAATAAAACTCGAACGTGCATTGGGCCTGCCCGCACAAACATGGGTAAACCTTGAAGCCGAATACCGGCTGCAGCTGGCGCGCATTACGGAAAAAGAGAGACTTGTCAATGACATAGAGTGGTCAAAAAGGTTTCCGATCCGGAAATTAATCAATCGTGGATTTATGCAGGATACACCTGATCCGGTTGAGAAAGTCCAGGGGCTGTTGAACTTCTTTGGTGTCAGCTCCTCTGATGCATGGAAAGCGAAGTACCTCAACCTGAATGTATCATTCCGAAAATCAGCGGTGTTTGACAGCGAACCGGAGTCTATGACTTCCTGGATCAGAATTGGTGAGATCGAAGCAGAGAAGATTGACTGTAATTCGTATAATGAAGTACTCTTTGCAGACAACATTCAGAAAATGAGGGAATTAACCACTGAAGCGCCGGAAGTGTTTGAGCCGGAGCTGTATAAATTATGTCGCGACGCAGGGGTGGCATTAACCCTGAATCCTGAATTGCCCAAAATCCATCTAAGCGGGTTGTCCCGATGGCTTGCACCGGACAAAGCGTTAATCATGTTAAGTCTTCGTCATAAAACAGATGATCAGTTCTGGTTCTCATTATTCCATGAATGTGCGCATGTCATGCTGCACAGTAAAAGGCATAAAAAGAAAATATTTATAGATTATCAAGATCAATCCGATGGAGATTTGGAAGAAGAGGCAAACAGGTTCTCTGCAAATCTTTTGATTCCACCTGAGAAGTATGATTTTTTCGTTGAGCACACCGTACAGTTTAATAAATCTGCCATTTTAAAATTTGCGGCAGAAATAAACATTGCTCCGGGCATCGTTGCAGGTCGATTGCAGAGGGAAAGAAAACTGCCTTTCAGCCATTGCAACGATCTGAAAAATAAATTTGATTTTTGCTGAGTTGCATTTAACAATCCATATCCTTGACTGTTTTCCACAAATACCTGAACATTGACCATCTGACAATCCGCAAATTCAGGAAACTTAAGATGAATAAAAAATCTGCATTACTGATAACTTTGCTCACCCTGAGTATTTCAACGCTTTTCACCATGACCCAGCGAAATGCGGACTGGTGGGAGCAGGCTGTTTTTTACGAAATTTTTGTGCGCAGCTTCTACGACAGTGACGGGGATGGAATCGGTGATCTGCAGGGTGTGATCCAGAAACTGGATTATCTGAACGACGGTGATCCTGACACCCATACCGATCTGGGCATCGACGGCATCTGGCTTATGCCCATTTTCCCTTCACCCAGTTACCATGGCTATGATGTGCAGGACTACTGGAATATTGAGTCCGATTATGGCACCCTGGATGATTTTTCCGCCCTCGTGGACAGCGCTCATGCGCGGGGAATCAAAGTCATCATCGATTTTGTCATGAATCATTCCTCTTCCCAGAATCCCTGGTTTCAGTCCTCTGTGCAGGATGAAAGTTCTCCCTATCGCGAATGGTATGTATGGGAGGACAATTACCCCGGGTATTATGGCCCCTGGGGCCAGCAGGTGTGGTACGCCGCCAATGGGGACTGGTATTTTGGACTGTTCTGGAGCGGGATGCCGGATTTTAATTGGTACAATCAGTCGGTTCGCGACGAATTCTGGTCAATAACCGAATACTGGCTGAATGAGCAGCTGGTGGATGGTTTCCGGCTGGATGCCATCTGCTATCTGACGGAAAATGGTCAGCAGTTTTACAGCGTACCGGAGACCTTCAATGTTCTTGAAGAATTCAATCAGGTTTATAAATCAGCCAACCCCGAGGCCATGACCGTAGGTGAGGTCTGGGTCGGAACGGGTGAGGCGATACCCTATGTGCAGGAAGGCCGACTGGATATGTGTTTTGAGTTTGATCTTGCCTCTGCCATTATCCAGGGTGTGGAGTATCATCAGACCTCCTCCGTACGAAACATGATCAATGATGTGCTGGATGACTGGCCGGTCGGCGGGTTTGCCAGCTTTCTGACCAACCATGATCAGGACCGTGTTTTCACTGTCCTGAATGAAAACCAGGATGCCATGAAACTGGCGGCTGCTGTGTATCTCACCCTTCCGGGGACTCCCTTCATCTATTATGGTGAGGAGGTGGGAATGACCGGCTCGGGAGCTGATGAGAACAAACGGACACCGATGCAGTGGTCCTGGACCACCAATGCCGGATTTACAACGGGAGATCCCTGGTATCCGGTGAACAACAACTATCTGCAGTACAATGTGCAGAATGAAGACGGCAACCCCGAATCCATTTTGAGCTGTTATCGGGATTATATCCAGCTGCGGCAGCATTTCCCGGCACTGTCCCATGGTGATTATGCTGATATCTCCACCACATCAGCGAACCTGTACAGCTATGCCAGGATTCTGGATTCCTCCATGGCAATCATGCTGCATAATTTTCACCTGTATGATTATGAGGATGTTGCTCTGACCATGGCAGGGTCTGCTCTGGAGGGCGGTAACTATCAGGTGCTGGATGCTTCTGCCGACACTTTGGTCACCTCCATCAATATCAATGATGAGGGCGGATTCGAGGACTGGGTTCTGCCTGGATCATCCTCACCCTTTTCCTCGAGGGTAGTTCTGGTCCAACCGCTGACGGGAGACCTGGATTTGGACGGCAGGCTGGATATTCTCGATATCGTTCTGCTGGTTTACTGCATTCTGAATCAGGATGACTGCCCCGGCGGTGACCTGAACCAGGATGATCTGGTGGATGTCACGGATATCTTGATGATGATCAGTGAAATTCTGGATACTTAATACAGGAAGTTACAAATCGGACCCCTTGTTTCGGTATCATTCATCAATCAGCATACTGCTTACCTGTGAAAATACCCCATCATTCGAAGCGGGGGTCAGGTCAAGGATATGGGCCATCAGGTTATAAATGTGAATATTCTCGAATTTTGGGACGTTGATCCCCTTTTTGAAATGGGGACCGGAAGCCAGAAATATGCCCTGCATGGAGGGGAACTGAGGATCATATCCATGTGTCGCCACATTGTCGCCGAATCCGTAGTTGTCATAATAATAGTGTGTGGAAACATACCAGGATTCATCCGGAATACCCACCAGCGGAGGAATTCTGCGATGGTTCCGATAATGGAGGTGTTCCGGTGTTTCCTCTTTTCTGTACACATGGAAATTTGGATGAGCCGAGTGCAGGGCCGCATAGACTGATTCCAGTTGTCCTTCCACGGGATCCAGCACCGAAATCGGCCCAAGGCTGTATCGTTCCAGGTCCTCAAGGGCAATATAATCATCCAGGAATATAACCTGTTCTTCATCCAGATCAACCATGCCGTGGTCTGCGACAATAATGATATTGACGCTGTTCAGCAAATCCCGCTCATCCAATCCTGAAAGGAGTTGACCCACATTCTGATCCAGTCCCTGGATAACGGTATCCAGAGCAGTCCCGTCAACACCCAGACGATGTCCGTAATAGTTGGCCTCATTGAAATAGGTGGCAATGAAGTCCGGACGTTCTTCGGGTGGGAGATCCAGCCAAAAGAGAACCTGTTCGATCTTCTCCTCATTGGTGACGGATTGGTCGTAAACATAATACTCACGGGGACGATATCCCATGATCTCGGCTTCACTGCCCGGCCAGTGGTAGATGGCGGACTTCAATCCGGCTTTTTCCACCGTTACCCAGATGGGTTCGGCTTCGTACCATTTTCCATCCTGAACAGGTTCCGCGCCCTCGCCGATGAAATACCATTCTTCAAAAACCGGATCCCACATCCGGTTGGAAACAATGCCGTGGTTTTCAGGATAACAGCCGGTCGCGATAGAGAGATGATTTGGAAAGGTGGTGGAGGGATACACGGAGATGAGGGCTTCCGCCCGCACACCCTGTGCCGTCAGGTAATCCATACTGGGAGTACTGGTTCGTTCCAGGTAATCCCAGCGAAAACCGTCCATGGAAATGAGGATGATCGGTGCAGACGCAATGGGTTCTGACTCTGCTTCCTCAAATATGGAGCAGCCTGCAATGAGCACCAGCAAAAGGATATGGCTCAGGGAGACAGGAATTTTCATATATGGATCACCTTCGGCGTTCGAACCGCATGTAAAGTTAGTACATTCTGCTCCAATCTGAAGGAAGGATTTTTATACCGTTTCCTATCATGCATTACCCCGGTATCCCTATGAAAGTATCCCCAAAACTGAAAAAGCTCCCTCTGTCGGAGAAAGCTTTAGATTTTCATGTCCCTTCTATATTCCTATATAATTATACAAGTATATTAATATATATACATACGAGAAGCTTCTTGGCACTCCCTAGAGGATTCCCTGTCCGACTGCTTTTCCAGGCGGGCCTGCCAGACTGTGTCTCGCAGGCGGGGAACCTCTGACCTTCAGAACCGGGGTGATGTTTTATAAAAAAACCCGACACAAGGTCGGGATTTTTGTACTCCCTAGAGGATTCGAACCTCTGGCCTTCAGAACCGGAATCTGACGCTCTATCCAGCTGAGCTAAGGGAGCATTTCGCTTAATTCGTAAAAACAGGATTGAATCAAGCTAATAAATTTAAACGGAAATCGATATACGGGTGAATGAAAACCGTTAATTATTTCACCGACCCGCCGCCGTTACCGTATTCACCAGCAGCATGGTAATCGTCATCGGACCGACGCCGCCCGGCACCGGGGTGATGGAACCGGCAATGCCCTGCACACTGTCGAAATCCACGTCACCTTCCAGATGATAACCTTTTTCCGAATCATCCTCCACCCGATTGACGCCCACATCAATAATGTCCACACCCGGTTTGATCATGTCACCGTTCACCAGCCGGGGGACTCCCGACGCCACAATCAGCAGGTCCGCCTGACGCGTAAACTCAGCAATGTCCGGTGTGCGGGTATGACACATGGTCACCGTGGCATTCCCCGTCTCCAGCTTCTGCGCAAGCAGGGCAAACATGGGCTTGCCCACAATATTGCTTCGGCCCACAATGACCGCATGACGACCGCTGGTTTGAATACCGTAATGCTTAATAATCTCAATGATGCCGAAGGGCGTGCACGGAATTACCTGTGGATCTCCTTCCAGCAGACGGCCCAGGTTGACAGGATGAAATCCGTCCACATCCTTCTCCGCTGAAATCCGGAACAGCACTTTGCGCGAGTCGATATGCCCGGGCAGGGGCAGCTGCACCAGAATCCCGTGAAACTGTGTATTTGAATTCAATTCATCAATCAGACTGAGAACATCGGCTTCACTGGTGTCTTTCGGCAAACGGAATGTTTGCGAGAGACAGCTGTATTTGGCAAATGCCCGTTCCTTGCTGCGTACATACACCTGGGATGCGGGATCATCACCCACCAGTACGACTGCCAGTCCGGGAATCACTCCCAGCTGTCTTAATCCGGCAATCCGACCTTCCAGCTGGTTTCGAATCTTGGCCGCAACCGGTTTTCCCGGCAGATGTTTTGTTTCAATCATCAAATCGCTTTGTTTAATAAATTAAGAGCGTTTCGGTTAATCACTGCTTCTCAGACTCGGAAATCTTTTCATCCACATACTCGCGAATGGCCAGCGTTTTGGCTTCCAGCCGATTTACAATGTTTTCCTTGGAAGCCTGCTCCGTAAACAGCTCATCCGTGATATTCATGGCAGCCAGGACAGCAATTCGAAGCTGGGAAGTAATGTCCGGTGCAGATTCCATGATCTCCTTCATTCGGAAATTCACATATTCAGCCACTGAATCGATGTATTTCTTGTCCGCGGTTGTACGGATCGAATACTCCTGTCCCAGGATATTCACCCGAACAGTGTGGGGTGTGTCACTCATGGAGTTTACCTCTGTATTGCATTAAAATTCTGAACCAGCTGCTGGACAATGCGGGTGACGAGTTTGTTTACGGTTTCATCTTTCAGTGTCTTATTGTCAGCCTGGAAATGCAGTGCAAAGGTCAGATTGCGCTTGTCCTCACCCAGATTGGGATTTTCGTATAAGTCCGTTAACTGAATACTTTTCAGGAGTTCTCCGCCTGTGGATCGAATGACGGAAAGCAGTTTGTCATACGGGATGCTTCGGTCAGCAAGAATGGAAATATCCCGATGCGATGCCGGAAAAGGAATCACCTTTTTTACCTGTGCCGATTTTGCCGGAACCGCTTTTTTCAGACTGGTCAGGCTGCCTTCGAACACCAGTACCGGATGATCGATGTCCAGCGCTTTCAGAATTTCCGGTTCAGGAATCCCGAAAACACCCAGCTGGATTTTTTTTGATTTTACGGCGACTGCGGTCTGATATCCCCTGACTTCATCCTGCACAAACCGGATTCGCGGGCAGCGCAGTTTTGTGAACAGTGCTTCCAGTTCCCCTTTAACAAAATAAAAATCCGGCTCCGCAGTATTCCGCCAGTGGGGCTCAGCAGTTCCGTACCAGATCATCCCCAGATGAAAATCCTCCCGGCTTCTGGTATCGGTTTGCTGTCCGCCAATGTGTACGGCTCCCAGCTCGAACAGCTTGAAATTGGACTGCTGACGCTTTTCATTGTATGATACCGCCGACAGCATTCCCGGGATCAGCGCGGTGCGCAGGCAGGCCATGTCCTGACTGAGCGGATTGGAAATCACGACCGGTTTCGCATCGGTGGTGTATCCGGTATGGCTTTCCGGCACCAGACTGTTGCTGTAATGCTCGCAGAATCCGGTATGAGCCAGATAACTGCGCAGTACCTTGTGAAGCGCCTGTTCGTTGGGCCGGATTGCATCGTAGGAACCGGTGTAGTGATCTGCATTGGGCAGATTATTGTATCCGTACACCCGGGCCACTTCCTCGATAAGATCCACTTCGCGCTCCAGATCATTTCTGGAATAGGGAATGATGCATTGATAAATGTCATCCGTCCGCGTGAACTCGATCCGGAGTCCGGTAAAAATTTCATCAATGATATCCACCGGAATATCAGTTCCCAGCAAACTGTTGCAGCGCTGGTTGGAGAATGATACCTGATGTTTCTCCTTTTTCAGCGGATAGCTGTCAACGATTCCGCGGCAAACCGTCCCGCCGGCCACTTCGGTTATCAGGGCTGCCAGCTGATTGATGGAATGGATGGCATTTTCAACATCCGTATCCCGTTCGAAGCGTTTGGAAGCTTCAGTACTCAAATCCAGCGTTTTCGCGCCTTTGCGGACCACCCCTGGATTGAAATAGGCACTTTCGATGAGAATGTCCACCGTATCATCATGGATACCGCTGTTCAGGCCACCCATGACTCCGCCCAGGGCCACCGGTTTTTCACCGTTGCAGATCAGCAGATGATGGGACTGCAGCTCATGCTCAACCTCGTCCAGAAGGACAATTTTTTCACCGGGACGGGCATAGCGCACCACGATTTTTCCGGCCGTGATGTCCGCAAGATCAAAGGTATGCATGGGATGCCCCGTATCCATGAGCACGTAATTGGCTGCATCCACCACATTGTTTACGCTGTGCTGTCCGATGGCCGTCATACGATCCGCGAGCCATTGAGGGGACGGGCCGATTTTGACGTCCTTCACCACCCGTGCGGCGTAGCGCGGGCAGGCTTCAGGAGCTTCGATTTCAACGGAGATATAATTCTCAGCCGGATCATCCGCTTCTTCCAGCTTTATGGTTCGTTCCGATATGGTTTTTTTCTCCAGCAGAGCTATTTCCCGGGCGGCACCCAAATGACTGAAACAGTCGCCGCGATTGGGAGTCAAATCCAGATCAAACACTGCGTCACGGTCGAAATCCAGAATTTGTTCTACGGGAGTGCCCACCTCGGCATCGGTGTCAAGAATCATAATCCCTTCATGATCCTCGTTCAGCTGCAGCTCTTTACCGGAGCAGATCATGCCGTTGGATTTTACGCCCCTCAGTTTGGCTTTCTTGATTTTGAATTCACCAAAATTCAGGGTCGCGCCCACCTTTGCAACCGGGACATGAATGCCCTTGCGCACGTTGGGTGCGCCGCAGACGATGTCATACAGAGTACCATCCCCGATATCCACCTGACACAGGGAGAGGTGATCGGAATTGGGATGGGGACCGCATTCACTGACAAATCCCAGCACCACATCAGTGTAACTGAGTTCCTGTTCCTCACAGGTGGCCTCCAGTCCCAGATCTGTGAGACCGGCTTCCAGCTCCGCGGGTGTCAGGGTGGTCTTGATATAATCTTGTATCCAATTGAGTGAAATCTTCATCAGAACTGCCTCAGAAAACGAATATCACCTTCAAAAAACTGCCGAATATCTTCCACACCGTAGCGTCTCATGGCAATCCGCTCAATGCCCATCCCGAATGCATATCCCTGCCAGACCTCGGGATCGTAGTCCACCGATTTGAAGACATTGGGATCCACCATACCGCAGCCGAGAATTTCCAGCCAGCCCGTATGCTTGCACAGGGCACAGCCTTTTCCGCCGCAGAGGATGCAGGACACATCCATTTCCGCGCTGGGTTCCGTGAACGGGAAGTAACTTGGACGGAACCGTGTTTTCACCTCAGCACCGAAGAACTGCCGGGCAAAATAATCCAGCACACCCTTCAAATCAACCATGGTGACATTCTTGTCCACATAGAGACCTTCCACCTGATGGAACAGGCAGTAGCTGCGAACGCTGACATCCTCGTTTCGGTACACCCGTCCCGGAGCAATGATTTTCACCGGCGGCTGGTGTTCCAGCATGTTGTGTATCTGACTGTTGGATGTATGCGTCCTGAGCATAACCTCTTCGGCCACATAAAAGGTATCCTGCATGTCCCGGGCCGGATGATTGGGCGGGAAGTTCAGGGCACCGAAATTATAGAAATCCGTATCCACTTCGGGACCGTAGGCAAGGGAAAATCCCAACTGGTTGAAAATACTGATCATCTCATCCAGTACCTGGGTCAGTGGATGGATGCTGCCTGCCGGCACCGGATCTCCGGGAAGGGTAAAATCAAAGGCAGATTTTGCCTGCTCCTGCTTCTGCTGATCTGATTCAGCGATCAGTTTTTCGACGTTTGCGGTCAGGTCCAGCTTCAGCTGATTCAGCGCTTTCCCCAGTACCGGTTTTTCATTCGGGGGAGCCGATTTCATTTGACTGAATAAATCCGTGACCAGACCTTTTCGGCCCAGATAACGGTTTTTCAATTCAACAATCTCTGCTTCCTGTTTCCCGATATGCTCCAGTTCCTGAGAAAACCGCTGTCTGATCTCAGTAATGGATTCAAGCAATGACATAGTGATTAAACCCCGTTGATTTAATTTCTCATTTGATTTTTGACGTTTAAGAATAACGTCCCGAAGGTTAAGCTCAATCCGCTGACTCTGTATCCGAGAGATAATGAGAGGCAGGATTTAAATGGGACGGCAGAGCGGCATGATCCAAAACAAACAGGGAATAGCGGAGATGAGAACATGGGGAGTGTCCTGCGCAATCAGTTTATTTATCAAACCGCGAACATCAAACAACAAAGATCTGACATTAATAAAAAAACCGTTTGAACCGCACCCGATCATCCGTCCGGTGCAGTTCAAACGTCACAAAAATGAACGAATTACTTACCGGCGGATTTTACGATCTCTGAAAATCCATCCGGATCATGAACTGCCAGATGAGCCAGAGCTTTACGGTTCAGCATTATTTCATTGGATTTCAGTCCGGCCATGAGACGGGAATACGTGGTTCCGTTCAGCCGGGCCGCGGCATTGATGCGCGTGATCCATAAACGTCTGAAACTGCGCTTGCGGGCGCGGCGGTCACGATAGGCATACTGCAGTGCTTTCTGAACAGCATCCTTGGCAGTGCGGTAGTTGGATTTACGGGTTCCAAAATACCCCTTCGCCTGCTTGATAAGCTTGCGATGTCTCCGGTGGCGGGGAACAGAACTGTTTGATCTTGGCATATTCTACTCCTTTAACCCTGAATCATGATCCGGTTGCGCGGATTCATGGCTTTACTGATGACGGTTTTCTTGCGAAGCCGTCTTTTGCGTTTTCTGCTTTTTTTGGTCAGAATATGACTGCCACCACATTTCTGGTGAATGAGCTTGCCCGAACCGGTTTTCTTGATCCGCTTGGCAGTGGCTCTTTTCGTTTTCATCTTCGGCATTGTCAATCTCCTTTTTTTGGCGCAAGGATCAAGTTCATACGACGACCTTCCGTTTCCGGCGCCTTTTCGAGTTTGGCCACATCACTGAGTATGTCAGTGACACGTTCCAGGAGAGCAGTACCGCGTTCCATCCGGGTCATTTCCCGGCCTCTGAACATCACCGTAACCTTCAGCTTTGACCCGGCCTCAAGGAATTTTGCCCCTTTGGCCACTTTGGTCAGAAGATCGTGATCATCCGTATTGGGACGCAGACGTATCTCTTTAACCTGAACAACGTGCTGTTTCTTTTTATTGGCTTTTGCCTTCTTTTGTTTTTCGTAATGATATTTGCCGTAATCCAGAATACGGCAGACTGGGGGAGAGGCATTCGGAGCAATTTCTACAAGGTCAAGATTGGCATCCTGAGCTTTATACAGGGCAACTTTCCGTGGGACAATCCCAATCTGTTCTCCAGATTCTCCAATCAGGCGTACTTCAGACGCCTTAATCTCATTATTTATCCGAATAGTATCAGTTTTCCTATTTATCCGAATGTCTCCTTATTTTTTGATTTACTTCATTTTTCAGTTCATTGATGATTTCAGTCACCGGTCGTGATCCCGTATCGCCTTCATGACGGCGGCGAACCGACGCAGTGCCTCCTGAAACTTCTTTCTCACCCACAATCAGCTGAACCGGTATCTTTTTCAGTTCACCCTGACGGATTTTTGCGCCGATCTTCTCACCTCTGGAATCAAGCTCCGTCCGAAGCCCGGCTTCTTCCAGCTGTTCAGTGACGGATTTGGCATAATCCAGGAATTTTTCTGAAATTGGCAGAACCAACACCTGTACCGGTGCCAGCCACAGAGGGAAATCACCCCCGAAATGCTCAATCAGAAATCCAATAAAACGCTCATGGGTACTCAAGGGTGCCCGGTGAATGCACAGAGGTGTTTTTTCCGTCCCGTCTTCATCCATATACTTCAGTCCGAAACGGGCCGGGATGGCGAAATCGACCTGATTGGTGGCCAGTGTAAATTCGCGACCGATAGCGCTCCACACCTGTACATCAATTTTCGGTCCGTAAAAAGCGGCTTCTCCCGGAATTTCAACAAAGTTGAATCCGCCTTCCGTCAGGGCCTCGCGGACAATTTTCTCGGTCTCAATCCAGAGCTCCGGTTCATTGACATATTTTGCACCCAGACCTTCTTTGTTATGCAGACTGAGGCGCATCATGTATTTCTCAATACCAAAAATATCAAAATAATACATGTACATATTGCAGACTGCCAGGAATTCATCCCGGAACTGACCGGGGGTGCAGTAGATGTGTGCGTCATTCATCTGCATGGACCGCACGCGCATCAGACCGAACAGCTGTCCGGATTTTTCGTACCGGTAACAGGTGCCGTATTCTCCCAGCCGCAGCGGAAGATCCCGGTAACTGCGGGGCAGAGCATCATAAATTTTGTGATGATGGGGACAGTTCATGGGCTTGACGTAGTAATCCACGCCGTCAATGTTCATGGCGGGATACATGTCTTTTTTGTAATGCTCCAGATGTCCCGACTTTTCGTATAAATCACCTTTGGTGAGGTGCGGAGTGCGGACCTGCTTGTACCCGGCTTTCCGTTCGGTTACCTTGGCCAGATGCTCCAGCTCTTCGATGATTACGGCACCATTGGGAAGCCATAGCGGCAGACCGGGACCCACTTCTTCATCAAAAGTGAAAATTTCCAGTTCCTTGCCCAGTTTCCGATGATCCCGTTTCTTGGCCTCTTCCAGCATGGCCAGGTACTGCTTCAGTTCTTTTTTATCAAAAAAAGCCGTCCCGTAGATTCGGGTCAGCATTTTATTGTTCTCGTCTCCGCGCCAGTAGGCACCGGCACTGGAGAGCAGTTTGAAGTATTTGATCTTGCCGGTTGAAGGGATATGCGGCCCGCGGCAGAGATCAATGAACTGGTCCTGCTGATATGTGCTGATGGTCTCGCTTTCATCAAGCTCCGAGATCAGCTCCAGCTTATAGGATTCATTCAGATCTTCAAATACGCTAAGTGCCTCATCTCTGGTGAGCTCTTTGCGCTGAACCGGATAGTTGGCTTTGGACAGTTCCTTCATCCGTTTTTCAATTTTATCCAGAGCGTCATCATTGATGACTTCATCGACATCGATATCGTAGTAAAAACGGTTCTCAATGGCGGGCCCGATGGCAATTTGCGCCTCGGGATAAAGGTCCTTTACCGCCTGAGCCATCAGGTGAGCCGTGCTGTGCAGCAGGATTTCATGGGCCTCAGGGCTGCGGCTGGTTATAAGCTCCAACTGCCCGTCAATGGTCATGGGCTGGTTAAGATCAATCAGTTTGTCATCCAGCCGTGCGGCGATCGAATTGCGTAAAAGGCCTTCGCTGATAGACAGCGCGACATCTGCGGGAGTAGACCCTGGGTCCATTTCCCTGACCGATTTGTCCGGTAATGTAAGGTGTATTTTTTCCATAATAAAAAAGTGGTCGATACTAGACTCGAACTAGTGACCTCTACGATGTCAACGTAGCGCTCTAACCACCTGAGCTAATCGACCAATTTTATAGTGTGAATAATTTCATTTTTTAGCCAGAAAACTTACTGCGTTTCACGAGAATAACAACAGCATTTATTTTCCGAAAACAGTAATATTTTTCGTCAGCGTGGAAGCAGAAAAACAGAACGGTGATTCCAGACGCGCTTCATGCAGGGAAGCCTGGTCCGGGAATTTGAACCGGGAAGCAATCCGATGCCGATTGCATGCCGTTCAGAAGCCTTTCGGATCAGTTGTCTCCAACTTCCTCGGGATTTTCCGCCAGACTCAGAATTTCCGCGTACTGGTTGTTGTTAAGCAGGATATCGACCGCGGCCTGATATACCGGATCATATTCCAGGCTTGCCCCGATGGCACCCCAGTCGCTGCCTGCAGCAATTCGGGATGACTCGCGAAGCAGACCGTTTCGAATCCATTCACTGTTTTCGGGTGAAAATGGTTCAGATTTTTTGGATTCAAAATACTTTTCCAGCCCTGCGCTCAACTGATCCAGATCATCCCTGCGCCAGAATGCCAGCCTCTGCCACATGCTCCGCTTGTCCCGGTCACGAAACTCCGGCTGCTCGGCCAGGATATCGTTCAGTTTTTCCAGCTCCCGCTCGCCCGGTACTTTATAACTGAACTCAAAATCAACGACATAGTCTTCAAATTTTCCAATCATGCGGTCATCCACCGTAACCGGCCAGTCAATATTGTTTTGAGGAACATACACCGAGGCAAAGGACAGAAAAAGGCCCTTGCGCCATAATTCACTGACAAACGGCGGCATTTTATTCGATGAAATCTCATGATCCGGGGTTATGCCGCCGCCGCCTTCAACCTTTCGACCGTTGACTGTGGTGAATGTGGTGTCGCTTGTCATCGCATTTTCTGTGAGTGCCCCGCTTTTCAGATAATCCATTTTCTGGACCAGCCTGCCGCTGGGTGTATAATATTTTGCCGTGGTAATTTTCAGCTTCGATTTTTCATTCAGTGTATAAATACTCTGAACCAGTCCCTTCCCGAATGAACGGGTTCCCACAATGACTGCCCGGTCAAGATCCTGAAGGACACCGGCCACGATTTCACTGGCAGATGCAGAATTCTTGTCAATGAGTACGGCCAGCGGGATATCCGTCGGAAGCAGGGCATTTCTGGTAGCCGTTTTTTCCCGTTTGGATGTCCGGGTCCTGCCGGATGTACTTAACAGAAGCTGATCCGGCGGGATCAGTGCATCCAGTACTTCTATTGCCTGATTCAGCAGACCCCCTGAATTTCCCCGCAGATCAATCACAACCCCTGCCGGTTCCCTGTCGATCAGCACCTTCAGGGAATCCTTGAAGTCTTCCGCGACATTTTTTGAAAACCGGTTGATGCGAATGTAACCCACATGCCGCTGATCCAGTCCGGCATAGGGGATATCCATCACCTGGATATTGTCGCGGATCAGTGTGAAGGTCAAACGCTCTTTGGTAGACGGCCTCAAAATGTGAAGGGTGACCTCTGAACCCATCTGCCCCTTGATCAGCTTGGATACCTTGTCAGTTGACAGTCCGAACGTTTCAGTGGAATCCACCTGAACTATGATGTCCCCGGCCATGATTCCTTCCCGGTACGCCGGACTGTTTTCAATGGGTGCCATAATGATGAGTGAATCCCGGTGAGTGGCAATGTGAATGCCGACTCCGCCGTACTTTCCCCGGGTCATAATTTCAATGCGTTCCTTTTTGGCTCCTTCCAGAAATACAGTGTAAGGATCCAGCGGCTCCAGCATTCCCCGAATCGCAGATTTGATGATGACCTCTTCATTGATTTCATCCACATAGGCACCGCGCAGCTTTTTGAACGACTGCATGAAAAGCTGTTCAAGCTCCTGGGTGGTCATGGACTGATCCGGCGAACCGGTTATTTTTTCGGTCGGTCGTTTTGTTTTGGATTTGGTTTTGGTCTGGCTGTGTGCCGGTATCGTGATGATCAGTGCAGATATGATGAAAAACAGGAAGGTGGATTTTCTCATTATAAATTCCTCAGTTCAGCGTAAATATTGCGCAGGCGATTCCGGATAATGTCAAACAGGATGTCAGCAGACTGCTCGCCGTCAATGACTGCAAACCGGTCTTTTTCCAGGCCGGCGATTTCCAGATAGCCGTTTCTGACATGCTGAAGGTATTCCGCACCTCCCGCCTCCATCCGGTCATCTGCCGTAGCCGACCTTCTTGCAATGGAAGTTTCTACTGAAATATCCAGAAAGAACGTAATCCTGGGCAAAGCATGATTTGTGGCATAGTCATTCAGAGTCCGCATCGTCTGAACATTGCTCTGCCTGCCGTATCCCTGATATGCCAGCGTACTGTCAGTGTAGCGGTCACAGATGACGAATTTTCCGGCAGACAATGCCGGTCGAATGATCTCTGCGGTAACCTGTGCCCGGGCTGCAAGGAACAGCAGCGGTTCCGATCTCTGGCTCATTTCCTGAAATGAAGGGTCCAGCAGGATACGGCGGATGTGTTCCGATATTCGAGTACCGCCGGGCTCGCGGATGGTGACACAGGGCTGATCCAGCGCGTCCATTCTCTCAGTCAGTTTTCTGATCTGTGTGGTTTTGCCGGATCCGTCAATACCTTCAAACGTAATGAGTCGATTCAAATTGAATATCCTTCTTTGGCGATCAGGAGCACAAATTCTCCCTTGATGGTACCGGACTGGAAGTGTTCCAGGGCCTGTGAAATGGTACCGCGAAAAACCTCTTCGTGGATTTTTGTCAGTTCGCGGCAGACCGCCACGACCCGTTCTCCGCCATGTTCCCGAAAATCCTCCAGTGTTTTCAGAATCCGGTACGGAGACTCATAAATCACAATTGTGGCAGGTAGACCGCAAAGCAGTTTCAGCCGGGTTTGCCGTCCCTTTTTACGCGGAAGAAATCCTTCAAAAAAATAGCTGTCGGTGGGAAGACCCGAAACAGACAGAGCCGCGGTGACGGCTGACGGACCGGGGATTACCTCAATGGGAAGATTCAGCTGCCCTGCCAGCTGTACAAGGCGGTATCCGGGATCACTGATTGTCGGAGTACCGGCGTCCGTGGTCAGGGCAATGGCTTTTCCAGACCGGATCAGCTCACAGATGTGACGCGCCGCCTGCTGTTCATTGTGGTCATGGTACTGAATCAGTTTTGTCTGTATGTCGAAATGTTTCAGCAGCCTTGCAGCGATGCGGGTATCCTCAACCGCCACTGCATCGGCACTGCGCAGGACTTCAACCGCACGCAGAGTGATGTCTCCGAGATTCCCGATGGGTGTTGAAACAATGGAAAGCTTGCCTGACATCAGCGCAATGTGTTCCTGAGTGCGGTTTTGATGCTGGCAAAAATGGCTCCGATCTCATCAGTGGTGACAGTGATGGGAGGTGTCAGGCTCAACCCGGCGCTGCCCAGCAGCCCCAGGTAAATGTGGTTCAGCATCAAGTTGCGGAAGGCGTCATCGCGCTCGGTCCGGCTTGGCAGTTCAAACCAGCCCCAGAAACCCGCGGATCCCGACCCGGTGACAAAGGCCGGAAAATCAATTTCCAGTTGTGAAAGGGCTTTCCGGAAATCAATCTGGACACGGTGTATTTCCGCCGCCATATCTTCCTCCCGAAGCAGGGTGCCCTGCCGAATCAGAAAATCGGCGATTCGGGATTCACCCGCAGTGTCCATTACTGATAAATTCGCCGGGTGGGGGCAATACCCCAGAAATTCATTCGGAAACCCGAATATCAGCCCGTCAGGAGAAAAATCCGATACACTTTGGATCAGCAGCCGGGCCGTTTCCAGTCCAAAGTTTGCGGCATTTAAAATCACGGCGGCATTCCGCTTTCGGCCCCCGATACAAAGTGCGGACCAGTCATGATCCGGGTGAGACCGGAGCGCTCCGGCGCTGATGAGCCACAGGGCTTTGGCAGGATCGGAGTTTTGCGGCCTGTCTGCCGGTAATGTGAGGTCGGTTTCCTGTATCCTGAGTTTTTGCGTTTCCCAATCCAGCAGGATATTCTCTGAACCGCTGATCACTTTGACTGCCAGTTCATCCGTGTCGGCAGGGTCGGTCTGACTGTCGGGCAGAAACAACGTCATAACATCATTCAGCAGCCCTGCCGGTGATTCGTTCACGATCAGTTTTGAGGATGGGTTGTTTTTCGAACCTAAATCTGCAGAATGCGGGTCTGTGCTGCCATTCGGGGTTCCGCGATTGGAAAAATAGTTGAACAGGGGTTCCTGAATGTGTGACAGCGGAGCGTAGTTCCAGCCTGTTTCCCGCAGTGATGAGGGAAAACCGCAATCCCAGCAGAAACGGGCGGAATGGCTGACGACCATCTTTGGACCGCTGCTTTCGTGGTAATCGATATTTTTCAGGCTGACCATTTAATATTCAAATTCGTGCCGGCTGGGGGAGGCGATTGTAAATCTGGCGGAAATGGAAGGCGGGTACCATTCGGACTGACAAATGATACCCGCAGTATTTGAGGGTTTACAGTTCGAACTTGATTCCCTGAGCCAGCGGGAGTTCGGTACTCCAGTTCATTGTATTCGTCTGACGGCGCATATAGGCTTTCCAGGCATCGGAACCGGATTCACGTCCGCCGCCGGTGTCTTTTTCACCGCCGAACGCACCACCGATTTCAGCACCGGATGTGCCGATATTCAGATTGGCAATTCCGCAGTCACTTCCCTCGTGACTCAGGAAGCGTTCACCATTAAGCATGTTGGTAGTGAACATTGCGGATGACAAACCCTGCGGAACACCGTTGTGAATGGCAATTGCCTCGTCCAGTGTTTCATATTCAATGATGTACAGGATGGGAGCGAAGGTTTCTTCCTGAACGATGTCCCAGCTGTTTTCAGCAGTGGCAATGGTGGGTTCCACGTAAAATCCGTCTTTATCGAGTACCTTGCCGCCAACGAGGATTTCGCCGCCGCAGCCTTTGATCGTTTCCAGGGCGGCGGAATAGGTATCCACGGCATCCTGATCGATCAGCGGACCCATGAGGGTAGATGTATCCAGGGGATCACCGATTCGGACCTGTTTGTATGCATTCAGCAGTTTAGCAACCAGCTCATCCTTAATGGATTTCTGAACGATAATCCGGCGGGTGGATGTACAGCGCTGACCGGCAGTTCCCACGGCACCGAACACGATCGCCGGAATGACCATATCCATTTTGGCGGTTTCATCCACGACAATGGCGTTATTGCCGCCCAGTTCCAGTATGGTTCTTCCCAGACGAGCGCCCACGACACCGCCGATTCTCTTGCCCATGCGTGTGGATCCGGTGGCAGACACCAGCGGTACCCTGGGATCATTGATCAGGCGTTCACCAATGGTTGAGCCCCGTCCGATAATAAGACTGAAAATACCCTTGTAGCCGTTTCTTTTCAGTACATCATTGCAGATATTCTGAACCGCGATACCGCACAGCGGTGCCTTGGAGGACGGTTTCCACAAAGTGACATCTCCGCAGACAGCCGCGATGAATGCGTTCCAGGCCCAGACAGCCACCGGGAAATTGAAAGCACTGATCACGCCCACGATTCCCAACGGATGGTACTGGTCGTACATTCGGTGACGGGGACGCTCAGAATGCATGGTGAAACCATAAAGCTGGCGGGACAGACCGACAGCATAGTCGGCGATATCAATCATTTCCTGGACCTCGCCGTCGCCTTCTGCTTTGATTTTGCCCATTTCCAGGGTGACCAGGCTGCCAAGCAGATCTTTTTTGCTGCGGAGTTCAATGGCCATTTCCCGAACCAGCTGTCCGCGAATTGGAGCAGGAACCATGCGCCATTCTTCAAAAGCGGCCTGTGATTCACGGATCACCTGCTCATAATCGGCTTCAGAGCATTGATAGACCTTTGCAATGGGTTCTCCATTGGCAGGATTTATGGAGGTCAGTTCTCCGGCATCCTCGGTCTTCAGCCACTCACCGGCACCGACACATGCGCCGTAACTGACATCCTGGATACCCAGTTCTTCCAAAATCTTATTCATTTATATTTCCTTTCATTCGAAGTTGCAAAAATTTTCTATCATGTTTTGAAGTAATCCCGATTTATTCATAAGACGGATATCTCATGAACTATTCAGGTTAAACTGATTTCAATCGAACCCGTAAAATTAAGCGTATCCGAAGACTTGACGCTACCAGAGTTCGAACGAATAACAACCTGCTTAAGAAGTATTTGCAGTCCCGAACGGAAATTGGGTCCTGGTCAGAGCGGAGTGTTGATAACCGCAGGACGGGTAACCGGATCATCATACGATTTATTCAGGACGCCTGACCCACAGGTTCGCACTCAAATGTTTTTATGGAGGCTGATTTGGCAGATCAGCCTGAAAACCGCTGTGACTGATCTGTTTTAATTTACCAGGGGGTCTGGATAAATTTGACCGTAATCTGATTCAGGTATTGCATATAAACACAATGGAATGGGATCAGTCAAATGGATGTTAACGGCAAAAAAACCCGTACGATCTGGCTGCATGAACCGGGATGCGTCAGAATTATTGATCAGAGAAATCTGCCCCATGAATTCATTCTTAAAGACTTGACGACTGTTGATGATTTTGCAGCAGCCATCAGGGATATGCATGTTCGGGGTGCCCCGCTGATCGGTGCAACGGCCGCATTTGGACTGTATATTGCCTGCTGCAATGCGTCTCGGCAAGAAGGAAAAGCCTGTCTGACCGCTGCCTATGAGAATCTGCTGAGCACTCGGCCGACCGCTGTTGATCTGAAATGGGCTCTTGACCAGATGCTTCCCAGACTGCTTGCGATTGATAATCCTGAAATTCGAACCGATACTGCTTTGAAACTTGCCCAGACCATTACGGATGAATCTGCTGAAATGTGCCGGAATATTGGAATTCACGGCGTGAAGATCATCAGGGATATTTATCAGCAGAAGCTGCAGCCGGTCAATATCCTGACGCACTGCAATGCCGGCTGGCTGGCATGTGTGGACTACGGCACGGCCACTGCGCCCATGTATGCCGCCCAGTCCGAAGGTATCCCCATTCATGTCTGGGTGGACGAAACCCGACCGCGAAATCAGGGAGCCCGTCTTACCGCGTGGGAACTGGGTCAGCAGGGAATTCCGCACACGGTCATTGCCGACAATACGGGAGGACACCTCATGCAGCATGATCAGGTGGATCTGGTCCTTGTTGGTTCCGACCGGACGACTGGAACCGGGTATGCGGCAAACAAAATCGGCACCTACCTGAAAGCGCTTGCGGCGCATCACAACCGCATCCCGTTTTATGTGGCTGTTCCGGTTTCTTCTATTGACTGGAACATTACGGACGGAATTCGGGACATCCCCATCGAAGAAAGGAGCAGCGAGGAGGTGAAATTCATTCAGGGCAGATCTGACGGGAAACTATGCAGGGTTCTGCTGACTCCTGCTGAAAGTCCTGCCGCCAACTATGCCTTCGATGTGACACCGCCGGAGCTGATTACGGGCATCATTACGGAAAGGGGAATCTCAGCCCCCAATGAACTGAGGAAATTATATGACTGAAAATAACGTTTTCACTGAAGGCTATCTGAAATTCAACTGCATTCTTGAACATTCGGCACCCAGTGGTGCAGATATCCCGAACGAGCTGTTCATCTGCCGCAAACGGCTGAAAGAACTCCAGCTGATCGGCCAGTTTCCAAACGGTATCGGATATGGTAACATAAGCATCCGGCGTCCGGACGGCTGTTTCTACATCACCGGGACACGGACCGGGGGAATTCCCATGCTGGATGAAAACCACATCGTGCTGGTCAGGAAATGGGACGTGAACTCCAATACCGTCTGGGGGGATGGAAATCTTAATGCGTCCTCAGAGACCCTCACACATGCTGCGCTGTATGATCATAAACCGGGTGTGGAAGGCGTCATTCATATCCATCATAACCGAACATGGCGAAAGCTGATGGCACAGCCTGAACCGCATACGCCGGAAAGCATCCCATACGGCACCACGGAAATGGCCGAAGCTGTGGGACTGCTGGCAGAAAATCAGAATGGAAATTCCGGATATTTTGCCATGGGCGGACATGAAGACGGCATTATCGCTTACGGGAAAACACTCACGGAAGCCGCGGATCTGGTTTCGGAGTTATACTGCCGATGGGGGAATTGAATTTGATTTCCGGCCAAAGGAAAATCGGCATCATCGGAGGGACCGTTTTTCTGGAGACGGATTTGTTCCGAAATGCAGAGCATGCCGTCATCGACACGGATTTCGGTTTAACACAGGTATACTGCAGGGGAGATGTCTTTTTTCTCCAGCGGCACCTGGACGGCACTCCGCCGCACCGGATCAATCACCATGCAAATATCGCAGCGATGGAAAGTCTGGGCGTTACCGGTATTTTATCTGTTTGCAGTGTCGGTGTGCTTGATCCCGGCATTCCGCTGGGAGCATTGGTTGTGCCTGACGATTATATGCAGCTGTCCGGGATTCCAACCTATTTTAATGACTGTATCCGGCACATCACTCCTGATCTGGCCAACCCGCTGAGGGACTGCCTGATCCGGTCTGCGGGACAAATGCTGGTTGACGGCGGTGTCTATTTTACCACTTCGGGACCGCGTCTGGAAACCAGGGCGGAAATCAGGTTTGTTTCCAGGTTTGCCCAGCTGGTGGGCATGACCTTTGGATTTGAGGCGACTCTGGCACAGGAAAAAAACCTGGACATTGCAGGATTATGTTCGGCAGACAATCTGGCTCATGGAATCGAAAATTCATCCGTCAGCCAGTCGGAAATTCAAAGCGCGGCCACCGGAAATATTGACAATATTGAAAAAGTAATACACAGCCTGTTAACGGAATTAAAATGTCAGTTTTGATAAAAAACACATATCTGAATGGCTCTGAACAAGATATCTTGATTCGGGGAAACCGGATTGCAGAAATCGGACAGATCTGCCCGGCAAAAGCAGATCATGTCATTCAGGGCAGAAACACCGCTGCCATCCCCGGATTCATCAACGGGCACACTCATGCCGCGATGACGTTTTTCAGAGGATTTGGAGATGATCTGCCGCTGATGGAGTGGCTGGAAACGAAAATCTGGCCAAACGAAAGCCGTCTTTCGGAAGAGCTGGTTTACATCGGAACCCGTCTCGCATGTCTGGAGATGATCAGGTCCGGCACCACTTTTTTCAACGATATGTATTGGCATCCGATGGGAACTGCAAAGGCGGTAACGGATGCCGGGATTCGGGCGGCCGTGAATGCCGTGATGATTGACATGCTGGATCCGGAACGATGCCGCCGGAATATTGAAGTCAACACGCAGCTGTACGAGGATATGCAGAAATTTCAGCCCATGGTTCAGTATACACTGGGTCCCCACGCCGTTTACACGGTCTCGGAAGAAGGACTGAAATGGGCCGTCACGTTTTCTGAACGGCATGACGTCAAAGTCCATATCCATCTGGCGGAAACCAGTCAGGAAGTGGATGAATGCCGCTCGAAGCGAGGCTGTCATCCCGTACAGTATCTGGATCAGATCGGGCTGCTGAACAGCAGGGCTGTACTGGCTCATGGTGTCTGGATGGATGAAGCTGAAATGAAACAGATGGCCGGAAGTGATGTCACCGTGGTTCACAATCCGGTTTCAAATATGAAACTGGGGGTGGGAAAGATTTTTCCGTATCAGAAATACATCGATCACGGAATCCGAGTCTGCCTGGGTACGGACGGCGTCGGCTCCAACAACAGCCTGTGCATGTTCGAGACAATGAAGGCAGCGGCACTGCTCCAGAAAATGAATGGATGCCCAACCTGTCTTCCTGCCGAAGACTGCCTCAAACTGGCAGTTGACAACGGCTGTGACGGTTTTAATCTGGACTGCGGAGAAATCAAACCGGGAAAACTGGCGGATATTATTCTGGTGGATTTGAGTATTCCTGAAATGATTCCCTGTCACGATCTCAAATCGAACCTGGTGTATTCAGCAGGGAGCGGCTGCGTCACTGCGACCATCTGCAACGGGAAAGTCCTGATGGAAAATCGAGTCATTCCGGGCGAGCGTGCAGTCATTGAAGATTTCCGGGCGGCACTGAAAGGCTTTCTCGGATAACTGCCATCTGATCCGGAATGGTGTGATTCACAGTCATGTTTACAAAACTGAGAAAACCATCAGGCAGAACATTCAGAAGGAACTTCAATTGAATTTATTTGTTTGATCGGGCTTTCGAAAACGGAATAAATTTTCGGCCTGATGAGAATCCTTAAACAGATGATTTGCCTTACTGCGATCAGTGTCCTGCTGGCCGCCGGCCGATTTCTGTTGATATCCAAAGACTACAGGGACGCCCGAAATTTCACGCTCATTAAAATAAAAGCCCCTGTTCTGAATGCCAGTTCCGACAGCACCGGCACTTCCCAGTACACAATCCCTGAATTTTTTACCGAACCCTTTATAATTGATGTCGATTTTGCAAAACATCTCTATGACACCAGACAGGCTGTGTTTATTGATGCGCGTGATCCGATGGAGTTTGAGCTGGGAAAAATCCCGGGTTCCATCAACCTGCCCTATGACTACCTTGACGATTACTCGGAACTTATCGAAGGGCTGGATCAGGATATGATATATGTCATTTACTGCAGCGGGGATGAATGCAGTCTGAGTTTTGATCTTGCGGAGTATCTGTTTTTTGATTACGATTATCCCTTTTCCAGTATTCTGATTTATGAGTCCGGAATACCGCTGTGGGAAGAAAAAGGATTCCCTGTTGAATAAGACCTCTGTGCGAAAACTGTTGTTTTCATTTCCTGTTGTCATTGTCGCACGGCTTGTCATTGCCTATATTTTTATTTACGCCAGCATTGATAAAATCATTAATCCGGCTGCATTTTCTGATATTATTGATAATTATAATTTTACTCCCGTCATGTTCAGCAATTTGATTGCACTGTTTATACCCATGCTGGAACTGGTACTGGGAATCTGCATGCTTACCGGCTGGAAACTGGAAGGTGCCAGTCTGATGTCTCTGCTGCTGATGGGATTTTTCATCGTGCTGCTCAGCCGGACACTGATTCTGGGTATCGACACCCATTGCGGGTGTTTTTCAACGGTTCCGACTGAAATTTACCTTGATGAACGGGCTGCCCTCTTCAAAAGACTGTATGAAGATATCTGCTTTTTTGTTATTCTTGGCTATATCCAGTTAAAATTATATTTAGATAAAAAGGACCCACGCTGATATGAAACTAGGACATTTACTGCTTATTACCGGTTTATTTGCTCAGATCCTGTTTGGAGGTTCTCAGGCATTCAGGATTATTGCCACGACCAATGTGAACGGTGAGATTGAGGAATGCGGCTGAAAAACCAACAAACTGGGCGGTCTGGCCCGGAAAGCAACCATTGTAAATGAAGCCCGGCAGGATGGTCTCCCGATTTTCATTGCGGATGCGGGAAATCTTCTATTTAAAAATTCCCGGCAGGATTACGCACAGATTGTTAAACTGGGCAAGGTAAATGCCGGAATCATTGTCAAAGCCTTCAACTCCATTGGATGCGACGCATTTAACATTGGAGAAACCGAGTTCAAGGGCGGTGTAGAATTTCTCCGTCAGCAGCAGGTTCTGGCCAATTTTCCTTTCATATCCGCCAACATAAATGATGCAAACGGTCTGCCGCTGTTTGAACCGTACGTAATTGCTGAGCGAGACGGAATCCGCGTGGGTTTTATCGGTCTGAGTTCCAGGTTTGATAACCAAGAGGTAACTGTAATCGATCCGGTGGAAACCCTCGAATACATACTGGGAGATGTCCGAAGCCAGGCGGATTTTGTGGTTCTGCTGTTCAATGCCACTGAAGCGGATATTGCCAAGGTCCGGGACAGCGGAATGGAAATAGATCTGATAGTCCAGAGCAAAAGTCACCGGCGTTCCAACGACGGCGGCGGGTATGCCATTCCCACTTTTTCCTGCGGAAACCGGGGAAAATACATCTACCAGTTTGAAATGGAAATGAATCAGCGGGGTCGTTCGTTTGTGGATTTGTCCTCCTATCAGTCCATTATCAGCCAGATGAACCGCAAACTGGAAAGTGCGCTTGGAGAGGGAACAAGCAGACACAGCCTGGAAAGAACACCGGAGGGTCAGCGCGTTCTGAATGAAATCAGTAAGTGGGAGAAAAAGCGGGACGAAGCTCAGAAAAAACTGGATTCGGTTGTGAATTCCATATCATTTAAAAGGATTGATGTCGCGCTGAACATTTCTGAAGAGCCGTCAATTCAGGATATCGTCGAAGCAGGGAAAAAAGAGCGGATTAATATCATGCGGCCCAGTACGACACCTGCCGCTCCGTTTTTTGACCGTTAGGGTCTGTGGTGACTGTATTGTCCCGTTCCGGAATGGCTTGTGTCACAATCCTTGCTGCCGAACATGCAGATCATTCTTCCCGCCGACCGTATGTGATTTGATTTATTTTAATCAGTCGATTAAAACGACTTGCAAATAGAATCAAAGACTCCATAATTTTTTTAGTCCGACAATCTGAGATTGTCCGGTGTTTTGCGAAAGTAGCTCAGTTGGTAGAGCGCAACCTTGCCAAGGTTGATGTCGAGGGTTCGAGTCCCTTCTTTCGCTCAAAAGCCTCCTTCGAGGCTTTTCATTTCTAAAACGGCGTCGTAGCCAAGTGGTAAGGCAACGGTCTGCAAAACCGTCATTCACCAGTTCGAATCTGGTCGACGCCTCATTTGCCGAGGTGGTGAAATTGGTAGACACAAGGGACTTAAAATCCCTCGGAAATTTATTTCCGTGCGGGTTCGATTCCCGCCTTCGGCACGCCATGGAACGTATGCAGTCTCCATTTATAAAATTTACCTACACCATCCTGGATCACCAGGGTTTGCCGCAGCAAAAATCCTGGATTGTCAACCTGTCCTATATTGTCTCCGTTGAAAAAACCGCATCGAACGACCTCAAGATGTTTTTAACCAACCGGCAGATTGTTACCATTGCCCTGGGTGAAGAACTTGATGCAGCTGATGTCATGAATGAAATCCTGAATCTGTCTGCCGTGGGCCATGATTACAATGTGTACAAGATTGAAGCAGTTGAAAAGAAATAAACCGCACAGCCGGTCCGGCAGCTTCGAATCTCCATCGTTTCCTATTCATATTCCTACATCTTCAGTGATCAGAATATATCGTAATAAAAAAAGAGTGAACCTTTGATTATCAAATGCGTCCTGAATAAATTTTCCGAATGGATTTCGGAATAAATCCCAACAATCAGAAAATAAGAACATGCGAAAATACTTCCTTTTGATCCTGATGCTTCTGGTCAGTTCAGGATGCGTTTATTTCAATACATTCTATAATGCGGAGCAGTCTTTCAAGGATGCCTTGAAGATCATTGAAGAATCCCCTGATTCCGATGAAGAACTTCCGTCAAATGCCAAGATAAAGCTGGGCAAGGCAATTGAGAAAAGCCAGCTCGTCATCGAAAAATACCCTGAAAGCAAGTATGTTGATGATGCAATCTACATTATCGGGAAAGCAAGTTTTCTTCGAAATGAGATTGGTACCGCCGAGCGCTATTTTACTCGCCTGATTCACAATTATCCTCAAAGTCCCTTCGCCAGTGAATGTGAGATTTGGCTGGCATATACTCATTTCAGGCTGGGAAACGCGGATTCAGCAAGGATTGAGATTGAAACGATCATGCAGGAGGAGCATCGGAAACGGTCGGATCAGTACCTGATGAACCTGGTGATGGGGGAGATCGAACTGGATCAGGATTCTCTTCAGGCTGCGTTCAGATATTATGAAAAAGCCGCACAGCTGGCGGAATCCGACGGGCGCAAGGCATCCATTTACAACAAACTGGTCAAGCTGGCTGAAGAAAACGGCGACCAGGTGACTGCCATTCCGTTTCTGGAACAGGTTGAGATTTATGCCACCACGCCCAAGATCAAAGAGGAAGCCAAACTGAAATGGCTGCGGTACAACCGGAAGGCGGGAAATTACGATCTGGTGGCGACTGAGATTGAAACCATGCTGGCATCGGATGAATATGAGTCCATCAGACTGCAGCTCGAACTGCAGCAGGCGAAAGTGTCAATGGACCGCCTTGATTTCAACGGGGCACGCACCGAGCTTGAAGAGATTGTTGATGATCCCGGCAACAAGCGCAAAGCAGAAACGGCGGAAGCTGCCTTCCACCTGGGCCGTCTGTTTTTGATTCAGGATTTTGATCTGGACAATGCCGTGGTGTTTTTTGACAGCGTGGCCCGCATCTCCAGCCGGTCACCCTTTAAATCCAGAGCCACGGATCTGGCCAACAAAATTGAACGGTATGAAAATCTGGATGCCGAATTCTACAAGTCCGCGAAGAAATACAAGGAAGAGCTGCTAAATCCGCCTTCGGAACAACCGGATTCCCTGGAAACAGTCGTTGAACCGGATACGACTGTTGCTGAAGCGGATTCAGTCCAAACGGAAAAAAAAGATCCGGAAGCCTCGCAGGACGCCGGAATTTTGCCGCTGGAACCGGCTGAGGAAAAACTCGGTGCTCCGGATTCGCTGCTGTTTATCATCTCCGAGCTGCTGCTGTTTGAATTTGAGCAGACCTCAAAAGCACTGGACCGATATGGACTCCTGGTTACAGACTATCCTGAATCAAGATTCACGCCCCAGTCACTGTATATTCTCAGCGAGTATTCCGGTGACGGGAAATGGGTGAAACAGCTTGAGGAGCAGTTTCCCGAATCGATTTACCTGAAACGGAATTCGGGTGATCTTGAGGAGGATACTGATCCTCTGGATGCCGTTCGTGATGAGGCATGGCGGCTGCTCCATCAGCCTGATTCCGCCCTGACCGCATTTGAGCGGATTGCCGGGGAGCATGACGATCCGGTGAGCGGGTATGCAGCGGCCTTTATTCGCGATGAATATCTTTATCAGCCGGAGGAAGCCATTCTCGCATATCAGGCATTCGTTGAAAAATATCCGGGACATGCCCTGACGGAACGGGTAACCAGTCGTCTGGATGATTTGAAACAGGGTGTCCAGGGGAAAATGGATGAAGTTGTTGGACTTGTTCCCGGTTATGTCCAAAAAATCACCATCGATCAGCTGGAAGAGAAAATGATGGTGATGGTGGATGCGGATACCGTTTTTTCCGGCATATCAGATACACTGAAGCTTTTCACAAATGTCGATACCACTCTCAGTATTTTTAAGGAAAAAATGTTTGTCTTCGGTCATCCCGGGGATTCCGTTCTTACACATACCCTCCATTTGCCGATGTGGCTTTTTGCCCTTAATAATTCCCTGATTTATCAGTCTCATCAGGATTCCATGTGGGTGCTGGATGATGTGGATTCCCTGACGGTTGCCATTCCCGTAAAGTCATACACCTACTATCCGGAAGGAAATCAGCTTCGCACCATGATCTGGGACAGTACACCGGTTCCGCATCCGGATTTGGAACCCTATGCGGAACTGCTGGGACTGGCGGATACCCTGACGGTGCCGGAAGAACCGGATTCATTGGAATCGGAACTTCAGGCAGCAGCTTTGGATACCGCTCTGTCAGCTGCAGATCAGGTTTTTGCCGATGCTGCGGTGTCTGATTCAGTGGTCACGGAAGTCATTGCCGGACAGGACACGGCTGCCGTGAATCCTGATGATGAACCGGGTGAGATCATTCCGGAGACCCTGCCGGAGATCATCCCTGTCAGCGAGGTCATTCCACCGGTTGAGGTTGATCTTCCGCGGACTGATACGCTGTCCGAGGGATCAGCGGACATACCGGAAGAAACCCGTTTGGATTCGGTCATCGCGGAAGAAATCGATGCAACGCCCCCTGATGATGCTGCAGCTGGTGATGCGGAACCTGCACCGGAATTGCCGTCCGGTGAAGCCGAAACCGACTCAGCCAGCCAATCGGATATTGCTCTACAGACAGGGGATGCACCGGCCGACCCGGCTGCGGTCTGGCAGGAATACATTGTACACCCCGGTGAGTATTTAACCGGAATCGCAGTCCAGGAATATGGCAGTTATCATATGTGGGCGGAGATTTATCAATGGAACCAGGCAAAAATCGGCTCAGATCCGAACTATCTGAAAGCATTCACCATCCTCGATTTGAAGGGGGACAAACAGAATGTTTTCCGAACGGACCTGTATACCAATCACACGGTCCTCAGCGGGGAGTCGCTGTGGAAAATTGCCGCGGATAACTATGGTGACGGCCGGGCCTGGCGCATCCTTGTGAATGATAATCCCGATCTGATGAATCAGGAGGACGGCCTTCTGCAGCCGGGACTGAACCTGAAGATAAGGAAACAGCTGGATTAACATGATTCATGAAACGGCACATCTGCTGGAACTGCAGGAGGCGGCACATCAAATCTATTCTGCCTGGCTGGAAGCTCCCGGCATCGCCGACAGCTGTCAACCCGGTCAGTTTGTGAATATCCTGCCGTCTGCGGAATGGGACCGAATGATGCGAAGACCTATGAGCCTTGCGGGCGTATCCGGCAATGCGGTTCGTATCATATTCAAGGTTGTGGGGCCGGGAACACTGCAGATGAGCCGCTGGCAGACGGGGGAAGCCGTCGATCTGCTGGGCCCGCTGGGAAATTTCTGGTCTGGGTACCGGGAACATGCTCCCGTCCTGGTTGGCGGGGGAGTCGGTCTGGCTCCCATCCTCTATCTGCATGAGTATCTCACAGCAGAAAAAATCAGACACGATCTCATTCTCGGTGCCCGCAGCGGGAATGAACATTTCCTGCAGCACGATCCCGATAATCATATATTTCTGGCAACCGATGACGGCAGTTTAGGTATTCACGGCAACGTCATTGATGTGTTAACCCGGTGCGTGATTTCGGAAAACCAGCACAGCGACTGTAAAATTTTCGGTTGCGGTCCGCCTGCCATGAATCAAGCACTTAGGCACTACAGCATTTCCACTCAGACGAAATGTGATCTTGCTCTGGAACAGATCATGGCCTGCGGATTCGGAAACTGCCAGGGATGCGTCATCGAGAAAAAAGGTCCGAATTCAGATCAGGGATCCTATCGTCAGAAGTTTGCATTGGTATGCAAGGACGGACCCATTTTCAATGCCCAAGAACTGGCCTGAAACAGGCGCGGATAATTATCTGAGTAATTGAGAAATCATTGGACAACAAACCAAATATTCAATGCCGAATTGGTGAAGTCGTATTTGAATCCCCGGTCCTGACCGCCAGCGGAACTTTTGGTTACGGGACAGAAATCCTGGAACTTGTGGATGTGTCCCGGCTGGGAGGGATTGTCACAAAATCAGTGACGCTGAACCCCCGTGAAGGCAATCCGCCGCCCCGAATCGCGGAAACCCCCTCAGGAATGCTGAACTCCATCGGCCTGGCGAACATCGGGGTCAAACATTTCAAGGACACGGTGCTCCCGACCCTGGCGCACCTCAACACCCGCATCATTGTGAATATTGCCGGAAGCACTCTTGATGAGTACATACAGACCCTGGAAATCCTGGAAGACAGTGACGGGATTCACTGCGGATATGAGGTAAATATATCCTGCCCGAATGTGAAAAGGGGAGGAATGGAATACGGGGTGGATCCTCTGGTGGCCGGAGAGCTGACCCGGGAACTGCGGAAACGGACCCGGCGGCTGATCATCATGAAGCTGAGTCCCAACGTCACGCGAATTGAGGATATTGGAATGGCTGCCGAAGACAATGGCGCTGATGCTGTCAGTGCGATCAACACCATTGTGGGAATGGGTATTGATATTCAAACGCGCCGACCTCTGCTCCATACCGTGTTTGGCGGATTATCAGGACCTGCAATTAAACCGGTAGCGCTGGCACGTGTACACAAGCTGTTCCGTGTTCTGGGAATTCCCGTCATCGGACTGGGGGGAATTTGCAGCTGTGACGATATCATTGAATTCATGATTGCCGGTGCCAGTCTGATTCAAATTGGGACGTGCGGCTTCAGGGAACCGGATATTGGCGTTCGGCTGACAAATGAACTTCAAATTCGACTGACGGAATTGGGACTGAATGATGTGAAACCGCTGAAAGGCAGTCTGGAATATGATCATTAAACTTGGTAGAATTACAGCACTGCTGGCGAGCATTCTGTGGTTGGCAGCCGCATGCACCCCCTCTCCGCGATATCGTCCCGAACCTGACTCCAGTACCCGTTCTCCCCGGACACAACCCCCTGCCAAAGCATCTGAAGTTTATGATCCGGAGGCGCTTTCCAAACCCCTTGAGGTCATTTACATCGAGGAAGTTCTGGAAGGTACCGCAAGCTACTACGGTGCGGATTTCCACAAAAACCTGACCTCCAGCGGCGAGATATTTGACATGTACGGTCTGTCGGCAGCCTGCGTAGTACTGCCGCTGAACTCCATCGTCCGGGTAACCAATTTGCGAAACGGGAAATCTGCCGTGATCCGGATTAATGACCGCGGTCCATATGTGGATAATCGAATTCTGGACTGCAGCTACGGTCTGGCCAAAAAGCTGGACTTTATCACAGACGGTCTCACCGAAGTCAGGATCGAAGTCATCTTCCGCGGTGACGATCAGGCCGTTCAGCGCCGCTGAGCCGTAGGGTCGGCAGTCGAATTTTCAGCGTATCCTGCGTGTTACTGGGATTGCGGCATTGTCCGGCAGTCAGGTCCAATACGCAGTCATTCCGTATACCACCCTGCTGATTTTCAGGAATCAGCGTTCATCTATCCTGTTGAGCGGTCGTATAAAAGCATACTAAATTTATTGCCTTAAATCAAATCATATATGACTGACACAATCCGATCAAGAATATTGGTAATTACGCTGGGTATCCCCGGACAGCTGGTGGTAATCTACTTTGGGCAGGTCTGGTTTGCCCTTTTTATTACTGTTGTGCTGATGATTGGGGCTCATGAGCTTCAGGAACTGTCCAGGCACAAGGAATCAGAAATATTTACCCCCCTGCTGTATGTATCATTGGGGTTGGCTGTGATGAGTGCCCTAGACATCATTGACCTGACCCCCATGCATATCCTTTTACTCCTTGCACCCCTGACGTTTTTCATTGAACTTTTCCGAAAAAAAAGCAATGCCACCCGGAACATCACTACCACTATTTTCGGATACGTCTGGCTGGGGCTCATGATGGGATCCGCGGTCAGACTCAGGAATTTTGAAATTAACGGATACCCGATCGGCTTTGAACTGACCCTTTCCATGTTTGTCACGGTCTGGGTGTGCGATTCGTTTGCGTACCTGTTCGGCAAGAAATACGGAATAAAAAAAATCCTGCCCCATGCCAGTCCGAATAAATCCTGGGTCGGATGTATTGCGGGTGTTATCGGGGCTGTATTGACAATGACCGTATTCTATTATGCCTATGCATTTAAAGGGGGTGTCTTTTTTCGAGGACATCTGACGCTGACGGACGCCCTGATGCTGGCACTGATCTACGGGATTTTCGGCCAGGGCGGGGACTTTGCCGAATCCCTTATCAAACGGGATGCCGGTATCAAGGACACCAGTCATTTTCTCCTTGGACACGGCGGCGTACTCGACCGCTTTGACTCTCTGATGTTTACAACCCCCCTGGCTTATTTATATGCCCTGTACTTCATTCAATAAATCGAGGAAATGTTGAAAAAACAGATTTTGCTTGCAGCCGCTGTCATGTTGTTCTGGAACTGCGGCGGTTCCGGGGAAGAATCCGAACCGTCTGCACAGTGGGATATCGACACATCGGGAATGCAGGCCGAAAGCAACATGGGTGACTGGCTGATAATCCATGAACTCAGCGATGCAGATAAAATCCATCCGCATGTTTCAAGCGGAATGGATGCTGCCTACATTGAACAGAAAATTTTTGAGCCCCTTCTTCGGCAGGATAATCATACCCTTGAACTTGTTCCGCTTCTGGCAGAATCGCTGCCTGAAATCTCAGATGATTTTCTGAGCTATACCTTTCGGCTGCGGCAGGATATTCATTTCTCGGACGGCCATCCAATGGATGGGGAAGACGTCATTTTTACGATGAAGGCCCTGAAAAATCCCTTTGTGGATGCGGCCCCTCTTCGAAACTACTATCAGAATGTTTCCGGAGTCGAGCTGGCGGGAGAAGACCGTTTTACGGTGAAATTCAGCTGCTCGGATATTTATTTCAAACACGATCTGTTTATCGGCGGCCTTCAGATTTACCCAAAACATATTTATGATCCTGAAAATATCATGGATCAGTATTCATTCAAAGACCTGGAAGAACTGCTGGAAAAAACGTCCGAATCGGAAAATGCGGATTTTGAATCCCTGCCGGCCTATACTTATGCTGAGTTTTTCAACAGCAAGGAACTGGGACGGAATCCGGTCGGCTCCGGACCATATGTTTTTGTCGAATGGATCACCGATGACCGACTGGTGCTTGAGCGTGATCCCAATTACTGGGGAGATGCTGGGGGACTGACTGGAATGGGGTACACAGGCAGGCACATTCATAAAACGGTCAAGGACCGGGATGCCGCCCTCATCGGGCTGAAAGGCGGTGAGATTGACCTTATTCGAAACCTGCCCCAGGAACTGTATCAGAATCAAACCAATTCTTCCAAATTCACGAATCATTTCAACAAAGAGCTTTTCTATTATCCGGTGTACAACTACCTGGGCTGGAACAATGATCACCCGCTGTTTCGCAGCAGGATGGTCCGCCGGGCCATGACCCACCTGTGCAACCGCGAACAGATCATCGATTTGCTGCTCTACGGCGAAGGGATGGTTGCAAAGTCCAGTGTATATTTCAAGAGACCGGAATATAATGACGATATTCAGCCCTGGGCGTATGATCCGGATCTGGCACGGCAGATTCTTCGGGATGAAGGCTGGACGGATACGGACAATGACGGGATTCTGGACAAGGTGGTTGACGGCGAAAAAATAAATTTTGAGTTCACGTTTCTTACCAACAACGGGAATGAAGTCCGCAAACAGGTGGGACTGGTCATGTCCGAAGAGCTGAGAAAGGTGGGGATCAAGGCGGATGTTCGTCAAATGGAATGGGCAGTTTTTCTGAATACCGTCCGCGACCATAATTTTGACTGCGTTATTCTTTCCTGGGTCATGCCCACCAGTGATACCGACCCGTACCAGATTTTTCACTCATCACAGGCAGTGGGGCGAGGGTCCAATTCCATTGGATTCAACAATGAACGGGCGGATGAACTCATCGAACTGAACCGGAAAGAGTTCAATCCGGAAATCCGCAAAACCTACATGCGAGAATTTCAGGAAATACTCCATGAGGAACAGCCCTATACCTTCATGTATATTCCGAAGTCCAATTTCATCTATCATAAACGATTGAAAGGGGTGGAAGTGTACCCGTTCCGGCCCGGTTTTGATCTAAGGGAATGGTGGGTTCCGACGTCTTTGCAGCGCTATGGCAAATAAAATCATCACCAATGTTAGGAATTCTGATGCGTAATCTGTTAATTGTTGTTCTTGGGCTCATTCTGGTTTCATGCGGCGGAAAACAGTCGGAAGAATCTGCATCCGGTCAATGGGATATGGATGCCAGCGGCATGAAGGCAGATGACAATACCGGAGACTGGCTCATCATCCATGAACTTTCCGATTCGGACAAAATCCACCCTCAGGTTTCCCACGGAGCGGATGCCACCTACATCGAAGAAAAAATATTCGAGTCACTGCTGACACAGAATAAGCATACCCTGGAGATGATTCCCCAACTGGCAGTGACCATGCCGGACATTTCCGATGACAAGCTGGAATATACTTTTGAACTGCGGCAGGATGTATATTTCTCTGACGGAACGCCCCTTACGGCACATGATGTGGTGTTTTCCCTGAAAGCCCTTCGAAACCCCTTTGCAGACTCTGCCTCGCTGCGGAATTATTTCAACAATCTGGCCAAAGCGGAACTGGTGGATGGTGATCCGTATAAGGTTCGCTTTATCTGCAGCGATGTGTACTTCAAGCATGATCTGTTCATCGGCGGACTGAAAATTTATCCCAGACATTACTATGATCCGGATAATATTCTTGAACAGTATACTTTCGAGGAACTGAATATGCTGATTGATGATGTGGCTGACAAGGATCCGGAGCAGTTTGCAGAACTGCCGGCGTACAAATTTGCCGAATTCTGGAATTCCAAGGATCTGGGTCGCTCGCCCATGGGATCCGGCCCCTATCTGCTCACCGAATGGGTGACAGACGACCGCCTTGTGCTGGAACGTGATCCCAACTACTGGGGAGACAAAGCCGGCATCGCCAACCGCGGATATGCTGCGAAGCAGATCCATAAAACCGTGAAGGATTTCGACGCAGCGCTGATCGGCCTGAAATCCGGTGAACTGGATATCATCTACAGTCTGCCCCAGGATAAATTCCAAATGAAAACCAATTCGAGGAAATTTGTCGATAACTTCAATAAGGAATTGTTTTACATTCCTTCATACAGCTACATCGGCTGGAATTCCAAAAATCCGATTTTCCAGAGTAAAATGATTCGAAGGGCCATGACCCATCTGTGCGATCGGGAACAGATCATTGAAGTGCTGTATTTCGGCAATGCCATGGTGGCCAAATCCAATGTATATTTCAAAAGGCCGGAATACAATGATAACATCGAACCATGGGAATTCAACCCTGATCTGGCACGTGAAATACTGAAAAGCGAAGGCTGGGAGGACACTGACGGCGACGGCATTCTGGACAAAATGTTCAATGGAGAGAAAGTACCCTTTGAGTTTACGTTTCTCACAAACAATGGAAACGAATACCGCAAGCAGACCGGGCTGATCATGGCCGAAGAACTGCGCAAAGTGGGCATCAAGGCAGACGTGCAGACGCTGGAATGGTCCGTGTTTTTAAATACGGTCCGCGATCAGGTTTATGATGCGGTGATTCTGGGATGGGTTACATCCGTCACGGATACGGATCCCTATCAGATTTTTCACTCGTCCCAGGCTGTGGGCCGCGGTTCCAACTATGTCAGTTTTATTCATGAACGAGGGGATGAACTGATTGAGCTGAACCGAAAGGAATTTGACCCGGAAATCAGGAAAGAGTACATGATGGAGTTCCAGGAAATCCTGCATGAGGAGCAGCCTTACACATTTACGTACATTCCCACCTCCAATATTGTTTATCACAAACGCTTCAGAGGCGTTACGGTCTTTCCGGTCCGGCCCGGATATGACCCTCTTGAATGGTGGGTGCCGGTGATGTACCAAAAATATTCAAAATAAACTGCACAATGCATAAACCCAAAAGGGGAGATTAACCGACCAACGATGCTGACTTACATTGCCAAACGGATACTTCTAATGATTCCGACGCTGTTTTTCATCACGGTGATATCCTTCATGATTTCAAGGCTTGCTCCGGGTGATCCCGCAGAGCTGAAAGCCGGTGTAGGTGCATCGGGAGAGATGAGTACCGGAACAGGGAAAGACCTGAATGAACAGATCATTAAACTGATCCGGAAACAGTGGAATCTGGATAAGCCCATTTTCTACTGGACACTGTTCGAGGAGCAGGATAATGAGAATCCCAAATCTCTCCTGCACAGACTGACTTTCCGTTGGAACGGCACGCGAAACCAGTATCACATCTGGACCGCAAACATCCTGAAACTGGATTTCGGCAATTCCTTCCGTGACAACCAGCCCGTGATTGAGAAGCTGAAGGAACGGGTACCGGTCACGCTGATGCTGAGTCTCATCTCAATCACGATTTCCTATCTGATTGCCATTCCCCTTGGTGTTTACTCTGCAGTGAATAACAATTCGTTCATGGAGCGCGTGAGTACCTTCATTGTATTCATGCTGTATTCCCTACCGTCGTTCTGGATCGGGATTATGCTCATTATTTTCCTGGGAGGGGGAGATTTCCTGGATCTGTTTCCGTATGCCGGTCTCCATTCCAATACGGTGAGTTCCATGACGGGCTGGGAGAAGTTCCAGGATCTGGCCTGGCATATCACGCTGCCCGTCATCACGATGACATACGGCAGTTTCGCCTATCTTTCCCGCCAGATGCGAACCGGGATGCTGGAGATCATTCGTCAGGATTACATTCGCACTGCCCGGGCCAAAGGCCTCAGCGAACGCGTGGTGATCCTCAAGCACGCCATGCGAAACTCGCTGATTCCCATTATTACGCTGATGGCGATGCTGCTGCCGCTGCTGGTGGGCGGAAGCGTCATTATCGAAACCATTTTTTCAATCCCCGGAATGGGTTCTCTGGGATTTGAGGCGATCACCAGCCGGGATTACCCCGTTGTAATGGCTGTGTTCACCATCAGTGCCGTACTGACGCTGACCGGTATTCTGCTGGCGGATATCCTTTATTCACTGGTGGATCCCCGAATCACCTTCAGCGGAAAGAAGGCATGATGCAGACAGAACGCGGACAATCCTACTATCAGCTGGTAAAACGGCAGTACATGAAAAACAAACTGGCTGTGGCTGGTTTCGTTATGGTGATATTTCTTTTTTCTGTCGCAATCCTGGCCGATTTTCTGGCCAATGACAAACCGCTCTACTGCAAGTATGAGGGCAAATCCTATTTTCCGGCTTTTCGGGAATACGCCGTCAAGACCGGTATGGCCAAATGGCCGACTCATTTTCTGAACATTGACTGGAAGGAAATGGAGTTCGACAAAGTGGTTTGGGCGCCGGTGCCCTATCTGCCGACAAATCTGGATTTCAGGTCGCGGTTTGTATCTCCAGGGGTCAACAACCATCTGCTTGGGACCGACCAGCTTGGCCGGGACGTCCTAAGCGGAATGATTCACGGAACCCGCATTGCGCTGCTGGTTGGATTTGTCTCCATGAGCATCGCCATTACTATCGGAATTTGTCTGGGGGCGACGGCCGGCTTTATGGGCGGGGTGGTGGATATGCTGATTCAGCGTCTGATTGAAATCATGCTGACCATTCCCACCTTTTTCCTGATCATTACCGTGGTGGCCTTTTTCCCGGGGGGCGGAATCTGGATGATCATGGTCGTTATCGGAGCCACGGGTTGGACCGCCATCGCCCGGTACACCCGGGCCGAGTTTCTCAAAACACGAAATATGGATTATGTCACCGCATCGGAAGCCCTGGGCAATCGCAGCGCACGAACCATATTCCGGCATGTTCTGCCTAACGCAGTAGCGCCCGTGATGGTCAGTGCGGCATTTGGAATAGCCAGCGCCATTCTCATTGAATCCAGCCTGAGCTTTCTCGGATTTGGAGTCTCCGCCACCACCGTCAGTTGGGGATCCATTCTTTCAGTGGCCCGCGGAGCCACCTATGCCTGGTGGCTGGCCCTGTTTCCGGGGCTGGCAATTTTCATCTCAGTGACCACCTATAATCTGGTGGGTGAAGGGCTGAGGGATGCGCTGGATCCGCGGCTGAAATGATATTCCGGCCGCAGGATGATTTGATATAACCGGTGAAACACAGGAAGGCCGGACCACTGATAAATTCCGATGGTCCGGAATCGTCAGATTCCATAATTTTTCACTATGAAATGGAGTAAAAACCAGCCGCGAGCTTTCAGTTTCCAATTTCTATACTTCATTTTCAAGCTATAAATTCCCAAGTCAACGTATGAGGCAAGATGACAGCAATTGAAAATCCTGAACAGATTCGGGTTATACTGGCCACGGACTGCGGTTCCACAACCACCAAGGCCATTTTAATTGAATATAATAACGGTGAATACCGGCTGACGCATCGGGGCGAATCTCCCACAACGGTGGAAGCGCCTTTTGAAGATGTAACCAAAGGTGTTCTGAACGCCATCACTGAGCTGGAAGAACTGTCCGGCAGGAAAATTCTGGACGGTGAAAAAATCATCCGGCCTGCGGAGGCCAAGACCGGTGTGGATATCTACATTTCCACCAGTTCTGCCGGCGGCGGGCTTCAGATGATGGTGGGCGGTGTGGTCAAAGGCATGACGGGTGAAAGTGCCCAGCGTGCCGCACTGGGTGCCGGGGCCATCGTCATGGACGTTCTGGCCGCCAATGACGGAAGACTTTACCACCAGAAAGTAAAGCGAATCCGTCAGCTGCGTCCGGATATGATTCTTCTCTCCGGCGGCATTGACGGCGGTACGATCTCCCATGTGGTGGAACTGGCGGAAATCCTGGAGGCGGCAAATCCCAAACCGCGGCTGGGGATCGGGTATCAGCTTCCCGTTATTTATGCCGGGAATAAAAAAGCGCGGGATGCCATTGACGAACGTCTGGGAAAGAAAACAGATCTCACCATGGTGGACAATATCCGGCCGACACTTGAGGAAGAAAACCTGAAGCCCAGCAGGGACAAAATCCATGACCTGTTCATGGAGCACGTAATGGCCCAGGCACCAGGATACAAAAAACTGATGAGCTGGACCGATGCACCCATTATGCCCACCCCGGGTGCCGTTGGCGAGATAATACAAAAAATAGCCGATGCAGAGGATATCTGCGTCGTGGGAGTAGATATCGGCGGTGCGACCACCGATGTGTTTTCGGTTTTCCAGAAACAGTTCAACCGTACAGTCAGCGCCAACCTGGGAATGAGCTATTCTGTATGTAATGTTTTGGCAGCGGCCGGTATTCAGAATGTGATGCGCTGGTCGCACTTTGATGTGGATGAAGAGGAAATGACCAACCGCATTGCCAATAAAATGATTCGTCCCACCACCATCCCCCAGACCCTGGATGCGCTGAAAATGGAGCAGGCCATTGCCCGGGAAGCGCTGCGCCTGTCCTTTGAGCAGCACAAGGAATTTGCGGTAAGCCTGAAAGGGGTACAGACCGAGCGGACCATTTCTGACGCCTTTGAGCAGAGTGAGACCGGGGAGACGCTGGTGGACATGATGGAACTGGATTTGCTGGTTGGGTCCGGCGGCGTCCTGTCCCATGCACCGAGACGGCACCAGGCTGCCCGAATGCTGGTGGACGCCTTCCTGCCTGAAGGAGTGACCCAGCTGGCGGTGGATTCAATCTTCATGATGCCTCAGCTGGGCGTGCTTTCCACCGTCCATGCACAGGCCGCTATTGAAGTATTCGAGAGAGACTGTCTGATCCGACTGGGGACCTGCATCGCACCCGTGGGTGTTCAGAAGCAGAAAAAGCCCGTACTGTCGTATCATCTGACCCTTCCGGACGGAACTGTGCAGAAAGGCGATCTGATGCCGGGTGAACTGAAAATGATAGAAGCGCCGTACGAACCGGTAAAAGCACACTTGACTCCGGCGAAAAATTTGGATATCGGCCAGGGAAAAGGACAGGAGTGGGAAACCACGGTGTACGGCGGAATAGTGGGTATTCTGCTGGACGGACGGGGACGACGGCCGTTCGCCATTCCAAACGATCCCGGAGAACGGGTCCGAAAACTGATCGAATGGTCCCATGCAACCGTTGAATACCCAGATATGGAGGGTCGCTGATCATGTCAAAAACATATACACCCGGTCTGAAAGTACTCAGTCATACCACTGTGAAAAAAATCCGTCAGCTGCCTCTGAAAGGCAAAGTGCATCTTGAGGCGGGAAGTCAGGTGGAGCCGGACACGGTTGTGGCTTCCACTCATATTCCTGGAAATGTCCAGATGGTAAACGTGGCCCAGCTGCTGAATATCGAACCGGATACCGTCTCTGAATCCCTGCTGGTGAAAATTGATGAACCCATTGCCAAAGGACAGACCATCGCCGAGAACAAAGGATTTTTCGGGCTGTTCAAAGGCAGTGTGAAATCTCCCATCGACGGAACACTCGCCAATGTCTCCGATGTAACCGGCCAGGTGATTTTATCTGAACCGCCGGTGCCCATTGAAGTGGACGGCTATACGTCCGGCAAAGTCGTGGAAGTCATTCCGGAAGAGGGTCTGGTGGTGGAAACCGGCGGAGCCTTTATCCAGGGCATTCTGGGGATTGGCGGAGAAAACCGCGGTGAAATAGCCATTCCCGTCAGCGGTCCTAATGCGGAACTGACTGAGGAGATGATCAAACCGGAACATGCCGGAAAAATACTCATCGGCGGGTCATTCATTTCACTGAAAGCCTACAAGAAAGCCCAGCAGACGGGAGTTTCTGCAGTTGTCATTGGCGGTTTCAATTATACGGATTTGTCCAAAATACTCGGATACCCCCTGGGAGTGGCCATAACAGGATCGGAAGAACTTGAAACCTCCCTGATTATTACGGAAGGATTCGGCCGGATCAGTATGGCGGACCGTACTTTCAAGCTGCTGCAGAGCCATGCCGGTGATTTTGCCGCAGTGAACGGTGCGACCCAGATTCGCGCCGGTGTGATCCGTCCGGAAGTACTTGTCCCCTCAGATATCGGTGAGAGCGATACTTCTGAGTTTGACGACAGCTCACTGGCCATCACGGCCGGATCGGTCGTTCGCATCATTCGGGCACCCCGTTTCGGTGATGTGGGAGTGGTGGAGGATCTCCCTGCCCCGCTGACCAAGATGGAATCGGAAACCATGGTTCGAGTGGCAACCATTAAATTCCAGGACGGCGAAGTGAAAACCATCCCGCGGGCCAATCTTGAGATCATCGTTATGGATGAATAATCGAGGGAATGTTGCAGAATTCAAATCAGTCCAGATTTTCGAAAATATCAGAAAAAGACCGGGAAGTGCTCACGCGGCTTGCCGGCAGAATTGTGAAACGGGGACTTGCAGTCCCCGTTGTTTTTTTCCTGGAAATGACAAAGTATGTGGCCTTCATCGGCAGTCAGACGCTGGTGTTTTTTGGACCGCTGGTCACCGCATTTATCGACGCGGAACCATTTTACCGCATTGTTGAACTGATGGAGGAACGTCGAAACATTGAGTTTCTGATTTGCGAGGTTGAACGCCTGGAAGCAGAAAGCAAGGCAGAAACAGATAAGCGTCAGAGCAAAAAATCGGATCAGCTGGAGAAGTAGGGAAGAACAGAGTAGTCTTTATCAAGAGTTTAATCCCAGGGCAGGTCCCAGAATTCCGTTTCAAGCTTCGGTAATTTTCACTGAGTGCACTTAATAGGTCTGTTTACCGCCAGGCAGCTGTTGAAAAAATCATAATGTATTTTCCTACTGAATAAGTCCTCACTTTTTCAATACCGTGTGAAACGTGCAGATAAGCATTTTCCCGGTAACACAAAAAAAGCAATAACTGCCTCGGTAAAAACTCTTAAGATTCTATGTATTTGAATTTATATGTGTTTATGTAAATATTTTATAGAATTATATATTGGTAAAATCATTTTCTTCAATACTAATATTTAAGCCAAGAATACCTGTGACATAACGGTCTTCTATGATTGGAGATATAATATTAAAGAATTTCTTCTCTATCCCGTTGATTGAAGATGTCACAACCCCCCTAATGGTCTCTCCGGAAAGGACGCGATCGTTGTTATTTTTCCATAATGCCAATGTTTGCTCATTTTCAGCAACATCTTCAGGTTTTTTACCAATTATATTGCCCCATTTATTTTTACTCTTGGAATTTTGAATTGTATAAATCTGATTATTATCTAAAGCAAACAAATCAAAAGGCACACTTTCGATGGCTGTCCTGAACAGGGTTTCACTTTTTCTGAGTGCAATTTTTTTCTCTTTTTCCTTAATCTTTGATTTAAAAAGCTTAAATGCCATTTTTATTGATGTATCCAGCACAGTGATCCCCGTGTTTTTAACAACATAACCATACGACGAAATTTTTTCTGTGTTTTCAATTATTTCCAGATCTGTGTGACTTGAATGAAATACAATTGGAATATCTCTTATTTCTAAGATGGATTGCGCAGCTTCAGTGCCATCCATACCATAACCAAGATTGATATCCATCAGGATCAGGTCAATATCAGCATTATTTTTTATGGTTTCAACAGCATACTCACCTGAATGAGCGGTGAATACTTCATATCCATAATTTTCAAGTTCATATTTTACAGTCAATGCAATTATGGTATTATCTTCAACGAGCAGGATATTTTTTTTCATTTTGTGAAATACTCCTTGTTTATCAGGATATATTCAAAAAACCAGAGAAATATCAACAACGCAAAGCGCATTTGAGTGATTTTTATCTGTCAGCCAGCGGATTTTAAAAATCTTGTAAACGGTTCCGGATCAAGCCGCCTAATGTGCCTGCATCCTCCCATTCTATTTTCTGAAATAGAGTGGTGTCAGGTGCTGCCGTATATTTGTTAAAAACCTGTTATGGGTCATATTCACCAATTGGATTTTACAATTCTAGGCGTAAAGAACAGCGATGACGGCTGAAGCGTCACTTGTGAATTTCAAAAATCAGATGTTATACTACTTCATAAATATAAACCGGGTAGAGGATTAGCCAAATCAACATCAGTCTGTTTTTTTCTCAAACATGTGTATGTCGTTGGCTCATCCTGTAACTTACTCTTCCTTGATTTCAAAACAGTTTCCTGTTTTGTCCCAGACAAACAGAAGGTCAGGTTTGAGGTCTCTTTTGATATTGTTGATTTTATAGCCCTTATCCAGACACTGGGCCATCAGCTTTTCACGATTGGGCATTTCTAGACATACATGTATAACGCCAATGTTAAAGTTCTCGGGCAAAACGAACAATTCAAATGCTGCATGCTCCTTTTTACAGAAATACATTGGCAGGTTTTGATCTATTCCGAAAATATTTTTGCTTAAGGCTGCCGGTAATTCGGATTGGTATTTCAATTCCAAACCGAGAATGTTTTGATAAAACTCAGTGCTTTCACTGGCATCCTTAATATTCAGTGCAATATGGTTGATAATCATTTTTCTTTTTTCCTGTGTTTTTCAGTCCTTATTTCAAATCATGACGGAAGGGGAATATCTACCGGAGTTTTTACCACCGGCATTGATTCTGCCGTGTCGGCTTCCTCACTGAAATCATTCCACAATTCGCGGTCAAGGTTTTTCACGTTTCATGAATAACGGTTACGATGGGATTATTTCCTCAGGTTAAATGAATGTATAGGCGGTGTTACGCACTGGCACTATGCCTGGCTTAAGGGATCAGATCATGCATGCAGAAAGTTTGCAGCTTCAGTGAATAACAAGAATTCCAAATGAAATAAACGCATGGCTTATAATTCATTACTGATATTGGTTTTCTTGAAAAAGCCTATCCTGAAATTGCCCGTATCTTCGGGCTGGAAATTTCATAAGATTCCCATAAAATTTTTTTCTGAACACTGGTATTCTGCATGCCAGAAACAGGAATGAATTCATAATTCTCATTCCGTAATTTTTCTGCTCAAAGTCATATAATCCATGCTTTTTGAAATACCTGTGATCAGCCTGCCAGACAGCTCGAATATGACCAAATATCTCATCCCTGAAAATCTTATGACCGCCAACCTTTAAAAAGTTTTCCGGTTTTACATATTCCCGATCGCTGAATTCAACCATTCGCTCCGCCAGTCGGGTGATCGATCTGTCTATGGTCTCAGAGTCCGCAGATTCATCCGATATGATATCTACCAGATTCGCAGACTGTCTGGCCGTGACGTTCCCTTCAAGAATCTGCTGAAGATTTAAATTTTGACTGATAGGCCCTGATATCAGATATGCAATTTGTTTCCGATACATGGAAGGTGTGTGGTTCCAAAAAAAGGCTCTGTCGAAGAAGGTTTTCCAAATTGAGGACAAGTATCGGCCTTTCATTTCACCCGCGAACACCAATAGATCGGCAGTTATGATTTTTGTGTTGTAGAACTCTTTGAAATCATCTTTGTATTGACAATGATAATCGTAGCCGCATTTCATACATCCCAGGCAGGCCCCCATTATTTTTATATTTGAAAAATTAATTAATTCAGCGGGGGGAGAAAACGAATCCGCATACCGTTCAGCCATTTTTGAACTATTTGAATCCTCTGCATCCTTATCAATGAGAACCACAACCTTCTTGTTTGTATTGATTTTATCATTCGTATTGCCAGGCTGATACTTGAAATCATTGAATACAAAAGGTGAGAATAATTTTGTCGTCGGATACGCATTTTGAATGGTATCAACTGCGTTTTCAAAAAAGCAGTCCAAGTCATTCCGTTTGTTTTCTTTCATAAAATCCAGCATGTACAATGAAATTCCATCAATGTATTTCATTCCAAAATCTTCGCAAACACCTCTAATATAATTATGCGCGGTATGGTCGTAAAAATTTATGGAAGTGGATATGGCAGCCGTGTAAACATTTTCAAAGGCCGACTCCGAATTCCTTTCCTGAACCAATTCAATAAACCGCATGAACTGGGCTGGCACGGCCAGCACCCACAAACCGAAAGACCAAATGACACAATCTGAATTTTTAATTTTTTCAATTATTTCTAAAAATCTGCTCTCATCCCTCTCAAGTTTCTTGATTTTCTGTGATACATTCAGGATTTCGAACGAATGTTCAGAATATTTTCTCTGCAAGTAAACAACGTATTGACGAGTAATACTGTGTTTCCCCTTAGGGCTTCCGTTTAATACTGTAATTTTCACGATTTTCCTGTTTTTAACTGATCGATCAAGTTAATCTGAGCAAAATGCATTTCTGCGCACAACAACTGCACCGGGAGCAGTTGTTTTCATGTCCATCGTGAGTATTCGCTGAAGCGAGTCTGAACTCATAAAAACCACGAACACTAAAATGTATTTTGAATTCGCCAGTTGGCGGGTTTTTAATCCGTCTCCTGACGGACAAGTATAACAGGGTGCATTCCCCGCCGCCTGCTGAGAACCCGCCGTATGGTTGCGGCGAAAAAGTTAATGCCCCGATCAACGACTGATACCCCGTCCCGTCAGCTGACGGGCGGGGAAATTCATTGGTGTTTTAAAATGGTGCTGTCAATGATCAATGTCTATAAATCAAATTGATCTCAGACAATTCTTTTCCTATTTGATGAATGCCAGACAGGATTTTTTCTGTCTGTTTTTCAGATGGTTTTTTATGTCCTTGTACATATTGAGATAGCAGTGTTGGATTCATTCCGATTTTATCAGCCAGAAACCTTGAATTCAAAACTTTGTAATACTGGAAAAAATGTTTGAAATCAATCTCAAATTTTAAATTCTCATGGGTAATTTTAAGCTTTTCATCCTCATAAAAACGATTAACCGCCTTAAACGCATTGTCAATCAATTCAGGGATAGTTTTTCCTGTAGTAAATATTGAATAATCATTACTATATGCTGAAAATCCGGTATCAGATTTCTCAACCGTTATTGTAATCTTTTTCTTTGTAGTTCTCATGAACATTCCAATTAATCACTCAATGTTTTACTCCGGCATCTCGAAGGATTTATTTCTCGAGTCCTTTACCAGCCTCTTGACTTCCATGATTGGGGAAAACAATCAATCCGGGTTTTAAATCATGTTTCATATCGACATAAGAACCTTTCTGAGATACTGGATACCAGCCAGCTTTAATCAACAGTCGATAAAGATGAGAACATTTCATCAAATCTAATCCTTGGCGACGCCTTAAAAGGTAAATAATAATATACTTCAATTACAATAGATTTTGTGTTTGCCGGATGGCATCCGGCACCTCTCCCAACGAATGTCCTCAGCATATCTGTGTTTGAGATTGTGGCCCGTCATTTGACGGATGAATGGATTTTTGTTCGCCGGTTCTCTGCCGGTCCTGTTGAAGCCATTGGCGGACGTGAACAACGCATTAACGTGCTGTGCATTTGAAAAGCAGCAGCAGTCCGGACTGTGTTCAGATCTGCCGTCAGTTTTTTACCACGAGGTTCATACTTTCGCAAGCATCAGAAAAACGATTTTTCATTTTTGCCTGCAGGGGGGAACTGAAAAAAATATCAAAAAATGTTAAATAACCATCCCGGTTTCATAAATGTATAGCTGACGGGCGGGGAAATTCATTAATTGATTCTCATATAATCATGGATTAATCTGTCTCTCATACCGGCCAAATATTTCCATCAAGTCTGACCCCATTATTAAAAACAGCAGGTATCTGCTATGATGCTTCACCAATGATTTCTAGGCTTTTGATCATTGCTCTTTTCAATTTACCGGCGATACTATTACCAGTCATGCCTGGCAATTCTTCCAAGCAAAAAGTGACTTTGCTGAAATGATTCCTAATAAGGCAGTCCTGATTACCGCGGAATCATCGACAGCATATTCACAGCAGGACGATTAAGAAAAGTTGGTTCACAATGGTGATGTAACAGGATTCCCTGATTTCATCAGGAAGATGTTGATTCAACCTTAAACTGTTCCAACAAATCCCGTACCATGTTTAGTTCCTGATTCAGTTCCTCGGCCGATCGTGTAAGTTCCTGAGCCTGTGTGGCAGTCATCTTGGAGACCGTGGATACGCTATCCATGTTTATGGAAATTTGTTCGACACCCAAATTCTGTTCATTCGCAGCAGATGCAACCTGGCGGATGGCATCTTCTACATTGGCAATGGTATTGGTAATTTCCGATAACACTTTTCCGGATTCCTTTGCCCGATTTCGTCCGTCAAGAGATTTTTCCTGTATTTGATTCATGGATTGCACAGATTGGACGACATCCTCCTGAACCAGTTTGATTTTACTGGTAATCTCTCCAGTTGCTTTTACGGTCCGTTCCGCCAGCATGCGAACTTCATCGGCCACTACGGCAAACCCTCGTCCGGCATCACCGGCCCTTGCTGCCTCGATATTGGCATTCAGCGCGAGCAGATTGGTCTGATCTGCAATATCATCAATGACCTGGATCACCTCTCCAATTTCCTTTGACCGTCCTTCAAGCAGGGCAATCTGGTCATTGGTCGTGCTGACGATCTCAGCGACTTGTTCAATTCCGGATATTGTTTCACTGACTTGCCGCTGACCGTTTACAGCTGCGGTGCTGGCATTTCCGGCATAGGATTGAGTGTTCCCGGCATTATTGCTTGACTCCTGAATCATGTTGCTCATCTCTTCGATCGAGGTGGCAACATCCGTCAGTTGAGACTGCTGTTCTTCCGCTCCCGTAGCAAGTTCTTCCGCGGCAGAAGTGATTAATCCACCAACCTGATCCACTGAAACCAGACTATGCTTTACCTGGACTATCGTATCCTGGATTTTCTCAAGAAAACTGTTGAACCATTTGACCAGATTCGCCAACTCATCCCTGGATTGAACCTGCATTCGAACCGTTAAGTCCCCTTCACCCCTGGCAATATCCTCCATCAATTCGGCCACCCTGCGGATCGGACGGGATATACCGCCTCCGATCAACACACTGATAAAACCAGTCAGGATCACAACAAATATTGAAATCCCAATAGACAGGATAAGAGCGGAACGGACCTGGTGATTCAAATATGCTTTTGAGTAGTCAATAACCAGAAATCCCAGCAGGGTGTCATCATTATCCGAAATCACAGTCATATGACGAATGACCGAATCGGTCTCATCGATGGTGTTTTCCTGGAGCTTCTGTATGTCTGGTGCGGGACGATCTTCATTCAGTCCGGCGACCATTTCTTTCATCTCGGAATACACCCAGGCGTCGACGACGGATTGGTTTTCGTCCTGGTCATCTTCCCCTGCAAGCATCCGCAGGCTTTCCTGAACGGACGCTCCATCATCCAGTATCAACAGCTGCAAACCAATAGACAGGTTTTCGCTCAGCAGATCGGTGATAAACAATGTGTCTTTTTGCAGAATGCTGTTCGCGGTATTAGTGGTCTGAAGGGGAACCAAGACCGCCAGTACAGCACTCAGGAACAGAGCAATGCCCAGCGAAAGGGCAATTATTTTATTACGGATTGACCAATTCATTGTATGGGTATCTACTTGATGGTTTTTGCGATTTTCATCACGGCAGGATTCCAGTTGAGATTTTCTTCTTTGGAACCTGTCAAATTCAGTACAATTTTGGGCTTCCCATCACTTCCTACCAGAATGCCGAGACTGACCCCCTGAGCCGACAGCGCATTGCTGTTGGTCGCCGTAAATACATGATTGGAATGGGCATATTCCAGTGCTGCACCAATCAATTTTTCATCACCAATGAAAAGCAGATTGGGCGGTGTATCAGGCAGAGTATTTGATGATGTCACCGACACCAGTTTCGACTTGCCGATTGCCTGACCGATTCCGGCTTTCAGTTCCTGCTCCATTTCCGGTGAACCCAGAACGTGGATAACATAATCGCCGCCAGAACTTGAATTTTGTTCGTAGCCTGCAATCTTCAGAAGCAGGGCGGCAGCGATATTGGACGGTGCATCGGTGTACTGACAGAACAGTACAGTAAAACTGATTAAGAAGACCAGGCCTTTCGTCAATTGCATTATTTTTAACGACATAATTTCATCTTTCTTTAATTTTACCTCAACAGAATCATCATCAGAACAGCAGTTCCCTTATATAAATCATGCCTAAATAGAATGAATAGAATTTGATTTATTATGAGGGACTGACCAGATCAGCCCCTCATGCATGAAAAATTCTTGAGAGAAATTAACAATGATGCGTCTGATCGATTCAGTTACGTGTTACCTGAAAAAGTACTCGTTAACCGACCATTTTTGATCATTTTTTTGTTTGCCATCAACAGATATTATAACCGTTGGGAAAGGTTTGCATAATCAGGTAAAAATGCCTGATCACAACCAAATCCCATGAATGAATCCGGTCAGGAAAATCATGGTTGAATTGTCAGTGTATACCGGATTTCCTGCTGAATTCCGGCAGGGATTTCATTGAGGGTTTTACGCCGGACATATTCCGGAATAAACACCTCTTCATCAGTGAGGTTACCAAAATAGAGGTCACTTCTCAACGTAAATCCACCCATACTATGTGACGCCTGCAGATTCAGATTAATGGTGAGGTAACCGTCAACCGTGTCAAATGGACCGTCAGTCTCTGACACATAATCAAACATTACCGCAGCACCGAATCGGCCCAGTTTTTTACTGACGCCTGCGGTAAGGTTATGCTGTGAGACATGCTTGAAGTTATAATGATCGGTTCCCTCCACCTGGTCGCCATCATCACCGTCAACAAAGTAATAGTTTGCAAAACAGTTGATCCATTTTGGATTCTGGTATTTCAGTTCCAGTTCCAAACCATTGGCGGTGAACTTATCCCCGTTTCGATAGACGCTTACAACGTCGTCCGGTTCAGCGTGGTATTCCTTATTTCTAAAAATCTTGTTTTCATAGCTGGCATTATATACCAGAGCCTGCACGAAGAGATTTTCCCAGGCGGTCAGGTACACCAGCTCCAGGGAACTACTGGTCTCCGGTTCCAAATCTTCGGTACCGACAACGGTCCAGGAGTCGGTCTTGAAATACTGTTCGAAAAGAGACGGCGCGCGGAAAGCCTGGCCGAAAATGAGTTTTACTGCATTGCGTTCATTGAGGGTAAACACACCGGTGAGACGACTGGAAATGTTGTCCCCGAAAAGATCGTTATCCGTGTAGCGGCTTCCGGCAACGATCCGGAATTTATCCTGCGTATAACTGAATTGCCCAAACAGGGATCCTTCCTTGACTTCCCGATCAGCCAAATTGTTTTCCGTGAGAATTTCATCCGGGGTTTCGGTGTAGTTATGATAATTTTCAGATTTACGTACTTCATAGTCACCACCAATCTCCACATCCACTGCCGGATTAAAAGAATACAAGACCCGCAGAGAATTCTGCAGCCTGTCCCCCAGGATGTTGGCTCGTGTATTGTCATCCGCCGAACGGCTCAGATCCCGTTCGTGCAGATCATATGTAAGGGCGTATCGGAAGTCAGTATCGTCGGAGATCATGCGGGAATAGCGGTAATTGACCAAATATCCCTTGCTCCAGTGGTCGTTTCCCGCACCGCTGGAAAATTTAGGGGTTACACCAAGGTAGCTTTCGTGTGAGTCGTAGTAGTTCACCAGGAAAGAATGGTTTTCATTAAACAGCGTCAGCGTGGCATTGGAACTGTAGTCGTATTCATCCAGCGAGCTGGTTGCTCCGGCTTCATCAGTAAAATCAATTTCGTGTCCTTCCGCATCTTCATAATTCAAAAAGACCTGGCCCTGCCAGCCACCGAAATTCAGCGGCAGGGAAATACCCGCGCCCATATAGTTTCCGTTGCCCGCCGAAAGGGTTGCCAGCCAGCCGCGATGATCAGAAGGCTTCTTTAATACCACATTAACCGCGCCGGAATAGGCATTGGTGCCGTATAAAACCGATGCCGGACCACGCAGAATTTCGATCCGTTCAATATCATTAATATCAATCCGGTTCAATACTGGTTCGCCGGTTACCGCATGCCATACAGGCACATTATTGATCATAACAAGGATTTTATTGGCATAATGGTAATTCAGGATCCCCCTCGACGTAGGCACATCTCTTTTCAGATATGTCCGGGTGATATCAATGCCTGCCGCCGTTTTGATGGCTTCACCGACGCTTTGAAAATTATATTTCTCTATGAATTCCCGGTCAATAACTGAAACCGTGGATGCACTTGAAAACACGTTCTCAGCTTTTGTGGATGCTACAGTAACTTCCATGTTCAGCAGATCATCAAGTGACAAATCAAGCAAATCCTCTGTTTCCTGGCCAACCAGAACGCACATAGACGCAATGAGTACCGTAACGACAAGTCTAAACATACGTTTCTACTCCCTTGTATTAGTTTGAAGGATTATTATCAGGTATTTTGTAAGTGGTGCTTTGAACGGGAATCGTAAACGGATTGATATTAAATGACAATCCTGAACCTCAATTTACATAGAATAATTGTAATGTTTGTACATAAAAAAATATATATGTAACATATGTAGAGTCGATAAGATATTCAGACGAACCTACCCTGCACCATGAATGCCAAAAATGGACTGCCTGCATTCCCATTAAGAATCGTCATCAGTGATTTTTATCATGAATGCATCCAGGCATTGGGCCATTATTTTGGTTCGTCGCAACAATTGGTACTTTTTTGGGAATACCTGTTATAATCCTGCTGCGGTTTAAGGAAAAATATCAATGTTAATGAGTGGGTATAGGATTTATCCGGACTAAGATTTATACTCGCTGATACTACAATGAATAAGCTTGTAAAATCTATATATTCGTTATGCGTGAATTTTGACTGGTCATTCAGAATCCATACTGAGTTACTGGGGGCATATGACGGTGTGGTGTATTCGAAAGGCCGCCGGAACTGTTTCCGGTCAGATGCGGTACAGTTCCGACGAATTCAATATTATTGGCGGGTCCCTACTTCACCAGCATTACTTTCCGGGTGTGCCGCTGTCCGGCCGCCGTCATTCGAATGAAGTAAATCCCTGATGCTGCCGCATGACCGTCCCACTGCACCTGATAATATCCCGGTGACCTGTACTCGTCCAGCAGCGTGGCCACACGATGTCCCATCAGATCATACACCTGAATGCTGACTGCACCCGGTTCCGCCAGTTCAAAGGGAATTATGGTGACCGGATTGAAGGGATTGGGATAATTGATGCTCAGACCGGATTTAACCGGAATCAGCGTTCCCATGTCAGTCTGAATATCCAGCCACTCGACCATGTCTTCCATCTCATACACCGATGCCGTTTCCGCAACGGGATCGCCGGCAATCAGGTAACTGCCGGTTAAAGTCACCGAGGTGGTCACCTCGGTTTGGAAACCGGCCGATGCGGACCAGCCTGCATTGTCCCCGAAATAATAAATATACAGGTGCTCGCTGGCACCAATGACGGCAAAATCGCTGTTCACCGTCAGAGACTGACCGAATAAATCGGCAGGCGTATCTTCAAATCCGATGATCTCTTCCGTATTCTGCCACGTACCGTCAATAAAATCATAGACGTACACGCATCCGGCATTGCTGCCGTTGTCGTTGTTGTCATACATGGCACCTGCCAGCGCCCGGTCTTCGTGAATGGCAACGGCCACCCCGAAGTGACTGTGCTCATCCACATCCAGGGGTATCAGTGCCGCTTCTTCAATCCACTCCGCTCCGTCGAATGCAAAAACATAGGCCGCACCGGAATTGGAACCGCTGGGACCGTCATGCAGATTGGCTCCGATGATGATCCGGCTGCCGCTGAATTCCAGCGCTGCCCCGAAGGAGTCGTTCCGTTCGCTGCCGGCGGCTGTCAGTTTGGTTGTTTCGGTCCATTCACCGCCCGTCAGCTCATACAGATATACAGCGCCGGTATTTTCATCCTGACTGCTGTCAGCCTTGCGGGAACCCACGGCAATTAAATCGCCCTGAATTTCCACAGAGTACCCAAAATTATCACTGCTGCCGGCGTCCGATGCATTCAGCTTTGAATGAAATTCCCAGTCACTGGTCACCTGATTCTGATGATACACATAGGCTGAACCGCTGCTGCTGCCGCCGTCATCATCCCGATACGCCCCGATCACCGCGTATTCCCCGTCCATTGCCACAGAATACCCAAAATAATCAAAGGTCTCGCCGTCATCCGCAACCAGTTCCTGCATCTCTACCCAGGCATTCTGGTGAATTTTCATGAATATCTTTGCCAGACCCTGTTCCTGCTCACCGGCCACATCTGCCCGGTAACAGCCCACGATGGCCCAGTTGCCGTCCATATCCACCGATTTGCCGAAACTGCTCTGACTGTCCGGAATATTGTTGGGAATTTCCAGAAACTCCAGGTACACACAGCTCTCGTCATCCATCACCGCTTCTTCGTCATAGTTCAGGGCACCGGGATCCATGCAGCCGTAAATGTAGTCACAGGAGCCGTCATCGTACACTGCATCCGCGTCGTAATTGTAAGCCAGGGGATCCGTACAGCCGTAGGGCACGGTGTGGACGGCATAGAGCCGTATATCCGTATATTCCGTATCTGCCGTCGTAATCGTCAGCTGAACGGGATAGTGGCCGTAATCCTCAAACACGTACTCGAAGGACGGATCAGAGGATTCGATGAGACCGTCCATCCCGATATCCCAGCTCCAGGTTTCCGCAGTATATCCGGAGTTCTCCGTGAACTGGATGGCCAGCGGCGGTTCACCGACAGCAGTGCTGATATCCATCAGATTTCTCGGCTGACGAGTGGTAATGAAAATGGCGGACTGGTCCGTCAGTTCCCGGGCCGCAGTGGGATAACTGTTGTTGAACGTGTACTGCAGACCCTGGGTCTGCCATTCATTTTCCAGACCGATGGTGGCATACGCGCCGTGAACCATGCCCTGATAGGCCGGCAGGTAAAGTCCCGCGGATGTATTGCTGAAATACTTGTAATGCACCATGATTTCATCGTCACCGGTAGGGGTGAGATCATCCGTATTGAACAGGATGGCCTGGAAGGATACCGGATCTTCACCGTAATTGGTGATCAGTCCTTCCCATTCCACCACGATGAAATCCGGACTCTGGTACAAATCCACATACACGTCACCCAGGTAATCGGCATTGTAAAAATCATTGCAGTCGACGGTTCTCAGATCATCCCAGAACAGCGCCGCCATGGGGGCGGGGCCGCCCGGACCGGGGACGCCGGTATTTCTGAAGGATTCCATGTTGGTGGTGCCAAACGCAATCCAGCCGTTGGAACTCACGGAAATCGTGTCATAATCGACACCGTAAAAGGTGAATTCAAAGGGCAGCGCGATATGGACCGGACCCTGCTCGTAAAGAACACCCTCTCCGCAGTCTGTCATGTTCATTGGCGTTCCCATCCCGCCGTATTCCGGGGAGACAGACTGATACATATACTCGGGTGCCAGGGAATAGCCGGTATCACCGGAGTCATAGATATAATATCCGTATTCATCCGGACCCAGCGGTTCATCCACCGTGGTTTCACCAAGGGTTATCAGCAGGATTTTTTCAGTTTCATAAGCGGTACCGAAGAGATGAAGACGGAAAGGAATAACGCTGCCGGGAATGATATTGGGATCAAAGGAAATGCTGAACGAATCGGTGCAGGGCTCCGAGCCGCCGGCTGCAATCTGGGGCCAGAATCCGGATGAATCGTCGATGTCCACATCCAGCAGGCCTTCATAGGAAAGCTCAGCGGACAGATTCGTCAGGCTGATCAGACCATTGTTGTCCAAGTGGATGATCACTTCCCCGCTGTACCCGGGCAGAAGAGGCAGGCCGTCTGCATCAGCGGCGTAGGCAAATTCGGTCAAGCCGGCGTGAATTTCAAGCGGAATGAGGGTCTCCCAAGTGCGTTCGTCTCCGTCGGTGACCTGAAGGACCAGATCTGACGCAGTTCCCGTTTCAAAGCCGGGATCAATTTCTATCTCAAAACCGGCAGTGAACGAATCACCTGCAGTCAGGGATTCGACAGCGACCTGCGGCGTGTGAATAAGAACCAGGTCTGAAGGGGCAGAAAGAACCGCAGTGAGGGACTGAATTGTCTGCAGTCCGGTGTTTTGCATTGGAATTTCCAGGAGCAGTGTTTCACCGGGATTGGCCAGACCGTCGCTGTTGTGTCCGCCGGTTTCAGTGATTACCGCAGAGCCTGATAAATCCAAAACATAGAGTCCGCTGATTTGCAGACTTCCCTGCCAGGGGATGCAGTTCCTGGCAGTCACGGTGACCAGCACTTCCCCGGAGTTGTAATCGTCCAGCGGAATTTCCGCCTGTCCGGCTGCATTGGTCAGTGCACTCTTGAACAGAACCCCATCCTCCGAAAGTAGCGTGACAAATGCATCTTCTACCAGCTGGTCATCCGAATCGATCACTTCAACGGATACGGCCCCGGTTCCCAGTCCGATCTCAGCCGGCAAATTCACTGTCAGCTGATTAGGAGTGTCGGTCCAGAGCCGCAGGGTGGGATCTCCCATGAGATTATTCCAGTGCGTGAAAATATCCACATAGTGATTGGGATTGTTGGGATATGTATTGAGCAGCGCCAGTTTTCCGCACTGCAGGGCACTCCCGATATCCGGAACGCCTTCCGCGAAAATCCCGTGATAAATGCCCATGTCCATCATGTTGTTGAATGGCGTATGGGTACCCCAGGTGGAGGTCCCGATGACGGCAACTGCCCCGGAATAGTTGGATGGACTCACACCGGAGCGCAGAAGGACTTCGGTAGCTGTGGCCGTTTCATAGGCAAAAGACCCGGTGCCGCAGGTGATAAACGTGATCACCGGAGACATGGAGTGGGAATTCAGATCTTCCGTAATCACATCAATATTGTAGCTTGCAGGTCCGTATAATCCTCTGAAATTGAGGTAGGAAACACCCTGATTCAGCTGACTGTTGATCCAGGTGGATATCCCAACGTCATAGAAGTCGATTCCCAGCCGAGTGTCTGTCATTCCGTAAGTCTGCATCAGTTCCTGGATGTATTCATTGGCTGTCACCAAGGACTGTCCGCCGCCGTACGCATCCGGATTGGCAGCCAACGCAGCCCGTTCGTACCACATGATACCGGGATTATTGCCCTGTTCATAATTGATGATCTTGTTGACGATAACGGACAGGTCCTGCAGGTTCTGGATGGAAATCCGGCCGATAAGAATTTCCGGAAGGATATCGTTGCCTTCGAGCTGGGTGTAGGGATGGTCCCCTTCACCGTAGCAGGAACCTCCGCCGCAGTCCGACCAGCTCTCATAAAAAGTGGGAATATCATAGGTGCCCCCGACATCGCCCACCAACACCACATATTCCGGTGCGGGATCAAAGTAGGTGTAAGCCTCATAAATGTAGTCGGATATACTTTCGGCTGTGCTGCCGATGTTGTTCGCTGTTACGGAATAAATTTCAAAGCCTGTTTCATGCTTCCATTCCATCAGGTTGATCATCTCCGGATGGATTTCCGCCGAACCGCCGCAGATGTACAGCACTGCCGGCTGCTGATACTCATTGTCGCGCAGGTCGGTTTCATAATCCAGCATCATTGATTGATAGAACGGCTCGAATGCCCTGGAAGGGGGACGGTTTTCAGTCAGTCGGCTGGACTTTGTTCCAAATGCGGTTAGATGGATTTCCATGTCATCAATGACGGTGAGAACAGATGTTTCGTGATTGTAGATAAACGGCTGGACCGTCAGCTGAACCATCACCTGATCCCGCATGATCATCGGATCGGACACCATGATGATTTCATCGGGAAAAGTTACCGGAAGGTCGGAACCTGCAGCAGTGCTCTTCGAAAGATCTTCATGCACCGCGTCATGGATGAAGTACTCCGGGACCGGAACAGGCTGGAAATCCGGCACAGTGTGACTGCGGGTGACTTCATAACTGAACTCATAGCTTCGTCCGGTTTCTGCACTCAGAAATACAGAATACAGCGGGATGTCCGCGCTGCCGGGAATCCCCGATGAACCGGCCTGAACTGCTGAAATTCGGGTACCGCCGTCAAGGCTTTCCCAGTTCAGGCTGCCGGTTGAGAATTCAATGACGCGGAAATCACCGCCACGCTGCGTCAGCGTAAAACGGGTAGGTTGATTATTGAGCGGTAATGCGAATGACAATGCCGTTAGAATAAGTAAAACGACGATCTTTATTTTCATGGAACTCGATCCTGTCTGCGTTGGGTGTTCGGATATTCATTTGATTCGCGTTCATAAGGGATTATAAGAATAGTGATGGAAATGCGATATGGAAAAGTAAAATAATGTAATAGAAAGCCGCTGACACATCCGTATATAACATTTTTTTGAAAACCCGTTCGTGATTGACCGTAAATCTGTTCATCAGATACAAATCGGAAAATTGCATTACTTGAGACGATGAATTTGGAAGCCCTTTTCTGCAAAGAAAAGGAGCAGAAGAACATGCGCAGCAGCCCAATTTCATCTCGTTTGAATCCGCCAGTTGGCGTGGCAGCGAAATAAAAAATGCCCCGATCAAAACCTGATACCCGTCCGCTCTGCATTTTACAATCTCTGTCTTAAGGATGTTGGTATGGTTAACTGGATATGCGACATATTAAATGTTTTAATGAAAATTGCAGACTCAGCAAAGTCGCGGATTGAGAGAAAGACGGAATCCCATTTTCTCGCAGTTTATACTAAAATAATTAAAAACGATATTGTTAGATAATAAATTAATTATCTAACTTATGGCGGTTGACTGACAATTCATTTCCTGTGTCAACTGAGATATTGCTGAAGCTCAAATCTCCCTTATTCTGAATCATCCAATATTGAAACCTGAATTCCGGGTATGGTCTGGTGGTTTTACCGATTCACGGCAATGGCGGGGTTTTGGACAGCAGTTATTCAAGACAGAATTCCGGTATTCGGGAATTCGGCCGGAGCGACAAACCCGGTTTCCGGCTGCAGGTAATATAAAGATGGATTACAAGCATGACAAAAGCAACGGTTAAAGAATCCCATATCACGAACATGATGGCTGCCAAACAGACCAAAGGGGTTCAGTTCAAGCAGTATGTCAGAAAAATGCATATACTGGAAATACTCTACAGCAACGGCGGTATGACCATTCCTGAAATTTCCAAGAAAAGTCATGTGAGCACCCCAACCACATCCAAGCTGATGGATGAACTCATTTCTGACGGTCTGGTACAGGAAAGAGGTCAGGGACAGGGCAGCTCAGGCGGGGGGCCCCGTCCGAAGCTGTACGGACTGAACCCTGATTCCCGGTATATTCTGGGAATTGACATCGGCCGCAAGACCACACAAATGGGGTTGATAAACATTAAAAACGAACTGGTGACGGAAATCCGGTCCCTGAATATCAAGGTTTCGGATGATCCTGAGATTGTCAGTCGGATTTGCAAATGCGCCGGTGATCTGATCCGGCATTCAGGCATCGCCGATTCCCGGTTGGTGGGCGTCGGTATTGGACTGCCCGGTCTGGTTGATTCAGATACCGGCCGCAGTTTTACTTTTTTCAATTTTGATGATCAGCCGATTCAGCAGGTGTTTGAAAAATGCCTGCAGAAACCGGTGGTGGTGGAAAACGATGCCCGGGTAATGACACTGGGTGAATCCCGGTTCGGAATGGCCAGGGGTATCCAGAATGCGCTGTGCCTGAATATCGGCTGGGGTGTTGGTATGGGGATGATTCTGAACGGGCGTCTGTATCGCGGCGGATCCGGTTTTTCCGGTGAGTTTGGCCATATCCGAATCGTTCCCGACGGTTTGCTGTGTCACTGCGGAAAACGGGGCTGTCTTGAGACGGTCGCGTCCGGAACCGCGCTGGCGGAATTGGCACGGAAAGGAATAGAATCCGGCACGCTCAGTCAGCTGAGCAGCATGGTGGACGGCAATCTGGACCGTCTGGAGGCAGGAGCGGTGGTACAGGCCGCCAATGACGGTGATCAGTATGCCATTCGGATTCTGGCAGAGATTGGGAACTACCTCGGAGAAGGCCTGGCCGTTCTGATCCACCTCCTGAACCCGGACATGATCGTTCTTGGCGGCAGGGTGAGTAAGGCCGGACGCTATATTCTTGACCCCATTAACCAGTCACTGAACCAATACACCATCGCCCAGATTCACCAGCATACCCGAATCGTGGTTTCCGAACTGCAGGACCGCGCGGGTGTTATGGGTGCCGCTGCACTGGTACTGGAAAAAGTTTTTGATGAATCGCGGTTTTCATCCATACCCATCTTTTAGTTCAAATCCTGACAGAATACAGCCGAACCGCCCGATTTGTATTCCATGTCTGACAGATCATCTTGGGGTTGCGAATGAAGAATATTATGAAAAATGAAGTCTGAGTATTAACAGAAGGAAATCTCCCGGAATGTCCCAATCATATTATCTGGCTGCAGCCATAGGAGAGAACGGAAAACTGTGGCCGAACCATGTTTCATCCGCACCATTATTCAGATTCTATGACGTATCAGGCACCCCCGTCAAGGAAACCGGAAACCTGAAAAACGCCAGCTGCAGGTCAGATGTATTTTATCCGGAAAAGCTGGCCGACGGCCTGGACAACTGCCGAGTTCTGCTGGTTGGGCAAATATGCCGGAAGTGGAAATGCCAGGCAGTGGAGGAGCATCAGATGCGGGTGTTTCTGTCCGACAGCACAGAAGAAGCGGATACCCTGGTGCAGCGATATATCCCGTCCATAATTGATTAAACAGAGTGCGTTATGCCAAAACGAGCCTATTGGTTACTGTTCATATTATGTTTCTGCCTTCCTGAATCAGGCTGGGCAGTGAAAAAACTGGGGCAGACCGGATTTAAATGGCTGTCCATTCCCACAGGCGCCAGGGCGGCAGGCATGGGGAATGCCTTTACACCCATGGATTCTGAAATGACCGCAGCGTTCTGGAATCCGGCGGGAATCAACGGGATCGACGGACCGGGACTGACCTTCACCAGTACCTCCTGGATTGCCGGAATCAGTCACAGTGCTCTCAGCGGTGTCTGGGATCTGAAAGACAGCGGTGTGCTGGGAATCAGCCTGATCAATCTTGACTACGGGAATCTCAAATCCACCATCCGCGCGGATAATGATCAGGGATTCATTGATATGGGAACCTTCTCTCCTGAGGCCATGATGGTCGGTGTCACCTACGGGCGTCGTATTTCATCCCGGTTCACGTTCGGCGTAAACTACAAGTACTGCTATGAGGATCTGGGGTCCGGATACATCAGCTTCGACAGCGATACATCCGGTGTTGCCAAAATCAACAATGATCTGGTTGTCTCCGCCTTTGATTTCGGCACCCTTTTCTATCCCGGTTTTCATGATTTGCGGTTCGGAATGACGCTGCAGAATTTTTCCCAGGAAAAGGAATACATTGACGAATCCTTCCCGCTGCCGCTGACCTTTCGGTTCGGTACCGCCATGAATCTTTTCCATCTTTTCGGGATCCCTCAATATCAGTCCCTCACTTTTGCCGTTGATCTCATCCATTCCAGAGATTATACCGAACGCATCCATTACGGCATTGAATACAGCTGGCTGGATTTGCTGTCATTCCGGGCTGGATACAAACAGAATTACGACGAGGAAGATCTGTCGCTGGGGCTTGGGACGGCTCAGAGTATCGGTCCCGTACACCTTCAGGTCGATTACGCCTATAACAATTTCAGGCATTTTGATCCGGTTCACATTTTTACTATTGGATTCAGTCAGGCGAGGTCAAAATGAAATTCTGCAGCTTTTTAATCATTGTTTCGCTGTTTCTTCTGGGATGCACCGAAGATTCCACCAGCTGGATTGATCCGCATCCCACCGGGAATCCGGCACCTGTGGTCCTTGACATCATCCCGGAAATGGCTTTTCCGGGAAATGAAATTGACATCTACGGACAGAATTTTTCCACCCTTCCCGAAGAAAATATGATCCTGTTCGGCTTTTCGCCGGGAACGGTTCTGGAAGCATCGGAAGATCATCTGAGAGTCCAGGTTCCCATGATCAACAACAAGTCGCTTGAAGTGAAACTGGCTGTTCAGGGGAGCGAGCACTGGGGCAGCTGGACTGAAAGTTTCGATACCACTATTGTCCATATCGATACGATGATTACCAACACGGATACCACCTATCATGAAACCATGGTTGACACGGTCTGGATTCGGCCGCTGGAGTTTACTTTCCTGGAAGCCATCACTGCCGTCGCGGATTCGGTGTATATGCCTTACGGAATCGCTAACGGCCCGAATGACATTCCGCACATCCTGATTAATCAGGCCAGTATCCATTATTCCAAGGGACTGTATCGGATAATGGCGGACAATTCCTTTGAAGTGCTGCGGACAACATATGTGAAAGGCAATCTCATCCCGGCACCGGACGGAATGTTTTATGCCAACAATCTGCGGCGTGACCGGGAGCTGGGCTGGATTTCATCCGCTCCGACCGACGGTTCATCCAGTTTCTCCAAATATATTAAAAATGTGGTTCAGCCTTCAGGAATGGATATTGACCATCTGACGGAAACATTCTTCATTACCACTTTGGATTTTTACGAAGACAATTCCTACTACATTGAGGATTCCCTGGTGGTGGACATCACCGATCATCCCAGTCGGCTTTTCCGCATTAAGCGCAGCTATATTGATTCCATTAAAACCAACACCGGCGGCACCATGGAACTGGACGAGATACTGGAGGAAAATGACATTGATGTCATTCCCGAGATTACCATGATCGAGTACAGCCGTGCCGCCAACTGTCGGGTGTTTGATGGGTATGTGTATGTCACTCAGGCGGGAAACACCGGCGGAGCTGCCGTCACCCGGCATCAGATTATTCCGGGAGGTCTCGGGGAGGCGGAAACGGTTCTGGATTCCTACTCCGATATTCATTATCTGGAATTTGATGAAGACGGAAACCTCTACTTCGTTCCGGAGGGTTCAGCGACCCTCATTCGATACAATCCGTCAGACGGATCCGCGGAAGAGCTCTATCCCGGCGATGTGGTGGATACGGCCAACTTCATGTGCTGGAACGGTGATTATCTTTATCTGGTGCAGACCAATGCTCCGGAGGACGTTTCACAGTCCTCTTCGGAAATTCCGGGGACGGTTCAGAAAGTATATATCGGCCGCAGCGGCTATACACAGGCGGGACTATAGATGGAAAGACTCAGCATAAAACCAGTGACTCCCCTCATCAGATTTCAGGCTGCGCTGCCCCTGATCCTGCTGTTTGCCGCAGGGATGGTTCAGGGTGCATCATCAGGGAAGATTGCCGGCAATGTGATCAATGCAGCGGAGGGAATTCCGGTGCCGGCAGCCAATATTTTCATTTCCGCCCGCTGGGACGGCGATGTCCCGACAGATATTGAAACCAGCGCAGGCGCGGCGACAGACGATGAGGGAGACTACTTCATCATCAACCTTCCGCCGGGAACCTACTCCCTTACCTGCCAGAGTATGGGATTTGCCCGAAGCACTGTGGAAAAAGTGATTGTCTATGCCAACCGGACAACCCGCGTCAATTTCGAGCTGCAGCAGTCCACCATGGAACTCAGTGAAGTCGTGGTGACTGCGAGGCAGGAAATCATTCAGCAGGATGTTTCGGGAAGCAAATACCATCTGAAAGCCGAGGCCATTGAATCGCTGCCGCTGGAAGGGCTGGATGAAGTCCTGTCCACACAGCTGGGGGTCGGGGTTCAGTCGGATGCCAATGGTGCCGGATTCCGAATACGCGGCGGCGGAATCGATGAAACCGACGTGATCATTGACGGCATGTCCCTGATGAATCAGAGAACCGGCGTGGCCATATCCAGCGTGAATATGACCAGCATTGAAGAAATCGAAATTCTGTCCGGTGGTTTCAATGCCGAATTCGGAACCGTGCGCAGCGGAGTAATCAATATTGTTACCAAGGAAGCGCCGGAACAGTTCTCCTTTTCCGGTGATTTTCGGTACAGTCACCCTGCCCGGAAACACTTCGGCCCCTCGCCTTACAGTCCGGAAGGACCGTTCTGGAAAGTCTATGCCGGCGACAAGGCCTTTACGGGTGTGACAGCTGAAGATGTGGCATCGGGTGAATATCCCTTTGAATTTATCGGCTGGAATCAGGTTGCCCTCAACAACGCCAAAGACAATGTGGCAAGCAATGATTATACTCCCCAGGAAGCGCTGGAAATCTGGAAGTGGCGGCATCGTGAAATTGAATATGCAGACGAGCCTGACATCATCGCGGACTTTACCGTCACCACACCGGTAAACATCCCGCTGGTCAACTATATCATGTGGTCCCAGCGGATTGAAGAGAGCCAGTATTATCTGCCCGCCAGCCGCAAATCCTATCTTAACACCATTACCCAGCTGAAAATGCGTCTGGATGTTTCTGAAAATGCCCGTCTGGATCTGAACAACCTGTTCTACTTTGAGGAGGGTGTGGGCGGACACAGTGTGTACGAAGCCTCTCCGGCAGTTCTGAACGGTTCCCGGGAAGCGGTGGCTTCCATGTCCTACATGTTCAATTCACCCTACTACCTGTGGGCGGAAGGTGCCTATAATCCCATCGAAAACCATATGTCCGTTCACGGCATCAATTTCAGCTATGTGATCAGTCCCGCCACCTATTATGATCTTTCAGTTGAATATACCCGGGATGAGACCAGCCAGGAACCGATGGAAGACCGGGATACCACCGGCGTGATTCTCATCGGGGATACCTGGTATGACGAGACTCCCCGAGGCCATGCCGGCACCGGATCGGAGACCTGGGATCAGCTGAATCAGTGCATAATGGGCGGTCTTGGCCGGGGACAGAATCATTCCAACTACAACAGTATCAACCTGTCCGGAACGCTGGTCAGTCAGATCAATAAATATCATCAGATCAAAACGGGATTCAATCTGCTGGTCTCTGATTTTGAAGAACGGGAGATGGTGAATTCCAGCGGGGTGGAATATACCTATTCCGAAAATCCCTCCGACTGGATTTACTACAATGAATCACCTGTCACATTCAGTGCATATGTGCAGGATAAGCTGGAATTTGAGGGAATGGTGGCAAATTTCGGACTGCGGCTGGACTACTTCAATCCCCGGCAGGATGCCTTTGACCTTTCCAATCCGTTTGATGAAGACGGTAATCCGCTGATTGACAACTTCAATGCCATGTTTTATGAACAGTATGCCTCATTCGATTCACTGAGGACAGACGGAAACACCGGAAAATATCAGATCAGTCCCCGGCTGGGGATTTCCCACCCAATAAGCGATGTGGGGAAAATATATTTCAACTACGGTCATTTTTATCAGGTTCCCCAGGCCCGGTATTATTACAATGTGAGGCCGCAGAACGCCTCTCATGCCAACATTATCCCCAATCTGGATCTGGACTGGGAGAAAACCATTCAGTATGAGATTGGGTATGAGCACAATATCTCCGACCGTTATCTGCTGCACTTTGGTGCCTACTACAAAGACGTCTCAAATGAAATTGTCCCATTTGAGATTCGAGACGGTGAAATGGGCGGTCTCAGCTCAATGCAGATAGAAACCTGGGCCAATAATCAGTATGCGGACTACCGCGGAGTGGAACTGCGGTTTGAAAAAAACCGCGGCCGATACCTGACTTTCTACGCCACCCTCGAATATGCGGTGAACAGCTGGGGCCGCACCGGGGAATTCGGGTACTACGAGGATGAGCAGTTCGTGCTGGAACAAAAAGATCTGTATGAACAGAACCGCAACAATGCGGTGCCAAGCTTCAGCCTGAACGTGGATCTGCACACACCTGAAGGATACGGCCCCAAGATGGCGGGTTTCTATCCCCTTGAACAGTGGCGGATATCCACCATTTTCGGCTGGTCGGACGGCGGCGAGGTGCTGTACGATCCCAACGCCTCCCTCAGTGCCCGGCACTGGATGGAAATTAAGGACTGGTCCAATACCGACATGATGATCGAGAAAAAATTCCGGATTAACGGACAGGAAGTCCTGGTCTATGCCCAGATCAACAATCTCTTCAACCAGAAACGCCTGTCCAACATCCAGAATTACATCTCCTATCTCTCATCGCTCCATCTGCCCTGGGAGTCCGGAGAGCAGAACGGAAATGACCAGTACGGAAACTATGAAGCGGATTATCTGGATCTGGGCTGGTATGAATGGACCCAGTTCCTGAACCCCCGTGATGTGTATATCGGTATAAGGATCAGTTTCTGATCGTCAGGAAATGGTGATAAACCGGCACCGCAGACCACCGGTTTTTGGATTGAATCAACTTTAGGAATTCAATGAAACGAATACGTACCCAATTAAATCATAATGACCGGAAGCTGTTCGGCAGCAGCACCCCGGCAGGCATTTTCTGTCGGACCCAATCTTTAAACAGGCGCATTATTCAAATTCTTGCAATCGGAATCATTTTACTGCTGAGCGGTAGCCTGGCATGGGCGGATCAGCCCAATACCGGCAGCCGGTTTCACAATCTGGGTACTCTGAAATGGCGGGTGGATCCTCAGCTCTGGCTGGATACATCCGGAAATGATTTTACCCCCATTGCTGCCTGGCCTCAGGGCGTGTATGATTCTGAAAACTGTCAGTTCTGGTGGTTTCAGATTCTGCCCCTGTCGTTCGTGGATTCCCTGGAGACCGTACATGTGAAAGAGCGGCAGATTGGCATTTCAGTAGGCAGTCTGTCTGCATTGGGATCGCCTTGGGGGATTTATGAATACCGGCGCTATGCCCCGCCGTCGGTTTATGTAAACGGAAGCAGTGACACATTTGACTTTAATGGTGAAGTCACCGATACGCTCATGTCGGATGTGATGACGGTGGTCAATCTGAAATCACCTCCCGGCTTCCATCTCTCCCTGAAAACCTATTCATTTGCCAATCCGTTTCATGATGACTATGTCATCAACCACCTGAATATAAAATACACCGGTAATTCCAACTGGGAAAATGATCTGCCCGATATTCCCGAGCAGCCGCTGGATTCCGTCTGGTTTGCGCTGGGGTACCATATGGTCCCAAGCTTTGCGGGTCAGAAGGAAATCACGGGCAACCGCTGGGGCGGAAACGCCTGGGATGACTGGATGGACTGGACTGACACCATTCCGCAGTATCCCTCCGGACTGGATACGGACCGCCCCGACATGAACATGGTTTTCGCCTGGGACGGTGATGATTCTGACGTAACGGAGCTGGAAGCGGGAGCTCCCAACTATTTTGACGACCGCGGAGACCCCAGCTTTACGCACGACGTCAAAGGGCAGTTTCTCAGTTATCAATGGCCGGGATATACCCTGCTGCACGCGGACTCCGCCCCGGACAGTCCGGACGATGATGCATCCCAGCCCCGTTCACTGGCACTGGCATCCATTTTTGAAGTGTGGCCGGGAATGTACGGCGGAATGATTGATTACGACTATTTCTCGACCGGAACGCGGCAGCATCCCGAAACCCCAAATGATCCCGCCAACTCGCACTGGAAGCAGAGCGACCACATGTTCATGGGGATCGGACCTTACCATTTCACGGAGTGGGGCGAGGATGTGGATCTGGTCTGGTCTGTCGGTGTGGGCGGCATCAGCTGGCAGGAAACATTTGAAAAGGGACAGGAATGGCTGGACTGGCATTTGAACGGAAACGGGTCGTTCGATGATGATGCCAAACGAGCGCTGCTGGATCAGGGGAAAGATTCCCTGTATACGGTTCTGAGCCGGTCCCGCTGGGCCTGGGACAAGATTCGGAACGGGGAACAGATACCGGCACCCCTGCCGGCTCCCTGGCTGGAAGTGTCTGACGGCGGCGGATTCATCAAGCTGGAATGGGAGGATCTGTCCGGAACCCCTGATCCGGTCACCGGCATTCCCGATCTGGATCACTACCGCATCTACCGGAAAGTAGGGGCCTATCTGATCAATTTCAAGGAAGATGAATTCGGAAAAGGCATTAATTACGAACTGATTGCCGAAGTCCCCTCCACCGAAACGGAATACTATGATACAACGGCAGTTCGGGGTGAGAGTTATCATTACTATGTGACAGCAGTGGACGACGGCAGCCAGAATATCAGCGGTCTGATCCCGGGAGCCCCGCTGGAAAGTTCCCATTTCATCAACCGGACTCGAAGCGGTGCCTCTTCCTTTAAACCGGCACCTGCCCATTCGGACAGTGTTCGCATCGTTCCCAATCCGTACGTCATTTCTGCCGGTGAACTGAACTATACCGGCGACAACAACAAAATCCTATTCGTGAATCTGCCTGCCTACTGCACCGTCCGCATCTATAATACCACCGGCGATCTGATACGAAAAATGGAGCATACGTCCGGAAGCGGGGATGAGGCCTGGGATCTGCTTTCCCAATCCAGTCAGAGAGTGGTCTCCGGTGTGTACATTCTCCATGTATCCAACTGCCGCACACTGGAAGGCGCCGATCTGCCGGATGTGGTGGAAAAATTTGTCATCGTCCGATAAAAAACGGAATTAAAAATGAAACACTTCAGCCAGTCCTTTACCATCCTGATGCTTGTCTGCTTTCTGTCCCAGGCAGCCGGACAGATTACTACTCCGATTCCGGGCATCGCTGCCGACTCGGATTATATGGTGTATTACAGTGATTTTGACAACACGATCATCCAGCAGGCTCAGTATCTGGACATGATCATACTGGATATCGGCGGCCTGGACCCAGCAGATGTGGCGGATATTCGGAATGGGTTTGACAATATTTCCGGTACCGGTGATGATGTGCTCATTATCGGCTATATCAGTATCGGAGAAGCCCATCTGGGGAATATTCCGGGCGACGGCAGCGGCCCGTGCTACTGGAACGGCTCTCAGGTGGTGTATGAAAATTTCGGAGTGGCTTCGTTTTATCTGGATGACCGCGATTACAATGGCATTCCCGACCAGAACTACACCTGGAACAGCTATTATGTCAATGCCGGTGATCCCAACTGGTGGGCCTACAATGCCTCCTATGTGGACGAAATTCTCATTACCTACGGCTGTGACGGGATTTTCATGGATACCGTGGAAACAGCGGCACCGGCTTCCTGGGGCATGTTCTACGAATGGACAACGGAAGGCATGACAAACTATATTGCCCATCTGCGCAGCGAGTATCCGGAAAAACTGATGATCATGAACCGCGGATTTTTTTATTTTCACCCCAGCCTGGCCGCCAACGAGTATGTGGATGTTATTCGTTCATCCATCAACGGAGTTATGTTTGAGGGCTATTACCTGCAGTGGGACTGGAACAGTTCTTCCGGAGAGATCAGTCCCTATTTTCCCAATAACGAAATGGAATGGGCACCGCTGCTGAATGCCCAGGCCCAGATGCAGGACGGATTCACAGTCATCTCCCTGGATTATCTGAATCCGGATCAGCCCAACTACCAGACACTGCTGGCTGCCCAGGTCAATGAAACCGAAGGAGAGCAGGGCTGGACCAACTGTATTTCCACTGTCCTGCTGGATGAAATCCGCTGGGATACCTATCATTTCCACCTGGCGGACAATAACCCGCCCACATGGGAGGACGGTATCGGTATTCTGGCCTATGAACGCCTGGAATCTGAACTGACCGTTTACTGGAACTCGGCCCTGGATCAGACACCGCCCATTCGGTATCACCTGTATATTTCAGAGGGAGATATTGATTTTTCTCAGGCTGCAGACATCGTTTTGGATAATCCGGAGCCGTCAGCTTCATTTGATTTCCAGCTTACCCTCTCTGATCTTGGGGATACGGAATATCAGATTGCCATGAGAGCATCGGACAGTGCGGCGGAATCTCATCTGGATCCGAACCGGGTGATCATCAGCGTGCCTGCAGATTCTTCATCCTACGGGACCACGACCATTGACGGCTGGTTTCAGGACTGGTCCGGTGTTCCCGCCCTGAACAATGACGAACTGACGGAAGGTGCCGGGGACGGTCTGTTTCCGGCTGCGGATATTGTCGATGTGTGGATGCAGGAAGATCTGCTGAAGTACTATGTATCATTTACCACTGCCGGTCCGATGGATGCCGGTTTTTTCTATCACATTTTTCTGGATACGGATATGAATCCTGCCACCGGATACCACAGCAGCGGCAGCTACGCCGGTATTGATCTGATGGTGGAGAACGGCAATCTCTGGCTGTACACCGGCACCGGCGGCGAATGGTCCTGGAGCTACGAAGGGGTCATTGCCTGGATGACAGGAGCTGAAAACACCAGCCGTGTGGAACTGGCCCTGGAAAAATCGCTGTTTCCCACCGGACAGGAATCCGTGATGCTGGTTGTAAACATCAACGAACTGAATGATTCGGTTCCCGATGATTTTGCCCCGGATCAGTATGAAACCGCCGGATTCGTTTTTCCGGTGCCGGCTGAAGAATGTCTGCCCGGAGACATCAATGTGGATACCGCTCTTGACGTGCTGGATGTGGTGCTTCTGGTGGGTCATATTCTGGGTCAGACCGAGCTCAGCGGATGCGGTCTGATCAGCGCCGATGTCAATCAGGACAGCGCCGTCGATGTGCTGGATGTGGTGCTTCTGGTGGACTGGATTTTAAACGGACAGGAAATCATTAATAACTGACAGCTGCAGAATGGTCCCGGACCTTTGCACCTGAACAGTCATATCAGTTTCACTGTTTAAACATAATCAGGTTTAACTGCTAAAAAGGAGAGCAATTAGATGAAGAAACGGTTATTTGCCTTAATCAGTATGCTGCTGGTTCCCGGGTTGATCCTGGCAATCACCATTGATGGGGATATGTCAGACTGGACGCCGGGCATGCAGGTGGATATTCAGCCCAATCCGGTAGAGGAGCCGGATGATTTCAGTGCACCCGAACTGGACATCAAAGATTTGTACGTCTCAAACGATGCCGAATATCTGTATATTCGTCTGGATATCAATGACAACGCCATATTTGATGATCTGCAGGAAAACTACGGTATGATGTCAACCCATGAAATTTTCCTGGACACGGATCTGGATGCCGGTACCGGTTTGACCTGGGGCTGGTGGGCCACCGGAGCGGATTACTGGATTCTGCTTAATGTTCCTCACGGTGAAGGCTGGGTGGAAACCTGGTCCGGTCCCGGAGGCTGGCAGGAAGAAATCGCCATTGCGCGTTTCATTGGTGCGTCCGGCGGGGACAGTCAGTGGGAAGATACCTATTTTGGCTGCGATGTGGCCATCAATGATGATGACAATATCATGGAAATCGCGATCCCTCTGGAAGCAATCGGTGAAACCGCTGCCATGGAAAGCACCCGGATTCTCATGTATGCGGAAAACACTGCAGACTGGCTGGCAGACACCTATCCCAATGACGTCGGGGTTGAATCGCTGATTTACCAGTACAATTCCAATATCACGGTGGACGGCGACCTCGGTGACTGGACAGACGGCATGCTGCTGGATGTGAATCCCAACCCGGAAGAAAATGCCGGTGATATTGTTGGATATCCGGAACTGGATATGGTTGACATATTCATGACCCATGATGCCGACAATGTGTATTTCCAGATACTCGTGGACGGCGACCTGAATACGCTTGACCCCGCCACTGAACTGGTGGAAATCTATCTGGATACCGACGCCGATGCCGGTACCGGTCTCACCTGGGGCTGGTGGGCCACGGGCGGTGACTACTATATGTCACTCAGCACGGAAGATCACCCTGTGCTTGAATTCGCCGGCACATCAGGATCTGACGCAACATTTATTGAAACCGGATTTACGGGTGAAGTGATCGTCACGGCAGACGGTTCCGCCTATGAAGTTTCCATCCCGAGAGCGGCTATTGGTGAAACGGCATTGTTTGAAACCACCAATGTGTTTGTCTATGCCGCCGAAATGGTGACATGGGGCGGAGATCTTTTCCCTGACGACATCGGGGGATCCGTGGTTCAGTACGCCTATGGCTACGGTGAAGGCGGCGAAGCACCTGAACCGCCGGACGGCGAAATTATCATTGACGGACTGATGGGTGACTGGCTGCCTGAATGGCAGTTTGACGTGGAACCCAATCCCATGGAAGAAGCCAATGATTATCCTGATTCACAGAATCTGGATATGAAAGACATTTATGTATATCATGACGCCGATTTTCTGTATGTGCGTGTGGATATCAATGACAACGGTTCATTTGACAATTTTGAAACCGGTCAGAGCATGTCCATTTATCTGGATACGGATATGTCCAATGCCACCGGTCTGACCTGGGGCACCTGGGCCTCCGGCGCGGATTATTCCATTGACATTTCCGCCAGCGGCGGCATTCAGATGTACAATGGTATTGATGGCGGCTGGGGCTGGGAATTTACCGGCATCACCAGCTGGCTTGCCGGCAATGAGCTCAATAATGCCAAGGAAGTGGCCATACCACTGTCCGCACTGGGTGAACTGGCCAATGGATGCAATATCGCCGTGGTGGGTCAGAATAACGAATCCGCCGCCTGGAGTCATGACTCCTATCCCAATGATCTGGATGTGGAAACTGCCACCTACTGGTTCGTGCCGGAAGGCTATTATGTGGACGGCAATATCGGTGAATGGCTGCCCGAAGATCAGCTGGACGTCGCTCCGAATCCGGAAGAAGCTGCCGGAGATTACGGAACTGCGGATCTGGATCTGAAAGATATTTATGTGGCCTCGGATGATGATTATCTCTACTTCCGTGTGGATATGAATGATGACGGTCTGCTGAGCAATCTGGGTGCCGGACAGAGTGTAGTACTCTATCTGGATGCCGATATGGATGTCGGAACCGGTCTGACCTGGGGCTGGTGGGCCACCGGAGCGGATTACCTGATAACCATCAGCGGATCATGGTACGGCATTCTGGAATATGCCGGAACCGGTCCGGACTATGTATGGAATGACAATGGCCTGACTGCCAATGTCGCTTTCAGCGCATCCGGCAACATTATCGAAGTGGGCATTGCCCGTGATATCCTGACCAATCTGGGCGACGGCGTGAATGTGGCCATCGGCGGACACAACAGCGACTGGACTGCCGACATGTATCCCGATGATCTTGGCGGCACCACTGCCGGGTACACCTTCCCGGTTGACTGTACGGCCAATGGAGATGTCAACGGTGATATGTCCACGGATATTCTGGATGTTGTCATCATGGTAGCCCATATCCTCGGCACCGAAGTTCTGGAAGATCCTTGTGCTCTGATTGCCGGTGACACCAATGAAGACGGCTCCATCGACATTCTGGATGTGGTCATTGCCGTGGACTGGATTCTCAATCCGGCTCGAGGCAGCAATGCCGGCAGGGCATCAGTCATAAACCGGAACGGCACCGTCTCGTACGCAGCTGACGGATATGTCGGCGCGTTTCAGCTGACATTGGAGCACCAGGATGATATTGACATCCGGCTGAGTCCCGCCCTCATTGCAGATTTTGCTACAGAAGGCAATGTGACAACGGTCATCATTATCGATCCTGCAGGAAGCGAGCTGTTCCAGGCAGCGGGTGATTTCCAGATTATCAGCACTCTGGCTGCCAGCACAGACGGATACATTCCGGTAGGTTCTGAAATCCCAACTCAATTTGAAATGAGTCCTGCTTATCCCAACCCCTTTAATCCCTCGACTACGTTCAGCTACCAGATTCCCGAAGCCGGTCAGGTCCATGCAGCGGTTTACGATATGCAGGGACGGCTGGTGGAAACGCTTTTCAGCGGTCTTCAGGATGCAGGAATGCATCATCTGACCTGGAACGCAGCTGAAACAGCCAGCGGAATCTATTTCATACGGCTCAATGCTGAAAAGCATTCAACCGCTCAGAAAGTTCTCCTCGTTAAGTAGGTCTCATCGTGGCACGGGATTGTCCGCCTGGACAGTCCCGTGTCCATCATTCAGTCAGGAACAAGCGCACCATGATCAGAATCAAGGCACCGGGACGGGTATGTCTGTTCGGCGAGCATCAGGATTATCTTGGATTGCCGGTCATTGCGGCAGCGATCAACAAATATATCTACATTCGGGCTGTCCCAAACCGGACCCGGTACTTTCAGATTGAAATGACGGATATCGGTCAGAGCCGAAGACTGGGTCTGGACGACTCTCTCAGGGATCTGGAGCGGCGGGATTATTTTGGGTCCGGACTGAAGGTATTGCGTCGAATGAATATCGCTCCCCGAACCGGTTATGATGTTATCCTCAACGGCGACATCCCGGTGAACAGCGGCGCTTCCAGTTCCAGTGCTCTTGTCACTGCCTGGCTGGTACTGCTGCTTAAGACAGGAAACCGTGAGGACTTGATTGTTCCGAAGCATCTGGCCAGCCTGGCATATCAGACGGAGGTCCTGGAACACAACGAACCCGGCGGGATGATGGACCAGTATTCCATCTCCTACGGCAGCGTTATTCTGGTTGAATCCCGGGATTCATTCACGGTGACGCAACTGGGATCAGACCTTGAAGGTCTGGTTTTGGGAGATTCGCAGACGCCCAAGGAAACCCTGGGCCTGCTGGCCCGAATTCGAAATCACGTTGAAACGGCTGTCAGGCAGATTCAGGAAAAAAAACCGGATTTTCGACTGGATGCTTTCCCCGCCTCACAATTTACTGAACTGGAAAAATTAATCACCCCCGATCACCGCCCCTATCTTGAAGGAGCACTTCAGAATCTTGAAATCACGCGGGAGGCTGTAAAAGAACTGAATTCCGCAGAAGTCAGCACCCAAAAACTGGGTTCGCTCATGAACCGGCATCATAATATCTTACGGGACAAACTGAAGATTACCACCCCAAAGATCGACCGAATGATTGACACCGCCCTGGCGGCAGGAGCATCGGGTGCAAAAATAAACGGCTCAGGCGGCGGCGGAAGCATCGTCGTCCTTGCCGGTCAGTATCAGGATGCAGTGACGGATGCCCTGAACGGAATGGGTGCCGCTGCATATCCGGTATCCGTATCCGCCGGTACCCGGCTGGAACAGAATAATAATGATGTGAAGTAATCCAGCGGCCGGTACCTCAAAAATCAAGCACTCACTGATCAAAACATAATCTATCATAGGAGTTCGACATTCATGAAAACGTTGAAGCTGAAAGATTTCTCTGCGGTATTTACGATTGATAACCGTGATGTTGAATTTACGGGCCTGACTTTTCAAAGCGATCGGAGACAGATCGGAGAATTCGTGCTTGATATGAAGTATGATGAAGTGCTGCTGTTTGATCTGAAGCACATTGACGGCCGACCATTTCATCTGGAAAATGTCCGCTATGAATTCATGGTCCCGCTGAGAAATTTCGGCAAGGTCATTATCCCGGACAGCGGCCGGTTTTTTATGGATAAGTATTATCCCCGTCAGGTCTGGAGCTACAAATTCGAATCCACCGGCCGGTCACTTGCGAACCCTTATTTCTGCCTGCTGAATGCATATGAGGAAGTGGATTTCGGATTCGGGCTGCTGGGATCGGTTTACGAATCGGAATTTCATTTCTATTCACCGGGTGCCAACAAAAAAAACAGCCTGACCGTCCACGGCGGAGTGGCCAATGCCAAACTGCGCTGGCGGGTGTCATTTCCAGTTTGGGATATGCCTGTTGGGAATGTCCAGTGTTTCAGTGACGGGATTTTTCAGTCCGCCGGGGAAAAGAACTGGTTTCAGAATCTCAGGAAATATGGCAAAGTGTATCAGAACCTGCACGGACTTAAATACAATATTCAGGATAACGGATTTCGACCGGCCCTGTGTACCTGGCGCATCATCAATTCAGACCATATGACCCATGACTGGATATTGCGAACTGCAGAGAAGGCCAGGGATCTGGGAATGAAAGCCCTGATCTTTGATGACGGCTGGTATGGGGTCGGTCTGGATGGAATGTCGCTTAAAAGCAATATGGGGGACTGGCCTGTTTCCGTTCCCGGGAAGTTTGAAGATATTCGCAAAACAGTGCAGGCCGTGAAAGATATCGGAATAGCACCGGTTCTGTGGTTCTGTCCCATCGGTGTGGGTCCTTATGCCGAAGTGAAACCAAAGGTGGAACACCTGCTGGCCAGAGTAAACGGGAAGATTTATACCTGTCCCGCCCGCTTTCACACACTGTGTGTCCGCAGTCCGGAAGCCCGTCAGGAAATGGTGCGCAATCTCCTGAAACTGATTGACTACGGTGCTGAAGGCATCAAAAGTGATCTTTTTGATTATATGCCCGATGATCAGTGCGATGCCGACTGTCACAGCCATGACTGCGAAACGACCTCAGAAGGTATTCGGCGGACCTTTAAGCTGCTGTATGACGAAGCCATGAAGGCAAAGCCGGATTTGATCTACAGCGAGAAAAACAATTACGGAAACGTGGAACTTGCACCGGACGGTTCGCATGTGCGCGGCGGTGACTCTCCCTTTGATGAAAACATCAATACGCTGCGTTCCATTTACCCTGCGGCGTATATGCCCATTGTGCATAATGATTATCTGGCTTTTTCCAACTTTGAGGAACCGGACAAGCTGGCCGTCATGCTGATCAAGCAGATTACCACCGGTGTACCCAATTTTTCCATCAATGCCGAAAAAATCAGTCAGCGTCACGGGAAAATCCTCAAAGCCTGGCTGGAATATTTTCATAATCAGATAGATCTGTACAAGGCGGGACTGTTTGAACCCCAAAACGCCGTGATGGACGTCTTCCAGCGGATTAATGACCGGAAAGCCCAGATATCCCTGTTTGCCACAGCCCGGGAAATTGAATGGGTGGACCGCCGGGAAATCTTCATTCTGAATGCCTCCCGATTTGATGAAATCTATGTCCGTAATCCCAACGGAAAAACATATCGGGTACAATATTTTGATCATAAATTGACCCTCCTGTCTGAAGGAGAAATCACGCTGACAGATAAATCCCTGAGGACTGTCAGTGCAGGAATGACACGGTTTCTGGAAGTCTGAACAGCCCTGAAGTGAGAAAACTGAGGAAGTCAGTCAAACCAACCTGAATAATCAAAAATGAGGATCTGTATGCACGAAGCAATTGTCATATTGGCAGCCGGAGTATCGTCACGAATGAAAAAATCACAGGCGGAAGGCGGTGTGTCCGACCAGCTGGCTGATGAAGCCAATCAGCGTACAAAAGGAATGATCCGGGTGGGTGAAAAGGGTCAGCCGCTGCTGGACTACCTGCTTTGGAATATCCGTGAAAGTGGATACCGCCGGGTCTATTTTGTGACAGGCGCTGACAATCAGCTGATGAAGGAGCATTACGGAACCGCAGATTCCGGGAACGATTTTCACGGCCTGAAAATCAGCTATGCCATTCAGAGTATTCCGGAAGGACGCACCAAGCCTATGGGCACTGCCGATGCGGTGTTTCAGGCACTCGACCAGTATCCGGAACTGCAGCGGGAATCGTTCACCGTCTGCAACAGCGATAATCTGTACTCGGTAAAGGCGTTTAAACTGCTGCAGAATATACCGTCACCCAACGGCTGGGTGGATTATGACCGGGACGGTTTTGATTTTCCTCCGGAACGGGTGCGCGCTTTTGCGGTCACCCTCACGGATTCGGATCAGTATCTGATGGACATTATTGAAAAGCCGGGCGATCGGGATGTGGAAAAATGCCGCAATGCCGACGGCACTGTCAGGGTGAGCATGAATCTTTTCAAATTTGACGGCGGGTTGTTTTACGGTTATCTGAAAAACTGTCCCGTCAATCCGGTACGGAAGGAAAAGGAACTGCCGACCGCCCTGCTGAACATGGTGGCAGACCATCCCGGTTCCACTCAGGGCACCCCTCATTCCGAGCATGTGCCTGATCTAACAGAAAAAAAAGATATCCTGACTGTCCAAACCTGGCTGGAAAAGGAATACGGTGCTTTTTCCTGGGAGTAAAATATGTTAAACAAAGCGATACTGCTGCTGACAGGGGCGACTATCATTGTGATGCCGGGCTGCGGTCCAAAGTCGGATTCTGTCCCCATGACCGGACCTATTCCAGGTTTTGGTCCAGAGTCCGAATACATGATTCACTACGGGGACTGGGAAGAACGGCATATCCGTTATGCGGAAAATTTTAACCTGGCGATTCTCCACCCATTCTCGAATATCACCGCTGAAATGGTCCTGGATATCAAAGACGGCCAGGACAATCAGCTGGGGACGGAGGATGATGTCTGGGTGGTCGGATATGTATCAATCGGTGAAGAACATCCGGGCGATATCGTACCCGGAAACGGCACCGGACCGGTCACATGGAACGGCACCGAACTGGTGTATAAGCATCTGGGAGCGGCCAGCTACTATCTGGATGCGGACAATGATGATACGGTGGACGTAAACGGGACCTGGAAAAGCTATTATGTCAATGCCGGTGATTCGGAGTGGCAGATGTATTTGAAGCAGCGTGACAAAGGTCTGGACTATATCATGAGCGATCTGGGCTGTGACGGTTTTTTCATGGATACAATTGACTCGGCTTCGCCATGGCACACATATTCATGGATGCTGCCGGGGATGAGTGACTGTATTCGGCAGATCAGGGAATGGTACCCCCGGTCCGTTATGATTGCCAATCGCGGGCTGTTTTATTTTTATGACAATGAACCCGCCTACAAATACAATATTCGTCAATACGTGAATGCGGTGATGTTTGAGTCCTTTTACACCGGGTGGGACTGGGAACGGATGGCAGGAACTGTCAATCCCTGGTTTGAAACCAGTCATAAAGCAGAGGCGGCTCCTCATCTGAACCGGGAAGCTGCCCTTCCGGACGGATTCACGGTAATTTGTCTGGATTATCTGGATCCGGAACAGCCGGACTTTGATGAACTGTACCGACAGCAGGCAGCAGAGGTTGCCGGCCAGCCGGGCTGGCTGAACTGCATTACGGACAAAATTATCCGCAGCGGTCTGAATCTGACTGTGCCGGTTCAGCTGGCTGAAACAGATTCCGGCAGATGAACAGCCTGAATGAAATGAATCAATGACGAAGGAATTTTAAATGGCATTTATTGACTGGACCATTGTTGGGCTGTATCTGCTGGTGTCGCTGGGTATCGGACTGTACTATACCCGTCGGGCAGGCAGCAGCATGGATGATTATTTTGTGGCGGGCCGTTCCCTGGTGTGGTGGGTGGCAGGCACATCGATTGTGGCGACAACCTTTTCGGCCGATACACCGCTGTTTGTCACCGGACTGGTAAGATCGGTAGGGGTCTATGAAAACTGGTTCTGGTGGTCTCAGGCTTTCGGAGGACTGATATCGGTTTATTTCTTCAGCCGCCTCTGGCGAAGGACGGAAGTCCGGACCGATATCGAATTTCTTCAGCTTCGATACGAGGGTAAATCTGCCGTTATTCTGCGGTATTTCATGGCCCTGTACAAGGGAATCTTCTTTAACCTTTTCATTCTCAGCTCTGTAACACTGGCAGTATCCAAGCTGGCCACTGCTATTCTGGGGTTAAGTCCGGATCCGCTTTTCAGCATGCCGGTGATCGGCGATGTGACACCGGCGCTGCTGATTGTGATGGGCCTGGCTGCCCTGACCTTTTTCTATACCATTCTCTCCGGATTGTACGGAGTGGTGTATACGGATCTGATCCAGTTTGTGCTGGCCATGTTCGGTTCCATCTCCCTGGCAGTTATTGCATGGGTGGACGCCGGACCGTCAACAGCCGCCGTCATTGAGAAAGTGACATCATCCACGGCCTATACCGAAGGAATGCTGAATTTCTTCCCCTCATTTGAATCCTTTGATGCCAAGGTGCTGACGTTTGTGGTGTATCTGGGTGTGCTCTGGTGGGGAATGGCACCGGGATATGCGTATCAGATACAGCGTATGCTGGCCTGCCGAACCGAAAAAGATGCGATGCTGGCCAATCTGTGGTACAACCTGATGCATTACGCTGTCCGATCCTGGCCCTGGATTGTGGTGGGAATTCTGTCGCTGGTATATTTCCCGGATCTCAAAGACGGTGAACTGGCCTATCCCATGATGATTGACCGGTTCCTCCCTGCCGGCCTCAAGGGCATTATGGTGGTATCCCTGCTGGCAGCGTACATGAGCACGATCAACACCCTGCTGAACTGGGGTTCCTCCTATGTGGTAAACGATTTTATCCGTCCCATCTGGCAAAATCTGAAGGAACGGGTCTATGTCACGATTTCACGGCTTCTGGGTCTGGTCCTGGCAGTCATGATGATTATTTTTGTCAGCAAGCTGGATTCCATTGTCGGAATTTACAAGTATGTCACATTAATGGAGTCCGGTGCTGCCATCATTCTCGTGCTCCGCTGGTACTGGTGGCGCGTAAATGCCTGGACTGAAATTTCTGCATTGGGAGCATCGCTGGCGGTGGCCAATTATCTGGAGTACTGGTCAGCATTGGCACCTCCGGAAAGCGGATATGATGCCATGTTCCCGGTCAGAATCCTCATTACCACAACAGTGGCCGCTGCGGTTTGGCTGACGGTAATGTTTCTCACTTCCCGAACACCGTCGGACCATACCATCGAGTTTTATAAAAAAGTCCGGATTGGCGGCCGCGGCTGGCGACGCGTCATTGAAATGGTCCCGAATATTCAACCGCTTCAGCAGTCCTTTAAAACCGATGTCTATGCCTATCTGGCATCCATGGTGCTGATATTCGGAAGCCTGTACACCATTGGAAAAATGCTGTTTGGCTCACCGCTGCAGTGGTCAGTCGGACTGGTGGTATCCGTCAGTGCGGGAATATATCTGTGGCATTCATTAAAGAAACTGCAGTGATGCGTTTATCATCAATTCTGCTGTCGCTTTTGTTATTGGCCGGACCGGTGCCGGCTGCCGGTCAGTTTTTCACCTATTCCGAATACGGGTACAATTCAACCGATGAAATATTCACCAACCCGGAACGGGGATTTTCGGCTTTTCGAACAACGCCGCTGAGTATCGCCGATATGCAGAATCTGCGTGCCCAGAACATCACACTGATCCAGAGAATCCATACCATTCCGCAGTTCAATGACGGTCCCCTTTCCGATGAATATCTTGAGCTGATTGAGCAGGATTTCATCACTGCGCGGCAGTGCGGCATGAAGATGCTGATGCGTTTTTCATATACCAACAGCCAAAACGGGGCAGATGCACCGCTGTGGGTGATTGAGACGCAGCTGGATCAGCTGCAGCCGCTGTTTGAAGCACATTATGATGTCATCGCCTATATCGAAGCAGGATTTATCGGTGCATGGGGCGAGTGGTTTTATTCAACCAACAACCTGAACAATACGGAAGACCGTCAGGCGGTCCTGTATAAAATCCTGGATGTTCTGCCGCCGGACCGAATGACGGCGGTGCGAACTCCGGCCTATAAACAGGCTATCTTCGGTACTTCGGAACCGCTGGATGAAATACATGCATTCAATTATTCGTATCGGGCCCGGACCGGAGCACACAACGACTGTTTTCTGGCCAGCTATACCGATTATGGGACCTATAATGATGTAGAGGCGGACAAGGATTTTCTGAATCTGGACAATCGGTTTGTTCCTCAGGGCGGTGAAACCTGCAATCCCAGCGAGTATTCCGAATGCAGCAATGCCCTTATTGACCTGGCCCGAATGAGGTATTCTCAGCTGAACAGCGGGTATCACATGACGGTCCTCAACAGCTGGGAAACCGGCGGATGCATGCCGGAAATCAAGCGGCGGCTGGGATATCGTTTTGTGATCCATTCGGCATTTATTCAGGACCAGACCCTGCCGGGCGGACCCTTTGAGATGGATCTGGTCATTGAAAATATCGGTTTTGCCAGTCCCTACAATCCGCGCAGTGCGGAACTGGTGATGAGAAATTCGAATAGCGGAGACTGCTTTACACTGGTTTCGGATCTGGATCCCCGGTTCTGGATGGCGGGAGAAACCCGGAATCTGACCATCAGCGGCGGACTGTCCGCTGATTTTCCCGAAGGTGAGTACCAGCTGCTGCTGAACCTGCCGGATCCGCTGGAATCCATTCACGACCGGCCCGAGTACAGTATCCGCCTGGCAAATGAAAATATGTGGGAGGAAGCTACCGGTTACAATGATCTGGGACACACGGTGACAGTATCCAACGATGTGATTGGTTTGCCCTATGGCGGCAATCATGTGTTTGTCCCGACGGACAGCCTGTTTCTGACGGTTGAGGCAAATGTTGCTCTGCCGGAGAAACTGCAATTCGTATCAGCGTATCCCAATCCGTTTAACGGGCGGACAGCCATAGAATACCGTCTGGATCGACCGGATTCCGTCCGGCTTCAGATTTTTGATCTCACAGGCTCGGAACTGCTTTCCCTGGATTTGGGGTATCATTCGGCAGGCAGTTTCCGTTTCCACTGGCACCCTGACAGCCGAATCAGCTCGGGAATTTATCTGGTTCGTGTTTCAACTGCTCTCGAAAGTGCTGTCGGCAGACTGATTTACCTGAAGTGACGTCAGCAAGTCCTGCAGCCGGTCTGGGCGGTTGCAGAATCCAGTCATCCATAATTCAAATATAAACTTACATGAGGCAAATCATGACCGATTTGAACGTCCCGTCAAAACGACTGCAGTCCCTTGATGCATTTCGGGGACTGACCATGTTTTTACTCATGGCTGAAGCATCCCTGCTGTATTATGCACTTTGGGACCTGTTTCCTGAAGGCAGCCTGCTGCACCATTTCTTCATGCAGTTCGAACATCATCCCTGGCACGGTCTGCGGTTCTGGGATCTGATCCAGCCTTTCTTCATGTTCATTGTGGGTGTTTCCATGGCCTATTCGGTGAGGGGGCGGGAAATACGGGGGCAGAGCAGGCAGCAGATCACACGGCATATTCTGGTTCGGTCCGGCATCCTGCTGCTGCTTGGAACGGGACTGCACTGCGGGTACAGTCAGAAACTGGTTTGGGAACTGTGGAATGTTCTGACCCAGCTGGCATTTACGACCCTTATCGCCTATTCCATTTTTCGGCTGAGTATTCCCAGACAGCTGGTCATCAGTATTGTGATACTCATCGCGTACGACCTGCTGTTTCGGTTATGGCCCGTCACCGGCTTTGATCAGCCATTTGTAATGGATCACAATTTTGGTACCTGGATGGATCAACTTCTGATGGGCAAAATCAATCCGGGCGGCGGCTGGGTCGCCATCAATTTCCTGTCAACTTCCGCTCACACCATCTGGGGAGTACTGGTCGGGAAAGTGCTGCAGGGAGATCACTCCGACAACCGGAAGCTGCAGCTGCTGGTCACGGCGGGTGCGGTCTGTCTGATTCTTGGATACGGTCTGGACCTGTTGAACATTACACCTGTCATCAAACGGATCTGCACAAGTTCCTTTGTCCTGGCAACCGGCGGATACTGCCTAATCACGCTGGCCGGTTTTTACTGGCTCACGGATATCAAGGGATACAGTCGCTGGACATGGTGGTTTGTCCTTGTTGGAATGAATCCGATTTTTATCTACATTTTTGGTCAGACGGTGGGACTGCAGTGGTTTAACGGGTTTGTGGGTATCTTCACAAACGGGTTTTTCCAGATTCTCGGACTGTCACCCAAAATACAGCATCTTCTGACTGCCTGCACGGTGCTCTATCTGGAGTGGCTGATGTGCCGGGGGTTGTATAATCGGCGGATTTTCATTAAAATTTAGATATACTTTTTGGAGGAGTTTATGCTGACCATTTATGAAAAACTGATGCTTCTGGCACTGAATGATGAAAAAGGCACGGTGGTACTGTCTGCTTCAACAGCGCTTCCGTACGGACTGGCAGGAGCGGCGGTGTTTGATCTTTTTGTTCGAAACCGGGTTGATTTCGATAATAAACGGCTGCTGGTTAAGAATCCCGAACCGGTTGGAGATCCGGTACTGGATGATCTGCTGGAACAGCTGGCTGCATCCAAAAAAATTCGGAAAATTGATAATTGGGTGGAGCGTCTGGGCAGTCGAATCGGATCACGGAAAAAGATGGTATTGGAAGGTCTGATAAAAAAGGGGATTCTAAGAAAGGAATCCCACAAAATACTGTGGATATTCAACGGTGACCGCTATCCTGCTGAAGATATGCGGCCCGAAAATGAAGTGCGCAGCCGCATCAGGGCAGTGGTTTTAGATGATCAGAAACCTGCATTTGATGATCTGGCCCTGATCAGCCTGATTCGGGCATGTGATTTGATTTCCGACATTTTCGACAAACCGGACCGTAAGGCAGCGCGAGCCAAAATTAAACACCTGACAGCGAACGAGCAGATCGGGAAAGCGGTCTCTGAAACCGTCCAGGGAATTATCGCAGCAGTTTCAGCCGCCACCTCGGCATCAGCAATCACCGTCGTCGGCGCGTCTTCCTAGGATATCATTCGCAGTATTTCCTTCAGCCTTTTTCATGATTGATCCGGTTTGATCGGACCAGTCTTTTTACATGTCATACATAATCCGTGTTTGGATGCAAAATTAGATTGACACACCACACAGGAGAGAGTCAGTGGCCAACAATATGAAGACCACAGCGGCGACGGTAATTCCAACCATACGATACAACGATGCAGCGGCAGCCATCGTGTGGCTCTGCGAGGCGTTCGGATTCGAGAAGCACTTTGTCGTGCCCGGTGAAGACGGCACAATTGTCCACGCACAGCTCGTCTTCGGGAACGGAATGGTAATGCTCGGCTCCGCGCGAGCGAGCGAGTTCGACAATCTTCAGAAGCCGCCGGGCGCTCTGGGTGGCGCTGTATCTCAGAGCCCGTACATCGTCGTCGACGACGTCGACAAACATTACGCACGAGCTGTCGCGGCGGGCGCGGAGATCGTGATTGAAATCAAGGACGAGGACTACGGTGGCCGGGACTACTCTTGCCGCGATCCCGAAGGGCACATTAGGAATTTCGGCTCCTACGATCCCTGGATCTCCGCCCAAAAAGCGCATGCACCCGACGCGGCTACACCGCAGTAAGCGGCGTCGCAGCACGCATTGAAGCCAGCTGTCCAGCGAAGGTGTTTTCCACGCACCTGCCGCGCGAGTGATGCGCAGGTCGTTGAATGATGCACTACATACCACTTTAAAGGAAATTAATAACAATGACTGACGATTATGCGGAATACGAAAAGGCCTGCATAAGAATTCGTAATCAGAATGAGAAGCTGATTGAGGAATTTGGACGTTGGTTGAATGATAAAGGCCTTTCCAATGCGACCATCGGCCGACATTGTGAAAATATTGAGTTTTACTTGAACCGGTACCTATTGTACGAAGATGCAGTGGATGCCAAAAGCGGCGTTGGTGAGATCAGCAATTTCCTGGGATATTGGTTCATCCGCAAGGCAATGTGGGCAAGCGCGGCATCAATCAAGTCAAACGCCACTGGCATCAAGAAATTCTACACGTTTATGCTGGAGAAGGGTGAAGTCGATGCCGAAGATGTCATTGAATTGAAGAATACAGTTAAGGAAGAGATGTCCGAATGGCTGGCAACGATGTCAAGATACAATGACCCAAATATCGATGACATGGAAGAGGTGTGGGGACTCTAAGAACCCCATATAACAACGGTCCTCAGTCTGACACTGTCAGAATAATCTTTGCGCATATTTATGTTAATATTATATATAACATCGTCTTTGAAGCAGATTCGGAACAATTTTTAATAGAAGCTTATATTTGAAAAACAGGTTCATTTTGTATTTTTGATAAACAGGAAAACTCTGTATTTTTCATACCGGTACAAGTGATTCTCCACTGGCATTTTCAGTATCTCGCGAGAGTCAGAAACCATTCCTTAAAAATGAAATCTTAAGTTGCCGCGCAAATATTATTAATTCTGTGTGCTGGTTTGATTGGTTAAGGAGTCCTGCGGAGTACCGCAAGGATCAAATCAGATTATGACAATGGGCAGATATTTACAGTATTGATACGAAAAGACGGATATAATTCACAGTTGCTGTTGCAGTTCAGTATTTTGGTTCAGATGACGCAGAAGTTGGTGGTTGAGAGCACGAAGGGAAATCCTGAAAAATGAGACCTTCTAAAGCAGAGTCGCAGATAAACAGCCCTGTAAAAAAAATTCTGATTGTCGAAGATGAATGGATTTCCGGACTGAATATCCGGCAGATGCTTGAGCCATCCGGTTATGAAGTGGCGGGACATGTCGATAAGTACAGTGATGTTCTGTCATTTGTGGAAAACAATGATATTTCCCTGATACTGATGGACATCAAACTGAGAGGTGAACTGGATGGAATCAGTATCGCCGAAGAGTTGGCCAAAACCAGAAACATCCCGGTCATTTTCATAACTGCCTACGCAGATAATGAAATAATCACAAGGGCAAAGATTACTGCACCTGCGGGGTATCTCATAAAGCCATTCACCCAGCGTGAATTGCTGTCAGCCATAGAAATCGGACTGTACAGACATCAGATAGAACAGCAGGTCAACCGGTTAAATCAGGTACTGAATACCGTGAATGAAATTAATCGACTGATTGTAAAAACAGATGACATCGATACCCTGCTGACCCGTGCAGTGGAAATATTGGCTGAGAACGGCAATTACCCCTTTTGCTGGATAAAATATGATTATTTTCCTGAATCAAAGATTTATTCCAGCAAGGCGGAGACCAACCCGGAAATAGACATTCTGTTCGAAAAACTTCGGGAAGGACTCACGCCGCAGTGTCTTAAAGAAGCGATGGAACCTGAAGACGTTTCAACGCATGGTTCAAAAAGGTGCAGTGAATGTCCTCTTAATGCCGACGATCCTGTTTCCCATGAAATTTTCGAACTTCGTTCACAGCAGCAGTCCTATGGATATCTGGGAATTGCCACCTACCCGGAGACCAACGATTCAGCAGATGAAGAGAAGCAGTTAAAGCGTGTTGTTCAGGATTTAATATATGCAATCGAAAACCTGCACAAGGATTTTGCATTAAAACGAAATCAGACCATTCAGCAGGCCTTTTCAGAAATTTCAAAAACGTATATCGGCAACAGGGATTTACCCGATCTTTTTGAATCGGTTGTCAGTTCTCTGGCTGCCGTGGTGGATTTTGATCATATTGTAATCATGCAGAAAACGTCCGTCAATGCGCCGTCGGGAGTGATATACGAGAATCCTGTTGTTCTGTCCGGTGAAGCGATGCCGGATATCAGTTTTATTGAGTCCCAGCTGAAGACGGCAGATTATAAACCCGTACTCATTCGCAGCCCCTTGATTTCCGCCCACAAACAGCCCGATACATGGTCTGAAAACTGGACCCAGCCTGAAACAATGCTGGCAGCGCCTGTCATGGACGGAGGTCGTTACAGGGGCTCAGTCATCATCAGTTCGAATTCGGGGAATGTCTGGTATAATCAGGATGATGAGACGTTGCTGGAGTATTTCTGCACACATGTAAATTCCATACTGTCACAATATGAACATCAGTACAATCTGGTAAAGGAACGCAGTCAGCTTCGAATGCTGATGGAGAATATCCCGGCAGATATTTGCTTCAAGAATCGAAAGCTTCAGTATTTGATTGCCAACAGATCATTTACAGAAAGGCTGACGGGCAAACCGGATGGTGAGGTCATCGGGATGACGGATTTTGATTTTTTCCCGGAGGAACTGGCCAACGAGTACCGGCAGGAAGAAATTGATCTGATGGATGCAAGAATCCCCATCCTTGACAGGCAAATCCGGTCGGAAAACCGCAGCGGTGAAAAATGGCACTCGGTATCCAAAATACCTCTCATTGCACCGAATGATGAAGTCAGAGGAGTGGTTGAGATCAGCCGCGACATCACGGCCGTAAAAAAAGCGAGTCAGGAAAAACAGAAACTGCTGTTCCAGAATGTATTCATCAACCGGCTCAGTCTGAAAATCGGAAAGTATGTAAGCGCTTCCGACATTTATCGAACGATATATGAAGAAGTGCGGAGTGTCTTGGATATCTCTGAATTTCTGATTTCCTATTTTGACGCGGAAAACCAGGAAATCACGGTTGCCTGCATGATCATCAACGATCAGGAAATTGATGCATCAGCAGTGAGTCCGGTCAAACTGGGGCACAAGAATCAGGGATTACAAGACGAAGTTATCCGCACCGGCAAACTGCATTACACTGGACATTCTTCAAAGGCAGCAAATCCTGGAAACACCCACGACAGGCTGAAGGGAACGGGAACTGCGGATGGGCGGTCCGGTCAGGTGAACGATCTTGAGCAATCTTATGAATCTGCGCTGTGTCTCCCGCTTCAGACCAGCGGTGAAATCATCGGTTTACTTCAGATTCAGAGCCATTTACGGCATGCCTTCAGTCAGGATGACATCGGTCTGATGGAGGCTGTTACAAATGTTGCTGCAATCGCGCTTCAAAATGCCCGACTGTTTAACGAGATACAAAAAGAATTGGAGCAGCATAAAAAAACCCAGGACAAACTGATAAAAAGCGAGAGCAACTATCGGTTTCTGGCAGACAATTCCGTGGACATGATATGGAGAATGGATCTTCGAATGCGGTTCACATATGTCAGCCCAGCTGCAAAACATATTCTGGGATATGACCCGCATGAGTTAACAGGCACGAAACTTTCAGAAATCAGTTCAAGGCTTGATTTCATTTCAATGGCCCGGCAGATGTTCACAGCGCTTAAAAAATACAGGGAGTTCAGGTACACGGTATTTGAATCAAATCTGATACATGCGGACGGACATACCGTACCGGTTGAAATTGTCGGTCGGCTGATGATCAACAGTCACGGAATGCCATCGGGCATTTTCGGATCGACAAGAGATATCACGGAGCGGAAAAAGGTGGAACATCAGCTGCACAGGTATCAGAAGAATCTTGAAGAACTTGTTGAGAAGAAAAACCGTGAAGCACAGGAAAAACATGCTCAGCTGATACATTCCGGCCGACTTGCAGCCATGGGTGAGATGGCGACCAATATTGCACATGAAATCAATCAGCCTTTGGCGATTATCCAGCTGCAGATAGAAATGCTGCAGTCCGAATTCCAGAAAATATCCAAGGATCCGGATATTAGGATTGATGAATTTAAACTCATTTGCAATCAGATAAAAAGAGCCAGCGGCACCATTGAGAAAATGAGAAGTTATACCCATGATACGGGCAGCATTCCTGTCCTGTGCAGCCTGGCTGAGATCATTCGCGACAGTGAGTCATTTTTCCTGGCGGAATTCAATACCATCGGAATTCAATATGTATTGCAGAGTTCTGATATTCCGGATATACTGGTAGATCCGCAGCACTTTCGTCAGATAGTGCTGAATCTGATTTCCAACTCCCGGTATGCAGTACTGAAAAAATTGGATTCCAATCCCGATTTCAAACCGGAAATAAAAGTCAGCCTTAAACAGAAAAAGACGTCAAAAACGATTCGATTTTCAGTTCGTGACAACGGCATCGGCATGCAGAGCGAAGAGCTGCAGAGATGTCTGGAACCGTTTTTTACGCTGCGGGATGTCGGTGAGGGAACCGGTCTGGGGCTGACCATTGTGAACAATCTTGTACGGGAAATGAAAGGTCAGATCGAGATTGACAGCAAACCCGCATCAGGCACAGTCGTTTATATAACCATCCCATATCAATCCTGATAACAACTAAACTGCAGGTTATTTGATCATGAATCAGCAAAAAAAACCTACGATGAACAGCCGGATTCTGCTTGTTGATGATGAATCTTTGTTCTGTGAACTGCTTGAAAACGGACTGAAAAAAATTAATCCGGATTACAATATTACAACGGTCACCGATCCGATGGATGTTGAAGATCTGGTGATCCGCAACAATATTGATTTAATCTTGACGGATATTAAAATGCCGAATCAGAACGGCATTGATCTGATGAAGAACATTCGGAAAATCCGGCACGAGATTTCATTTATTTTCATCACGGGTCACGGAGAAATGGACAGTGCAATTGCGGCAATCAAATATGGTGCATTGGATTATATCCGTAAACCGTGTACCGTGGAGGATGTCCACCTGGCGATTGAAAAAGCCGAGAGAATCATCGACCTGAACCGCAGACTGCATATTGATGAACAGATTTTTCGCAACACGTTTCACCTGTCTCCCCATGGAATGATTTTACTGAACTATAATGGAATCATCATGGATGCCAATCAGAGTTTTCTGAACGACCTTGGATACACATCGTTTGAACTGCTGAACAAATCCATTGAAACGATTGTCCATCCGGATGAACTGAATGAATTTATCCGCAGCCGGGAAAGTTTTATTAACAGCGATGAAAGCGCGTTTAACGAGCAGCGCCGGTTCATCGGCCGGAACAATGATATTCAGTGGTTTGAACTGCGGTTTTCCAAAATCCGCAATCTTGAGCATCATGATTCCATTATTTTCCTTCACCTTATCAATATTACAAAACCGCAAAAAGAATACAAAATCAGAGAACTGCTGCAGACATTGTCCGATGCAATTCACACCACCCGGACAGACTGGGAATATTTTAAAAAAATACATGAATTGATATCCGAGATTATTCTGGCTCCCAACTTCTATATCGCCACGTATAATCCGGCTCTGAAAACCATTCAGTTTCCCTATTTCTGTGATGAGATGGACGATCCGCCGCCTTCCCGGCCTTTGGGGAACAGTCTGACGGATTATGTCATCCGCCGTAAAAAAAATCTGATTTTGAATCAAGTCGAGTTAACACAGTTTATTACGCGGTTAGAACTGGAATCTCATGGAACCATCCCTTCAAGCTGGGTCGGTGTTTCGCTGGCTGTTGACAGTGAGATTTTAGGTATGATTGGAATCCAGTCATATCAAAAAGACATTACGTATAATACCGGGGATCTTGAGTTCTTGGAACTGATCAGTGAGCAGGTGGCATATTCCATCAAACGAAAAATGATACAGAGCCGTCTGGAGATGCTGTACACCGCTATTGAGCAGAGTACTGACAGTGTGATGATAACCGATGATACGGGCAGCATTCAGTTTGTGAACAAGTCATTCGAGAAGCTCACCGGGTATTCGCTGTCGGAGGTTAAGAGTCAGAACCCGAGGATTCTGAGAAGCGAACAGCATGATGAATCGTTTTATACCGAGATGTGGGAAACCATTCTGCGCGGTGATACATGGCAGGGGCAGATCATCAATCAGAAAAAAGGCGGTGAGCTGTATCATGAATTCATGAGTATTACACCTGTATTCAACAGCCTGAATCAGCTGGTGAATTTCGTGGCTGTCAAACGGGACATTTCAAAAGAAATGCAGCGCGAAAGCCAGCTTCGGCAGGCTCAGAAAATGGAAGCCATCGGTCAGCTGGCCGCAGGCATTGCCCATGAAATCAATACCCCGATCCAGTACATCAGTGATTATCTATATTTTTTGAAAGACACATTTTTCGAATTCATCAGTCAGGCAGCCGAAGGCAGTCCGGACCTCCCCGCAGCCGATGACGGTCTGAAGGAAGATATCGAGATGGCGCTGAATCACAGCATGGAAGGAACTGAAAAAGTGGCGGAGATTGTCCGGGCCATGAGGGAGTTTTCGCATCCCGGTGTAAAGGAGAAACAGCTGAGGAATGTCAACAACGCCATTTCAAATACTGTGAAAGTCACTCGAAATGAGTGGAAATATACCTGTAAGGTTCAGCTGTCGCTGGATCCGGAGCTGCCGGCCATTCCGCTGCTGGAGTCTGAGTTCAATCAGGTCGTTCTCAACCTGATAATGAATTCTGTGGATGCAATAAAGGAAAAGATTCCCATTGAAGAAGGCATCAACGGACTGATAGAAATCAGCACTGGAGTCGCTGACGATTTCGTTTCGGTTTCTGTTACAGACAACGGTATTGGAATTCCCGATACCGTTCTGCCGCATATTTTTGAACCATTTTATACAACAAAAGAGGTTGGAAAAGGAACAGGACAGGGGTTGGCAATCATTTACCATATTGTCACTGATAAGCACGGGGGCCGGATTTCATGCGAATCCATGATGGGCACCGGCACTACATTTTCAATTCTGCTTCCTGTCAATCCAGAAAAATGAACGATTATCAAAAACCAGGGGTCATTTTTGTTGATGACGATCCCCGTATTCTCAGTGGTCTGCGCATGTCGCTGCGGCGGCTGAGGAATGACTGGGATATTGAATTTGTAGCATCCGGATCCGAAGCGCTCAGCAGGTTCCGCGACAGGATTTACGATATTATCGTGACAGACATCAGAATGCCAGACATGGATGGAATTTCGCTGTTGAGGTCGATTCAGAAAGAGTATCCGGCTGTTATCCGGATTCTGTTCTCCGGACAGTCGAAGCTGAAGGATGTCTTTCAGTCTGTGACGCTGGCACACCAATATTTTGCTAAACCGTCTTCACGCGGATTTATTGAAAACCGGCTTTCAAGGCTGAAAGGCTGGTTTGAACTGGACTTGTCAACAGCTGAGAAAGTGGCTTTGCTGGAGAATGCCCAGATTTCAAGCTGGAAAGGTCTGGATTGGTGGAAATCGCTGGAAGCCTGTGATAAAATCGATCTGCCTGAAAAACTATGGAATGAACTGGATTATGCGCCTTTCCTGTTTTTTAAATATCTGCAGATATTCTCGAACCAGTACTTTGGCTCCATCGGGCCTCTGAATAAACCGACTGATGTTGTGAATCACCTGGACGCTTCCAGCATCAAAAAAATTAATGAGCAGCTTGTATTCCATGACAGGACGGCTGCATCGGAAAACGCAGAAATCTGGAGTTCCTTTACAAATGCAAATTTGACTCTGGCCCATCTCTGCAGTTTTATCGCCCAGGAAGCCGGACTGAACAGCAGTCGCTGCGCTGAAGCATATTTTGCGGGATTGATGTATTCCATCGGGCTGACCGGATTTCCATGGCCGGGTGACCCGGAGATAAACCAAAAAATTGATCCACCGGATGAAGAAATAAAAAAGAAGAGCGATAAATACAGGACCGCACTTTGTATCAGTCACGGCATCAGGGAAGGTATCTGCGATATCCTTACTGCCGACGATCCAACGGACAATCCAACCCTGGCCATCATGCGCGGTGTATTAAACGACGCACTGCTGTTTATGACGGAAAATAAACTGATACCTGACATGCTGCTGGCTTTTTTCTCCCCCGGCAGGACAACCTACACCTGCCTTATCTCAGCTGACCGTCAGGCTGTTATACTGGAGCAATATGAAAATTGGAGATTGAATGCACAAGATACTCATTGTTGATGACGACAGAAAACTGCGCCAAAGCCTAAGGCTGCACCTGAAGCGGAAATACGAAGTTATTCTTGCAGAGAACGGTCAGGACGGACTGGAAAAACTGAAGGAGAATACGGATACTGCAGTGATTATCTCGGATTTGAAAATGCCGGTCATGGATGGCATCCGGTTTTTGAACGCTGCGAAAAACACGAATTCCGATGCCAGCCGAATTCTGCTGACCGGCTATGCAGATATCGACTCGGCCATTAAGGCAGTGAATAGCGGTCAGATTTTTCGTTTTCTCACCAAGCCGAGCACGCCTTCCCAGGTGGGCATCGCGGTGATGGCCGGAGTAAAGCAGTATAATCTGATTCAGTCTGAGAAAATTCTGCTGGAGAAAACACTTCGCAAAACGGTGGAAATGCTGGTGGATATCATGGCGGTTGTCAAGCCGTCTGTTTATATCAAGGTTCAGCATATCAGGCGCTATATGCAGTTTCTGCTTGATCATCTGGATTTGGAAAACAGCTGGGAGTTTGAAATTGCAGCAATGCTTTCGCATCTGGGAGTGATCACGGTCAGTGATGACATCATCGAAAAAATTCAGCATAACATCAGCATTACCGATGCGGAACGTAATCAGTATATGGAGCACCCGGAAGTTGCCTGCAAAATGATTTCTGAAATTCCCAGACTCGAATCAGTGGGTCAGATGATTCAGGCTTCAATGAATTCGCAACTGGATACCGAAACGCAAAATCTGAATTTGCTGGACAGGATTGAACTTGGTGCTCATTTGATACATATCTGCGTGGAATTTGAAAAACTGCATCAGACAGGGATGGCCCCCCACGATATTATCAGTCGATTCCAGAAATCAAATTCCGTTTTTCACCCCAAAGTGGTGGAAGCTCTTTACGGGATCGACGAACTCTCCGAGGAAGAAGAAATCAAGCTGGTAACCATGGCAAGTGTGATACCCGGAATGATTACCATGGAAAAAATATACAGTAAAAAAGATTTCCTTCTAATCAACGAAAACCAGTTGATCACCGGTATTGTATTTGAGCGTCTGCAGGCATTTTCAAAAAGAGACGGCATTCAGGAACCTTTTCGGGTGCGGGTGAAAGGCAAAATCAGGGACGGCATGGCTGAGGGCGGCAGCAATGGCTGATAACAGTTTCATGCATTCACAATTTCGATTACGTTTTTAATATTATTGTAAATACAGCAATAGACAAATAGAAAGGGTTTCCTTTTAATGCAGGGAGCGGTTCAGAATCTTCCTGTGAACAGTCAAAGTCTGCTGGTCTTTCAGGTAGGAAAGACCGGCCGGAATGAACACTGCAAAAATGATTTTGGTTGACGGCCCTATTATGGATTTAACATGCACTGAATACGACGGAATCCGATGCCTGGTCCGACGTTCATTACAGAAGAGAATTATAAAAAAACAGATACACTGATGAATGCCCGATTTATCCATCGGACAGATCATGGAATCGCCTGCAAGACTGAGATTCAATGAGATTGGTGAACTGTCAGTTCAGGGGATGAGCCCGGATCGATTATTGGGTTGATGCACTCCTGTTTCCAGTAAAATTATGACAAATCGCTTTTGGGAGATACATATGGAACAGAAGACTGTAAATCAGGGAATCATACTGGATGTTGTCAAATCAATTCTTGAAACCGAAAACTTCGAAGCCACGGCGCGAAAAATATTTGATGCCGGCTGCCTGCTTACAGGGGCAAATTCGGGATACGTTGCATTGCTGTCCGAGGATGGAATGGAAAATGAAGTCCTGTTTTTAAACTCCGGCGGATTGAAATGCACCGTTGATGAAAGTCTGCCAATGCCGATTCGCGGTCTGAGAGCGGAAAGTTATAAAACCGGCAGAGCGGTATTTCATAATGATTTCATGAACAGCGAGTGGCTGCAGTTTTTGCCGGAAGGACATGTGGTTATGAAAAATGTTCTTTTCAGCCCGTTGAATGTCAAAGGACAAACATTGGGACTCATTGGACTGGCGAACAAACCCGATGATTTTAATGAAACCGACTGCGAAATTATGGAATCACTGGGCATGTACGCGGCCATTGCGCTCGAGAAAAGCATGAACCTTGAAAGATTGAAGCAGAGTGAAGAAAAGTATAAACAGCTGTATGAATTAAAATCATTGCTTGTTTCAGATATCCATCACCGTGTGAAAAACAATATGCAGGTTCTCGTCGCTCTGCTGCAAAGCCAGATGTCATACGGGGAAACCAAAACAACGTCGGAAGCCATCAGTGCGGCCATTGGCAGAATCAACAGCATTATGGTTCTGTATGACAACATCTATCGAAAAGAACAGTTTGAAGTGTATCCGGTACATGAATACATACCTGATCTGATAAATCACATCATGCTCAATTATGATAAGGAAGTTGAACTCGATCTGGAAGTAGAAGAAATGACCGTGGAGTACTCGATCATGTTTCCCCTGAGCCTGATCATCAATGAACTGGTTTCCAATGCAATGAAATATGCTTTCCGGAACAATGGCCGGCACAGGCTGGAAGTCAAATTTAAACCGGGAGAAAAAGAGACATCACTGTATATTCGGGACAACGGGAAGGGGTTTCACACTGATCATATGCAATCCGGGTTTGGACTTGAACTTGTTCAAATCCTCACAAGACAGATTCATGGCAGTTTTAAAATAAAAAACAACGGCGGGACTGAGTGTCTGGTGAAATTTCAAACACCGTAATACGAAGCCCGTTTCTGAAACGATTGCGGATTCCATGTCTCTGCCGCAGCAGCTTGAAAAACCGGAATGCAGACCGGATTTTACCGGTACTCCAATGATCTCAGAACATGTTCACTTCCCTTTGGCGGTCTGTTTTCACCAAGAGGACAGAATCGTCTGAGGATATCTGATATTGCAGCTGCGATCATATCACTGCTGTGATACCTGAAAAATCATGAACGGGCAAATCAGGCAAACGTATCCGTTTTCAGGATCAGATAAAAAAAGGTTTGGCCAAGACTGGGTTATTGCGTTTTCGGATTAAGCAGAGGCTGCTGAAAAATCAAACGCATTGTCGGCATCGCACCGATTGAAAGCACTGTTTTATTAACAGAAATGAAGAAAAGGTGTATGAATCAGGAATTTGAAAAGGGTTCGAAGTTCAGGGTGCTGGTGGTTGAGGACGAAATTATTATTGCCAGAAGTCTCTGTGAAGATCTGAGCGTTATGGGCTGCAGCAGGTCATATTCGGTTTCAGATGGTGAAGCTGCCATTGAGAGCGTTGTCGAGGAAGCACCCGATCTCATTCTTATGGATATTCGTCTGGCCGGAAAGATGGATGGAATCGAAACTGCCCGAAAGATTCATGAATATCGAAAAATACCAATTGTTTTTATGTCCGGGTATACGACTGACACTGTCAAAAAGGAGGTCGGAATGGTTGAATATCGGGGTTTTCTGGAGAAACCGTTGGATATCCATAAATTGAAAAAGATTGTTTCTGATGTAAAACAAAGTTTTAACCAAGCGTCTTTGAAATAATATGCTGCAGTGCAGATAGAATGGAATGAACACCTTCCCTGCAAGCCCGTATGGTTCTGTTGATTTCCCTGAATCTGTTTCCAACCGATACGAATTCACAATCCTCACCTTCATTCAAAATTGCATGAAACTGACTGTCCGTCACCAGTGGCGGTTGGTGTTAACCCGCATGTTTCACGTGAATATCTATGCGTGGAATGCTTCAGGTTTACCGGACGATGATAGTTCAGGTCGATCCCGTTTCAATTTCGCTTGATAGCCCGGATATTTCATGAGACTTCGCAATGAGATGATGAAAATGTATTGATGCGGAAAAAGCTAAAATTCAACACGATTTTGTGCTGACTATCAAAGAAGCTTTTTCCGTTAAAGAACCCATGGGTTCTCATTCACCAAGGCATATGAAGAAAAATGAGTGAAATCGTACTGGACAGTACGTTGAGAACATTTTTCGAGTATAACGCTGTAGAAATGAGCAGATCCATCATCGGAATAGATTTCTCATGAAATATTCGGGATAGTTGTTCTCAATGTACAGTCCGGTACAATGTCGATGAATTTCCACGCCCGTCTGCTGACGGGTGAGGTATCATTAGTGATATAATCATTTTTCATTTTGCCGCCACGCCAAATGGCGGATTTTCAACAAGCGGCGTGGAATGCATCCAGTACAACTTGTCCGTCAGGAGACGGATTAAAAATCCGCCAAATGACGGATTCAATGAAACATATAAACGAGATGAAATTGGTCTGCTGCGCATGTTCTTTTGGTTCTTTTCTTCGAAGAAAAGAACATTCTATTTTAGCCCGGATATTTCATGAGACTTCGCAATGAGATGATGAAAATGATTGATTCTACAAGGCATATGAAGAAAAATGAGTGAAATCGTACTGGACAGTACGTTGAGAACATTTTTCGAGTATAACGCTGTAGAATTGAGCAGATCCATCATCGGAATAGATTTCTCATGAAATATTCGGGTTAGAGAAATTCATGGCACTGCAACTGCGTTTGGCCTTGGCAAAATGGTATTGGTTGAG
>CAZGNZ010000009.1:67612-102964 GCA_964527215.1 uncultured bacterium | reverse complement strand
TTTTCTTCGAAGAAAAGAACCAAAAGAACATGCGCAGCAGACCAATTTCATCTCGATATATTGTTTCATTGAATCCGCCAGTTGGCGGATTTTTAATCCGTCTCCTGACGGGCAAGTGTACTTGGGTGCATTCCCCGCCGCTTGTTGAAAATCCGCCATTTGGCGTGGCGGCGAAATGAAAAATGATTATATCACTAATGATACCCCGTCCCGTCAGCTGACGGGCGGGGAAATTCATTGAGATTAACTCGTCCCGTCGAAAATCAGACGGGACTCGAACAACAACATCTCATTCGCACCATGAAACATCCAATCTCGACAGTCTGTTCTCCGCTCAGACTGACTGAAATTGTCCTGAATGCGCGACAATACTTGTACTTCTCAGCCCTTGCGCTGACCACTGTTAACCCACTCAACCGCACCCAGCCTGCGAAACCTGACCCAACCAATCAACTAATACACCATTATACCATTTCACCATTCCCGCACTCACCCGCTCAACCAACACGCCGACAGCAATATTTCATTTCCAACCGACATCCCCTTGTTGATAATATATCCCCAAGTTTCAATATACCATTATCGACCAATGCAACTCACTTTATTTAAACCGGAATGGATGATTCTGCTGGGATGGGCTCTGCTGGCAGTCGGCTGTACTCCTAAACCTGAACCGCTGCCGGACTGGGTGATGCAGCAGCCAGTCGTCCAGGATTACTGGTACGGTGTGGGCATTGCACATACCCGTGAAGATGCACGAATCCAGGCCATCCAGGAAATATCCACACAGATTTCAGTAGAAATATCCGGATCTGTTTCACGGATAATGACAGAACATAATACCGATCTCCATGACTATACCAAATCCATCAGTGCGCTTCGAATTGAAAATGAATTGACACTTTTGGAACTGGTAGACAGCCACTTCTCAGATAACCGTCATTACGTATTGCTGCGGCTTTCACAATCCGATTACTATGCACGCATCGCCGATCAGCGAAGATCAGCGGTTGCGCAGTCACGGGAGCTTCTGAAGCAGGCGGAATCCGGCTTTGGTGCCAAATCATTCCGGCTTTGGGCGGACGCGGTTGCGCAGATTGAGCCGTATTTGGATGATGAAATGTTGATTGAAAACCCGGACGGGAATGACCGGCAAATCCGGCTTCCCGTCTATTTGCAGCAGAAACTTCTGGAATTCAGCCGCAGGATAAAGCTGACAATGGCTGATGCAGACAGTCAGGCCGTTTCCGGACTTCCGCAGAATCTGGAGTTCCGCGTTGTTTGCATCGACAGAATATCAGGCACGCCGATATCTGGTATTCCTCTTCGTGTTGATTTGCCGAATGCCGATCTGGCAAACGACGATATCAGCATCACGGATGAAAATGGAATCAGTGGTATTGCCGTCCGGAGACTGCATTCCGGCGACAGTCCGCGTCTGTTGAAAATCACTGTAGATCGGTCGGTTTTGCTGGCAAGAGAAGATGGATTGCAGTTTACGGATGATTTTCCATCACTCACCCTGCCGATAAAAGTGCGGGGACTTCGAATTTGTCTGAAAGCCTCAGAAGAAAACCTGGCAACTCAGCTGGACAGTTATGTGATAACCCCTCAGTTAAAACGATGGCTGACTGAAACCTATCAGGCCTCCTTTGTCAAACAGTCCTATGCCGATCTCCTGCTGGAAGTGACGGTGTCCACCCGGAAGCTGCAGGATGTCCCGGAAAAATACTACGGACAGCTGTTGTATCAAACAACAGCCGATTTGAACATCGAAGTGCGAGATCTGCTTACCGGAAATGAATTGGGGCAGGTGACTGTCAGTCGCAGGAAGGGGGTCAGCTATCAGTCGTTTCCCAATGCCGGCTTTGACGGGATCAGAAAAATTCTCCAGAAAATGGACCATGACATCTTTCCTGAATTGAAGGCTGTCATAGAGCAGCGTTGACATTCGGAACTTGGTATTTGGGATTCAAATTTTGATTATGTTTTGTATGCTTTCTGCTGAAATTCAATTGTCTCCGTGATCAGGCACAGGAATACAGCCATTGACGGTTTTTATTTTGAAGGCAAACTGCCTGACAGGCTGAACAGTATAACGATCATACCGCAGCGCGAATCATAAAACGATGAATTACAAGTTGTCGCGAATCAACCATATCACCAGATAAGATTTAACACAAGTAACCTTGGGAGTAAACATGAATAAGACTATTGTAAAATTCTGTGTACTGGCAATGGCAGGAATCCTGGTTTGGAACTGTTCCGGCAGTAAAGGACCGGATCTGTCGCCGGACGCCAACCGAAAAACAATAAAATCCGCTCCGGATTGGTATATTCACACTCCGGACAGTATCCATTTCAGGTATTCATCATCTTCTGCAACCAGTCAGGATATGCAGCTTGCTGTGAGCAAAGCGGAACTGGATGCCGCCAGCCAGCTTGCGAGGACCATCAACTCCGAAATGAACGGACTGACCAAGCGGGCCCAGGAGGAAACCGGACTGGGGCCGGATTCTCACATCATTGACCAGTTTTCTCTCACACAGGAGCAGGTGCTGTCAACTGCGCTGCAGGATTATGCCATGGTCAAAAAAGAGATTCAGGAAGAATCCAGCGATACCGGGAAAATTTACCGGGCCTATGTCCTGCTTGAATGGGATGAATCCGCTGCTCATAAACGCCTTTTAGAGAAGATAAAGCAGGATGAACAGCTGTACACAATGATGCGATCCACGGAGCTGTTTGAAGAAATGGAACAGAAAGTGGAGGAATACCGGCAGCGCTATAACCGGTAACAACTTTGCTGTTAGATGGTTGATGCGGGATCGCCGATGAAGAAACCCTGCTGAAAACCGGACATCCGGGGAGCGATCTTCCTGCGTCACTATTCATTTTCCAGCAGCCTGAAGGACTGATTTGTTAACAGTCATTTATGCTGAGAGCATGTAAATTATGAACCACCCGCCCGGGGTACTGCCCCGGGTTTTCTTTTATCTGCCCTTTGCTCAATACATCCCGGTTTCAACTGAGTTGAAAAACACTGGTTCTAATTTTGGATGGACCATCAGGACCATTTTTCAATGACAGTGAAAACCTGCCTCCAGACGGTACAAAGCGGCGCAGATCAGATTCCTTATTCCATAATATTCAAAAACCCAGCAGGGAAGAATATTTTTACTGCTTTTGATCAGGTGGGCCCGCCGCCAAATCCGGACGGAATCACAGTTCCGGATTGGAATCTCCATTCAGACCCCTGAATAGTAAATTAAACAGTCGTATTCTCACTGGCAGGTTAAATACCCGGTTAATGCTGTCGTGATGTCTTAGTGCTGACTGAAGTGCGAAAAAATTTATCATATGAATAATTCTTATGCCGGGTTTAATTCAAAAACGGAGCTGGATATTCATGCAGGCATTCAGGCGTGTTCAAAAATTACCAAACCGTCATCTCGACAGACATCCATTTTGCTGAGGTAAATCAATTATCAGGCATGCAGGAGCCTGCAACGCGCATTGAAAAACGAAGCCCGATTTTTCTCATTTGTTTTCAATTTGAATGGTATGATTACCTGTTGGTCTTTTTATCAATTCAATACATATCCGGACCGCGGTTCAGCGTTCTTTTTTCCAACTCAGCTTCACGCTATTGCCAACATTTGTTACAAAAATCAGGTTTTAATATCTCACTGAAAATCTTAAGAAAATAAGTAATTGCAGATAAGCAGGTACAAAAATTGACTTACATTCTGTAACAAATACTTCCGGTCTGCATTCTGAATTTCGCAATAAATTTCAGCGATTTCATTCTCGTCAATTTTTCTCAAATAACGACATAATATAAACGGAGACGTAAATGAACAAAATCAGTAAAAAGATGCAAGATGGTTTCACACTGGTTGAAATTCTGGTTGTGGTTATCATTATCGGTATCTTGGCTGCGATTGCTATCCCAACTTACATGCGTTATGTTCAGCGCGGTTATGCTTCAGATGCAAAGGTCACCATACAGGCTATTTTGCAGGCTGCCGAAGTGTTTGAACAGGAGACAGGTGAGTGGCCGACAGCAATTGAAACTCTGGAAGAAGACGGCTATCTGGAAGTCTCTCTGGCTACCAAAAGAAAATGGCAGTTTGATCTCTCCGACGTTGAAATCACCGCAACCAGTCTGGCTGAGATGAAGGGTGGTGAAGGCCAAATTCTGACCTATTACATCGACGATGGAGAATATAAGGGATACGGGCAGAAAGAGGAATAATGTCCATATCGATCCAAGAATTACTTAAGTATTCCATCGACAGTGGAGCATCGGATCTGCACTTGAGTGTAGGTGCGATTCCCATGGTTCGCATCCACGGCGAAATGCGTAAACTGCAGCTGCCGAAACTGGATGACGATGAAATGGGCAAGATCATGGAAGAAGTCATGGATGTCAATCAGCGTAAGATGTTCAGAGATAAGATGGAAATCGACTTCTCGACAGCGCTGGACGGACACGGCCGTTTTCGTGTGAATTTCTTTTCCCAGCTGAACGGGATTGCCGGTGTATTCCGGACCATTCCTTCAGAAATTCTGTCAGTTGAAGAACTGCAGCTGCCTCCGTTTATCAACACGCTGGCAAGCAAGGAAAAGGGACTCATTCTGCTGACCGGTCCGACGGGAAGTGGTAAATCCACGACCCTGGCGGCCATGATTGACCATATCAATGATCTGCGGCAGTGTCATGTCATCACCATTGAAGATCCCGTTGAATACTATCATACTTCCCGGAATTGCCTGATTAACCAGCGTGAGCTGGGCGCGAACACATTGAGTTTCTCAAACGCGCTGCGGTCAGCCCTGCGTGAAGATCCGGATGTAATTCTGGTGGGTGAGATGCGTGACCTGGAAACCATTCAGTTGGCATTGACTGCTGCTGAAACCGGTCACCTGGTCCTGTCCACACTCCATACATCCAGTTCGGCGAAGACCATCGACCGTATTATCGATGTATTTCCCGCTTCACAGAAATCACAGATAAGATCCATGCTGTCGGAGTCTCTGGAAGCCATTGTGGCTCAGAAACTGCTGCCGACAAAGGATCGTACCGGCCGGATACCGGCCTCTGAGATTCTGGTGGCCAATTCAGCAATTCGAAATCTGATTCGTGAAGACAAGATCTATCAGATCCCCACTGTCTTGCAGTCAGGTGGAACGGAAGGAATGCAGACCCTGGATGCTGATCTGCAGCGTCTGGTGATGCAGGGAAAGATTGCACGGGAAGACGCCGCACAGATTGCTGATAATCCTGATAATTTCCGCAAATCAATCTTTTAATAAGCAGGAATGTTGAATACACAACCTGGCAAAAGACCCCGATTTTCCGATGGAACACCTGGATTTACCCTGATAGAAGTAGTGGTGGCGGTGATTATTATCGCCGTCGCCTCTATCGGTCTGATGCAGGGTGTGGCATATGCCAAGGCGCAGCTCAACTCAATTGCTCTGGAAGAGAAAGCTTTTGAAAAACTCCGTGACTACACAGAGTATTACAAAGCCAGAGTGTTTGTCGCCGGAGATACGCCGGACCAGGTAGGAGGACAGGGAGATAAGGTGATATTACGGGAAGTCGAAGACGGACCGGATATAATGGGCGAGCTGTTTCAGCACACCGATCGAATGAGCAGCGGAAATACCATCGCACATTATTACCGTCTGGTGACCCGCATCGAATGGCAGGATCCGTCATTCGGTCACAAAACGGAACGAGAAATGAGATTTATCACCTATCAATTGCTGAAACCAAGATGAGCAGTTTCAAGAATCATTTACGCGCTGAACAGGGTATAACCCTTGCTGAAATGGTGCTGGCCATGATTATCTCGGCTGCCGTTATGCTGGGTCTGTATTATTCCCATTCCGAAATCGTTTCTTATCTGAATAAAGAACAGGTTGCGGAAGACGTGAACCATTATGGCAATCTGGTGGTGGATGAGATCGCAAAAAGTCTAAGGTCAGCGATCAAGGTCACACTGGGTTCCGTCAATGCCAATCGAACCCTTCGAACAGAGGTTTCCAGCGGCGATAAATTCTACATCTTTGTCGATCCCGATGAAGGTATGGTGCGGGACTACAATCCTCACCAGATGGCCGGGTCCAGTGACAAACCGGACCTGCCACGAATTGTATCCTTCATGGATCAGAATGCACGCATTGAACTGAGACGATTTTGGGTGGATCCGATTCCAACGACAAATTTCGACGGCAACGTGGGCCAGGATATTACGAAAATGCGGCAGTACATTTATCGAATCGAACTTGACATTGACCTGATTACCTATCGCAGGAATCGGCGAATAGTCACACCGTTCGAATTCAGACGTGATATCTTTGCACGCAATTATTACCTCGTTTCCAACCAAAACAGCAGCGGCAGTGCCCTGCCGTTGCAGTAAGGATGAGAAAGATGAATAAATTCCGCTCGCAGAAAGGCAGCATACTGCCAATCACCATCGTTTTTGTCATCGTCAGCACATCCATGGTGTTTGCATATTTCAAATGGGCCCAGACCAAGCGGTTCACCCTGAACCGGCGAGTTGCTCATACCAAGGCCTATTACAACGCCGAATCCGGTCTGGCTGAAACAGGCTTCAAGGCTGTGGTTTCAAAAGCTTTCACGCAGATTGATTCCACCCTGCCGGGACGCCGGCTTGACAATATCCCCCTGCTGCACCAGTCCCAGGGGTCCTACACGAAAGTGGATTTGCGTCAGGGATTGAATGAAACCTTTACCGTCCAGCGGATTGCAGAAGCTGAAGGTGAGGCGCATATCAGAACAGTGAATGGCGAGATGAAGCCCATTCATGCAACAGCCTCCATGGCGTTTGATCAGGCTTCACTGGCGGAGTACATGTATCTCACGGAAAGTGAGCGGGCCGGAGGGCATCCCTTCGTGTTCAACAGTCCCGGGAGCCGGCGTGAGGTCACCTTCGGTGCCGGCGATGATCTGGGCGGCGGGAATGTGCAGACCAACGGTCAGTTTGTAATGAGTGACTACGGCTGTCCCGTGTTCCATCACACGGTATGGCTGACATACGGCCAGCCGTTTCCGGACATGGGTATGTGCAATTTCAATTTAGTATTTCAGGGTGAGCCTGATACACTGAGCAAACCGCCCATCAATCTGCCCCCATCCGGATACGAAACCACCAAAAACGCCGCCAAATACGTGTATGATGCCACTGAAAAACTGAACTGGATGTTTCCTATCCACCGCGACACCCTGATCATGACGGAATTGACCTTTATCCCGGAAGGATTCAGGGTCCGGCGCTGGTGGTTCCTGAAACCGCCCCATTGGGAACCCAATGGCGGTCTGCCTCTGTACTTTCCCATCGCTCAACTTCACCTGGACTGGTCTGATGTTCCCGGAGGATATGATCCCGACCTTTGTCTTTCTGCGACAGATCTGCGAAGCTGTTACCCATATCAGAAAGATTTGTGGATGTACCACGCCAAATTCGGTCAGGAGGTGGGTGACGACTACTATGAACAATGGGCAGACAATACAATACTGGCCTCGCACGGACTGTTTCATTATGACTATCCGATGCTTGATCCTGTGGACGGAGAACCGACCACTGCCATTCTCCAGGACGAGGTGGTCTTTGATCACGGACCGACAGTCATCTATGTGAAGGGAGGTCCGGTTCGGGTACGGGGGGAATTCAGCGGTCGATATACCGTTGTCACTGATGAATATCAAACCTATCGCAGGCATGCGTGGAATAACAACATAAGCCCTCCTTATGATACGCTTTGGTGCAACATCTGGATCACGGGCGATCTCACCAATGCGCAGTCCAGCTTTGGAAACATGGGCAATATGCAGCCGGTGGATGACTGCTCTGAAGGCAGCGACTACATCATGGGGCTGGTATCCGGTGCCAATGTCTTCATCGCCAACACGCAGATGAACCGCAGCAATGTAAAAGTGAATGCCGCCATCGTTGCATTCAATGAAAGTTTTGCCATGCATTACTGCCAGAATACCTGTACAAGCAATGTCAACGCAATTGATCCGTTCGGAGATCCGATTCGTTACTGTGATCCCCCATACGGTGACGGACGCGGACCGGATATTTACGGTGGGTCCGGAAACGGGGATGATCGCGGGGTAATCACCTTATGGGGCGGTATAGTGCAGAAATACCGCGGCTATATGATGAGAAACAATCCGGGACCCTACAATACCGGAGACATCGGCATGGATAAAAACTACTATTACGACCGCAACTTAACCTGCGGACCACCGCCCTACTATCCTTCCATTGAGTTTGAAACGGATGAGGTGAGTGTTAACCTAGTACAATACGGAGTGAGTGAGTAAATCATGGCCATTGGAATTGATTTTGGTTATTCTGATGTCAAAATAATCCAGCTGGAAAAATCAGCTGGCGGATATACCGTTCAGAATATCGGTAAAAAAAGAATTTTAGACGACTTTGGCAAGTTTGATCCTGAAACAGTGACCAAATCCCACTGGACTTCTGCGATCATGGAACTGTGCAGGGAAATGCGCATCAATCCAAAACGGGCCAAGCATGTTGTATCCTCTGTTTCCGGCAGCAATGTCAGTGTGCGTCAGATTACGACTCTGGAAATGTCTGATGACGAACTGGCATCTTCACTGGAGTTTGAAGCCAAGAAGCATATTCCCATGGACGGCACCCATGCTGTGATGGATTTCCACGTGCTGGGCAGTGACCCTACGGAACTGGACAAAGTGAATGTGCTTCTGGTGGCGACATCCAAAAATATTATACAGACCCATGATGAGATCATGAAGGATGCCGGATTTAGAAACGGTGTTTTTGATGCCGATCCCATCTCTCTCGTGAATACCTACCTGAACGCAGAAGGACTGACACCGGAAGGTGTGGATGTTATTCTGAACGTGGGCATGGTAACCACTTCACTGGTAGTTTGGGGGGTGAACCAGTCATTTTTTACCCGTGAACTGGGTTTTGGAGGACACCACTTCTCGAAAGCAACCGCGGCGGCCCAGAACATGAAGTACATGGATGCGGAAGTTGTGAAAATCCGTGACGGCATCAAGGCGGCTGAAGCCGGCGCCGAGAAGAAGGAAGAAGAAAGCTTCGGCATCAAGGTAGCGGAAAAAACGGTGTACACCCATCTGGTGGAAGAAATCCGTAAAACGCTTCGGTACTACATGAAAACAACGGGTCAGTCCCACTTTAATAAATTCTACATCTCCGGCGGTTCTGCCGCCACACCCGGCCTGAAAGAATTCATCGCCGAAAATCTGAATGTAGAAATTCAGGAATTGAATCCTTTCCTTAAAATCGAATCCAAAAAGGAGATCGAAAACAAACCGCAGTACGCGGTGGCACTGGGCTGTGCCCTGCGCGGTATTGAAAAGAAGGATAAAAAGCGCTAAGCGTTTCCTGAATGACCGGAACTCCCGACGGGGGCCCGGTATCGGATTGTCGGTAAGTGAAATCAGAATTCCCAATACAACAAAACGAGGCTGAAAAGGTACAATGAACAGATACATAATCATCGATCTTAACCAGACCATCAACCGGGCGCAGCTTTTGGAAATGCGCCGGGAGCGCTGGCGGTGGGTCGGATTTGTCCTGATCCTGCTTATTTTTGGCGGACTCGGTTACGGAGTCTATACCATAAATGAAGATCTGGGCAAGCTGATCACTGAGCGCGAAAGTCGCATTGAAGACGTTAAGCGACAGATAAACGAGCTGAAAGCAGATGCGCAGCTTGACTTATCCAAGAAGGATATACAGAATCTTTACAAGAGAGAGCAGGAGCGTATTTTGTGGGCCGACAAGCTGAAAGCACTGTCGGAAATAACACCAGAAGACATGGCCATCACTGAACTGGCGCTGTATGAAGGACATGACAATGCCCGCTTTGTGATATCGGGAATTTCACACCTGTATTCTGACGAAAAAGAATTTACAGTGGTTGAGAAGTTTATGGATGTTCTGGAAAATGAACCCACCATCAACCGTGATTTTAAATATATCCGTTTTCTCAGTTCCGACCGGCACATCACCCGTGGACAGGAAATCCTTCAGTTCAAGATTGAAGCCCGGGAAAGAGAGCCAAGACGCGTGAAGACCCGTCAGGAAAAAGCCCTGGAGGAAATGGAAGCCAAGGAAAAATCGGAGGGTAAGACAGCATGAACCGGAATATTATACTTGGACTCGTTCTGCTGGTCTTCGGCGTTGGCTTCTGGTATACCTATATGGCTGTATATAATGCCAAACCGACCATCATTACCGATCTGGAAGATGACCAGACCCGGCAGAATGAAAAGCTTATCACCTCACAGATCCTGTCCGATCAGCTGGATCGCGTGTATGAGATTTTCTCCAACAATCTGGCAGTGAACAAGGATGATGTTCGCTTTGATATGGCATCCATGGAATTCCTGAATAAGCTGACGGATATTCTGGATCGGCTGGAAATTGAAATAATCCGCATCAAACCGAAATCCATCTCAGAATCCAGATATTATACCGAGACACCCTATGAGCTGGAAATTGAATGCACGTTTGAAGAATACGGCAAGTTTCTGGCTGAACTGGAGAGCAATGACCGACTGATTGAAATCACAGAATTTGCATTCCATAACGGGGTGGAAAGGATTTCAACCATTCGGAATGCCGATCAGTTAATGAATCAGGTGGTGGAGATGGAAATAGCCACCATAACCCTTAAAAAGAGCAGTGGGTAGGTTATGAATTTAAGACAAAAATTTATCTGGGAAGCGCTGCTGGTATTGTCTTTTATCGTAATGGTGGCCTCCGGCTGGTTCATCTATAAAATGTACACAACCACAGATGATTTCTGGGCTGTGTACAACAGTGAGACAGTTGGTACAGATAAGGCATTATCAGAACAGATTGTCACGCTGGAAAACGATTTCGTGGAACGTCAGGAATTCAAATTCCGTGCAAAAGAGATTCCAACAGATCTGTCACGCGTTATCATGATGGATGATGATGCCCTGGGACGATTCTACGGCGGCAGCAGTGTCCGGTTTTCGGCCGGAATTGCCGGGAAAACCAACCATGCAATCGCCCATTACAAGGATCGTATTTTTCATGTCACAGCCGGAGATTCTGTTGCCGGTGGTCTGGTCATGAAGATTACGCCTACAGATGTTACTTATTCAAAAGAAGATATTGTCCGCACTTTTTCACTGTTACCCAGTATTGCGACGGACGAGAAATAATTAATCATCAACAACAAAAGAGAGTGTAAGGAAAATTATATGAAGAAGTTAGTGGTTATTATTGCTTTAGCTTGCTTCGTCTTTGCGCAGGCGACTCCCTCGGGAATTCAGGTCGAAGGAAATCCCACAGTGACTGTTCATGCGGAAGACACCCATCTGGCAACCATCCTGGCGATACTGGCAGAAGAAAGCGAATATAATATTGTAACCGGTCCTCAGGTGAATGCTGAAGACCGCCTCACAATCCATATGTCGGATGTGCCCATTGATCAGGCAATCAATCTGGTCGTTCGAGCAGCCGGTTTGAGTTACGAGATTGTTGGAAAATCCATTCTGGTGGCCCATCCCTCCAAACTCAGAGAAGAAGTGGGAATTGACTCCCATGTCCTTCCGCTGAAATATGCCAATGCCCAGGAAGTCAAGGATCTCCTGGAAAATATTACTGAAGAAATTGCCGTGGACCGAACCGGTAACAAACTTCTCATCAGTACCAGTCCCAAGAAAATTGCCGAAATTGAAGAAATCATCAAAAAGGTGGACGTACCTGCCCTTCAGATCAAACTGGAAGCCAGACTGATTGAAGTGGCCATGGATGATGAAGAACAGCTTGGGGTGGACTGGAGCAAGCTGGCCAGCATCACAAACATCTTTGCAGAAACCGGTGCACCGGTCCTGATTAACGGACAGAAGTCCGGTTCCCTGGTACCGGGCATGACCATCAGGACCAGTTCTGACGGCACCATCGAAGAAGACTTCTCGCCCATGGCCTTCGGTGAACTGCCGGCGCAGATGTACTTTCAGCGTCTGGACGCATCCGAGCCCATCCGCTTCAGCCGTCAGCTGAATGCCTTTGATGTGACTCTGGATCTGCTGCTGAAAGAAAACAAAGCCGAATTGCTGGCCAATTCCCAGGTTGTGGCTCTGAACGGAAAAGAAGCCACCATCCAGATGGTGGATGTGGTTCCCTACATTCTGTCATCCGGCGGTGTGGGCGGACAGGTTCAGGTCCAGCGTGAAGAAGTGGGCATCAAACTTACCATCAAACCCATCGTCAACACGGACGGTTTCATTACCACAACTGTCACACCGGAAGTCAGCTCTATTTATGACTTTATCGGTCCCGACCGCAACATTCCTTGGGTCAAGAAAAGAATTTCCAACACCACCGTACGCGTTAAAGACGGTGAATCCATCATCATTGCCGGTCTGCTCAGCGGCGGAAAAAACTATGTGGAACACCGCTTCCCGCTGTTCTGGCGTATTCCCTGGCTGGGAAAGAAGCTGTTCACACACACCATTGAAACGGAAAATAAAACCGATCTCATTATCCAAATCACACCTCGTATTGTCCTAGATAATTACTCCGGTATAATTAAACAGGATATGCATCGTGCTACTGAAGAAATGCTGCCTGAGGTGTATCTGGAAAATGATGTTGATGAAAAGGAATAAAGGAGCATTAAAAATGAGGAAAACAGTCCTTCATATTCTTTGGTCCCTGCTGGCCGTATCCATGCTGTTCCACAGCTGTGATACCACCAGTCCGGAAAAGCCAAAGTTCAGCTACACCATCACGCTGACGCACAGCGCTCAGCAGGATACGATTTATGCGGACATGGGTTTGACCAAAACGCTGTTCACCGCCACACTGCTGGATGAGAACAATGCTCCTGTTACCGGTGTCGTTCCGGTTTTCACCTGGAGCCAGGGTTCCATCAGCTTTGTGAATGATGAGCATGAAACCGACAGCAACGGTCGGGTCTATGTCGAATTCAATGATGACGGCTATGCCAGCGAATGCACCAGCGGAGATCAGCTGGATACCTGCACAGCCTGGAATCCGGTCGTACTGACCGTTACCTATACGGACCAGTATGAAAACTCAGCAGCGGCCACCGATCACATCGTGGTGCTGCCTCTGGCAACACAGGCGCAGACCATGACCCTCATTACGAGCGCCAGTGCGCTGGGCGGACAGTACCTGTACGAATCCACAGCTGCAGACTCCACCTACAACATCGAGCTGAATGCCTACGTGCGCGATGCCGGCGGACTGGGTGTGGAAAATCTGCCGGTATATTATGAATTTGATGAAGCTTACGAAATCCTGGGCATTCTCTCTGCCAATATGGCGGTGACCAATACTTCCGGTAAAGCCACTATCACCCTGACAATTGAAGGTCAGGAAGTCCTGGCTCAGGAAGCCATCGGCACCATCCGGATCCATTCCTACATTCAGATGGCGGAACTGCTGCGGGTGATGGAAGAAAATCCCGGCCGCTATGATATTCCGGAAACCAATGAGCTGAACCGAACCGAAAGCAGTGTGGATGCCGAAGCCGATATCGCCTTCATCACCGTGGAAGATTACTACTCCAATCTGGTGGAATCAATTCAGGTATCCGCGACTCCTCAAACCATTGAGTTTTTAGATGAATTTCCTGATTCTATATACGCTTCCACCATCCGTGTGACAGTGAAAGACAGCGACGATGCGGAAGTTCAGCATGTACCCATCCGTCTGTCAAACCTGTCTGTCAACGGTGTGACCATTGGTTCAGTCAGTCCGGTTTATCAGATCTCTGATGAAGCCGGCCAGGTGGAATCCACATACCGTATTGGTCTGAATGCGTTCAATGGAGAAGAAAAAGCCACTGTTCGGGTCCGGGTACACGGCGGCAGTGCTGAAGGTTATCCTGAAGTAGAACAGGATATTTTCCTCCAGACTGAGCAGGGCGGACAGGCGGAACTGGTCCGCAACTTTAATTCCTGGCTGGATCAGGGTGAAATTCTGTGGAACAACACCTCCATCGGAATCAGTGACACCATTTTTGCCCGTATCACCGATGAATCCGGCGGTGCCCTTTCCGGCGTCCCCGTGCATTACACCAAGTCCAGTCCCACCGGTTACTTCAGTGCCAGCACGGTGCTGAGTGACACCACCGGTCTGGCCGTGTCTGTGTTTTATGCCAATCCCGGTGAGATTCCTGCCGGCACAACCGAAACCATTGAATTCATCACATTTGTCAACGATGAATACCGTGACACCATGATGGTCAATATCGACGTACGCGGTGTGGGTAATGTCAATGATGTGGTTGAATTTGGATTTACCACATTGAATGATACGGTAAACGTCCTGACATACGGGACACTGGAAGTGGTGGCAAAAGATGACAATGCTGTCGGCGTTTCAAATATTCCGGTACGGTTCCGGATTGACAACGGCCCTGGCACATTTGCCAATGGTATTCTGGAAACCCATCTGGTGTACACGTCCGAGCCGGTTGATTCTCTGGATGATGTGGCCGGATTCGCGGAAATCGGTTATTCGGTGCTGAATAACGGCATCGACAAACTGTATGCCTGGCTGGAAGATCCCATTACCGGCAATATCCTCCATGAAGACTTTATCCACATTTCAGCGGTGGAACAGATCGTCCTTCCGCAGAACCTTGTGGTTTATCCGTCCGCTCCGGTGATTTCAGTCACCAACCTGGACAGTACTTACATTGACACCCTGTACGCCATCGCTCAGAATGCTCTGGGCGGCGGTATCCCGGGTATCGTTATCAATTTTGACATGGACGACAATGACCTCGATTATGGCTTCCTGACACCCAGCAGCAGTGTGATCACCGACTCGGTGGGTGTGGCAAAAGCCTATTTTGAGTCATCTCCAAATATTATTGAAGGGGTAGATTCCAGAGATATCCATTTCACCATCTCTACCCAGGATCAGGACAACGCCCAGTCTGAAGAACTGGCCATTACTTTCCAGAACAATATTCCGGACTGCCCGGACTGCCGGGCGGAATTCCGCGTATGGCCGGAATATGAAGTGCTGCCCTGGCTGAATGAAGACACCCAGGAACTGGAAACCCAGACCATTATCTACGCCGCGTATGTGGATTCTCTCGGATTCGGTCCGGCACCCAATTCCATTGTGACCTTTGACAGTTTTGAAGATTCCGCCGGTACATGGCTGGATTTCGGCAATGTGGATGAAGTGGGATTCTTCAACACCATGTATGCCAAAACCGATCTGCCTCCGGGATATTTTGAAAACAGCACCGGTGACAGTCTTCTGGTTGCGACAGCCAATTTCTATATGGGCAATGATGCCGGATTGGCAAATATCATTGGTGAATACGAATCAATGGGAGATACCACCCATGTACTGCTGAACTCCACCTATGCGGCATTCATCGAACTTATTGACGCTGAACCCAACGAGATCATGGTGGTCGGCGGCGGCGGTATCGAAACCACTGAAATCAACGCCAGAATTGTGGACAGCAACGGCAATACCGTGTCTGATCCCTATCAGGTCCGTTTCTCCATTACTTTCCCGGCCCCCAGCGGCTGTACGCTGAATGATGAATACAATCCCGGCGAGTGGGTGAGTGTTGAGTCCGCCAACGGATATGCATCCGTTACACTGAATTCCGGTACATTCCCCGGTGCGGTCCGCATTCGGACAGAGCTGTATGAGATTGGCGAGATGATGTATGATGAAACCACAATGATCGCCTATGCCCAGAATGTGATGACCACCGTGATTACCGGTCCTCCGGCATATGGTGAGATCAATTTTGCCACATCAGAAATTTCACCCATCTCCGGCGGTAACTACCAGCTGCCGCTGTCGGTGAATGTCTGGGACCTCCATGCCAACCCGGTCAAAGACTCCACCAGTGTTTGGCTGACCCTGTATGAGGCTGCAGAACTTTTCAGTCCTGACAGCACATACACCATCGGTGATTTTGTTATCTGGGGTCCGTCTGACGACCTGCCAATGGACTCACTGGTATATAACTGTCAGGTTCCGGTTGTACCGCCGGTCCCGACTCCGGGTGAAGGGGTCATTGTTGATGGCACTCCGATCTGGGCACCCAGGCAGCATCCCTGCTTCATTGTGGCGGAGCATGTACTGACGGGTGAACCCTCTGAATTCGGCGGCGGTGATGCCGGCAATGCATTTCAGGGGATTGCCTGGAGTGCACTGTACTATACGTCCAATCCTATTTTTGGTAATATTATCGTAAAGGCACAGGCCTTTGATGATGTGGGCAATTATCTGGTGATTGACAGCCGGTTCAACCACAACTTTGCACCCACTATGCTGCCCTTCCAGCCGGGCCAGATTGTCATCAGTGCCGATGTCCAGTTCTGGGATTTCACGACGTTCCCCAATGAATACGATCAGGGCGGAAACGGCTGCACCACCGGTTTAATTACGGTGACGGCCCGTCTGCAGGATTTCTACAGTGAAAATATTGACGGCGGACTGCTGCAGCTGACGGCCATCGGCGGTATCTATATTACGCCGAATCAGGCCATCACCGATGCCAACGGCATGGCTCAGTTCCAGTTCGTGTATAATATTGCCATGTGTCAGCCGGAAGAACCCGAACTCTGTCAGGACCCGTGTGAACAGTGTCAATATGAAGATTACACTTCGACCGTCTGGGTCGATCTGCTCTATCCGGTGGCCACAACCAGCAACCAGCTTGAAATCACACTGGTGCGGTCCGGTGGTGAATGTATGACTTGTCCTCCAAATGTTCCGTGATGATTGCATACGGGAAATAACTGATTTATATTGTTGAATGATCTATCTGAGAAGGAATTGTTGTTAGGATATGATGAACACGTTTAATCCGCAATTTGAGAAACTGGGCGATATTCTGATTCACCAGGGACTGATAGACGAAGAACAGGTGGCAGCGGCACTGCTGGAACAGAAGGAATCGAAAGACAAGATCGGTGCCATCCTGATCAAGCAGGGGGCCATCAACGAAGATGAATTCGTGAAAGCCTACGCGCTCCAGATGGGACTGGAGTTCATTCTGGAAGATGATCTGGTGAATGCACCGCTGGAGCATGTCCGGATTCTTCCTGAAGATTTTGCTGTAGAGAAAAAAGTCATATCCCTGAACAAGACCGAAACAAATATCTACGTGGCCATGGACGATCCCGACGACCTGGCCACGCTGGATTCCATCCGCAAGCTGTCCGGTCTCATGCCGGAAGTGCTGGTGGCGGGAATCGGTGCGCTGAACCGGACACTGGACAAGGTGTACGGCAGTATCCGTCAGTCCGGTGAAGTGGAAAGCGCGATTTCCAATATCTCCATTATCAGCGGTGATGAAGATGATCAGCAGGAACTGGATTTATCCACCGAACAGGTATCTGCCGATGAGGCGCCTTTTGTTAAACTGGTAAACCTGATCATCATGGAAGCCATTCGGAACGACTCCACGGATATCCATATCGAACCCGGACGGGATGAAGTGAATGTCCGAATTCGTATTGACGGTGTGCTGGCAAAGATAATGTCGCCGCCCATCACCTCCCTGAACGGGATGGTGACGCGTGTGAAAATCCTGTCCCGCCTGAATATCGCGGAACATCGTCTGCCTCAGGACGGCCGTATGAAAATCCGGACCACTGACCGTGAAATCGATGTGCGTGTGTCCATCCTGCCGACCATTTTTGGTGAAAAGGTGGTATTGCGTCTTCTGGGATTCGGGGGGAAAACCCTGAATCTGAATACCCTTGGTTTTCCTGATGAGAAACTGCGGGTATTTCGGAAATGGATCAACCAGCCCTATGGCATGATCCTGATCTCCGGTCCCACCGGAAGCGGTAAATCGACCACCCTGTACGCATCGCTGCTGGAGCTGAAGAGCGAAGGGATCAACATCACGACAGTGGAGGATCCGGTTGAGTATCAGATTGCCAAGATCAACCAGGTGCAGATGCATGACGAAATCGGACTGACATTCGCCGCATCGCTGCGTTCCATCCTGCGTCAGGACCCGGATATCCTGCTGATTGGTGAGATTCGGGACTCTGAAACCGCGGATATCGCAGTGAAATTCTCACTGACCGGTCACCTGGTGTTCAGTACGGTTCACGCCAACGATGCACCTTCCACCATTACGCGTCTGCTGGATATCGGTATCCCACCGTTCCTGCTGGGGTCATCCACCAACCTGGTGATGGCACAGCGGCTGGTGCGAACCATTTGTCCCAACTGCAAGGAAGAATATACTCCGGAACCGGCTGAAATCAAGCGGCTGGCTGTACCGGAAGAGATGACAGACGGTATTACCTGGTACCGCGGCCGCGGATGCGCCCATTGCCGAAACACCGGCTACAAGGGCCGAACGGCAATCCATGAGATTCTGGAAGTCAACAGGGATATCAAGCAGCTGATCTACGAAGGCGCAAATGAAGCGCAGCTCAGGGAACAGGCACTGAAAGCAGGCATGACACCGCTTCGAGATGCGGGTGTGGAAAAAGTCCGAATGGGTGTCACCACGATTTATGAAGTGCTGCGTTCCACTGTTGAGGACTTTTAGGTATAAGTTCAGAATTTAAGATCTGTCCGGGACTCCTCTGGTTCCGGGCTGGTCAAAATAAAAGCTGGTAACAAATATATGGCTACTTTTTCATACTTGATCAGAACACCGGAAGGAATCCGTAAAGAAGGTGAACTGGAGGCTGCCAATTTATCGGAAGCCCAGGAACAGCTTCGGCAGGATGACAATATTGTTGTCCGGATTCATGAGAAGGATACTTCCTTTGATTTCATGGGTCCATTTATTGAGCGGTATAATGAATCCGTGAGCCGCATGAAAATGCGTGTTCCGCTGACAACGATTGTGTTCTTCACACGGCAGCTTTCCACCATGTTTGCTGCAGGTCTGACCATCGAACGCTCGCTGCACTTCCTGGCACAGGAAGAAAAGCATAAAAAGTTCAAAAAAGTGGTTGAAGGCCTGGAAAGCGACATCAAAAAGGGTATGCTGCTCTCCGACGCCTTGGAGAGGTATCCGGGTGTCTTTTCCAATCTGTTCATATCAATGGTGCGGGCCGGTGAAGTCAGCGGGAAACTGTCTAACACTCTGGAAGAACTGTCGATGTATATGGAAACGCTTGAGGATACGCAGCGGAAAGTGAAGTCCGCCATGTATTATCCCGTATTCATCATCATTTTCCTGATTGGCATGCTGTTTCTGACATTCACCAAAATTATCCCGAAGTTTAAAGAGATTTATGACAGCCTGGGAACGGAACTGCCGCTGTACACGCGGATGATGACCAATTTCGGAACATGGCTGAAAGACAATGTACTGTTTGTTCTTATGGTTACTGCCATTGTATTGGTTTTCCTGTGGCTGCTGCAGCTGACGGATTTTGGAAGACTGCTGAAGGACAGAATGCTTCTTAGATTACCTATTTTCGGTACACTGATACGGCAGAATATATTGAGTAAGTTTGCCAAAACGTTTGGTATTCTGCTGTCTGCCGGTGTGTCGGTACTTGAAGCCATGCAGCTGACATCAAAAGTGGTTGATAACCGTGTGTTCGAACTGGCGGTGGATCAGGCCTGTGCCGATATTGAAAACGGTATCAATATCTCCCGAGCGCTGAAAGATACCCAGACATTTCCACCCATCATGATTCAGCTGGTGTCAACAGGGGAAGAAACCGGTGAAATTGATAATCTGACCCTGAAAGCGGCGGATTTCTACACCAAACAGGTAAATGCCATGATTGATCGACTGACGGGTATCCTTGAACCGCTGCTGCTGCTGCTGGTGGCGAGTGTGATCGGTGTGATCATTATTGCAACATACCTTCCGATCTTTCTGGTGGGTGACGCCCTGGCCCAGTAATTATCTGCATTCACATTTACTGAGGGAAAAAACGGATGTCTGTCATCCGTTTTTTCTTAAAATATCAAAATTATCTGCGATATGCGGTGCAAATGCCAGTGCTGCGGTCAAACCCGGGCTCTCGATGCCCAGAAGATTGATCCAGCCCGGGAAACCCAACTCACTTTCCTCCCTGATAATAAAATCTTTCGGCGAATCCCCCGGACCGTACAGTTTTGGCCGAATACCCGTCATCTCCGGACTCAGCCTGAAGTTGCGAACTTCCGGCCAGTACCGGGCAGCACTGTTCAGGAAAACTTCCGGCGGAGTGAGGAATAAGCCGTATTCCTCATGATTATCTTGCAGATATACGGCGTCCGGTCCCAGTTTTAATTCCCCATCCAGTGAGACAGTAACATGAGTTCCCAAATGGGTGATGTCCGGCAGCGGATATACCAGATGCTCAAACCGCCGTCTTGCACCGCAGACTTTGTAGTAGTGACCTTTGCAGAAGAACATCTGCTCTTGGATAGGTATTCCGGCGGAATTGCAAAGACCTACTGCATTCAGGCCGGCGGCATTAATGACACATTCGGAACGGATATTGGTTTCCGAACCGGAATTTGATACCGTAAGATGATACCAATGACCGTCGTAATCAACGGACTGCAGGCGGGCATTATATGCAGTCAATCCGCCTGCTTCGCGGAACTGGTACTGAAGCACTTCCACAAATCGTCCGGCGGAAAGAATACCCGTTTCCTCACTGAACACGGCTGACAGCCCCTTAATGCCCGGACAGATTTTTTCTATCGCTGATCCGCTGATCATCCTCAAACCTTCCACTCCCTTGTCCTCAGCGGCAGAAAGCAAATGATGCAGAGGTTCGATCTGATCCTGTTCTGCTGCGACTATAAGTTTTCCAGTTTTTCGAAATGGGATTCCATATCGCTTCAGAAAGGGGTACAGCAACCTGCGGCCCATAACCCGAATATTTCATGAGAAATCTATTCCGATGACGGATCTGCTCAATTCTACAGCGTTATACTCGAAAAATGTTCTCAATGTACTGTCCAGTACGATTTCACTCATTTTTCTTCATATGCCTTGTAGAATCAATCATTTTCATCATCTCATCACGAAGTCTTATGAAATATCCGGACTAATCGCCAGCCGTGATTTCAGCCAGTCCGAGGGATAGTAAATACCGGCATGGATAATTTCACTGTTGCGGCTCGTGATACCCTGGCCGGCTTTGGACAGCTGCTCCAGGATCAATATGTCCCATTCCGGATGCATTTTCTTCAGACCCGCACCCAATGCTGATCCGATCACTCCCGCGCCGACAATGGCCCAATCGAATGTCATTGTAAAATCCATTCTCCGCTATTGGAATGGCAGTGACCCGAAATATTCATACCATATTTTGTAATTGGAAAGAAATTGTGAATTTTAATTGTCGATTAGAAAGTGAAACTGCATCTTCAGTCGGTCAGATAAATTATGACTGACCGGAATCAGCAGGTTTGCTCAGTATCTGGCGTTTTCGTTCAAACAGCATGGCACTGACAGCGGCTGTTACATTCAGGGATCCGGTATTGCCCTCCATTGGAATGGTGGCTTGAAAATCTGATGTCTTCAGGATAATCGGCCGAATTCCGCGGCCTTCGCTGCCCACCACGATTACTGACCTGCCTTTCATATCCGATTGGTACCAGGGTTTCGCCTGAATGCCGTTTTCAAGAGCCGTCACCCAGAAACCGTCTTTTTTAAGACTGATGAGGGCGTTGTTCAAATTGGACACTTCGAATAGGGGAAATCCGGCGAATGCTCCCTGACTGACTTGAAGCACAGCGTCCGTGATGCCGACACTGCCGTGGGAGGCAAAAACGATTCCGTCCATTCCGGCGCATTCCGCCGTGCGGATGATCTGTCCGAAATTCTGGGGATCTTCTATCCGGTCCAGTGCCAGCAGACCCACATCTCCTTTGGCTTTGCTGAACGACGGGAGGGGACGGGTAATCTTTCCTGAAAATTCTACAGCTATTCCCTGATTACGCCCCATTGGAACGCGTTTCAGAAATACTTCCTTCTCCAGCCGCTGTACCGGACCGGGTTTCCGGCGCAAAACCGACTGGAGTTTTGAATCTCCGTCCGCCCGTCCTTTCTTCATGATGATAATTCGATGAATCTGCAGCTTGGGTGCTTCCAGCACTGCCAGCGATCCGTTCAGTCCAAACACCCGGTGACAGGATCGACCTTTATTTCCGAAGGCTGTTTTTTTCATGTAACTCCTGAGAATTCTTTATCGAAATTTATGATTTTGGATTTGAATATATAAATGAATTGTGCAAAATAAGTCCATGGCAGAACTTCAAAAATTACGCATTGACAAATGGTTATGGGCGGTTCGAATATTCAAGACCAGAACAATGGCAACGGATGCATGTCATTCCGGGAAAGTCAAAATCAACGGTCACCGCGTCAAGGCGGCACGCCAGATAGAACCAGGCACAGAAATCACGGTTCAAAAAAAGGTTATCCTTCATCGGTACAAGGTTTTGGGTCTCATTGAAAAGAGGGTGTCTGCCAAACTTGCGGTAAATTTTGTGGATGATCTGACGCCGCCGGAAGAACGGCTGAAACTGGAAACAGCCTTCGCGCCCTTACCGGGACAACGCGAGCGGGGCATGGGGCGTCCCACCAAAAAGGAACGCCGACAGATGGAGAAAAACCGCCGCCGGTTCTAGGCTGTCACATCACAGGTAATTCAGCGTTATTCGGTTCAAATCAAATAGGTTGAATCCATGCGCAGCCCCTGGATTCCGGATTCTGCATCAATCCCCGGGGAATTGAACCGGGCACATGTGTCCATCCTGTCTGCCGGACCTGCCGCCGCCGGGTCAACATTATATTAGCTTTTCAGGAATCTGTTTATGAAAGCAAAAGAAATTCACCAGGCTCTGCAAAAAGAATTCGCCGCAGCCGCCAATCCGGAAAAGGCCGTCGGACAGCAGGCCTATATGAAATCCTCCATGCCGTACTGGGGGGTGATGACGGCAGGCGTGAAAAAAATCCGGAATTCTGTGTTCAAGACGTATCCACCGGAAAACAATGAAGAATACCGGGATGTGATTCACTATCTGATGCATAACGCGGAATACCGGGAAGAATGGTATGCTGCGGTTGGCTTTGCGTCAAAGTATTCGAAATACATGTCAAAAACAAATATCGATGTCTATCTGGATATGATCCTTGTCGGTCAATGGTGGGATATTATTGACAGTGTCTCGACCGGCATCATCGGACCGGTGCTGAAAAATGATCCGGAACTGTCGGACTTCCTTCGACAGTGGATTCAGGATCCCAATATGTGGGTGCGGCGCACGGCCCTGCTGACCCAGCTGAATTTCAAGGAACAGACTGATTTTGAACTGCAGAAATTCCTCATCCTCGAGGTATGTCATGAAAAGGAATTTTTCATTCGAAAAGCCATTGGCTGGTCTTTGAGACAGTATTCCTATACGAATGAAGCGGCCGTGGAGGGATTTATCCAAGAGCACCGGGACATCCTGAGTCCGCTGTCCGTTCGGGAAGGTCTGAAAGCGATCAGACGCAATCGGTTGAAATCCAACTGAAGAGGAGTCATGCAGCCAGATTCTATTTTTTGCATTGGAAAAATGAAGCGTGTCCTGACGCTGTTGTGTCTTACAGGATGTTTCATGCTTGCCGGTTGTGCTGCCCTGACCCAGTACGGTCAGGCCTATGCCCGGGCTGAGAACGCATGGACCCACCGGGACTATGACCGCACGGTTCGGGAATGCGTAAAAACCCTGCGCTACAGACCGGACTTTATTCAGGCAGAAGATTTGCTGGAAAAAGCCTTTCCCCTGGCAGTTGAAGAATATCATCGAGACATTGAACGTAAACAGCAGAGCAGCGATGCATTTCCATATGATGATATTGTAAAAATGTACGAGGAGTTGATTTATTTAACAGACATTGTCGAATCTCTTAAGCTTCCTCAAACCGAGGTTTTATTTTTTAAGGCCGATGTACAGGACTATCATCAACTTCTTTTGAATGCAAAAAATTTGGCGGCAGAAGACCACTACCTGAAAGGACTTGATTACCGGAAGGCAGGGACCCGGGAAGCGTATCGGTCAGCGGCTCAGGAGTTTAAAAAATGTCTGAGATATGCGGCTGACTACCATGACGCCTCTGAGCTGTATGAGGACAGCCGGAGAAAAGGATTGACACGGGTCGCCGTCATGCCGTTTGAAAACCGCAGCGGTCAGATCGAATACGGTGATGTTGGTGATGCTCTCTCCTCAAAAGTCGTTGCCCTGCTCCTTGCGGATGATGAGCTGCTGGAAACCATTGAAATTGTCAGCCGGGACAATATGAACCTGATTCTGGAAGAGCAGGAACTGTCCCAGTCCGGTCTTGTGGATGATGACCACTCCATTGAGCTGGGAAATATTCTCGGGGTGCATCAGATCATCACGGGCAGCATTACCCACATCAATTCTTCAGAACCGCAGACGGTCAGAAATAAAAAGGATTACGAGAAAACCATCATAGTCGCCCAGGAAAAGTATGAAGACAAAGACGGCAAGGAGCACATCCGGAATGTTTATGACAAAGTGAAAGCGAGAGTAACGTTTCACGAAACCAGAAGTGAAGTATCACTGCTGGCCTCGTATCAGATACTTGACGTGAATACTTCCAGAATCATTCATTCCAATTCCATTTCCGGTTCAGCTGGATATCATCATGAGTGGGCTACATATACGGGAAATAAAAAAGCACTCAGCTGGAGTGCAAAATCCTTGGTTCAGGCTGAAGCCGAGGTCGCTCCTTCAAACGGGGAACTGGTTCTTAAAGCGCTGGATGACCTGGCGCGTCAGTCGGTGAATGGAATATCGGACAATATCCACTGATGACAATGTCGGCAGCGTTGCCAACGGCTTTACGCTTCATCCGATTCAGGTTCAAGTGCTGCAACCTGCTGCCAGAACCGAATGGATGCGGCCCATTCATCTGAACTGTAACGGGCTTGAGTTCCGCCGGGGAGATGCAGCTGATTCCGCATCATTGTTACCGGACCCATGGGCATTTCATCCACACCTTCCGGTACGGCCAGGATGGCAATGAGCTCCCAGTCAGCATCCGTACAGCAGTCGTTATCCTCGGTCAGCACATCATGATGATACAGAACAAGCTCCACTTTTCCTGCCGGAAGAGGGGTACCGTTCAGAGCGCGAATTCGAATATACGGCTCTTCTTCAGGACGGCGCCGGACAACCTCTGCTGTCAGACGGGTTTGATCCGTTATCCGCGTAAATGGACAGACAAACTGCTGAGCAAGTGGTTCTGATACGGGCACCAGAATAACCCCTTCCCGGTATCCTGCCCGGTACTGCTTTCGCTCCAGTTGTTTTTCGGCATAATTCGCCATTTCCTCAAATGACATGGAATCGCTGAAGGTCTTCCCGCTTCCGCGAATCTGTCTCGTTACAAATGTATTCACTCCCACTGTTTGATTTTGCATTGGACCGGCTCTAAATTTTAGAAATTGAAAAGGTTATTTCAATCATGAAATCGTTTCAATATTAACGTAGATTACTGAAATTTCTGAGTGGAAAGGAAACCGGCAGGGTATGATGTCCATAGATTATTTACTGAACGATAACCAGCGCGGTGCCACTGCCATTTACCGTGATGCATTGCTGCTGATGCGGGCACAGCCTGTGGAGGAAATACTGGAAGTTTCCCATAACCTGGTTCGAAAACTTCGAATTCACTTTCCTGTGATGGGATTGTTCTTCCGGCTGGAAAATGATATTCTGAGTTTGTCAAACCCCGTATCCGTACTGGATCTGCTGGATGTTCGTATCAATCAGCTGGGTGATTTGATTCCGGATATTGCTCAGCATTCCGTCATGGGAATTGAAGGCGTATCAAGGATGATGACCATCAGCAATTCCCAGCTGACCATTGCCGCATTGGCTGCCTACCATCAAAAGCGTCCTCTGGAAGCGGTATTTGTACTTCGATCGGGACCCGCCAATGAAGGTGAACTGATGGCTGCTCATTTAACCCGTTATCAAATCCCGTCAGTCCTGATCGATGATGAAGAGATGTCGGCAAAAATGAAGTCTGCGGACGGCTGCATTGTTGGCTGTGATTTGCTGTCCGAGGAATATTTCATCAACAAAACGGGGACGGGAGAACTCGTCACAGAAGCGTTCAAACAGGACAGGCCGGTTTGGGTGGTGGCAGATGATCTGCGATATATCCAGGCTCCCGTTCTGCATATGACGGAAGGGTCCCTGTTCGAGATTATCCCATACATGGAAGGGCTGCAGCTGATCACCAATAATGGATATGCATCGGTTGATAACTCCCATTCCATTCCGGGCATTCTTATAAATCAATAATGCTCCTGAAAGCGTGAATATTCCGGAATTTGAAGCACTGGAACACACTGGAGACATCGGTCTCAGGGTGAGAGCCACCGATCTGGCCGATCTGTTTGTCATTGCTGCCCGCGGTTTGTATCAGCTGTCACTGGGTCCTCCTGAGGGATTATCAGGCCACCGGCAGCGGTTTATCACATTGGAAGCCGATGCCGTGGATGAGCTCCTGGTGGATTGGCTAACCGAGCTGAATTTCTTACTGACCGTACACTTCGAATATTACCCTCTCATATCGGTTTTAGAAGTCAGGGAAAACCATATCTCAGCACAAGTATCCGGACTCCTTCTGGATTCTGATCGTCTCAAAATACAGACGGAAATCAAAGCTGTCACATATCATCAGCTGAAGGTTGTTCGGGAACCGCACGGCTGGGAGGCCAGGGTTCTGTTCGATATCTGATTCCGTACCCGAATCGACAGGGGCATTGGAAATCCTGTCGGAAGAATCCCCTGGCTGCATGCTTTTCTGGTAAACCGGGCCATATGTAAATTTTCATATCATGACCTCACCGAAACTCAAACAAATCCAGCCTTATTTATGGGAAATTCCTGAATGTGGGGCCATGCGCGTCCCGGGGCGGATTTTTGCCACCGAAAACCTGATGCAGGAGTTGCGTCGCGGTGAAACACTTCGGCAGGTGGCCAATGTCGCTGAACTGCCGGGGATACTGAACTTCAGCATGGCAATGCCGGATATCCACTGGGGATACGGATTTGCGATCGGAGGTGTGGCAGCATTCGATCTGGAAGAAGGTATCATCTCTCCCGGAGGTGTGGGATATGATATCAACTGCGGGGTCCGGCTGCTGCGGACGAACCTGTCGGCACGGGAAATCCGGCCTGGTCTGGACAAACTGCTGGATGCACTTTATCTGAATATTCCCAGCGGGGTGGGTTCCACCGGAAGATTGAAGCTGCAGGCAGGGGAGCTGAAGCAGGTGCTCACAGAAGGTGCCGCCTGGGCAGTGGATCATGGTTTTGGAACCCCCGATGATCTGGAATTTATTGAAGAGTCCGGCAGAATGCCCGGTGCCCGGCCGGATCTGATTTCTCATCGAGCCCTTCAGAGAGGACACAACCAGCTGGGTACACTGGGAAGCGGCAATCACTTCGTCGAAATTCAATACGTGGATGAAGTATTTGATGCCGATTCAGCCAGCCGGATGGGGATATTCAGTGATCAGGTAACGGTGACGATTCATACCGGATCCAGGGGGCTGGGACATCAGGTGTGTGACGATTCCATTCGGGATATGCTCAAAGCAGCATCAAAATATAAAATAGACCTCCCGGACCGTCAGCTGTGCTGCGCACCGATCCAGAGTTTTGAAGGCCGGAATTATCTGGGTGCCATGAGGGCGGCGGTCAATTTTGCATTTGCGAATCGACAGATCATCACCCATTGGGTCCGGGAGTCCATTTCTTCAGCGCTGCACAGAAGTGCGGCGGATATCGGTCTTGCCACCGTATATGAGGTTGCTCACAACATCGCAAAAATTGAAACCCATCGCGTTGACGGACAAAACAGAAAAGTTTGTGTTCACCGCAAAGGGGCCACACGGGCATTTGCACCCGGTCACTCACAGCTTCCGGATAAATACGCCAAAACCGGCCAGCCGGTCCTGATCCCCGGAGATATGGGACGATGCTCGTACCTGCTCGCCGGCACGGATAAGGCAATGCTGGAAACATTCGGTACAACCTGTCACGGGGCGGGGCGGGTGATGTCCAGAATAAAGGCAAAGAAAGCAGCGGCAGGACGCCGAATAATTCAGGAAATGCAGCAGCATGGCGTTCAAGTTCGAGCCGCTTCCAAAGCCACCATCGCCGAAGAAATGCCTGAAGCATACAAAGATGTCACGGATGTTGTTAATTGTGTAAGTATGGCAGGAATATCACGAAAAATCGCCCGCATGCGTCCGATGGCTGTATTGAAAGGGTAGATCAGGATCGGCAGTCATATGAACCTGAGTATTGTTTCAGGTTCGATCCAAACAAACCACAGGAATCATCATGAATCACCTTGCATATTTTGAAATACCGTCCACTGATTTAAATAGTTCTCTTGTCTTCTACAATCAGGTTTTCGGGTGGCAGCTCGATCAGACTGCTGAGGATTATCTTGTCATTCGGTTTCAGGAAGGCATTGAAGGCGGTGTCTATCATGTCTCAGACATTCAACCGTCCCAAACCCGGCTGTATATAAGAGTGGCCAACATCAACGAAATTCTGAAAAAGGCGGTGGACTCTGGTGGAACCGTTGCAGAAGATGAACACAGTATCGGGAAGCATGGTTTCACCGCTGCATTCCGCGATCCGAACGGATTCCGGCTGGATATCTGGTCCCCGACAGGGAATGTGTCAGATTGAAACGGCACGGTCTGGTGCTTCTGCCGAGAGTTGCCGGCCTGCTTTTACCGCAGCCTTTGATTGAGATCACGGGAGCATACAGGGACATATTTTTTTGGTCAGCTGACAGATAAACGCGGCCGACATCATTCCATGCGCATTGACGCTGAACCTTGATTCGGGACGTGTTTGAATTCATGCCATTCGATCAGTTGAAGCAGCTGATAAAACCGGTCCATAAACCAAAATTTTTAATTATTTAGCAGGTTGAAAACTGGCTGTGGATAATGATGTGGATAACTTGCCGTTTCAGGTCATTTTGCCTGAACATGTAAAGTTGGATATAGATTAGAAATGATATAGATTAAATTGAAATCAAATGTAATCCTAATAATTTCATATCATTAATATCATTCTTAAAGCACCGTGAAGGAATTTATAATATATTGATATTAATAAAGTTAATATATGTTGCTGAAAGGTGGGACCGGTTGATGAAGACAAATCCCGGAATGCAACAAATTGTTACAAATTTTTGATTTCATTCAGGTAAACGGTTGTTTTTTACTTGAATTAATATCTGGTCAAATTGTGGATAACTGGTGGTTTTGCCGCCTTTGGCCACAGTACTGCAGGCATTTGAAAGAACAAAAAAATTAGTTTGACTGTGTCATACGTATTTTAAACAATCGGTTCACCAAATTGGGTCATGAAAATATACAGTGACGGATTATATTTGCCGCATTCCGGGGAACCGCGGAGGATGAATCGATGATTAGCCAATGGGGGATGTATGTCAGAATCTGTTAGCAGAAAATATTTGTTGATTGTCAATCCGGAGGCGGGCAGCCGTCGCACCATGGCGGCACTGCCGGAAATCGACCGTATTCTCCGTCATCGAAATGTACGGTTTGAGTTTCACTTTACGGACCGAAGGGGACATGCGACTGAACTTGTGCGCGAGATGGGTTCAAGGTTTGACATCATTGTATCCGTGGGGGGGGACGGGACCATCAATGAAATTATCAATGGCATGCCGGGACTGGAAAAGCCCCTTGCCGTGATACCCATTGGAACCGGTAATGATTTTGCCCGAAGCTGCTGTATTCCCCATGATGAAATTAAAACGGCATTGGAAATCATGCTTCAGGAAGATATTCGAACCGTGGATGTCGGCCTGGTGGAAAACCGGCGGTTTATTAATGCCATGGGGCTTGGTTATGAAGGAAAGGTGAATGCGGTTGGACATCAGCTGGGAATGGTCAAAGGTGCGTTGAAATACAATATCGCTATTGGTTTTGTTTTTTGCACATATCGCAGAGTACCTGTATCATTCCGCTGCCCTGAATACCGGCATGACGGCCTGGTCTTTCTGGCAAGCATCGGTAACGGCTGGAATGTCGGCGGCGGCATTCGTCTGACTCCCCATGCTCTGCTGGATGACGGATTGCTTGATGTCTGTTTTATAAAGGATATCAGCCGATTAAGGATCGCTGCAAATCTTCGACGTCTGAAAGACGGCTCGCTTCCAGAATTGCCGGAAGTGGATTATTTTAAAACCAGAGAAATTGAAATTGAAAGCGCTCAGCCTCTGATGGTTCACCTGGATGGAGAGCAGTTTGAACCCATTCCCAACCGAATGAAAATATCTTTGCTGCCAAAGGCTCAGAAAATCATCGGAAACTGGAGTGCCGATACCCGGTTCCTCCATTAAAAACATGCCGGTTTTTATAAAATATCCAATTTATTATTTACAGCAGGTTTTGTAAATTCCAGCCTGCCGAGACAAATGAAATTGTCCCGGTCAACACAACCTGATTTTTCTACATCTAACACGTTCCAAATAAAGACAAGATTTACACCACAGTAATAGGGCTGCAATAAAAGTGAAATAGGAAGCGCGAAACTACGGATTCCAAAGACTGATGGTAGGATTGCCGCAAACATTTAAATATTAATCAAAGCCATAGGAGACATCCATGAATAACCTAGTCAAATTAACACTCACTGTGCTTTGCTTTTCCGCTCTCGTGGTCGGTCAGCATTTTAATGTTGACCTGAATGAGACCGGTGAGACACAGCTGATTGTTTTTGAAAGCGGGATCACAACACTTGATCCGGGAGATGAGATTGGCGTCTTTGATGCCATGGGAATAATGAACAGCAACGACTGCAGCAATGATCTGGGAGAACTTCTTGTCGGAGCAGGTACCTGGACAGGGACCCAGTTGGAAGTCGTCAGTATCGGTTCCATTGACAATTGCTCTCTGGGCGGTGTTCAGCTGCCCGGCTATGTTGAAGGAAATCCGGTCATGCTGAAGATATGGAAAGCTGCAGAAAGCATGGAGTACAGCGCGGTTGCTGATTATACAGCAGGCTCAGGTACTTTTGGTGATCTGCTGATGTCTGTGTCTGAACTGACCTTAATCCCAAACTATAATCTGGTCATCAATGAGTTTTTCTTCCGTGCTGCATTGGGATCCGGTGTTCCGGATTATGTTGAACTGTATAACGGCAGCGGATTTGAAGTTGATTTGACGGGTTGGACGATCATGGGTGAGCCTATTGATTCCGGAATTATTCCTGCCGGCGGGTATTTTCTTCTCGCAGGTGAAGATCCGTTTTTTAATGAATTCGGTGATGAGCTATATGCTGGCGACAATCTTGAAAACAGTGCATTTGTAGATTTGTCTCTCAGTACCTCTGGTGATGATATCGATTTGGTCAGTCCGCAGGGTACTCAAATAGATGTGGTGAACTATGACGATGATTTCGGCTGGACTGTCGGCAGCGATAATCGCGGACATGCGATGGAATTGATTCATCCTGCCCTGGATAACAATGATCCGACCAATTGGGCACTCACTGATGAATCCGTTATCAGTCCCATTCTGTATACAGAAGACGGCGAAGTTATTGATTTCGGTACGCCCGGTGAAGCCAACAGCATGCTGGAAGAAGATTCAGATGCCCCTGCCAACCTGATGGCAGTTGGCGGTGACGGTGAGATTGTCCTGACATGGGATGCCGTGGGTGCTTCCAGAGCGGATGTGACCCTCTGGGTATCTGCCGTGACCGAGAGCAGCATTGAAATCACCATGAACAACACGTCAGATGTGTATGGATTCCAATTTAATATTCTGGCCGATGAAGTACTGGGCGCCACGTTTGGCACAGCCAGCGGCGGTTCCGCAGCTTCCAACGGCTTTATGACCTCCGGCAATGAGTCCGGAATGGTTCTGGGCTTCAGCCTGATGGGCACTTATATCCCGGCCGGTGAAGCGGTTTTGACCAATGTCACCTGGACCCCAACCGGCATGGACGGCTATCTTGATCTGGGCAATCCGGTATTCTCCGGAGTGGGCGGTACCGGTCTGAGCGTGGACTTTGGCGATCCCATGTGCTACGGGGACTGCGGCGGCGGTGTGATGATTACGTATAATGTATATCGTGCCGGTGAACTGCTTGTATCAGGCATCGAAGAAACCACCTATACCGATGGCGGACTGGGCTATTCAGAGACCTACTGCTACACGGTAACGGCTGTGGAAGAGGATCAGGAATCAGAGCATTCCAACGAAGCCTGTGCAGCCACCTTTGACTGTGCCGGCGTATCGGGCGGCGAAGCCTTTATCGACGACTGCGGCGTGTGTTCCGGCGGCACCTCCGGCCATGAAGCCAACAGTGATCAGGACTGTGCCGGTGTCTGTTTCGGCGAAGCGGTTATTGATGACTGCGGCGAATGTACAGGCGGCACCACCGGTCTTGAGTTCAACTATGCCCAGGACTGCGCGGGTGTCTGTTTTGGTGAAGCCTTTATCAATGAATGCGGCTGTGTGGGCGGAACTACCGGTCTGGAACCTGACTGGTGTCTGGGTCCGGATGCCCCTGCCAACCTGATGGCTGCGGGAGGTGACGGTGAGATTGTCCTGACCTGGGATGCCGTGGGTGCTTCCAGAGCGGATGTGACCCTCTGGGTATCTGCCGTGACCGAGAGCAGCATTGAAATCACCATGAACAACACGTCAGATGTGTATGGATTCCAATTTAATATTCTGGCCGATGAAGTACTGGGCGCCACGTTTGGCACAGCCAGCGGCGGTTCCGCAGCTTCCAACGGCTTTATGACCTCCGGCAATGAGTCCGGAATGGTTCTGGGCTTCAGCCTGATGGGCACTTATATCCCGGCCGGTGAAGCGGTTTTGACCAATGTCACCTGGACCCCAACCGGCATGGACGGCTATCTTGATCTGGGCAATCCGGTATTCTCCGGAGTGGGCGGTACCGGTCTGAGCGTGGACTTTGGCGATCCCATGTGCTACGGGGACTGCGGCGGCGGTGTGATGATTACGTATAATGTATATCGTGCCGGTGAACTGCTTGTATCAGGCATCGAAGAAACCACCTATACCGATGGCGGACTGGGCTATTCAGAGACCTACTGCTACACGGTAACGGCTGTGGAAGAGGATCAGGAATCAGAGCATTCCAACGAAGCCTGTGCAGCCACCTTTGACTGTGCCGGCGTATCGGGCGGCGAAGCCTTTATCGACGACTGCGGCGTGTGTTCCGGCGGCACCTCCGGCCATGAAGCCAACAGTGATCAGGACTGTGCCGGTGTCTGTTTCGGCGAAGCGGTTATTGATGACTGCGGCGAATGTACAGGCGGCACCACCGGTCTTGAGTTCAACTATGCCCAGGACTGCGCGGGTGTCTGTTTTGGTGAAGCCTTTATCAATGAATGCGGCTGTGTGGGCGGAACTACCGGTCTGGAACCTGACTGGTGTCTGGGTCCGGATGCCCCTGCCAACCTGATGGCAGCGGGCGGTGACGGTGAGATTGTTCTGACATGGGATGCCGTGGGTGCTTCCAGAGCGGATGTGACCCTCTGGGTATCTGCCGTGACCGAGAGCAGCATTGAAATCACCATGAACAACACGTCAGATGTGTATGGATTCCAATTTAATATTCTGGCCGATGAAGTACTGGGCGCCACGTTTGGCACAGCCAGCGGCGGTTCCGCAGCTTCCAACGGCTTTATGACCTCCGGCAATGAGTCCGGAATGGTTCTGGGCTTCAGCCTGATGGGCACTTATATCCCGGCCGGTGAAGCGGTTTTGACCAATGTCACCTGGACCCCAACCGGCATGGACGGCTATCTTGATCTGGGCAATCCGGTATTCTCCGGAGTGGGCGGTACCGGTCTGAGCGTGGACTTTGGCGATCCCATGTGCTACGGGGACTGCGGCGGCGGTGTGATGATTACGTATAATGTATATCGTGCCGGTGAACTGCTTGTATCAGGCATCGAAGAAACCACCTATACCGATGGCGGACTGGGCTATTCAGAGACCTACTGCTACACGGTAACGGCTGTGGAAGAGGATCAGGAATCAGAGCATTCCAACGAAGCCTGTGCAGCCACCTTTGACTGTGCCGGCGTATCGGGCGGCGAAGCCTTTATCGACGACTGCGGCGTGTGTTCCGGCGGCACCTCCGGCCATGAAGCCAACAGTGATCAGGACTGTGCCGGTGTCTGTTTCGGCGAAGCGGTTATTGATGACTGCGGCGAATGTACAGGCGGCACCACCGGTCTTGAGTTCAACTATGCCCAGGACTGCGCGGGTGTCTGTTTTGGTGAAGCCTTTATCAATGAATGCGGCTGTGTGGGCGGAACTACCGGTCTGGAACCTGACTGGTGTCTGGGTCCGGATGCCCCTGCCAACCTGATGGCTGCGGGAGGTGACGGTGAGATTGTCCTGACCTGGGATGCCGTGGGTGCTTCCAGAGCGGATGTGACCCTCTGGGTATCTGCCGTGACCGAGAGCAGCATTGAAATCACCATGAACAACACGTCAGATGTGTATGGATTCCAATTTAATATTCTGGCCGATGAAGTACTGGGCGCCACGTTTGGCACAGCCAGCGGCGGTTCCGCAGCTTCCAACGGCTTTATGACCTCCGGCAATGAGTCCGGAATGGTTCTGGGCTTCAGCCTGATGGGCACTTATATCCCGGCCGGTGAAGCGGTTTTGACCAATGTCACCTGGACCCCAACCGGCATGGACGGCTATCTTGATCTGGGCAATCCGGTATTCTCCGGAGTGGGCGGTACCGGTCTGAGCGTGGACTTTGGCGATCCCATGTGCTACGGGGACTGCGGCGGCGGTGTGATGATTACGTATAATGTATATCGTGCCGGTGAACTGCTTGTATCAGGCATCGAAGAAACCACCTATACCGATGGCGGACTGGGCTATTCAGAGACCTACTGCTACACGGTAACGGCTGTGGAAGAGGATCAGGAATCAGAGCATTCCAACGAAGCCTGTGCAGCCACCTTTGACTGTGCCGGCGTATCGGGCGGCGAAGCCTTTATCGACGACTGCGGCGTGTGTTCCGGCGGCACCTCCGGCCATGAAGCCAACAGTGATCAGGACTGTGCCGGTGTCTGTTTCGGCGAAGCGGTTATTGATGACTGCGGCGAATGTACAGGCGGCACCACCGGTCTTGAGTTCAACTATGCCCAGGACTGCGCGGGTGTCTGTTTTGGTGAAGCCTTTATCAATGAATGCGGCTGTGTGGGCGGAAC
>CAZGNZ010000009.1:0-67512 GCA_964527215.1 uncultured bacterium | reverse complement strand
CGGGTGTCTGTTTTGGTGAAGCCTTTATCAATGAATGCGGCTGTGTGGGCGGAACCACCGGTCTGGAACCTGATTTCTGCTATGGCTGTATCGATCCCCTTGCAACAAACTTTGATCCGGATGCAACCATCGATGATGGCTCATGCGAATACATGGTGGAAGTCAGTCTGGGTTCATATGACCAGTCGGCCGGAACCGTAGAACTGGTTATGAATAATCCTGTTGATGTAGCTGGATTCCAGATTGAAATCTCGAATCTGAATCTGATTGGAGCAGCCGGCGGAACAGCTGAAGAAAATGGATTTACTGTATCTACCAATGAGAACGGCATGGTACTGGGATTCTCCTTCAGCGGCAGTGTTATTCCAATTGGAGAGGCAGTACTGACCATTGTCAGTTTTGATAGTTATATTGATCTTATGTCTGAGATCTGTATTACATCTGCCATCATCTCAGGTGTCGGCGGGTATGATATTCCAGCTGAAGCAGTGGGTGACTGCATTATGATTGAACAGATTTCGGGATGTATGGACCCAACAGCTTGTAACTATAACCCGGATGCGAACATTGATGACGAATCATGTGTCTTCCCGGTTGGCTGCAATGACTGGTGCGAAGGCGACCCGGGTGAACCTCTTGAAGAGGACTGCACCGGTGAATGCGGCGGAGAAGCGTTTGTAGATGTCTGCGGATACTGCGTTGGCGGGCTGACCGGATTAGAACCCTATTTTGCCGATCTTGGCTGTGGCTGTGAAATGCCTGGTCCGGAAGAATACTGCTATGACTGGGACAATGACGGCCTGGGTGAAATCGGATCATGGACCACATTCTGTATTGAGATTGGTGTGGAAACCCCCAACACGATCTACGAACTGCTGCCGGAAGGCTGGGTTTTGGACTGTTCCGATGAAGCTCCTTATGGTGAAGTAAATATTGCTTTTGGTGAGCCAGCCTGGGGAGAAGAATTCGGATCCGTTGATATCTACTACACCAGTGATGTGGATATATACGGCTTCCAGTTCCTGTTAACTGATCTTGATCTGATCGACGGTGTTTCACCGCTGGAAGATTGGACCATCGAAGTCAATCCTGAAAACGGTTTGGTTCTGGGGATTTCATTTACCGGTGGCGTCTATCCACCCGCTGAAATGGGACTGCTGGCGACCGTCAACTATGTATTCGGACCAACAGTGACATCATGCATTGATGAAGTTGTTGTTTCCGGAGAGCCTGGATATGTCCCGGCAGTAACAGTGGGTGACTGCATTGAGGTGGTTGAACCTCCTATGGATTGCTGGGGCGACTACTTCGGTGAGGCCTTCCTGGATGACTGCGGCGTCTGCTCCGGCGGGAATTCCGGTCACGAAGCCAACAGTGATCAAGACTGTGCCGGCGTCTGTTTCGGTGAAGCGGTCATAGACGACTGCGGTGAATGTACCGGTGGCACGACCGGTCTTGAGTTTAATTTTGCAATGGACTGTGCAGGTGTCTGTTACGGTGAAGCGTTTGAGAATGAATGCGGCTGTGTGGGCGGTACCACAGGCCTCGAACCGGACTGGTGTTACGGCTGTATCGATCCAAACGCCGACAACTACGATCCGGATGCAACCATCGATGACGGCTCTTGTGAATATACCCTGCCTGAATTTACTGACATCGGCTTGATCCAGTCTGTGGATATGGATATGTGGATGCCGGTTGACGGCAGTCTGATGGACGGATTCGATCTGATGCTGGATCCCATCAGCGAGTACAATTATTTGAACCTGGCTGACTGGACCACCACCAATATAGATCTTGCGGAAGGCATGAACGGATTCTACATCACTGGATTTGCCGACGGATTCTTTGAATACTGGGCGGATAAAGGTGTTGTGGAAGGTGCCGATGGCTGGCAGGCAGTTGCCTGGGAAATCATCAACGGTAATGCTCCCACATTCTACATTGCCGTGGATGGTGACGGTATGCTGTGGCTTGCCGACGGTCTGCTGTATCAGATCGGCGGAGACGGTACTGATCTTTTGAGGATCAACACGGATTATCCGGAAGGATCATATTCCTATGAAGGCAGCCTGCTGGGCTACCACGGTGTACCATCCGATATGATCTCAGTCGGAATGACAGTGACGCAGGGTGTATATGACTGCGCCGGTGTACTGAATGGTGAAGCCTTCCTGGATGACTGCGGCGTTTGCTCCGGTGGAACCTCCGGTCACGAAGCCAACAGTGATCAGGACTGTGCCGGCGTCTGTTTTGGTGAAGCCTTTATAGATGACTGCGGAGTCTGCTCTGGCGGAACATCCGGTCATGAAGCCAACAGCGATCAGGACTGTGCCGGTGTCTGCTTCGGTGAAGCATTCGAAAATGAATGCGGCTGTGTGGGCGGTACCACAGGTCTCGAACCGGACTGGTGTTATGGCTGTATCGATCCCAACGCTGACAACTTTAATCCGGATGCAATCATCGACGACGGCTCCTGCGAATATACCCTGCCTGAATTTACTGACATCGGCTTGATCCAGTCTGTGGATATGGATATGTGGATGCCGGTTGACGGCAGTCTGATGGACGGATTCGATCTGATGCTGGATCCCATCAGCGAGTACAATTATTTGAACCTGGCTGACTGGACCACCACCAATATAGATCTTGCGGAAGGCATGAACGGATTCTACATCACTGGATTTGCCGACGGATTCTTTGAATACTGGGCGGATAAAGGTGTTGTGGAAGGTGCCGATGGCTGGCAGGCAGTTGCCTGGGAAATCATCAACGGTAATGCTCCCACATTCTACATTGCCGTGGATGGTGACGGTATGCTGTGGCTTGCCGACGGTCTGCTGTATCAGATCGGCGGAGACGGTACTGATCTTTTGAGGATCAACACGGATTATCCGGAAGGTTCATATTCCTATGAAGGCAGCCTGCTGGGTTATCACGGTGTACCATCCGATATGATCTCAGTCGGAATGACAGTTACACAGGGTGTATATGACTGCGCCGGTGTACTGAACGGTGAAGCCTTCCTGGATGACTGCGGAGTCTGCTCCGAAGGAACAACCGGTCACGAGGCTAACAGTGATCAGGACTGCATGGGAGTCTGTTTTGGTGAAGCCTTTATTGATGACTGCGGAATCTGCTCCGGCGGAACATCCGGACATGAAGCCAACAGCGATCAGGACTGCGCAGGTGTCTGTTTCGGCGAAGCCTTTATTGATGACTGCGGAGTCTGCTCCGGCGGAACAACCGGACACGAAGCCAACAGTGATCAGGACTGCATGGGAGTCTGTTTTGGCGAAGCCTTTATTGACGACTGCGGAATCTGCTCAGAAGGCACATCCGGACATGAAGCCAACAGTGATCAGGACTGTGCCGGTGTCTGCTTTGGTGAAGCCTTCCTGGATGACTGCGGAGTCTGTTCCGGCGGCACTACAGGGCATGAAGCCAACAGTGATTTGGACTGTATGGACGTCTGTTTCGGTGAAGCCTTTATTGACGACTGCGGACTCTGCTCTGAAGGCACATCCGGTCACGAAGCCAACAGTGACATGGACTGCGCCGGTGTCTGTTTTGGTGAAGCATATGAAAGTGAACACTGTGGATGTGTCGGCGGCACAACGGGACTTGATGATGAGTACTGCTACGGCTGTACCGATCCTGACGCACTGAACTTTGATGAATTCGCCACATGGAATGACGGTTCCTGTATCTACTATGAAACCCAGGATTTTGACCTGCATGCCGGCAGCAATCTTATCAGCCTTTGGGTAACACCGCCGGATCCCTCCATTTCGACGGTATTCGCTCCGTTGGTTGGATACACAGAAGGCATCATCGGTGAGGGTGTTGCCGCAATGCCGCATCCGTTTATTCCTGGTCAGTGGATTGGGTCGCTGGCAGAAGTGGATGCACATGACGGATACTGGGTCACCGTGATAGAGGATATGCTGTTCTCTGTTGATGGGGATGAAACCGATCCGGAATTGATGTACAATATCCACGATGGTGCTAATCTGATTTCCTATCCCTATAATATTGCGCAGGATGTCGAAATTGCTATCCCGTCAGAATCCATAGGATATTTCACCGGTATTATCGGTGAGGGCGTGGCTGCGATTCCTCATCCCGTCATTCCTGGAACCTGGATCGGCAGTCTTTCTGCATTTGAACCCGGTTCAGGATATTGGGTCATTGTAACCGCTGACTTCGAGTACCAGTGGAATATTCCGTCACTGGCGAAAACCGAACCCGTCGCAGAAACCAGTCTGGATCCTGTTCCGGTTGGATTTGAATTTGTTCAGTCCACCCGACAATCCTTCTACTTTGTCGGCGACATTGAACTTTCGAGCGGTATCATTGATTACACCGACTGGATTATTGCCTATAACGGAGATGTCGTGGTTGGTGCCCGTCAGTGGGCGGGTGAGTTGACGGATATTCCGGTTATGGGATCCGACGGATCTGCCGGTACAGACGGATATTGTGACTCCGGTGACATTCCGGTCTTCAGAGTACTGACTGCCGATGGTGAATTGCATGAGCTTGCAGGAGACTATACATGCTGGGATGACAATGTGATTACATCTGTCAGTCACTTGACCAGTGTTGCTCCGGTGCCTGAAGAATACTCTCTTTATCAGGCATATCCAAATCCGTTCAATCCTGCTACCACCATTGCCTATGGTCTGCCGACAGACACACAGGTTGAACTGACGGTATATGATATGAACGGCCGGATGATTACTGAACTGGTCTCTGAATTCCAGAGCGCCGGTGTATATGAGCTTGACTGGAATGCATCCGGTCAGGCAAGCGGTGTGTACTTCATTCGTTTGACAACCAGTGATTTCACGAAAACACAGAAAGTCATGCTGGTGAAGTAATCAAATCATAAACTGAACTTATACACAAGCCCCGTTGCAGTGCAGCGGGGCTTTTCTTTATGTGCGCCCGGCAGGGCGCACTTGAACATGAATACCCTGTGTCTTTGAGTTGGCAGTTCATTGTCCGCCCTGGTCCCTTGTCGGGACTGATCAGGATTCCATCCCGGATTACGTACAATTTGCCAATGATGTTTTCCGCCGCGAACAGCGGGGAATGCACCCGATCACGCTAGCCCGAATATTCATGAGAATATCTATGCGTAAAATGCTTCGCATTTTCCGGACGATGACGGATCTGCTCAATTCACCAGCGTCCGTCAGGAGACGGATTTTCAATTCTAATCGAAAAATGTTTTCAACGTACTGTCCAGTACGATTTCACTCATTTTTCTTCATATGCCTTGGTGAATGAGAACCCATGGGTTCTTTAACGGAAAAAGCTTCATTGACAGTCAGCACTAAATTGTGTTGAATTTTTGCTTTTTCCGCATCAATACATTTTCATCATCTCATCACGAAGTCTCATGAAATATCCGGACTATAGGTGAAGCGGTATTTCCAGAATCGATGCCTGGCGGGTCCATATTCAGCCATTCGACACGAATCATATTAATTGAATTTCCCCACCCGCCAGCTGACGGGACGGGATATCAGTAATCGGTCGGCTGATTAACTATTTCGCCGCCACGACAAATGGCGGATTTTCAACAAGCGGCGGGAAATGCACCCTGTTACGCTTGTCCGTCAGGAGACGGATTAAAAACCCGCCAACCGGCGGATTCAAATTGTGCTCAAAATTTTAAAAAAGTAATATTAAGAAAATTGCTGTCTTTTATACAGTCGGCTGTACAGAATCTCTGAAATCAGCTGTTCAAAAGCTGTAACATGCTTTTCTGAATCACGCGAACTGAACAACAGGGGTGACAGATACTGAATCATGTGATAGGACAATAAGGAATCCCAAGCTTTGAAGTCACGGGGGCGAGTAGTCAGATTTCAGGTATGTTTCACAATATCGGCAGAAATGAAAAGCGCCCCGTGTGAATCGGGGCGCGTCTGATCAAAGTTTGAAATGAATTTTATTTATTCCAGGATCGCTCCAATCATCTGGATAACGTCAAGAATGTTAACAATCCCGTTGTCGTCCATGTCTGCAATGTAACGTTCAAGAGCACCCAGATTTTGAATGTTTACGATATCGTTTACAACCAGGATAATATCCTGAACATTAATGTCTCCATCTTGATTTACGTCTCCTTTCAGGAGAACCACAGGCTGGCGTGTCGTAATTGTGAGCGCGGTTTCATCACCAAGCTCCATGGCAGCAGTGGGCCAGACATCATTGAATGTGTACTGAAGCCCATCATCCCCGAAATGATTTTCGATACCGACGGTGGAATAACACCCGTGATGAGGGGTATAGGATGAATAATTCCCAACGGAAGTATTATTGAATTCCTTATACTGCAGAATGATTTCGTCATCACCGGTTGGGGTCAGACTGTTCAATAAAATGGCCTGGAAAGTTTCGATCTGGTTAGCCTGCTGCTGAGCGGTCTGCATCTCTGACCACTCAATGATAACGTATTCTTCTTCTTCATTAATGTACTTATATACCTGACCGCCGCCGGATGTTTTCAAATCGTCCCAGAAAACAGCCAGCATTGGAGAAGGACCTCCGGCACCTGGTATTGGATAGTTCCGGAATGATTCCAATTCGCTGTCACCAAAGGATATCCAGCCGTTTGTACTGACGGTGATCTCATCATAATCAACGCCGTAAAAAGTAAACGTGAAAGGCAGATCAACATGAGCAGACTGCTGACTGACCGGATTTCCTTCACCGGAATCATTCATATTCAGACTGATACCGTCGCCACCGTGGTCCGGATCAATTTCGATCCAGTCATAAGGCATGGCCAGACTGTATCCCAGGTCATTGGAATCATAGATATAATACCCGTAGTTGTCCGGTCCCAGCGGATCAGTGACTGTCACAACGCCAATCTGAAGATGCAGCGTTTCCGTGCGGTCGTATCCTTCATCACTTTCAATGTGCAGATTAAGCGGCAGCACAGTGCCGTTGACGAGATCTTCACTTGCGGATATGGTAAAAGCAGTGCCAGACTCCACGGAACTGCCCCCTTGTATCAATCCCCAGTCGGCAAAATCATTTTCCACATCCAGTAGACCGGAGACTGAGGAGAGGATGGCCGTCACACCGGATAAGTCAAGAGATCCGGTATTTTCTAGGGTAATCAGCAGTTCACCGGTATTCCCAGGTTGGATGAATTCGGTACCGATGATGTCGTGGCTGCTGATGTCCAGTTTTGCACCGGCAACCACCAGAGGCAGCATCGATGCCCATTCATTTGCTGAGGAATCACCGATGTAAATGCGAACATCCAGTTCTTCCTGGTCAATGGTTTCAGGTAAAAGAGAAAATTCGAAAAAGCCATCTGCAGTTTCACCGGGCGCTATATCGCCAAATGAAATGGTTCCGGTGTTGATTGCGACATTGTCATTGCCGGAACTGATGAACGCCTGCACTGCCACAGCCGATTCGGTGCCGAAATTTGTCAGCGGCAGTGTCAAAAGGATGGTTTCACCGGGATTGGCAATACCGTTCCCATTCCCTTCAGAATCATCAACCGTAATATTTTCAGTGGTTATGTTTACTGATGGACCGTCAGAATAAATGGTGAATTCGCCTATGTGCGGTTTACAATTCCGTTTGGTTACAGTCAGGGTGACATCACCGGTTTCATCAACAGGCAGTTCTATAGAGACGATTCCGAATTCATCCGTCATGCCGGAAATGAAAATGCTGTCATCATTATTCACCAGGGTAACGAAGGCGTTCTCTACAGCATTGCCGTCTTCATCAGTGACAGCGATTTCAATGAAATTACCGCCAATGCCAACTGATTCAGGATAATCCACCGTCAGAATGGTGGGTGTATCGGTCCATACGTGCAGAGCCGGATCACCCATCAGGTTATTCCAGGCGGTAAACTTACCCACCAGATCGGAAGGATTGGAGGGATAGGTGTTATACAGTGATATCTTCCCGTTTACCAGTCCGCCTGCTGCACATTCAATACCTTTGGCAAACAGCCCGTCGTAGATACCCATATCAACAATGTTGTTGGGAGCGGTATGCGTGCTGGAGGTTGCAGTGCCGATCGCGGCCACAGCACCTTTGGGATTATTGATGGTTCCGGCCCGTATGAAATCCTCTATGATGGCAGTACCCCAGGAAGATCCGAAACTGCCGGTACTGCAGGTAATGAATGTAATGAAGGGTGTCATATAGCCGTTGTTGGAATTGTTGATATGAGAGGATCCGAAACTGCTGGTTCCGATGTAGCCGCGGTAGTTCATGTACGCCATGCCTTCATCCAGATTATTCTGCATCCAGGTTGCGTAGTTGCCGCTGCCGCGGTTTACTCGTACATCCTCCATACCATGGCTGATCTGGATGTTCTCAATGTACTCGTTGGTTACCACTGCGCTCAGGCCAGAGGAGGTGGGGTCACCACACAGCGCGGATTTCTCAAACCAGTTGTTGGCCATGTATTCGGCCTTTTCATAGGCAATGGTTTTATCAATCACCACGGCCAAATCCGTACCGCCTGACACTGAAAGCCGGCCGACCAATACCTCCGGCAAATAGTCATTTCCTTCAAGTTCCATGTATGGGTGATCTGAATCACCACTGTGGGAAGTCCAGTGCGGAACGGCAAATGAGCCGCCGGTATCTCCGACAAGAGCAACATATTCAGGCGGAGGATCATAGGTATCGTAAGCGTTTTCAATATAATCTTTGATGCTGTTATTATTGGAACCGGTGGTGCCGGTATGCGCGGTGTAAACCACATAGCCGCGCTGATGGCGCCATTCAACCAAATCCTGGAACATTGGATGGGTGATAGCACCGGTGGAACCCCCGCCGCAGATATACAGAATGGCAGGCTGCTGAAAGTCTTCATCTCGGTCGCATGTTTCGTAATTGACGATCAATGACCGGTACAGAGGCTCAAATGCTCTCGACGGCGGCATCATTCCGGCGGATGTGAGTTCCCGGGACCCGGATTCAGCAACCTGAATCTGAACATCCTCAAAAACGATCAGCTCTTTTGTCTCAGGATGATATTGAAATGGGATGAAACTGATTGTTGCGACTTCCAAACCGCGCATCACCATTGTCTCACCAATTGTCAGATTCTGAACTGGGTAGATGTCAGAACTGTTGTAAAAATCAAAATTTTTCTCGTTGATCGTGTGATCGTCTTGTTCCTGTGTGATTTCCTGGGCTGGAAAAAGATCTATATGACGCAAGGTTCTGGATTGCTGAATTGAATACGTCACATCATAACCCACACCCGGTTCCATTCTGAACATTGTGCTGTACACAGGCAGTTCGGGCATGCCTGTATCTGTGGTTCTTCCCGCTTGAGCGGTCTGAATCCTGGTTGTTTCACCAATCTCGACAGTTGAGAATTCACCAACCTGGAAATGGATCGTGGTTAGATCCTCGGTCGTTTCCTGGATTGTAAAATTATTGGATACTGCGCCCAAAAGCACTGTTACCGCAACAGTGATTACTCCCAGATTTCTTATCAAATGCACCTGATACCTCCTACTGTTTCTATGTTGTGGGAATTGGCAGAACTATTGAGAAGGAAAAATAATATTGCAGGAATGATTATTATAAAAAATGTTTGTGTCAGAATGTAAGGTGGATAATAATGCTACTCTGAAGAGGGCAGGATTGTCTTTTGTTTTTCCGGGTCGGTGTTCTGACGGAACAGCGTGGCGGTATGTCCAATGAGCTGAACCAGTTCCGATTCAGTCCGTTGAGTCAGTTTCATCAAAACGTTTTTTTTCTGATCCTTATAATCGAGAAATTTAACCTTAATCAGTTCATGGTCCGAAAGTGCCTGATGAACCGATTGGACTGTACCATCAGACAATCCGTTTTTACCAATAAAAACAACAGGTTTCAGGTGATGGGATTCTGCCTTCAAAAATCTGATCTGCTTTTTGCTAAGTGTCATTGATCCTCTTTCGATTTTGGGGTGACAGGGTTAATGGGTGTGTGACCATGTGTGAACACCGGATTTCCATTATACGACAGTTTCTCAAGACTTTCATCTTCAATCCGGGGACTGAAATGCGTGAGTACCAGACGTCTGACATTGTGCTCACCGGCAGATTGGATTGCCTGTCCGGTGGTTGTGTGATGTTTTTTAAAGGCCAGTTCGGATTGGTCGGTTTCAAAAGTGGCTTCATGGATGGCCACATTTGCATGTTTCATCAAGCTAAAACTGCCCGCACAGGGTCGAGTATCAGTGATATATGCCAGTGAAAGATTTTCCTGATCGGAAAATCGACATCCGTAACAGGGAACCGCATGATCCAGCAGCCGGACCGTCAGCTTTAAATCATTTTCCAAAGCAATGGTCTGACCGGCTTCGAGTGTTAAAACGTGTATGGGTGATTTGGGCGCCCAGTTGTAAAACCGGCTGACAGTCTTAATATATTCTGAAATAGAACCGTCGCCAATGATTGTCAGCGGTGCCGTAATATGTTCAAGATCCCTGTAAAACAACAGCGGCACGAGACCGGAAACATGGTCCGGATGAAGATGAGAAATGAAAATATATTTCAGCCTGCGCCATCGGTAGCCGGCGCGTTTCCAGTTCTGGTAGGTATTTTCTCCGCAGTCGATCAGGATGTCATATCCTGTGACACCAAGCAGAACCGATGCAGTCGATCTTGTTTTTGTTGGTCGGCCGGCAGAATTCCCAAGCACGTTGAAGTATTCAATGCGGGTTTTACCGGTCATTCTCCAGTTCCATCATAATGCGGTTTATCATTCCGTTCAGTTTTTTTGTATGAGCACCTTCCCAATACACTTTGCGGCAGTTTTCGCAGATTCGAAAGGAAAAATACAGCTTTCGGGTCATCGGCGGCAGAACTTCATCTACATCTGCTTTTTGCACAGGATTAATTCTGCCGTTGCATTCCGGACATCGTGAAAAGGGGGAGACCTGGTTTTTCAGCTGGAACCGCTGAAGTATTTCCACAGTCTGTTCATAAGGATTCGGGGAGCGGACGTAATAGCCTTTATCAATAATTTTCCGCATCAGAAGTCTGCGGTCGCGCGTTAGAAGGACCTTTCCTGTTTCACCGGAAATCTCAGCCAGTTCAGCATCCTCCAATATTGGATCATAATGGATGTCGAAACCCAGGATGCGCAGTATCCGGGTCAGTTTGCCGAGATGCACATCGGCAATAAATGCCACATTTCTGAGTGGCCGCTTTGGAAGTCTGACGACGGAAGAAACGTCCATGCTTTCAAAAACGGGATAAACCGACAGATCATCATTTGGCTGAACCGGGTATTCAAAATCCACTGATTCGCCGTTGACAAGGATTAACTCAACTTCCGGATGAGGGACGCCGCATGATTCAATTACGTCTTTCACGGATGCAGGATGTGTCAGCTGGCGGGAAAATCGTATTTTTCGGTGTTTCACGGGAAGATGATCGTTCAGCTCTTCATAGAAGCGAAGAGTGATATGAGGAGCAGGAAAATCATTCATTGCTGCCGCAGCTCCGGAATCTCAATCGTTTCCGCCAGAAAATAATGATCTCCGCCACTGCATTGATAAATGTATCTGGCTGATAAGTTTGATGACATATGAACGATATATCCGGGATGGGTATCATCGGCTGACCCGGGAGTGTAGTGCCAGTTTTCCGGTGTTTCCATGTAGATATTATTAAACAGGCAGGATATGCTGTCCGGCGGAAACTGCATAGCCCCAGATATCAACACCTGCTCGAGGGCGTAGATTTTCAGGCTGGTTCTGACAGACTGGATAACTGTTTCAGCCTGGATTTCCTGAGCATGATTCAGGATGCGAATCTGTATGGCAGTCATCCCTGCCGCAATCGGAATGAGAATAAGCAGAAAGGTGATCCAGGAATTGTATTTTTGCCGGACCAATAAGGTGCGGAAAGACATTGGTCACATCCGCACCTTTGAAACTGAACTGTTCGCAATCCCTTTGAAAATCATTCAGGCAATTGAAAATACACGTATATCATGTATACGGAAATCAGCATAATTATAATGCCCACCAAATGACGCTTGTACAAAATGACGTCATCAGTGGTTGCCCAGCGATTTAGGGATTCACTGAATTTGATTATCAGTTTCGGAGCAAAAATCAGAAAACCTCCGCCAACCATCAGCAGTATGGCGATAATAAGATATCCAATAGTCACAACAAATCCTTAAAAAAATTAAATTTCCTGATATGTAAAGGGTACTATCCTGAAATCATCGGTACTCAGTCCGTTTCCAAAATAGGACAACGGGAATCTTGGCGTCAACACCATGGTTCCGGCATTCAGTGTATTTACCGGATTGGTTATCGCCTGAACGTACAGCAATCCTTCGAAGTATGGATCTGTCCCATAGAACTGCAGTCCTGTGGGGGAATACATGAGTCCGTAAACTTCCCCTTCAGTGATGATTTCACCCGCAGAATATATGGAAGCCCAAACATTGGAGTTTCCGGAAATTTGAACATAGTTCCAGGCATAGATTTCATTAATGGTGGTTGGTCTGTCTGCTGCAGAATATGCTGAATAGTCCACCCCGAACTGGGTCGCATTCTTCAGATAGACGAAATTCTTTGAAATCAGTATGATATTATCGCCGACTGAGGAATTGATACCGGAGTCTTTTTTAATCACAATTTTTCCGGTTGCCACAATGATTCCCGGATCTGCCACTGAACCGCCCGTGACATCAGCCCGTTTGATTGTGACATTGCCTTTCACAAAAAAGGTATTGTCAACAAAATCATCCAGATTCAGAGTGCCGCCGTTTTTGGTGTAGTTCCCATTGTACTTATTGCCGGATGTTGAAATGATTGCGTCTGCCAGCGCAATGAGGCTGTCATGAGAAGTAAATTCAAGTGTTGGGAGTGTCTGTGATTCCATTTCCAGACTCGTGAAGTTATTCCCGGTACCGAGATCTGCAACATAACCGTATGGGGTAAAGAAGGTGGAGGTATTGTACTGCCCGATGCAGTTTTCACAATCCACTACTGCTCCGTAACAAACGGTAGGGCCTGAAGAACCACCGCTGCCGCCGTCATCATCATCGTCATCATCATCGTCGTCATCATCGTCATCATCGTCATCATCGTCGTCGTCGTCGTCATCCCCACTGCAGCGTTCTGCATACCGATCATCATCATCATCATCATCGTCATCATCATCATCATCGTCGTCGTCATCATCATCGTCATCACCGCATCCACCGCCTCCGCCAAATCCTTGACCGGGATCGTAACCGGTATCCGGTTCTCCGTCTGCGATATCTTCACAGCAGTCTGTACCTAAATATACCAGACCGTCAAGATCAAAGTCTCCGGTAATGGAAAAGCCGACGAAAGTGTCAAAATCACCGCCACCGCTGTCGTCGTCGTCGTCGTCATCATCATCGTCGTCGTCATCGTCATCACCCCAGGCCCAGCCCCAGCCGGATCCGCCATCGCAATCGTCGTCATCATCATCATCACCACAGCCCCAGTCAAATCCGGATCCGCCATCAGTCAAACATCCGTCGCACTCGCCGAGATAATCACCATGAGCGAGATGAGCCGGAACCGCAGCTGCACCAACGGTAATGGTATGACAGTTGCTTGGATTTCCGGGTGGATGGTGGCACAATGTGACATCACCGCCGTCACAATCGCCGCCGCTGTCGTCATCATCACCCATACTGATCTCAAGCGGATCAGTACAGCCGCTGTCGGCAATAATGGAAAGAAACTCATCTTCATCAAAGTCGCATTCCACCATGACCGTGACTTTCCGGGAACTCAGCGGATTGCTTTCCAAACTGGTAATTTGTTTCAGGCAGGGATTGTCGGTATCTATCACTTCAACCGAACAGCTTGAATTGTCAAAGGCATATGTGCCGTTGGCATCATCAAGTCCGTCATTCAAAAGCTGGGTGGTCAGCTCAATACAGGAAAGAGCTGTCCAATATGATCGGGAAGAAGAAATGGTGTCAGCAGCCATTGAGCTGTTCATGGCCAGTGAATTCACCAGAAAAGAAACGACCAGACCGACTATGACAGCCGCGACCAGTGAGAGGGCACCAAATGCAAACCCCTCCTGGTCAACCAAGCTGCTGCGTCGGAACCATGTCTTAAATCTATGAACCTTTTCCATGATCTGTATCCCCTTATTAATCGAGAGCATAATTTTCCGGGAAACCATTTGCAATATACTGGACACTCTGACCATTGCTGGATAGACGCAGTACGAGTTCTACCATCCATACCAGCTGACGATCAGCATAAGACAGAGGGAAAGTTGACAATTCATTATGGTCTATATCAAAATAGCTGAATCCACAGTTGCTGCCGTCCAGGTTGAATGATAAAACACCGGCAGATGCTTCTGTACTCAACTGGCGTGTGAACGTTGAATCAGTGATGCTGTATGTCACCACTTCTGAACTATGGTATTCAAATACGATTGCTGTGTCCGAGGCTGCGAGGAGATCAGTCATGTCCCGAATCTCTCTCGTAAACCTCTGAGTCGCAGTAGATCCGTCCAGTATCAGATCTTTCCTGGATTTGACATGTTCAAACGTATTGAAACTGGTTTGAATGACCATTGCCACCAATCCCGCGATTATGACCATCACAACAATACCGATGATCATTTCGATAAGGGTAAATCCCTCATTACGGGTAATTGTTTTTTTTATTTTCATTGATATCTGGTTTGAAAAAATCATTCGCTGGATGCCGTAATTAAAGAGCTGTGAGTCACACCGTCAGGAATTACCGGATGGGTGACTTTAACAACGATTTTTTTATAGTTCGTCAGCGTTCCGGTACTGTCATCCAGACTAACATCCGGATCAACATAATATATTCTGCTGGTAGCAGTAAAATTTGAATACCCTGAAAAACTCCAGGTATATCCGATAAAATCATCCACATCGTCAAAATCGTTGTACGAACCCTCTTCGGCCCCCAGTGTTGAAGACCAGGGCGATGCAGTGTTCTCATCAAAGCGGTGAGCACGGATTATTTCCATGATGCTGTTCGCCATTGAATCCGCCCGCAGCAGGGCTTCCAGATTAAAACTCCGATTCTGAAGATTCTTAATCACAAAAATAGAAGCAGTAAATGCAATAGAGAGGAATACAATTCCCAATACTATATCCAGAATTGAAAATCCGGATTCATTCCTAATTTTCGTAAACATATCCCGTTCCTGGTTCAATAGTGATGACTTTTGAGCTGTTCAATGTAACCGTTCCACCGGCACTTGGGGTTCCCCACCAGTCGATGGACATCTCCGCATCTCCGTCAAAATCTGCACCGGTTATTGAAACACCCGGAAAATGGGTTTGAAACTCAAATTGAGCAGCTTTATTGGTGGAGGGATCATGCAGCAGAGTTCTGCTGCCGGCCGTAGGTCCTTCATAGATTCCGTAACGATTGTTGGCAGTGTCAACAACAAGCCAGGTAGTGTCATGATTGGCAATCGCATAACTGCTGATATATCTGATGTCATCTATCATTTTTTCTGCAGCTGCCCGAAGCCGAATCGCAACCAGCGCATCCTCCATTTTGGGCACAAATGTGAGTGCCAGTATCCCTACAATCGCAATAGCGATGATTATTTCAATAATTGAAAAACCTGATTGTCTTGACATCTCCCTCAATGCACTTTCACCCATTCATAAAGTCGGTTGTCGCAGTACTCACCCGTTCGTAGTGCGGAATATTTCCATCATCAATAATCTCAAACAGCAACATAATATAACACAGCTGAATGAGTATATCAATATAAATAATTGTTAATAATGCAGTTTATACTAAATATGATTTATATGCAAAAATAGTGCCGTTATAATTAACCAGGTGCTTCGGGGAGTTGCTCCCTAAACGGAGCCATGCACTGTGTTTGATTTGTACAGGTGTGTACATAATCGAAACAACCGGAATCCGTCAAACAGGAACTTTATCATTATCACTGCAGCGTGTCCTGGCTATTTGACCACATCCACCATGCTCCACATCGGAAGAAAGATACTGGAAGCAAAAAGCAGAAGGAATACACCAATGACAATAGTCAGGAGCGGTTCTATAGCAGCAGAAAGACCTTCAATGAGATTATCGACAATTTCATCATACTGTTGAGCAATACTTACCAGCATTTTATCAAGTGCACCGGATTGTTCGCCGATGGCAATCATCTTTATGGTCATAATGGGGAAATGTTTGTTTTCTGACAAAGCCTCTGCGAGGGTAATGCCCTCCGCAACTTTGTCTTTGGCGTCGCCCACGGTTTTTGAAAGCACCAGGTTTGTGATGGTACCTTCTGTTATTTCCAGAGCCTGGAGAATCTGTATTCCGCTGCGGTTCAGGGTTTCCAAAATATGGGCAAATCGGGCAATATCGGATTTGAGAAAGATTTCCTTGAATACGGGTATTTTCAATTTAAACAAGTCAAATTGATATGCACCGGCGGGCTTGCTGACGATGAACTTAAACAAGCCGATAGATGTGACCGTCAGCAGGATGGCAAGCCACCAGTAATCGAGAAAGAAAGTACTCAGTGCAATCATCATTTTGGTGGGAAGCGGCAGCTCAACACCGCTTGATTCAAACATGTGCTGAAATTTGGGGATAATAAACACAATTGCTCCGATGAAGGCCATCACCAGGATGGTCGTCACGATGATGGGATACCGCATAGCAGCTTTAATATTATTGGTTACCTCAATATCGTGACGAATAAATACCCGCAGATGGTCCAGTATCTGTTCAAGCACACCCGTTGACTCACCAACTTTCACCATCGCAATATACAGTTTGTCAAATGTGGCCGGGTGCTCTTCCAGCGCACTGGAAAAGGGAGCGCCGTTCTTGACCTTGTCGACGATATCACCAATCACCTTCTTCATGGCGTCGGTTTCAGACTGCTCTGCCAGGGATTCCAGACTGTCAACCAGAGGAACACCGGCGCCCAGCATGACAACAAGCTGACCGGTGAAATTCTCAAGCTGCTGCGGCTTGATTTTACTGCCGCCGGTAAAGGGAAGTTTAAACGGTTCCTTGTGCTCCTTGACAGACAGAACCATTTCTCCCTGTTTTTCGACCCTGTCGAAAATTTCAAACTTGGAATCTGCATCAAGAATCACTTCCTGAACAATTCCATCTTCATTCATTATTTTGCAGTCAAATTTTGCCACTGTTCCTGACCAATCTAATGCAATCCTGGATTACAATTTTCTTGTTTTGCCTGTGCTACCGTCCTGTTTAATTGATGAAAAACTAATGAAATGCGCAACCCATATTCAGGCTTTTTGTTTTTGAAGTTCACTGCACATGAATGCCATTGCAGTAACGTTTTGCATGATGTCGGACTGCTAGTTGTTGTCGTTCTGCAATCCGTATTTCTTTATTTTGCGGTACAGTGCAGTTCTGGATATTTCCAGTTTGGTGGCCACTCTGCTGATATTTCCGTCTAGATTTTTTAATGCATGCTTTATGGCCATGGCTTCCACCTGCCACATGGGCAGGACGGCATCCCCAAAGGGTGAGTCTCCGTCATCTTCAAGCTGGATTTCCTCTGCCGGCCCTGGAATCGTATTTTTTTCAATCAGCTGATTTTCCAGGATTCCGTCAACGGCATTAAAAATAAGCCGTGTGACCAGGTTTTCCAGCTCCCTGACATTGCCAACCAGCGGCAGTTTCTGCAGTTCATTTATCAGATTCCAGGCAATTGCGCGTACGTCGATTCCGCTGTTTTTGGAAATCCGGTTTAGAAAGTACAGGGTCAGCAGCAAAATATCGTCGTTCCGATCCCGAAGGGGAGGAAGATGAATTGGAATAACATTCAGCCGATAGTACAGATCAGCCCGAAAATCCCCTTCCTCAATCATTTGAGTCAAATCCTGATTGGTGGCAGCGATCAGCCTGAGATTGACTTGCTTTGTCGTGGTTCCTCCCAGGCGTTCTATTCGGTGATCTTCCAGCACTCTGAGCAGTTTGGCCTGAAGATCGATGGACATATCGCCAATTTCGTCCAGGAAAATAGTTCCCTTGTCTGCCAGTTCAAATTTACCCTGCTTTGTACCGGATGCTCCCGTGAAAGCGCCCTTCTCATATCCGAATAATTCGCTTTCGAGAAGGTTGTCCGGAATCGCTGCACAGTTCAGGCTGACAAACTTCTGGCTGCGGCGGCTGCTCAGGTTATGAATGGCCTGGGCAACAAACTCTTTTCCACTGCCGCTGTCACCCAGAATGAGAACAGTAAAATCGGTTCTGGATACTTTGGCAATCTGCTTGTATATGGCAAGCATGGGTGTTGAGTTGCCAATAAAATCCCCAAACCCATTTGGTTTGACGTATTCCGTAAATGGGGAGTGAATCGATGTTTTCAGCTCATGAAAATTTTCTATCTGATGATGAAGTTCATCCGCACGATCAAAAAGTTTGATTTTGCGTACTATCGTAAACAGATTTTTTGCCAGTTTCAGAAGTTGGCCGTCCAGCATGGGACCATCCACAATAATGATCACAGGTACCGCTGCATTGAGCCTCTGAATTCGCGAGACGAATTTTTCCGAATTGCCCTTGATCAGCTCCCAGTCCACCCAGATTGCGGAATATTCTTCGATGGCGATATAGGAAAGCAAAGAGGTGAAATCATTGGTTGTGGTATAATCCCGACTGAAATCCTGAATGGATTTAAGAAATTTCCGGGTGAAAGCGGTTTCCGTTCGCAGGTATTTCTGGGATAAACCAACCAAATAATACATAACAGCCTAAAAAATTGAGATTCTCATTGCTTCTTCAAGAGATGTCTTACCAGATACCACATAATCAATACCTGATTCCCTCAGCGTTACCATTCCTTCATCTACGGCCTTTTGTTCAATTATTCGATCCGAGGCTTTTTCGTTAACAAGATTGCTCACATCCTCGGACGGAATCAGCAGTTCATATACACCGCCGCGCCCTTTATATCCGGTGTTTTTGCAGTGCATGCAGCCCCCCGGAAGATAGAGCGGACCGTCGATTTTATCAATTTTCATGGCATCCAGCATAGCCTGCGTGGGTTCGACAGGTTTACGGCAGCGTTCACACAGCAGCCGGATCAGTCTCTGGGCAAGTATTCCGCGAATCACGGAACTCACCAGATATGGATCAATGCCCATATTCAGTAACCGGGAATAGGTGGCCGCAGCTGAATTTGTGTGAAGTGTACTGAAAACAATATGACCGGTCAGGGCTGCCCTGATTGCAAGCTCCACTGTTTCCCGGTCCCGCATCTCACCAACCATGATAATGTCCGGATCCTGCCGAAGCATGGACCGCAGTGCAGCTGCGAATGTCATCCCGGCACGATTGTTTACCGCACCCTGATTAATATTATCCACCTGGTATTCGATGGGATCCTCAATGGTCATGATATTTACTTCCACCGTATTAAGCACATGCAGTGTTGCATAAAGGGTGGTTGTTTTACCTGAACCGGTCGGTCCCGTCACCAGCACCAGTCCGTTTTGCGTATTGATGGTTTCCTGCCAGAGTTTCAGATTGACTTTAGAAAATCCCATTTTTTCCAGCGGGATTCGGCTTTTCCGTTCATCCAGGATACGCATGACCACTTTTTCACCCAGCGGTGTCGGGAACGTGGAAGCACGGATATCCACCGCATATCCTTCCACCGTGTAACGGAATCGCCCGTCCTGCGGTTTTCGGGTTTCCGCAATATCCATTTCAGATAAAATCTTTATGCGGGAAACCAACGCCGGCAAAGAAGTTCTCGGAACAGTATAATATTCCTGAAGCACACCGTCCACCCGATATCTCAGGCTGACATCCATTTCCCTGGGGTCAATATGAATGTCCGATGTTCCAATCCGGATCGCTTCATGCACCAGCATGTTGACGGCTTCAATGACTTTGGTATCTTGAGCGATTTCCCGGGAAACCACCCGCTGCTTGGTGCCCTCCGCCGCATCTGCCGCAGCCATCTGTTCTTCATAGGAACCGGCACTGTAGAAAACGTCAATCATTCCCTTGATGGCGGTTTCACTGGCCAGCACCAGACTGATTTCCATGACCGTTTCCACGCTCAGCTCGTCAATAATTTCAACATTGATGGGATCGGAACAGGCTATGGCAAGCGTGGAGTCAATGGAAAAGAGGGGAAGAATATTCAGCCTTTTGGCAAGTTCCTCAGGGACTATTTGAATAACCCCGCGCTGAATGTGGTAACAGGAGGGATCAATGGTAGGCAGTTTCAGCTGTTCAGAGAGCGCTTCAATGATTTCCTCCTCGCTCAGCAGCCCCACTTCCACCATTGCAGCGCCAAGATATACATCATTTTCAAGCTTGTATTGCAGGGCGGTTTCAAGCTGGTCTTCATTGATTTTTCCGGATTCGACCATTATCTGGCCAAATAATTTTTTCTCACCTGCCATTGCGTTCTCTGATTAAATCCACATGTAACCGAGGTACCAGTGAATGATCCGATCCCCAGCCAGTACCGCAGCCAGTACACCAAAGCTGAGAAAAGGTCCGAAGGGAAGTCGCTGACCAAATCCAATTTTCCGAAAAGGCATCAAGACTATGATCAGAACTGCGGATGACAGAAACGCGACGCCGGTTGCCACCAGTGCCAGCTGCCATCCCAAAAGCAGTCCAAAAACCGCTGCATACTTTACATCTCCCATTCCCATGGCTTCCTGCTTAAAAACCAGTTTTCCAACCAGTCCCAGTAAATAAAAACCACCGCCAAATCCTACCATGCCGATCAGGTATCTGGGTACCAGTTCCAAGCCGCCGGTAAGCATGGGTATCACCGCTGGAATGAGGCCGATCAAAAGCAGAATATTGGGAATGATTTGAAAATCAATATCAATAAATGTAATAATAACCACCAGGCAGAGAAATGCCGTATAAACATAAAAATCCAACGTGATGCCAAATTTCAGATAAATGCTCAAAAAAATCAGCCCCGTTAACAGCTCCACAAGAGGATAGCGGATTGAAATGGATGTTTTACACTGACTGCATCGTCCTTTCAATAACAGCCAGCTGAGTACGGGGACATTTTCGATGGCGCGGATTTGATGGCCGCAGGACGGACAGCGGGAACGGGGTTTAACAATGGACTGATTCAGGGGAATTCTGTGAATACATACGTTCAGAAAACTGCCGACGATCAGGCCGAAAACGATGACGAACAGTGCGATCATGACTCCGATTCCTCCCCTTCTTCCTCGGGGTTGAAAATTCCTGTGATTATCTTAATAAGTCGTTCGTGATCAACCGGTTTGGTGAGATAGTAGTCGGCTCCAATCTCTCCCGCAAGGGCTTTGTCTTCTTCTGTTCCTTTTACGGACATCATGATAAGGGGGATAAATCGGAATCGGTCATCAAACTTAAACAGCCGGCAGACCTGGTATCCATTGACGACCGGGAGCATGGCGTCCAGCAGAACAATATCCGGTTTCTCCGCCCGAGCCAACCGCAGTCCGGTTAATCCATCAGTGGCGGTGAGTATGTCATAGCCGCTTTTCCCCAGCAGCGCTGCAATTTCCTGAAGTGACAGGCTGTCTTCATCGACAATCAGTATGCGTTTTGATGCCAAAGATTAATCTCCCTGAATTTCTTCGTCATCCCAGGTCAGTTCGATGGATTCAGTGTATTTGTGGTCCTGTTCGGAACGAATAAGCATTTTGAGGTCTGTCTGCCGGTCTGCAAACCAAATTGCCTGTTCCTGACTGATGGTGCCTTCGCTGTACAGTCGATACAGCGCCTGGTCAAATGACTGCATCCCTTCCGAGTTGGAGCCTTCAATTGTGTTGTGAAGAAGATGAAAATCCGCCTTGTTTATTAAGTCCCGAACCCTCGCTGTCGGCAGGAGCAGTTCCAGTGCTGCCACTCTTCCGCCATCCAGAGTCGGTACCAGCCGCTGGGCGATGATGCCCTGTATGTTCTGACTCAACTGAAGCCGGATCAGATCCTGACTGGGAGTATCATAAAAACTCAGTACACGTTCGATGGTCAAAGGGGCATTGGTGGCATGGAGAGTGCTGAGAACAAGATGTCCCGTTTCAGAGAAATTCAGGGCCGCAGACATGGTATCCCGGTCGCGAATTTCGCCAATCAGCAGCATGGACGGCGCTTCACGCAGGGCACTTTTCAGAGCTCGGTGATAGCTGCTGGAGTCCTGCCCGATTTCCCGCTGATTTACAATGGATTTCTTGTGATAGTGGAGAAACTCAATCGGATCCTCCAATGTCAGAATATGACCGGCCGTCGTTGCATTGCGGTGATCCACCATCGCCGCCAGCGTTGTGGATTTTCCCGAGCCAGTTGCACCGACAACGAGAATCAGCCCCCGTTCCATTTCCACAAGGTTTTTCAGAACGGAAGGCAGATTCAGTTCTTCACAGGTTTTAATCTTGGTCACGATACGCCGCACAACGAAGGCATCGGATCCCCGCTGACGGAAAAAATTAACCCTGAACCGTCCGACTCCGGGATAACTGTAGGAAAAATCAAGCTCGTTGGCCCGGCCGTATAATTTTATCTGCTCATCCGTGAGCATTTCTTTTTTCAGACTGGTCAGGATTTCAGGGGAGACCTTGGTGTCTTCCAGAGGAACCGTTTCACCGGAGATTTTAAGCATGGGGTATGCACCCAGACTCACATACAGGTCGGATGCATTCCAGTCAACCATCAATCTCAGCAAGGCTTCAATTTGATACATGAATTAATCCCAGGAGGTTTTCAGGCTGTTGACAAATTCTTCGCCGGACAGATCCGCTTTTACAATTTCGGAACGTTCTATCAATCCTCTGTCCGCCAGATCGTTCAAATGCTGATCCATGGTCTGCATTCCAATCTTTGTATTGGTCTGCAGAATTGAGGGGAGCTGGAATGTTTTTTGCTCCCTGATCAGATTGGAAACGGCGGGGGTTCCAACCATGACTTCAAAAGCACCCACCCGTCCGCCGCCGGATTTCTTTTTTAACAGGATTTGAGAAACCACTGCCAGAATGGCTTCGCTCAGCTTCAGACGAATTTGATTCTGCGTATCCGCGGGGTACTGGTTTATGATTCGGTCAATGGTCTGCGTTGCGCTGACGGTATGGAGTGTGCCGAAAACAAGATGACCGGTTTCTGCGGCAGTGATGGCCAGTGCCGTTGTTTCAAGGTCCCGCATTTCTCCCACCACAATGACATCCGGATCCTCACGCAGTGCGCTGCGCAGTGCCTTTTTAAAGGAATGGGTATTGGAGCCAACTTCCCTGTGATTTATAAGCGCTTTCTTGCTCTTGTGAACAAATTCAACCGGATCTTCAATGATGATGACGTGCTTTTTCTGGTGCTGGTTGATATGGTCAATGACAGTGGTGAGTGTCGTTGTTTTTCCGCTGCCGGTGGGTCCGGTGACGAGGATAAGGCCTTTTTCACGCAGCACGAGATCCTTCAGCACCTCCGGAAGCCCCAGTTCATCAAACGTAAATGACCGTTCCGAAATGGCCCGCATTACGACGGTGTCGCCATGGTAGCCCCGAAAGACATTCACACGAAACCGGCCAATTCCCCTGAATTCCACGGAGAAATCGATTTCAAGTTCTTCCTCATAGCGCTTCCGATGTTCATCATTCATTATGTCATAGGCAAGCATATGCACATCTTCCGGCGACATCGGACTCAGTTTGGATCGGCGAATCTCACCATCCATTCGAACTGCCGGCGGAGAGTAGGGACTTAAGTGGAGATCAGATGCGCCCAGCTCACGCATGAAATTCAACAGTTCATATATTTCCATCCTATCTCCTTAATTTTGACGCAGCCGCACTATACTGGGCGTGATGAAAATAAGCAGTTCCCGCTGCTCGGTGGATGTTGACTTGTATGTAAATGCCTTTTTCAGGAGCGGAATATCACTGAGAATCGGTGTTGCGGTCTCGGTTTCTATCAACTGGTCAAATATGAGTCCGCCGATCAGCAGGGTCTGACCGTCTTCAACGGTCACATTGGTGGACGTGTTGCGGTTGGAGACGATCGGCTGATCTGCATTGGGACCGGAGAAACCCACCAGAGCTTCTACCTGTGCGCTCAGCATCATGCTGATAAAGGTACCTTCGTTGATTCGGGGCGTGACATTCAGATTGATGCTGATTTCCTGTTCTTCAAATGAATAAAAGGTGTTGCCGCTCTCCTGATCCACCGATTCCGGAATCAGGATTGGATAAGTGGTTCCGACTGTCACATTCGCATTGGTATTATTGCGGGTTGTCACCTGTGGTTCCTGGATCAGCCGAGTGTCATTATCAGTGGAAAGAATTTCCAGAATACTGGTGAAAACCGGCAGCGTCAGTGTGGCAATTTTAAGGTTTGACAGCTGCTCCAGATCAATCACGGTCGCGTCAAACGGATCGTTGGGGCCTGACATTTCCGCCCTCAGACTCCAATTGATGCCCAGCCGTTCCTCCAGGGTCAGCTTGGTTTCAATGAATTTAACCGCAATATTCACCTGTTCAACCGGTTTGTCCATTTCCCGTATAATGGCCTTGATCCGCGGGAAATTGGAATAGGTTTCCACCACAAGCAGATGGTCGCCTCCGCTTCCTCCCATCATGCCGCCGGCACCCCCGGAAGTTCCGCCGCCTGTCAGGCCGCCTGCCTGACTGAGTGCGCCGGAGAATCCCTGTCCGCCAAATCCGGTCTGACCGCCCGTTCCGCCGGCCATTCCTCCCATTCCCATAACTCCGCCGCTGGCTGAAAGTGAGAAGGATTCTACGGTACCCTTATCGCTGATGACGGCCTCCAGTGCGGTTTTTATGGATGAGCCGTCCACATACTCCAGTTTGAATACTTCGGTGATTAACTCACCGTCCATTTCTTCTTCTCTGGGCTTGATGATAACCACATCATCCTGAAGAAACCACGACAGCTTGTTCACCTTCAAAATGGCATCCAATGCCGTACCGAGGTTTACATCGGTCAAAGTTACCGTGACCAGACCCATCACATCGCTTCCAATTATGATGTTCAGGTGATTCTGTTCTGCCAGCAGCCGCAGAACATCCAGCAGATTGGCATTGCTGAAGTTCAGGGAAACTGTCGGCTGAAACTGTTCAATCGTACTGTTGTCGGCATATTCGGTTTTTTCCTCCTGCTGAGGTTCCCAGAATACAACCACGTTGAATCTTCCTGAATATTCGCGACCGGGCTCCGGTTTCAGGTATTCCGACTTGTATTCAGGATATTCCAGATAAATTTCATACTCCGGCAGATAGTGAAAATCCAGTATGACTTCGGTGATTCCATCTGATAAGCCGAAATTCCGTTCCCGAACCGATACATGATACAGCGGCGGAACACTCACCTGCTCGGTGAATCGCTGAAAGGGAAAACTGGCGCCCGGGAAAAACAATTTCAGCTGGGGCGGCGTATGGGAAACTTCATGGGTATAGCTGATGGCATCGGAAAGTGTGATTTTTACTCCCACCGTGTCCGCAGTTTCGATGGTGTAAAGGTACTCGACATCTTCCTGACTGAATATTATTGCAGCTGCAAGCAGCCAGCTGAAAAGATATAGATTTTTTTTCATGGATTCAGTTTTAATCGTCCGGTTGTGGTTCCCTGTCTGAGTATTACATAATCAAATGCAATCTTGTCAACTTTAAATCCTCCCACCATTTCACCTTCTTTTACAATACTGGCGACATAGGTGGTATCATCTCCTCTGGAAACCCGGGTGCTGATCATGGCATATCCGGTGTTTCCGTTTTGAGAAATCCCGGTCAGAATCAGTGCCGGATAGCGGTCACTGTCTTTTTCCCAGATATCTTTTTCTTCAATGCCCGCTTCACCGCCTTTGGGGACATAATAAAATGGATCCTTTTCCCAGGAGTAGTTCAACCCGAACATGTTGAGCGGTTTTGCATCATGATAAGTCAAGAGATATTCAAGATCCAGATCATTTTTTGACATTGCCGCATCAGCCAGTTCTTCAATATCAGCTGCAGCATCTCCCGAAGAAAAGAAACCGCTGTCAATCACAAAGTATATGGCAACGACTGCCAGAATGGCAATCATTATAATCTGTCTGCGATTTATCTGCAAAAGACCTCTTTACAGATTTTCATGATAAGTGTATGTGTAAAGTACAATCCTGGCTTCAATAAGACCGCCGACCTCCAGTTCGGATTCGAAGTTGACCGATCCCAGGTTAATGGTTGTTGATAGGTTCAGCAGCTCTTCAAGTACTGCGCATATTGTCAGGAAATCTCCCCGGACATTGAACTCCACAGGGTACCGTGCAATATGTTTACGAATGGTTTTCATTTTTGTTTTAAGAGACGGGAATGAATCTTCCATCCGCGGACTAAGAGAAAGAATCTGCACATTCTGTCGAGTGCTCAGTTCACTGATTTCTTCAAAAATGGCTGTATATCGTCCCCGCTTCGGGATACTGCTCTGAAGGGAATCGAAATGGCTGATCGTATTCTGGTAGCGTTCTTCGATATTTTCGTAATTCTGTTCAAGAACATTGATATCGCGAAATCTCTGCTCTATTTCGTAATATTCCTTTTTCAACTGCCTGATTTCCGAACCGTTGGCCACAAACACAATAAAAATCCACCCAACAAACACCGCTGCCAGGCCGCCGATAATTGCAACGAAAATGGTGGTATGGTTTCTCATGAGTTGTACCTCAGGTCCACCTGAAACAGCAGTCGGCCGTCTTCAGTTCGGGCAAAATCTTTTGCGCTGACATTCACACTGCTGAAAACCCTGCGGTTTCTGCTGTCCAGAAGACTCTCCAGTTCAATGATGAAATTTGTCAGGTAAATATCTGCCACGGATGGCTCGGTTTTAATAAAGCCGGACAGCTCAACAAGATCGTTGCCGCGAATAAGTATCGCTTCATCAATACCCGATTCATCATTGCCTTCATCAGAAGACTTTGTCAGCGGCGTTCGGTCCCGTTTAAATTGTATTCCCGTCAGTTTGATGTCATCCGGAATTACCGATGAAATCAGTTTCAGAAGAGACAGTGAGTTGATGGTGTTGGTCCGGTCATCTTCCAGAAATTTTTCAAAATTGTCCAGAATAATCACATCGTTATAAAGCTGGCTGAAAAGTTTGGTGTCCTCAGAAAGATTATTCCACTCATTTTTCTTTTCAAGCACCCGGGTCTCCAAAGCCCGCTTGTTCGCTGTGGACAGAAACCCTGAAAACAGGAACAGCGGAATCAGCAGGGCGGTCACAATCGCTGCCAGTTTGCTGTACAGGATGAATTTGAAGTTTTTGATATTCTGGGCAGGCAATACATTCAAATCCTCGGCATCGTCATTTGCGAGCGCAAAATTGATAGTATACCATGGCAGCTGCTTTCTGGGAAACGTTTCCTTTGTCTCAGCGTCAATGCAGGTTTCTGTCCGGACCGGATTCAGCAGTCCGACTCTCAGCTGCATATTGTCTTCGATGACTTTTAACAGATGGGGAAAGGTGGCACCCTGACCGGAGAAAAGGATTTCCTCCCATTCCAGATCAGAAGCCTGCTTCTTGAAATAGTTCAGTGAGCGATTGAGTTCACCCGTAATGCGTTCCACCACAGGCCGAAGAAAAATGGAAATCTTGTACAGGTCAATTCGGGTTCCTTTTGTCAGCCCGGAGCGGGTTTGGGGAAATCCGTATTTTGAAAGGATGTCCTTGGCCATGGGCAGATCAATAGTGATCGGTTCACCGTCCACTATAACCCGCTGCATGACGGCTTTGTACAGATCCTGTGTTCCAATTGCGATTTCTCTTGAAAATAAAAAACGATGGTGTCTGACCACCACCACCAGTGTTTTGATTTCACCGATATGAATCAGCACATAGCAGCCGTTTTTGCATTCCGGATAGTTTTTAACAAACAGCTTCCACAGCAGGATGGGAGTGGTGCTGAAAAGTCTGAGACGCATGGCGTTGGAAATAAAAAGCGCATTGGTTCGTTCAATGGCCACGCCGTCCCCGATCCCCATCAGAATTTCCTGCTTCTCTTCACTTTTGGTCTGATAAATTTCAAAATTGGATACCGATGTTTCCGGATTAAACGGCAGGTTTTTCTTGGCATGCCAGGTGATCAGATCCTGAAGTTCTTTTTTATTCAGCTTTGGAGTTTGAAAGGAGTGTGTTTTTGACTGGATGATGTTGGCCGCGATCGCAGCATATATGTTTTTTTTGTCTTTGTCCTCAAGCAAATCATTGACAACATGGTTCAGAAGATCCTGAATGTTGTGAATCTCTTCACCGTCTTCCTTCACAAACGGCAGGGTGTACAGCGCATGATGCTCAACCTCGGATCCTTCTTTGCCGTTCCTTATCTGCATCACCGACAGCATTTCTTCATCTGCAAAAAATGTGATTTTACGTCTGGACTCACTCAGCTGGCTGATCAGCGGTCTCAGCGCATCGGACTTTGATTTGGCTTTTACTTCATCAGTGGTATCCGTCAGATAGGAAATATCCAGTTCATCCGGTTCCATTTCCTCTTCATCAGCTCCCTGCTGGTCAAAAACCGATGTTTCCTTGGGTTGGTCGGAATCCTCTTTCTTGGTGATTTTAAGTTTTTTCGCCAGTTCCGTAGCAGCGGCAGCACCGGCGGATTCAGGTTCTTCCTCTGTCTTTTTTTTGCTTTTCTTTTTACCCTTTTTTGGTTTCGGCTTTTCTGGTTTTTTCTTTTCTGAATCTGCAGAATCCGGTTCCGAGACTGACTTCCGGTGTGGTTTCCCTGCATCCTCTTGTGCAGGCGGTTTCCCGGTTTTCTTTTCTGTTTTTGGTTTACCGGCAGTATCCGCATCCGGTTTGACCGCTTCCGTGTCCGGTTCAGGACTTTTTTCAGCCGGTTTCGGGACAGACGGTTTCTTTGAAGGTGGTTCCGTCTCCATTGACTCAGCCTGCTTGGGCGGCACCGCGGTTTCAGCGGTCTGTGCGGGGGGCGAGGGGTCTTTTAAATCGGATATCGGTGCTTTTTCAGGCTCCTCCTTTACCGGCTTCAGAAATGATCCGCGAAGGTCGGCAGGCGGCCGTCCCTTTTCTGCACGGGGGCGTCCTTGAAGGCCTTCAGGTCCGGTGGAGGGTATTTTGGGTTTTTCTCCCTCATCGCTGATAGACTGAACCTTTTGCAGAAGATCCGGTATGGCCGAACGGGATTTCCCGACTGCCGTTGGAGAGTCGGATTCAGCAGTGTCTTTTTCAGCCGCTTGATGGGGTTTCTCAGACACCTTGGAATCATCCGACAGCAGCGGTTTGGGTGGCTGCGGTTCGGGCGATTTGAATGTCGGCTTCGGCCGTGAATCACTGTCGTCCGATTTTGCAGCTCCGTCAACATCATCCGGCGTTTTGAAATCGTCCCTTTTTGGACCTTCAGTGGTCGGTTTGACATCTTTGATTTTTTTCCAGCTGTTCCGCAGATCATCAAGTCGTTGACGACGGTCTTCTTCTGTCAGTTCCTCGGGCGGCTTGATGACTTCGACTTCTTTGGGCCGCTGTTTTGGGGTAAGTCGAATGTCTTCATCACTTTGATCATTTTCAGAACTGTCCTTTTCCAAATCGGGAGCAGATGCGGGCTGGAGGGTGCTTTTTAACAGGTCCTGAGTGGATTTGACGGTCTCCGCGGCAGCCTGCTCCTGTTCAGATTCCCGGTCGATTTTATCGGGTTCTGATTCAGGGAGGTCTCTGATGGGCTCATCCTCTTCCAGCAGGGCATTGATTAGAGAATGGGCCGCTTCCTCTTTTTCCTTTGGGGATTTTGCATCGGCAGGAGTTTCCGGTTTCGGTTTGGAATCCGGTGCCGTTTCCGAATCTCTGGTGGAGCGGACCGTGTCTTTCGCCCTCAGCAGATCCAGCAGACGGTTGGTGGCAATTTCGCTCTGTTTTTTGGGTTTTTCCTTAGACATTGAAAGGATTGTTGTCCTGAATTCGTTAGAATACCAGTTCGCTGTCGATTTTACTCTTGCCTGCCAGCAGCATATCCACAATCAGATGATGACACATAACAACGATTTTTCGGGGATAGCCCTTTGTCTGATCAAAAACCATTTCTTTGGCACCTTTTGTAAACAGTTCTTCATCTTCTGGAAGACCGGCAATATGCAGCCGGTGATCAATAAACGCACCCGTATCTTCCAGGCTGAGGGGCTGAACAATATAACCGAATGAAATCCGGTCCCTGAAATTTGCATGCTTGTCCAGCAGTTCCTGGAATTCAGTCTGCCCGAATATTACAATCTGGATAAGTTTGGTTTCGTTGGTTTCAAAATTGAGGAGCGTTCGAAGAACTTCAATTTGTTCCGAACCCATTTTCTGGGCTTCATCAATCAGCAGAACGATTTTTTTGTCTGAATTCAGGGTGGTGTCCAGAAGAAAATGTTCCAGCTGATTCATTGTATCAGTCCGGACACCGGGACGGTTCTTGATTCGGAACAATTTTTTAAGAAACAGCAGAAACTCGAATCCGTCCTTCCAGGTGGGATTCAGGACCAGATAAAAATCATATCGGTCGGAATACTCTTCAAACCGCAGCAGGAGCAGCCGGGAAATGGTGGTTTTTCCAGTTCCGATATCTCCCAGAACCACGTGCAGCCCTCTGTTCATGCGCAGGCTCATTTCCAGCCGGTTCAGACAGTCCTCGTGAATCTCTGATTTGTAAAAAAATTCCGGATCCGGAGCCATTGAGAAAGGCTCTGCCGTCAAACCAAGCAGCTCGTAATATCCAACATTTTCCGAACGCGATACTGATCTCAATTCAAACCTCTCAATATTCAGTCTCTGACGTCAATGGAAACAATCTTCCGCAATTCGGACGCACTGCATTTATTCAAATGTCCGAAAATAAATAACACATGTAAGTAATATTTTATTAATAATATGAGAAAAGTACAATTTCGTCATGCAAATCACCCGTTCCCCGATACCATAATTATTCACACTTTTAAGATATTGTACCAATACACAATTTACAAAAGAATTCCAATATTCTCCGTGTTTTTTAAGTTTTAAATAATTGACAATATATCATTAACGAATGAATTGAAATTTATTCCTTCAGGGGGTGCAGACAAGCGGCCCGGCTGTTTGCTTAAAAACCTGCACATCGGGCTGAAACCTGCTGCTCCCGAAGCCGCATCGTCCTCTTATTTGTCCGGATTTCTGCTTCGTTCACACCAGCAATCTTCCTTAAAATTCGGCCTATGTATGCTGATCTTATTCCCAGGATAGAAAAAACCGACCGAATAGCCGTGTCAAGGGCAATCACGATTGTGGAAAACGGACTGGATGGTGACCGCGATCTGCTTTCAGCCCTGTTTAACAGAACCGGACGTGCCTACCGGATTGGCATCACCGGTCCGCCGGGTGCCGGCAAAAGTTCCCTTACCGACAAACTGATACAGCTTTACCGGAACACCGGACTGAAAGTGGCGGTGATTGGAGTGGATCCCACAAGTCCCTTTACCGGCGGAGCACTGCTGGGTGACCGCATCCGCATGTCTGCCCATTCAGGTGACGACGGGGTGTTTATTCGAAGTATGGCAAGTCGAGGCGGACATGGGGGACTGTCCCGGAAAACACAGGAAGCCGGTGATATTTTCGATGCCGCCGGTTATGATGTTATCCTTCTGGAAACGGTGGGTGTCGGACAGGTGGAACTGGATGTGGTGCAGGCCGCGGATTCGGTGATTGTCGTCCTGGTTCCGGAATCGGGCGATGAAATTCAAATGATGAAAGCCGGTCTTATGGAAATCGGCGATATATTCGTTGTCAATAAATCAGACCGGGAAGGAGCCAACAAGCTGCTGGTTACTCTTCAGCATCTGCTGGCAGTTCGAGAGGGCGGGAATGATACCTGGAGTCCGCAGGTCACCAGTACCATTGCGTCCACCGGCAGCGGTATTGACCGTCTGGGAGAAATTATCGAGCACCATCGCACGCATCTGGAAACCACTGGCAGGTGGGAACGCAAACTCAGGGAACGATATATCAGTCAGGTACGTGAACTGGTTCAGGATGAACTGACAGACCAGTTCTGGAACGAATCAAAAAAACAGCAGCTTCAGGATGAGTTAAGCAAACATTGGAACATTCGAACCTCACCTTATCAGCTCTCCCAGCTGCTTCTTGCCCAATTCTGATATGGTTGACCGCAGGGAAATGTCGTTCTGGGAGCATCTTGAAGAGTTGCGCTGGCGGATTTTCAAATGCCTGGGAGCGATTCTTGCCGGCGGAATAGCAACGTATATTTTTTCAGATTTTCTTCTCGAAATCCTGGTGGCTCCGGGAAAATCGCTTGAAATTCCGCTCAATCTTCAGGTTTTGAAAGTGACCAGCATGTTTATGGTAAAGCTGAGTGTGTCGCTGATGGGCGGAATTGTGATCGGTTTTCCGGTGGTCGTCCTGCAGGTGTGGCAGTTTATTAAACCTGCATTTGAAAAGGATTACACCTTTGCCGCCGGGCTGGTGGTGCTTTTTGCCTCCCTGTGCCTGGCAGCCGGTATCTGTTTCGGCTACTTCGTTATTATTCCCTTCAGCCTTGGATTTTTCACGTCCCTCACTTCCGAAACGGTCGCGGTGAATTATAATTTCACTCTGAATGATTATCTGACATATGTCCTTTGGCTGGTTTTTGCCTGCGGACTGGTATTTCAACTGCCAGTAGTGACTTTTTTTTTCACCCGATTGGGAATCCTGACAACGGAACGGCTGAGAAAATACCGGAAATTTGCCTTCCTTGGATTTCTCATCATCGGTGCAGTACTCACACCTCCGGATCCGCTGAGTCAGGTGCTGATTGTGCTGCCCCTTTTGATTTTATACGAATTCAGTATTTTTCTGTCCTGGCTGTCAGGACTGTCAAAACGTAACACGGAAAACCCATTGTGAAGCAGCTGCTCCGTCAGATCTCACAGCCGATTTCAGCAGATATCGGTAAGTTTGATGAGGCCTTTCAGGATTCTTTGATTTCAGATATTCGGCTGATAAATTCCATCATCCGATATATATCAAAAAGAAAAGGAAAACAGATTCGGCCGCGTCTGACCCTCCTGAGCGCTCGAATGTGCGGTGAACCCAACCAGGGGACTTTCAAGGCCGCAGCACTGATGGAAATACTCCATATTGCCACCCTTGTACATGATGATGTGGTGGATGACGCCGATATCCGCCGCGGCTGGCCAACCGTCCGGAAAATTTGGAAAAACAAACTGGCCATCCTGGTGGGCGACTATATGTTTTCGGTGGCGCTGACAAATATTATCCATCTTGAAAATTTTGATGCCCTTCGAGTACTCTCCAGCACCGCGGAACGTCTGAGTCAGGGTGAAATCATGCAAATCGAAAAAGCCATCCGCAGGGAAATGACAGAGAAAGACTACTATCGGATGGTAACGGATAAAACCGCCTCTCTGATTTCAGCCGCCTGCGAGCTGGGTGCCATTTCAGTGACTGACGACCTGAAAAAACGCCGGGCGATGCAGCAGTACGGGGAAAAACTGGGTATCGCGTTCCAGATCAAGGATGATTTGTTCGATATCCTCGGAAGTGTGGCCAGTACGGGGAAATCCTCAGGATTTGACGTTAAAAAAGACATGCTGACACTGCCCTTCATTCATACCCTGAACCGGCTGAAAGGACCGGCAAGAGCCCGGCTTCAGTGGCAGATCAGACGTTTGGCCAGACGGGATGAACTTGCGAAAATAAAGCAAATTGTAGAAGAAAACGGAGGAATCCGCTATGCACAGGATGCCATCCGGAATGTTTCTGCAGACGCCGAGGCAGCACTGAAAGATTTCCCCGAATCTGCCTGCAAATCCGCCCTCCTTTCCATTTTGGATTTCAACATGAACCGGGAGTTTTGATCCGCCGACAGACAAACACAGGTTCATTCCCCGATGTTCAGCATCCATTGCGGTCCGGCCTGCATGATGCCTTTGATATTTTCAAAATCCCATATCTCCTGCTGAACTTCACAGCTTCTTCGTTTGACCAATGGATTGCGATGAGATCAATCAGGCGGGTGTATCCATAGACAAAAGACAGGCTGCGAGGGTACTATACTGGTTGATTTCCTGACCGCTCACGGCAGTAAATTTTCATAATGGAATACAGTGGTATTGTCGATGACTTCCAGATTTGACCATATACGAAAACATATAACCAAAAAACGGCTTGTCACCCGTCATGACCGGATTATGACACTGGCCAATTTTATCAGCATCAGCAGGGCGTTCCTGGCTGGACCTCTGGTTTGGGTGCTTGAAAATGATAGGATATTTCTCGGAATGGCCATCGTCATACTGATTGTTCTGACCGATCTGCTGGACGGCTTTGTTGCCCGGAAAACGGATGAGATAACCCATTTTGGCAAGCTGATTGACCCCGTTGCGGACAAGGTCTGCATGCTGGTGGTGCTGATTTATCTGTTGTTTGAATATGGGATGCCGTTTGTTATTTTTTTCATGCTGCTGGGGATTCGGGATGTCCTGCTGGTCATGACCGGGCTGTACCTGCAGTTCCGAACCAATGTGGTGTTTGAAAGCATTCCCTCGGGGAAATGGTTCATCGGAACATCAGCGGTGATGCTGTTTTTCTACCTTGTTAAACTGCCGGGAATCGGCATTTATTTTTACTGGCTGTCCCTGGTGCTGTTCTTTATCAGTACCCGTCATTACTTTCTGCGCTACCAGACTATTTTTAAAGAATTACGGAATGAACTGCGGTGACTGACTGCACACGGAGATGAAAACGATATGCTCAGTTTTTTTAAAAAAACGTTTGCCGGTATGTCAAAAACACGACACCGGCTGGCCAATGCTCTGGCTGGCCTATCCGGTAAAGCCTATTTGGATCCCAAGGATCTCGATCAGCTGGAAGAAGCACTGCTGCAGGCCGATCTGGGCTGGGATGTGACAGATGAAATCATGGATGAACTGCGATCTTCCGGTGCCGGTTCTGAACATTGGACCCAGCGGTTTATGACAGTTCTGAAAACAAAATTGGAAGCGGTGAATGCCGGTCCTTTAAAACCGGTTGTACTGATTATAGGTGTAAACGGCACCGGGAAGACCACTTCAGCAGCCAAACTGGCGGGATATTTTTCGGGCCTGAAGGAACCGGTCATGCTGGTTGCAGCAGATACATACCGCGCGGCAGCAGTTGAACAGATCAGAAAATGGTCGGAACGGCTGAATGTAACGCTGATTGCCAACCAGGGAACAAAGGACCCTGCGGCTGTCACGTATGACGGCGTTCAGGCCGGACTGAACCGGCAGATGAAGCGGATCATCGTGGATACCGCCGGCCGGCTGCACACCTCCAGAAATCTGATGCAGGAACTGGAGAAGATTCATCGCGTCACACGGAAAGTTACCGACCAGATCAGTGTACTGATTACCCTGGATGCCAATACCGGCCAGAATGGCATCACTCAAGTCAGGGAGTTCAGCAAGTATCTCCCCGTGGACGGTGTGATCCTGACCAAAATGGACGGAACAGCCCGGGGCGGAATAGCTGTCCCCATTATGCTGGAACTGCAGCTGCCGGTCAATTTTATTGGGGTGGGAGAGCAGGTGGATGATTTAATCCCGTTCGAGCTGGACAGTTATCTCAGGGGCTTGATTGGAATTGATAATTCGGAGAATTATGAGTAAGGCACCCAAAATCGCATTGATCAGTCTGGGATGCGCCAAAAATCTGGTGGATTCAGAAGTACTGCTTGGAGGACTGATACATGAAAAATTCCTTATCGAGCAGAATCCTGAAGACGCTGACATCATCATTGTCAATACCTGCGGATTTCTGGATACCGCCCGGGAAGAATCGGTGAACATCATTCTGGAAGCGGCGGAGCTGAAAACACGCGGCCGTGTTGAAAAACTGGTGGTGATGGGCTGCTTCTCCGAGCGGTACGGAAATGAGCTCAGAAAGGAACTGCCGGAGGTTGATGCCTTTTTTGGGACCCATGATCACGCCGAAATCATTTCATATCTCACCGGTAAACCGCACAGTAAATCAGATCCTGACTATTTCAGATCTCTTCTCACCCCCAGTCATTATGCATATCTGAAAATTACGGAAGGCTGTGACAACGGCTGCAGTTTCTGCAGCATCCCCCTGATGCGCGGAAAACAGATCAGTCAGCCGGTGGAATGGCTGCTCGGGGAAGCTCGAAGACTTGCCGGAGAGGGTGTCAGGGAGCTGCTCGTAATCGGGCAGGATACCACGTCCTACGGCTGGGACCTGCAGCCGAGACGCTATCTCCATCATCTGCTGGATGAACTGGATCAGGTGGACGGACTGGATTGGATTCGGCTTCACTATGCCCATCCGGCACACCTGCACCGGGAATTGATTCGGAGGTTTGGAGAACTGCGCAGACTGGTGCCATATATTGATATACCGGTTCAGCATGCTTCCAACCGCATTCTTCGGCGCATGCGGCGCGGGCTGGACATTGACGGAATCCGCAAGCGGCTGGATGCGTTGAGAAATGTCAATCCGGATATTGTTATCAGAACGTCACTGATTGTTGGTTTTCCCGGTGAAACAGACCGGGATTTCAGGGAGTTGGTAGATTTTGTGGAGGAAATTCGGTTTGACCGACTGGGCGTGTTTACCTATTCTGAAGAGGAAGGTACGTCCGGGGCGCAGCTGTATGAGGATGATGTACCTGAGCAGGTCAAATTCGACAGAATGGATGAGCTGATGGTGCTTCAGCAGGATATCAGTCTGGCGAAAAACCAGAAGCTGGTTGGCCGGACAGAAAAAGTTTTGGTGGATGCCCAGCCCAGCGATGGAACCTCTACGGGACGGACATGGCGGGATTCCCCGGAAGTGGATAACCTGGTTGTTATTGATGCTGAACTGCCCATCGGGGAATTGGCAGAAGTCCGCTTCACCGATGCCCGGGAATATGAGCTTGTGGCAGAACCGCTGAAAAGGGAAGGAGATTAATGTCTGATCAATATAAATCACCGGGATTCAGAGTCCTGGGAATTGAGCATATCGGAATTGCGCTGAATACCGTTGAAACGTCTCACCGGCTGTTTCATGAAATTCTGGGAATTGACCATTCTGCCACGGAGTTGATTAAAGATCAGAGAGTTACCACCGAGATTTATAATACAGGGCAGGGCAAAATTGAATTGCTTACTGCAGAAGACGACCTCTCTCCCGTGACGCGGTTTTTGGATAAACGGGGTCCGGGAATGCATCACCTTGCACTGAGGGTGGATGATATTCAGGCCGCTCTGGCTGCCTGCCGAACTGCCGGTCTCTCACTCATTGATGAAGAACCCCGGGTTGGCGCAGAAGGACTCCTGATCGCCTTCATCCATCCCGGATCCACCGGCGGGATTTTACTTGAACTTTGCCAGAATCCGTGAGTGAATTCAGCGCAGTGCAACCGGAACCGCTTCATGTCAGCTGACGGATGGTACCGGGAATCAGCCCTTTTTTGAACTTGGTTTCGCTTAATATTTAAAGTTAATTTTTAAAGCATTCATTGAACTGAAGGTGGTTTATCTGTCATGCTTCCCTGCGGGGTAAACAGCACCTGAATGAAATGCGGATTCGTTACAGCAAATACAAGCTTTGTGAAAGAACAACTGCCTGCGGGTCTGCAATATGTGATAAAGGAGCCTCAACCATCAATTGTCATGTCCCCGATTTCGGCTCCTGATATCAGTAATCGACCTTGAACCAGTCTGTCTGGAGGTGAATTAATGGCACTGCTGCCTATTTCCAAATTGGTACCCGGAATGATCATCACACAGGATGTCAAAGATATCAATGGACGACTGCTGATATCTTCCGGAGCTGCTGTAAATGAACGCATTCTGAAAGTTTTCAAAATGTGGGGTGTTCGGGACGTTGAAATTCAGGATGATGAAACATCGGATTTGCAAGGTGAGGAGAATACTGCTGTTCAGATTGATCCGGAGAAATTGGAAGAACTGAAGGCCGAAGTTGCCGGACTGCTCCGTTTCAATGATTTCCAGCATCCGTTTCTCGATAATCTCATGCAAATCTGTCTCCAGAAAAAAATCGAAGCTCTGGCAGGAAAGAATGATGAATAAGCTCAGTATTGAGGTTTACATATATGGACGCTGAACTATCAAGACTGGTAAAGGGTGTCAGCGACATTGCATCCCTGCCGGCAATCTACATCAGGCTGAATAAGGTAATCAATCATCCATACAGCTCCATAAACGATATTGGCAATGTGGTCAGTCAGGATCCGGGTCTGACTGCCCGCCTGCTGCGGCTGGTGAATTCCGCATTCTATGGATTTCATGACAAAATCGAAACCGTCTCCCATGCCATCTCCCTTATCGGTACCCGTCAGCTTCAGGATATTGCACTGGCTACCTCCGTCATTGAACTTTTCAGAGATGTCCCGGCTGAATTTGTGAATATGGATTCCTTCTGGAAACACAGTCTTTACTGCGGACTCACCGCGCGAAGTCTGGCTGCAAAGAAACGTGAGTCCAATGTAGAACGCTTTTTCGTTGGCGGTCTTCTGCATGACATCGGACGGGTGATCATATATAACCACTATGCTGAAATCGCCCGAAAGATTTTTGAACGATATCAAAACGAAAACCATCCTCTGGTCAATATTGAGGAATTTGAACTGGGATTTTCCCATGCTTCTGTCGGCTGGGCAATTTCCCAGAAATGGGGACTGCCAACCAGTCTGCAGGAAGCCATCCTTTTTCATCATCAACCCAGTCAGGCCAGAAAATTTCCGCTTTTGACAGCCATTATCCATCTGGCGGATATCATCACCAATGCTCGGCAGATTGGATCAAGCGGAGAATCTGCCATTCCCAGATTTGATACGGAGATTTGGGATATTCTGCAGCTTCCGTCCAATTTTCTTGAAGAACTGATTGATGATACGGATCGTCAGTTCAAAGTGACCCTGGAGATTATTCTGCGCTGATATGGACAAAGACCTTCAACGTGAACTGATTGAGGAATTCCGGTCAAAACGGCTTCACGATACCCGGCAGGAAGATCTGAATCTGTGGCTGCTTGAACAGCTGGAATCCGTATCCACCCTCGGTTTTACCCTTCAAACCAACACCACACATGACGAAGGCGTCATGGCGATTATCAACCGGACCAAACCGGTGCTTCGCAGCCTGCTGAATTTCGGCACCCTGTCATTCTGGATAATCGATGAAGACGGAATCACCTTCAATCTTGCGGAATGCGATCCGATTGACGACAAAGAACAGGTGAAAAAAGAACTGGAATATCATGTCTCAAGCAACGTTTTCAGCTGGGCTCTGCACCGCAATCATCCGGTGTTTGTGGACACAAAAATCATTGGTGATCGGGCAATGCTCCATGTTCTGGCGTCTCAGACCAGGGTCATCGGCATGTTCATGGGGACTTTCAATGAATTGAATCCCTTCATTCCCGATGCCACCCAAAAGATGATTTCCCTCGTATTTCTGAATTTTGCCGGATTCATACGGGGCAACACCCTTCTTGAAGATCTGAAACAGAACAACGAGAATCTCAGCCTGGAAGTGGATCACAGAAAACAGGCTGAGGAAAAGCTGCGGAGCAATCTGAAGTTTGAGCAGCGGATATCCTCTCTGATGTCAATTCTGGTAACCGCTGTGAGCTCTGATGAAGGGATCAACATCTGTCTGTCTGAAATGGGACGGTTCTTTGATGCCTACCGGGTGTACCTGTTCGTTACGGACGAGCAGCGGCAGCGGCTGGACTGTACGTCAGAATGGTGTCAGGATGACAACGGGATCACCTTGTTCAAAGATGAAATGATTAATCTGAGTATGACTGATTTTCCTTTTTTTATTGATAAGGAATTTCAGAGAGAACTCATTTTCCTGACTCCAGATTCAGAACTGCTCAGCAAAGCACGGAAAGAACACGAGCTGATTCACTGGAAAGATATTGAAAATCTGGTAATTGTACCGCTTGTCCTCCTGGATAAGCCTGCCGGATTTATCGGATTTGAAAATTTGCGGCGGTTCAGCTTCAAATCTGAACGTGAAAGAAACTATCTGCAGGTATTCGCCAATATCCTCGGCAGCACCGTGAAAAGGAAATGGTCCGAGGAAGCACTTAAATCCAGCCAGGCACAGGTCGTGCATTCGGGCAGACTTGCTTCGCTGGGGGAAATGGCCACCGGAGTGGCTCATGAACTGAATCAGCCGCTGGCCATCATTCAGGCTCAGGCGGAAATATTCAAGATCGATGCTGAACCGGATGATACTGAAGTGACGGTCTCAATTTCCGAAATCGATCAGATTATTGAGGAAGTGGAACGGGCCGCCCGGGTTATCAACCACATGCGGGCATTCGCTCGAACCGGTGTGGAAGACAATGACCTGACGGATGTCTGCAGTGCCGCAGACCGCTGTTTGATTTTCTTTCGGGAACAGTTCAAAATCAATGGAATCGGACTTGATGTTGAATATCAGCCGGATATCCCTGTTGTAAAACTGGATTCCCAAAAGTTCGAACAGGTGGTCGTGAATCTGATGTCCAATGCAAAGTATGCCGTTGACCGCCGGACCAGCGAGAACCCTGATCCTGATTATGAAAAGGAAATTGCCCTTAAACTCAGTTACAACCCGAAAAGGAATACCGTGATTCTGGAAGTGACCGATAACGGTATCGGTATGTCGGCCTTTGAACTTGAACATTGCTGTGACCCGTTTTTTACCACCAAATCTGTCGGTCAGGGAACGGGACTGGGTCTGTCCATTGTACACAATATCGTGAAAGAATTTTCCGGAAACATGTCAATAAACAGTAAAAAAGGATCCGGTTCCACCTTCAGGATTGAAATACCCCGACATGAGATTGAGGAATGTTCTGAGTAGGCTCGCTCTTCAGTACGGCATATTCTTTTTCTATTGTTTCACACTGTGCCTCCCCATGGTTTCTGCCGGTTCAATCCCCATTTGCCCCATCATCCGGTACAGAAATTCCGCCCCTTTTCCCGGCATCAGATCCGCATCTCTGAAGGTTACTTGAATTTTGAGTCTCTCCCTTAAAGAAAAGCTGGCCGATTTGCCCAGGGCGCCGGGGGTATATCTCTTTCGCGACCGTCATGATACGATTATTTATGTCGGCAAGGCCAAGGTCCTTCAAAACCGCGTGCGTTCCTACTTCCAGTCACCGGATAAAAAAGATATTAAAACCCGCAGTCTGGTGAGCAACATTGCCAATCTGGAATGGATTGTTGTCAGGGATGAAGTGGAAGCCTTTCTCACGGAAGCCAACCTGATCAAGGAGCACCGGCCCCGCTACAATGTGGTGATGAAGGACGACAAGTCCTTTCCGTATATCCAGATTACCAACGAGCCCTACCCCAGGGTACTGATCATTCGTAAAAAAAACCTCAGCCGCGACGGGCACAAATACTACGGACCCTACACGGATGCCAAGTTCGTTCGGCAGACCATGAAGGTGATCCACAAGGTTTTTCCCCTGCGTACCTGCGATTATGTTATGACTCCGGAATCCGTCGCCCAGCGCAAAGTGAAAGTATGCCTGGATTACCATATCCATCAGTGCGAAGGACCCTGCGAAGGTCTGATGACGCGGGAAGATTATTTGAAAATGATCCATCAAATCGAACAGTTTCTGAAGGGACGCAATGATGATGTGAAAATCTGGCTCCAGGAGCGAATGAAAACAGCCAGCGAAACCCTGCAGTTCGAGGCAGCGGCCCGATACCGGGATCAGCTGGCGGCCGTGACGGCCTTCACCCGGAAACAGAAAAAGGTATCCGCGGATTTCACCGACCGTGATATCCTGACGGTTGCCTGCGAAAACAACTACGGAATCGGAATCGTCATGCGGGTGCGGAACAATCTCTTTATTGGCCGTGAGAAATTTGTTCTGACGATCAGTGATGAGGACGATGTGAAGGGAAATCTGGCGCAGTTCCTTCGCCAGTATTACACCAGTACTGCCGACATCCCCAAGGAAATACTCCTGCCGGAGGTAATTGACGATCATGAAGAAATCGCCGCCTGGCTTAGTTCTCTGCGGGGCAATCAGGTTTCCATTATGATGCCTCAGCGCGGGGAGAAGCGGAATCTGGTGGGGATCTGCACTCGGAATGCCGATCTGCTGCTGTCTGAGCTGCGCAGCCGAAAAATGAAGCGCCGCGAGGTCATTCCCAAATCGGTGCGGCAGCTGCAGGAGGATCTGGCCATGAAGGTCCCGCCGCGGCGGATAGAGGCCTTTGACAATTCAAATATTCAGGGTGCACACCCGGTCGCAGCCATGGCCTGCTTTATTGACGGACAGCCGGTGAAACGGGAGTACCGTCATTTCAAAATCAAAACCGTGGTGGGTGCAGATGATTTTGAGTCCATGTACGAAATTGTCTTTCGACGCTACCGGCGGGTAATCAATGAGAAAACTTCCCTGCCGGATCTCATCGTCATCGACGGCGGCAAGGGCCAGCTGTCTGCCGCCCGCCGGGCACTGCTGGAACTGGAACTGGATTACGTTCCCGTTATAGGCCTGGCAAAAAAGCTGGAGGAGGTGTTCAAGCCCGGCGTCAGTGAACCTCAGAATATCAGCAAGACCTCACCGGGTTTGTTTCTTCTGCGGAAGGTGAGGGACGAAGTGCACAATGCCGCTATTACATACCACCGCAAGCTGCGGGGGAAGGCCATGACAAAATCCGTTCTGGATGAGGTGCCCGGTCTGGGACCCAAACGCATCCAGCGCATCTGGCAGGAATTCAAATCGCTGGATGAACTGAAGACAGCCACTCCCGAAGAGATCTTCGAAAAAACCCGCATCCCGTTGAAAACCGCAAGGAAGATCGGGGAAATACTTGTGTCCACCGAGGACTGAATTCTCTCTGATATCTTCGTAAACTCCTTCCAGCTTCAGTCTGCCAATAATTCATCCATAGCAGGTTGAACATATTCCCGACATTCCAGGAAGGGCGTCCGCCCCGGGAGCCCACGGTTGAAACAGGCGTAAACCAGCCAAGATCCTCTCACGACAGACTGCAGCCGTTTGGTCAACTGAATTTCCGTGTCCGTATCAATGTGAAAAATCCGTCATCATCATTTGCGTTTCCCTGTTTTTCGAGTGCTGAAAACCGCCGTAAATTTTAGGTCATTATGGCAGACTTCAAACTTCACTCACCCTTTAAGCCCACCGGGGATCAGCCCCAGGCTGTTGAACAGCTTGCGGCTGGACTGCAAGCCGGCAAAGCGCATCAGGTCCTGCTGGGCATCACGGGATCCGGCAAGACTTTCACCATGGCCAATGTCATTGAGAAAATGAACCGGCCCACCCTGATCCTTTCCCACAACAAAACACTGGCGGCTCAGCTGTACGGCGAGTTCAAAACGCTGTTTCCCGAAAATGCGGTTGAGTTCTTCATCTCGTATTACGACTATTATCAGCCGGAAGCCTATCTGCCGGTATCTGATACTTTCATTGAAAAAGACAGCTCCATGGATGAGGAAATCGACCGGCTGCGGCTCAAGGCCACCACATCCCTCATGAGCCGGAATGACGTCATTATCGTCGCCAGCGTCAGCTGCATATACGGCATCGGCTCACCGGAAGATTACAAGGGCATGGTGGTTCCCTTCATCCGCGGTACATCCATAGATCTGAAAGCGTCGCTCCATCAACTGGTGGACATCCACTACACCCGGAATGATCTGGTACTGGAACCGGGGACGTTCAGGGTGCGCGGTGATGTACTGGAGGTTTTTCCTGCATACGAGGAATTTGCCGTCCGGGTGGACCTGTTCGGCGATGAAGTGGAAGGAATTGCCACGTTCAATCCCCTGACCGGCGAAATACTGGGAGAAATGAAGGAGGTGTTCATTTTTCCCGCCAAGCATTTCGTCACCGATCGCGACACCCTGAACCAGGCCATGGACGGCATTCGGGCGGAGCTGGCGGAACGGCTGGAATTTCTTCGGAACGAACAGAAACTGCTGGAAGCCCAGCGTTTGGAGCAGCGAACATTTTTTGATATCGAAATGATGACGGAGCTGGGGTACTGCTCGGGAATTGAGAATTATTCCCGGCATCTGGACGGCCGGAAACCGGGGCAGCGGCCCAATACGCTCATCGATTTTTTCCCCGATGATTTCATCATGTTCGTGGATGAGTCACATGTATCACTGCCTCAGATTCGCGGGATGTACAACGGCGATCGGGCCCGGAAGGAAACGCTGGTGGAATACGGATTCCGGCTGTCCTCCGCGCTCGACAACCGGCCCATGAAATTCGAGGAATTCGCTGCCACGGTACCGCAGCTGGTGTATGTTTCCGCCACCCCGGGAGAGTACGAATTGGAGAAAACCGGAGGGGAAATCGTGGAGCAGATCATTCGTCCCACCGGGCTGCTGGACCCGGAAATCATTGTCATCCCCACCGAGGGGCAGATTGATGATCTCATCGGCCAGATCAAAAAAGTCATTGCCCGGAACGAGCGGGTGCTGGTCACTACCCTCACCATCCGCATGGCGGAGGATCTGACGGACTATCTGCAGGGCGTGAACATCGCTGCCCGGTACATGCATAATAAAACGGAAACCATCGAGCGGGTGAAAATCCTGCGGTCACTCCGGATGGGTGATTTCGATGTGCTGGTGGGCATTAATCTGCTGCGGGAGGGACTGGATCTCCCGGAAGTGGCCCTGGTGGCGGTGCTGGATGCGGACAAGGAAGGTTTTCTGCGGTCGAAGTCTTCCCTCATGCAGGTGGCGGGTCGCACCGCCCGGAATGTCAACGGAAAAGTGCTGTTTTACGGCGACAAGATTACGGCATCCATGAAATACGTCATTGACGAGACCAACCGGCGGCGGGAAGTCCAGCAGGCCTACAATGAAAAGCATGGGGTGGTCCCCAAAACGATTTACAAATCCGTGGAGGAAATCAAGCTGTCCACAGCAGTGGCGGACGAGCAGCACGAATACGTCAGCAAGGAAAATCTGGATGAGCTGGAAATTGATCTGGACACCATTGAAATCCAGGACGCCATCCAGTCCCTGAAACGGAAAATGATGAAATGCGCCCGGGAACTGCAGTTCGAGCAGGCGGCCCTGCTGCGGGACAAAATCACTGAACTGGAACAGGCCGGAGCATCGGCAAAATAACAGGATACTCAATGAAGAAAACCAATGTACTCGTCATCGGATCAGGCGGCCGGGAGCACGCCTTCATTCATGGTTTGAAGGATGATGAACAGATCAACCGCCTGTACTGTGCACCGGGTAACGGCGGGACGGCGGCCTCTGCGGAAAATGTCGCACTGGATATCATGAATAATCAGGCGGTGCTGGATTTTGCCGGTCAGCATGACATCGATTTCACCATCGTGGGTCCCGAAGCGCCGCTGGCCAACGGGCTGGTGGATGTGTTTGAAGCGGCAGGGAAATGTATTCTGGGTCCCACGAAATATGCGGCTCAGCTGGAATCCAGCAAGATTTTCGCCCGGGAAATGATGGCGGAGTACCATATCCCTCACCCGGAATTCCGATCCTGTGCCACCGCCGAAGAGTGCTGGGCTGCGGTTCGCGAGATCGGACTCCCGGTGGTGCTGAAGGCCGACGGTCTGGCTGCCGGCAAAGGCGTGCTGATCTGCCGCACGGATGGGGAAATCCATCACGGCATTCAACGACTGTTTGAGGACCGGGAGTTTGGAGCGGCCGGCGACAGGGTATCGGTGGAGAAATGTCTGGTGGGCGAAGAACTGTCGGTGTTCGCTCTCTGTGACGGCGATCATTATGTCATTCTGAACAGCGCCCAGGATCATAAACGGGCATTTGAAAATGACGCCGGACCCAATACCGGCGGAATGGGCGCGTATTCTCCCACACCGCTGTCCACACCGGAGCTGCTGGAGCGCACGGGCAAGGAGATCATTGCTCCAACCCTGCAGGCCATGAAGGACCGGGGACATCCCTATCGCGGTTTTCTGTATGCCGGACTGATGCTGATGGACGGTGATCCCTATGTGATCGAGTTTAATGTTCGAATGGGCGATCCGGAAACCCAGGTGGTGCTGCCCCTGCTGAAATCCAGTCTGTTTGATGTTTTGTATAAATCCGCCAATGGAAAACTGGGACTGGTTAAACCGGAAATTTCGAATGAGACGGCAGTCACGGTGGTGCTGGCCAGTGACGGCTATCCCGGCAGTTACGAGAAAGGGAAAGAGATTACGGGTCTGGATGCCTGCGGAGATGCGTTGGTGTATCATGCCGGAACAAAAATGGAAGACGGAAAAATCGTCACCAGCGGCGGCCGGGTGCTGAACGTGGTGGGCTTCGGTGCAGATCTTCCGTCTGCCGTCAAAGATGCCTATCGGATCGCGGAAATGATACAGTTTGACGGGAAATTCCTTCGCAGGGATATCGGTGCCCGGGGGTTGAAGTATCTGGATAAATAGATTCTGGAAGATGATGTTCGGGATTTCAACCACCATGACATCACCGACGTTGAGGAAAGAAAGTCGGCAGTAACCTGTTCAATATCGAAAGGGAAAATGATAACTGGTCAATGGCAGCCGGGTTGATTGGAAAAACAGACAGAGGAGTACGATCTGCCAAAAAATACTTCAGTCGGAATCAAGGTCCAGGTTTTATGAGCCATGAAATTGCCGCTCTGGTCAAATCGAACATATTCCGCGATACTGGAACTACCCGGATTTCCTGATATGCGATGGGTTTGTCATCAGGAATATACACCATTCAGCTTTCCACACCGGAATATACCGAGAGACGGAAAGTAATTCGGCTGAAATACCAGGAGTAAAAAACAGGTTGCCGGACTGCGGACACTTTGCATCGGCCGAATCAGCCATTGTTTTTCGTAAACCTGGAACCCTGACCATCCATATCAGTGCCGGATCTACCATCTTCCAAACTACCCGAAGAGCTTTGGTTTATTATCTTGGAAAATTTCTCCTTGGGTTTATTCTTGGAATCACCGGCCGCTCACTCAAAAAATTGCATAAATAAAATAAAAACAGGCATTATTTAATAATGATTGACACACATAAAATACAGCGTTCGGTGGGGATGATTGGTGAATCGGAACCGATTCAGGACATGCTCATGCTCATCGGGCAGGTGGCGGACACCGATATTTCCGTACTCATCAACGGTGATTCCGGTTCGGGAAAGGAAATGGTGGCCAAGGCCATCCACAAAAACAGCCGGCGCAAGTTTGAGCCGCTGATCACCGTCAACTGCAGCGCGATTCCCGCCGGCATTATAGAAAGCGAGCTGTTCGGTCACAAAAAAGGTTCTTTCACCGGGGCCAGCGAAGAACGGAAAGGCTATTTCGAGGCGGCCGACCGAGGTACCATTTTCCTGGATGAAATAGGGGAAACGCCCCTGGAAACCCAGGCCAAGCTGCTGCGGGTGATCGAACAGGGTGAATTCATGAAGGTGGGGGACAACAAGGTGCAGAAAGTGGATGTTCGCATCATTGCCGCCACCAACCGGGATCTTGCGGATCAGGTAAACAAGGGAGAATTCCGGAAAGACTTGTTTTTCAGGCTGAAAACCATTACCATTACCGTACCGTCCCTGAAAGATCACGCCAGCGATATCTACCTGTATGTGGAGCGTTTCGGACTGGAATTCTGCGCCAAAAACGATATTGCCTTCAAGGGTTTTACGGCAGATGCCATCAAAGCGCTGAAAGGCTATCACTGGCCGGGGAATATCCGGGAACTGAAAAATCTGGTGGAAAGCCTCATCGTCATCAACCGCGGTGAGCGGATTACGGATGTCATGGTGCGCCGGGGACTGGGACTGGATGTCTCACAGGCCAATACCAATCTGCCCATGCTCATCGGGGATGACTCGGACAAACTGGAGCGGGAACTGATCCTGAAACAGCTGCTGTATCTCCGTCAGGATGTGAATGAGATCAAAGGTCTGCTGTATGAACCCCGGCATGCCGCCGCGGAGCATATCCAGCCCGCGAATCCTGCCCTCTATCTGCCGCCGCCGGTTGAGGAAGGTCAGGTGGGAATAATTCCGGTGGACGAGCATGTCCATATTGAGGACGGCCGGTCCTATGCCATCGAAGATGAAGCGGTGGGGGAGGTGACCATCAAGGATCTGGAGCATGAAATGATTGAACGCACTTTGGATAAATTCAATCACAACCGCCGCCGGACCGCCAAAGCCCTGGATATATCCGAACGGACGCTGTATCGTAAAATCCAGGAATACGGCATCGGGAAGAAAAAGGAGCAGTATTAAATGAGATCAGCAAATTTCGGCCGGATGATGTGCGCCTTGCTTCTGGGCATTATACTGAGCGGCTGCGGCTACTACTCTTTAAAGGGATCACTGCCGGCCCACATCAGCACGATTTCCATTTCACCCGTGATCAATGAAACGGGAGAATTCGGTGTCAGCGAATCGGTGGAGGACCAGATCACGGATATCATGATTTCCGAAAATGTGCTGGATCTGGCTGCGGCGGACCGGGCGGACAGTCAGCTGGATATCGTCATCACCTCCCTGGTGGACAAACCCTATACTTACTCCATTTCCGATGAAACCGCCTACGAGCAGGTGGATGAATGGCGCATCACGGTGAAAGCCAAAGTCACCTGGTACGATCTCACTCGGGATGAAGCATTGTTCGAAAAACAGTTTTCGGCTTACGGCGCGTACGGCACCGGTGTGGATATCAATTCCGACGGCGTGGACAACGACAATGACGGACTGGTGGATGACGAGGATGACGACGAGTTCGGCTCCCCCCGGGAAAGCGCCATGACGTTTGCCATCCGGAACCTTTCTGAAGATATAATAAACGAAGTAACATCAACCTGGTAATCGGAATATGCATATGATTTTTTTATCTCTCAACACAGGAGATTTTGGGGAAGCGGAGGTCCTGCTCAGTTTTCCCGCCGGTAATAATGATTTCTGAAGTCAATCTGGAAACCGAGCCTGATATATTCAGACGAAATCGAAATCGACAAACACATTTTAAGGGTTATAATGAAAAAAATACTGATCAAGAGGATTTCAGAACATTTAGAGGAAACGGTGCAGCTGAGCGGATGGGTGTACAATACACGTCGGAAAGGGAAAATCGGATTTCTAATTTTCCGTGACGGGACCGGTCTGCTGCAGTGCATCATTGTCCGGGATGAAATTGGCACCGATAAATACGACGGCTTCAAAAAGCTGACCCAGGAAACCTCCATTATTGTGCAGGGAAAAGTGGTGGCCAATGAACGGGCAGTGGGTGGATATGAACTGCAGGTATCGGATTTTGAAGTGGTTCACGCCTGTGAGGAATATCCCATCACGCCGAAGGAACACGGCACCGAATTCCTTATGTCCCACCGCCATCTCTGGCTGCGCTCAAGGCGGCAGAACGCCATTCTCAAAGTGCGGCACGAAATCATCAAAGCCGTTCGGGATTTCTTCGACAGCCATGATTTCACCTTGGTGGATACGCCGATCCTGACTCCCAATGCGGCGGAAGGCACCACCACGCTGTTTGAGACGGAGTACTTCGGGGAAAAAGCCTATTTGTGTCAGACCGGACAGCTGTACGGCGAAGCCAACTGCATGGCCTTCGGACGGCAGTACAACTTTGGTCCCACATTCCGGGCAGAGAAAAGCAAAACACGGCGGCATCTCATTGAATTCTGGATGGTGGAGCCGGAAATCGCCTACTGCGAACATGACGGAAATATCGAATGGTCCGAGCGGTTTATCGTCTTCATTGTCCAGCGGGTGCTGGAAAACAGACGGGCCGAGCTGGAAATCCTCGAACGCGATATCGCCAAACTGGAAGCAATACAGCTGCCGTTCCCCCGGGTAAGTTATTCGGAATGCGTGAAGTTCCTGCAGGATAACGGGATTGAGTTCGCATGGGGAGACGACTTCGGCTCTCCCGAGGAAACCCTCATCGCGGAGAAGTATGACCGCCCGGTGGTCGTGGACCGCTTTCCTGCATCCATCAAGGCGTTTTACATGAAGCGCGATCCGGAGAACGAGGATGTGGTGCTGGGGATGGATGTTCTGGCACCGGAGGGCTACGGCGAGATTATCGGCGGATCCCAGCGAGAGCATGATTTTGACACGCTGCTGAGCCGGATCAAGGCGGAAAACCTGCCGGTGGAGGATTTCGAGTGGTATCTGGATCTGCGCCGCTACGGGTCGGTGCCCCACGCCGGATTCGGAATGGGAATTGAACGGGTGGTGGCCTGGATCTGCGGGCTGCCCCATATTCGTGAAACCATCCCCTATCCGAGAATGCTGGGGAAAATGAGGCCGTAGTGAAAATCCTGCTGGCTCAGATCAACCCCATCGTGGGGGCACTGAAATCGAATGCGGAACTGATCCGCGGGATTATGGAAAAGAAATCCGGTGAGGCAGACATACTGGTGTTCCCGGAAATGTGTCTCACCGGCTATCCGCCCCAGGATCTGCTGTTTGAATCGCACTTCATTGATGAAGCCCATCTGCGACTCACTGAGTTGAGCCGAGCGGCGGGCTCATCCCCCGTTATCGTGGGAACAGTCCGGAAAGAAAACGACAGGCTCTTCAATACTGCTGCCGTTCTGCAGAACGGGCACATCCTCGGGTTTCGGGACAAATCCCTTTTGCCCACCTATGATGTGTTTGATGAGGATCGTTATTTCGCTCCTGCAGAAACCGTTGAAATCTTACCGGTTGACGTAAACGGGCGAACGCTTAATCTGGGACTGGAAATCTGTGAAGATCTGTGGGATATGGAATACGATTTGAAGGTCACCCGGCAGCTGGCACAGCAGGGTGCGGACATCATCATCAATATCTCCGCTTCGCCTTTCAGCACGGGACGGCTTCAGGACCGGCTGCAGCTGGTCAAGACAAAAACAGCGGAATCCGGAGTTCCATTTGTGTACTGTAATCTGACCGGTGCTCAGGATGAACTGGTGTTCGACGGGCGATCTTTCGTGATGAGCGGTGATTCCCATCTCATCACCATGTGCAAAGGATTTGAGGATGATTTGACGACAGTGGACCTGGCCGATCCTTCGATGCACACACCGGATATACTGCCGGAGCCGGAGGAAATTTTCCAGGCACTGACACTGGGGGTGAAGGACTATTTCCGGAAAACCGGTCATTCTCTGGCCGTCATCGGTTTAAGCGGCGGAATTGATTCCGCGCTGGTGGCAGCGGTAGCAGCGGCAGCTCTTGGCCCGGAACAGGTGCTTGGGGTAACCATGCCGTCGCGTTTTTCATCGGGACACAGTGTTTCGGATTCGGAGCAACTGGCACGGAATCTGGGGATTCAGTTTTTGGAGATACCCATTCGGGATTTAAATGAGACCATGCTGCAGGCTGTCGAACCGGTGTTCGCAGGAACGGAATTCGGTATTGCCGAGGAAAACATTCAGGCTCGGCTGAGGGGAAATATCCTGATGGCCATTGCCAACAAACAGAACGCCCTCGTGCTGAATACCGGCAACAAGACCGAGACCGCGCTGGGTTACTGCACCATGTACGGTGACATGTGCGGCGCATTGGCCGTGATCAGCGATCTGAATAAAGTTCAGGTGTATGATGTCTGCAGGCAGGTGAATGAAAAAGCCGGCAGGGATGTTATTCCTGACCACACCCTGACCAAGGCACCCTCTGCGGAATTGAGACCGGAGCAGGTCGATCCATTTGATTACGCCGAAGTCAGTCCGCTGGTGGATGAAATTGTCACGGAGAACAAGGCTCTGAATGGTCTGGTGAAAGACGGATATGATGAGATGACAGCCCGGCGGATGCTGCGTCTGGTGCGGCTTTCGGAGTACAAACGCCGGCAGGCAGCTCCCGGAATCCGGATATCGCCAAAAGCATTCGGGATCGGACGGCGTTATCCCATTGTGAATCACTTTACCGACTGAAGAATTCGGCACGATTCACAACGAAATCAGCTTCCTGATGCAGTCAGCAAATATTTGACCGCGTCAGAGAATGATATTAAGTTACACGCTTTAAAATTTCCCAGTATCTGTAAGGAATAGATACCGAAACAAACAAAACCACAACTAACTGGCAGTTCAATTTCAAATGGAAAATAAACCTGTATTTGATAAAGTTAATCCCCGCACCGATTTTATACAGCTCGAGCACGACATATTGGATTTCTGGCGTGAAAACCGCAGCTTCGAAAAACTGGTTGAAAAAAACCGGGGAAAGAAGCACTGGTCATTTTTAGACGGACCCATCACGGCCAACAATCCCATGGGTGTGCATCATGCCTGGGGCCGTACGCTGAAGGATATTTTTCAGCGTTTCCACGCCATGCACGGTTTTGACCAGCGTTACCAGAACGGATTTGACTGTCAGGGGCTCTGGGTGGAAGTGGAAGTCGAAAAGGAGCTGGGTTTTAAGTCCAAGAGGGAAGTGGAGGAATTCGGTATTGAGAAATTTGTGGATATGTGCAAGGAGCGCGTCCGCAAATACTCAAAAATCCAGAGTGATCAGTCTGTGCGGCTGGGATACTGGATGGATTGGGATAATTCCTACTATACCATGTCCGAGACCAATAATTATGCTATTTGGGGATTTCTCAAAAAGCTTTTCAATGAGGACAAGATTTACTGCGGGACCGATGTGGTGCCCTGGTCCGGACGGTCGGGGACATCCTATTCACAGATGGAAATCATTGAGGGCCGCAAACTGGTAGCGCATCGAGCGCTGTTTGTCCGTTTCCCCCTGAAGGATTCTGAAAATGAATATCTGCTGGTCTGGACCACGACTCCCTGGACTCTCACCTCCAATGTGGCCGCCGCAGTGAATGTGGACCTGGAGTATGTGAAGCTCAAAGCTGCGGACGGATCCATTTATTATTTCGCCAATGACAATCTTGAATTCAAGCGGCTGGACAAGCAGTACAGGGAAAAGAAACAGTGGGTGGATGGCGTACCCAAACTGAAGACCATCGCACAGATTTTCAAGGAACGGGGCGGATACACCATTGAAGGAACCGTCAAAGGGGCGGACCTGGTGGGTCGTCCTTATCAGGGTCCGTTTGACGAACTGGAAGCCTACGGCAAGGCCGGCGGATATCCGTATGTCAGGCAAAATCTGCAGGAGTCCGGCATCACCGGGATTGACTGCCACCGCGTCATTGACGGCGGAAAGGACAGCATGGGGAGTGATGTGGTTGTGGCGGGTGAAGGAACCGGTATCGTTCACATTGCACCCGGCTGCGGTGACATTGACAATACGCTTGGACGGAAACTGAATCTGGTGGATATTGCGCCGCTGAATGAAGAATCCAACTTCATTGACGGATTCGGCTGGCTGACCGGTCTGAATGCCACCGACCAGGAAACCACTACGCGCATCATTGACGATCTGCAGCAGCGTGATTTTCTTGTCCATGTGGAAAAGTATCCTCATATTTATCCTCATTGCTGGCGATCCGGCGACGAGCTGGTTTTTCGCATAGTGGAAGAGTGGTACATCAATATGGACTGGCGGGACCGGATCAAGAAGCTGGTGGAAGAAATCCGCTGGATACCCGCCTGGGGGCATGACCGGGAGCTGGAGTGGCTGGATAATATGGGCGACTGGATGATCTCCAAAAAACGTTTCTGGGGACTGGCTCTGCCCATCTGGACGTTTGAGGACGGGTCATTTTTTGTGGTCGGCAGCCGGGAAGAATTGAAAGAACTGGCGGTAGAAGGCTGGGAAGAATTTGAAGGGAAGACCCCGCATCGTCCATGGATTGACAAAGTTAAAATCCGACATCCCGAGACCGGTCTTATTGGAACCCGGATCAAGGATGTGGGAAATCCCTGGCTGGATGCCGGAATTGTGCCTTATTCCACCATGGGGTATTTTGAGGATCGGGAATACTGGGAGAAATGGTTTCCCGCGGAGATGGTCACGGAATCTTTCCCAGGGCAGTTTCGGAACTGGTTCTATTCGCTGCTGGCGATGTCGGCGATGATGGAAGGCCGGGCACCGTTCAAAGCGCTGCTGGGGTATGCTTTGGTGAAGGATGAAACCGGCCGGGATATGCATAAATCCTGGGGCAATGCCATCTGGTTTGATGATGCTGCTGAAAAAATGGGTGTGGATGTGATGCGATGGCTGTACGCAGTCCAGAATCCTGAACACAATCTGCTGTTTGGCTATCATGCCGCCGATGAAGTGCGGAAGCATGTCCTAACCTGGTGGAATACGTATTCCTTTTTTGTTACCTACGCCAATCTGGACGGATTTAATCCTGTTCAGCATCCGCTGAATGCCGATCATCTGACGCGTCTGGACCACTGGATTCTGGCCAAGTTAAACGAGCTGGTGAAGGAAGCAAACACGCTTATTGAAGAATACCAGGTGTTTCGTTTCATGCAGCAGGCATCGGGATTTCTGGATGATCTGTCCAACTGGTATGTTCGCCGCAACCGCCGCCGTTTCTGGAAGAGCGACAGTGATTCCGATAAACTGGCGGCATACGGAACCCTGCATCATGTTTTGCTGACATTTGCAAAAGCCATGGCCCCGATTGTGCCCTTCCTGACCGAATCCATGTACCAGAATCTGGTGCGCCGATCAGACGCGGATGCGCCGGAAAGCATCCATCATACGGAATATCCAAAACCGGATCCCGCTCTGGAAAATGATGCCCTTATTCGGGAAGTTGACACCATCATTGCCATTGTCGGTCTGGGGCGTTCTGCCCGGAACAAGGCCAATATCAAAATTCGGCAGCCTCTGTCGGAAATTGCTGTCAGCATTGATCCAGTGCTCCATGAAGCCGTTGAGAACAATGCGTCGCAGGTACTGGAAGAACTGAACGTGAAGAAGCTGCGGTTTGTCGGACAGATCAATGAAATTCTTTCTTATAAGATCAAACCCAATTTTGCGGTTCTGGGGCAGAAATACGGTCCCAATATGAAAATCGTCACAGCCGGGCTGAGTAAATTCACAGAAGATGAAATTATTTCCAAAATTCGGAGTAAATTACCCATCCGAATTACCGAGGATGATTTTACAGCAGATATACTGCCTGAAGAGTTGATTGTGGAGGAAATTCCTGCCGAGCATTACTCTGTTTCATCAGGCAAGGAAATGACCGTCGGCATCCGGACCGAACTGACGGACGAACTGCGGCTGGAAGGGTTGACGCGGGACTTGGTGCGTCATGTTCAGAATTTACGGAAAGATTCCGGGCTGGAAGTGGAAGACCGTATCCGGGTTGGCGTAGAGGGTGCAGAAAACATCCGGGAAGCACTGGAAAAATACAGGGAATATTTTCTGAACGAGGTGCTGGGTGTGGAATTGGACTTCACATGTAAAACGCACTCTTTCCGCAAGCAAATGAAAATTTCAGGGTCACCCGTTGAAATAGGTATATCCAGGGTGAGTTAGGAGAAGATAGAGATGACAGATTCAAAATGGACACAGGAAGAACTGGATCGTTTTAAATCCATAATTTCAGAGAAAAAAGAAAAAGCACAGGAAATTATTGAGCGATCCCGTGAAAATGCTGAGAATATGGCTGCCGGAGAAACCGTCAATGCTGTTTATTCATCCCATATGGCGGATGCCGGATCAGATCAGATGGAGAGGGAAAAGGAGTTTTTCTGGCTCACTCGAGAAACCACCTATATGCAGTATCTGAACCGAGCATTGGACATGATAGATGAAGGCACTTTTGGTATCTGCAAAGTTTGCGGGTGCAAAATCCCTGAAGAACGCCTGATGGAAGTTCCTCACACCACTACCTGCTGGAACTGCAAGACAGAATCAAAAAAAGCTTGAAAATATTACCCGTCGCATTTATTGTCGTACTGATTGATCAGTTTACAAAATTTCTGGTCAAAATGTATCTCACCCCCAACTCCCCGGTTGAAGTACTGGGCAGTTTTCTGCGGTTTACGTATGTTGAAAATCCCGGAATTGCGTTTGGCATCCGGGTCGGTGGTTTTTTACCGGTGATTTCCGTGTTGTCTGCCGTTGCCAGCATCCTTATAGTCTATTTCCTGTATATTGAAAGAAACAGTCACCTCCTGATGCGTTTCGGACTTGTGCTTATTCTGGGCGGAGCGCTGGGAAATCTGGTGGACCGTTTTCTCATGCTGGTTCATCCGTCTTCCTGGAATGGAGTTGTGGATTTCATTGACATGGGTTTTGGCGGATACCGCTGGTATGTATTCAATATAGCCGACTCTGCTGTTACCATCGGCATTGCACTGTATATTCTTCACTTATTACTTAAGGTCAGAACTCAGCGCGTTGACCAAAGTTTTTACAATCATCAGTGATCGGGACGGAATCCGCATCGACCAGTACCTGGCTGATAAACTAACAGATTACTCTCGATCAAAAATACAGAATCTGATCAAACATGGGCACATCACCATGAACGGTCAGAGGATGAAACCATCCTACCAGATTTCGGAAGGGGAAGAATTCACTTGTGAACCGGTTTCCGAAGCACCCGAAGATCTGCAGCCTGAAAATATTCCCATTGATATCATTTATGAGGATCAAGCCATACTGGTCGTAAACAAGCCGGCAGGAATGGTGGTTCATCCTGGCAGCGGGAATTTTTCCGGCACTCTGGTCAATGCCCTTTTGTACCATACAAACGATCTGTCCCAGATGATTTCTGCCCGGCCGGGGATTGTTCATCGGCTCGACAAGGAGACATCAGGGGTCCTTGTGATTGCCAAAACGGATTCTGCGCATCGCTGCCTGAGCGAGCAGTTTGCCAGCCGAATGGTTCAGAAGACCTACCAGGCTCTGGTATGGGGCAAGATTCCGAATGAAGGAGAAATCACCGGTAATCTGGACCGTCATCCGGTCAACCGGAAAGCCTTTGCTGTTACGGAAACGGGGGGACGGAAAGCTGCTACCAACTATCGACTGCAGTTCCGGTATGGACCGCTGTCCCATCTGGAGCTGTTTCCAAAAACCGGCCGGACCCATCAGTTGAGGGTTCACCTGGCTTCAATCGGGCATCCCATTTATGCCGATGAGCTGTATGGCGGCGGGCACAATCGGAGCAAGGCGTTTCATTCAAAATACGGTCCGGTGCTGAAGAGCATATCCCATCAGCTGACCCGGGTAGCGCTTCATGCAGCCCGGCTGGAATGTGATCATCCGGTTACCGGAGACAGGAAGGTTTGGGAAGTCCCGATACCAGAGGATATGGAAAGTGCACTGAAGACCCTGAAAAATGAGTTTGGATCTTGAAATGACCGATACTGATCCCTGCAAGGAACTCCATGACAACATCCGAAAACACTGAGCGGTGAAAACTCGTTCTGAATGTCAGACAGAGCATGTTGTTGAGTTTCTGGATTATCTGGAAACGGAACGCCAGTATTCAATAAATACGCTCCGGTCGTATCAAAGGGATCTGAAGGATTTTCTGACATTTCTCACGAGTTATGATGCGGAATTCAATCTTTTTGAACTGTCGGGACAGGCAGTAAAGTTTTTCCTGCTGAAACAGGGACAGGAAGGAAAGTCACCTGCCACAGTTGCCCGGAAACTGGCGGCGGTGAAGTCCATGTACCGTTTTTTTCTTCAGACCGGAAGGATTCCTGCCAACCCGGTAAAAAGTATCAAGGCACCGAAGCAGCCGGTGCGATTACCCAGTTTTTTAAAGGAAAATGAAATTCGGCAGCTGCTGGATCAGGATTTTCCTCAGAATGAGAAGGGCTGTCGGGACAAGGCTGTTCTGGAAATTCTCTATGCCAGCGGAATTCGGGTTTCTGAGCTTGTCGGCTTGCGAATACAGGATCTGAATCTGGAAAAAGGGACAATGCGGGTATTGGGAAAAGGGCGGAAGGTAAGACTGGCGATATTGGGAAAACCGGCGGTAAAGGCCGTCAGGAAGTACATCAGGCTGACCGGGCGAACGGAAAGGAATTCCAGTGAGTACGTGTTTCCGGGCATCAAGCAGCGCAAACAGGATACAACGCGCCCTATCAGTGTGAAAACCGTGTACAACATTGTCCGACGCTACTGCGGTCCGTATTTATCCGGGAGCAGTCAGGGACCGCATACTCTTCGGCACACTTTTGCGACCCATCTTCTTGAACACGGTGCTGATCTCAAGGCAGTAAAGGATTTACTGGGACACAACAGTCTGTCCTCAACACAGGTTTATACGCATGTTAAAGTGGAGACTCTCCGTAAAATATATAAGCAAGCCCATCCTCACGGAAAATAGGAGCTTGACACCAGGTGCGGAAGACCCGCATGCGGCTCTATGAATATCATGAAAATATTATTATCAGTATAAGCAATACTGATTTGATGAATACGTGTGAGTTGATTTTGTAATTAAGTTAGGAGGTTTTTTATGACCATTGAAATCACTGCCAGACATTTTTCACCCTCCAGTCAATTGAATGATCTGGTTAATAAGAAAATCGGGAAAATAGAGCGATACCATGACAATATCACCAGCTGTCATGTGATCCTCGTGAAGGAGAACAGCCATGAGAGTGTCCAAATAAAAGCCCATGTAAAAGGACATGATATTTTTGCTGAAGAGAGTTCGCCGGTCTTTGAAAAATCACTCACAACCGCAGTGGATAAAGTCATCAAACAGCTGAAAAAAACCCGCGATAAAGTTATTGGATAAAAATAAAAGGGGTCTCTGAGATATGAAAGCAATCATTCCTGTCGCGGGTCACGGTACCCGCCTTGAACCCCATACTTTAGTTAAACAAAAGTGCCTGCTCCCGGTTGGGGGCAGGCCTGTTTTGGAGCATATACTGAACCCGCTCATCAAAACGGGTGTGGATGAAGTGGTTCTCATTATTGGACATCTCGGACACCAGGTGATCGATTTCTGTGCCCGGTATCCGGAATTAAAATTTACCTTTATTGAACAGGAAAAACGTCTCGGATTGGGTCATGCCGTATCCATGGGACTGTCAAAAATTGATGAACCGGTCCTGGTGATACTGGGTGATGCCATCATGGAACTGGACTATGACCGTTTTATTGCTCAGGGTACGAACGTGATAGGCGTGGAGGAAGTCCCTGATCCCACCCGGTTTGGCATTGTGGAACTTGATGGCGACCGCATCATCCGGTTTGTGGAGAAGCCGGAAAACCCCCCGACAAATCTGGCAATAACGGGTATTTATTTTCTTCAGTCGCAGCAGGAACTGGCGGACAGTATTGAATATCTTGTCCAGAATGATATTAAAACCCGCGGTGAATATCAGCTTACGGATGGGCTGCAGAAAATGGTTGAAAACGGATCGAAATTTCTGCATTTCAAGATTGACCGGCTGCTGGACTGCGGTGTGCCCAGGACCATCCTGGAAACCAACCGGATCATTCTGTCGGAGCTGGGTGCCAGTGCCGTCTCCGAAGATGCCGCCATTGTTAATTCAGTGATTAACAATTCCCATATTTCAGACGGCTGTATTGTTGAAAATGCCACACTCGACAATGTGATCATGCTTGAGGGAGGGCGGGTGTGCAATGTTCAGTTGGAAAATCAGATTATTGGTTTTGAACAAACTGTCAAAGGACCGCAGACCGACAACTGATGCGGTCCATTTTTATTTCCGATTTACAAATTTATTTCACTTAAGAGGATTCTATGAATCGCAGCTTCATATTGACACTGATTATTTGCGGTTTGCTGCTTTTCGGCTGCAGCGAGCTGCTGACGGAGCCGAAAATACCGGACTGGGAGGGAAGTATCCAGTTTCTGATGCTGAAGGAATCCGTCAATCTGGATTCACTCATCAGCGACAGCCGTCTGGTATCCGAACCGGGGGAAGACGGCAGCATGCATTATTATCTTCATGATTCCCTGGCTATTGATACGTTTTCCGTAGGGGACCGACTCACAATGGAAGAGGTGCAGTCGACGTTTTCCCAGACCGTGACCGATCTTGAGACAGGAAACGAGGTGCAGACCGAGGTTTTCACTATGGATCCGGTGACCATTGACGGGGTCAGTGATTCATTCCGGGCAGAGGTGGGGGATGTTACTATGAACAACATCCCGCCGGATACCACATCACCGGTGCTGTTTACGGATGTACTCCCCGAAAATCTGGTTGAAATCATTACAGATCTCCACAATGAAGGTGTCGTTCCGGAAGTGGCAATCCCGGAATATGATTTGGATCCCATTATAAAGTTCATTGACTTCAGCCAGTACTACAATATTCAGGTGGCAACCGGTCTGCTGCGGCTGACGGTTCTGAACAATCTGCCGATAGATCTGGGAGCACCTGTCACTGTTGAGATTCATGAATCCGGCACAGGGCTGCTGGCATCCACCGTATTTGAAAATCCAGTACCGTCGGGCGGTTCAGGCGTGGAGGAAATCAACCTGGACAATATGAATTTTGGAAATATGCTTGAAATACGCATTCTGGCTCACATCAACGGTACCGGTTCGGAAGAAATTCCAGTTTCACCGGATGATCTGGAGAGCCCGTTTGAGGTGATTGGTGAGTTTCAGAATCTTGTCATCTCCAGCGGGACTGCTGAAATTCCGGGGCAGCAGTTTACGAGAACTGACTCCTATATGCTGGATCCCGGTGAGGCCAATCAGATTGAAGCCGCACAGCTGAACAATGGCGTTCTTGAAATCACTGCAGAAAACGAACTGCCGATGGATCTCGTTTTGAATCTGGAATTTACCAGTATCCGCGGAGACACTGATAATGCACCACTTGTCATTCAGTTGAATATTTTGCAAACCGGAATGGCTCAGATGACGCAGATGCTGAACGGGTTTGAACTGCAGATGGATCTGGCTGATCAGGCTATTTATTACAGTGCAGAAGCTGCCACATCCCCGTCTGACGGGCTGGTGGAAATTTTAAATACGGATGCGGTTCAAATCGACTTTTCAATAACCAGTCAGGGCTCAGCCGAGATCGAATTCAGCCATATAACCGGTTTGGTGGAACCGCAGATTCTGAACGAATCCGGTAGTTTCGAACTTGAAACGGAGGCGGAAATCCTGAATGCTGAAATTTTTGCCGGTGCTGTTCAGGTAGAAATCGACAACCGCATCGGCGGACAGGGCAGCATCGATATCGAACTGCTCAATATTCAGGAAAGCTTTGAGTACGAACCGGGCGTAAATCTTTATCAGATCGACCTGACCGGTGAATTTCTTAATTTCAGCGGGGCTCAGGTCATCGACTACACCGCGGTGATCAACACATCGAGCGGACAGTCAATGCATTATGCGCTGACGGAATCCATCGAAATTCAGCTGGATATTACCGGACTGGAATTCGGGACGGTAACCGGTTATTTTTTCAATGAATCCTTCAGTTCTGCTGATTCGGTGGATATTGATTCGGATCACATCATTGAATCCGCCTGGATTGAGTCAGGCGGTCTGGTACTTGAATTTCACAACCGTATGGGCATTGCCGCAAGTCTGGATCTGATCATTCCGGCACTGATTGAAAACAATGCTGAATTCACACGGGAACTGATTCTCGGCAGTGATGACAACACTCAGATATATCAGTTCGATCTGAGTAATGTTGAAATCCAGCTGCCGTCATCCACCCAGAAAATCCATTATTCCATCGATGCGGAGCTTTTGAGCGATCAGCTGCTGACCATTGATCTGCAGGACTCAATCATGGTGGATGTCACCGTCACCGAGCTGGAGTTTACAGAAGTGACCGGCATCATCGCTCCGGTTGAGGTGGAAATTGAACCTGTTGAAAAGACCATTGACAATGTCCCGGATTCTCCCGGTGTTGAATTTTCAGATGTTTCAATGATTCTGGATATTGAATCGGAAATAACCCTTCCGGTGCTTATTGATCTGCATCTTGAGGCTGTCAATCCGGATGGTGAAACGGCAGGGGTTGATGTGAACGGCTGGAATGTGACCGACAGCAGTCAGGTGATTATTCCCAATGCCGAAACGTTGGTCAACATATTTCCAGAAGTCATTACAGTGACTGGAACAGCCACTGTGGGTGACGGCGAACAGTCTGGCAGCATTCACGCCTCACAGTGGGTCACCGGAATGACATTTGTGGATATTCCCCTGAGTTTTACGGTGATTGATCCGCAGCCGGTGGATTCAGAAACGGATTTAGTGGAACTTGAACTTGATGATATGGATCAGGTAAAGAGTGTGACAGTTACAGCTGAGGTTGACAACGGCTTTCCAACCGGTGCGCAGCTACTGCTGTTTGCCGATTATGATGATTTAATTATTGAGAGTATTGATCCGCTGGATGTCGAGCAGCAAAATCAGCTGCCGTTCGTCAGATCCATCACAGTACCGGCTGAACAGACATCAACCATCATCATTTCAGCGGATGAGAATGACATTGATCTGTTTACTTCCGACGCCGTTTTTGTGAAAGTCTGGGTTACCCTGCAGGAAATCACCGATAACTTTGGAAACGCGGTACCGATAACCATTACATCAGAAGACTCCCTGATCTATCGAACATTCCTGACCCTGAATTACATGGTGGAGGATATTTGATGTACCAGAAATTTTTACTAATTCTGTCTTTGTTGGTTTTTTCATCAGTTCAATTGAATGGCAGCATCCCGCCGTACCCGGCCGCTGATGAATCCGTTGAGGATAGCCTGGGTACTGAAACCGCTGATACTCTGAGTGCGGTCAAAATGGACAGTCTGAGAGCGGCAAGACAAGCAGCCAAAAAAGAACATATCTGGAAAACCTTCCGGTTGTACAGCTCCTATGACAACCGGAATCCGGCGAACCTTCATCTGTTCCCAACCCGCACCAGCTGGTCTGTATCCCCCGGCGCCGGACGAATCATGAACAATGCTGTGGACGGGCAGTGGTATATCGACTTCTGGACCGAGGAGACACAGTTGACATCCGCAGAGAAGGAGAATCGGGTCAGACCGTTCAAGGGTATTGATGTAACCGCCTGGGCAGTCAGTGAACAGCCGTCGATATTTGGATTCCGTATCGGCAGCTTTGCCCTAGACTGGGGAATGTTTTCCTACAGCGGAATCGATGCACCGGGGGATTTAATATATGAACTTGGTCGGTTTGACACTCAGCTGGGGCTGGAATTTGAAAAACAGGAAATGCGGTTTGAAACAATTTCTTACAATCAGATCAGTCTTTCCAAGAGCTGGCAGTCGAATTATGCAGACTCACGTCTGAGGTTGGGATATCGTCTGAATTTCATTGGCGGTATTGCCTACGGGCAGGCTGATGTGGATGATTTAACTTTTCGGAATCTCGAAGACTCTGTGGTTGTAAGAGCCAGCGCAGCGCCGAATTATACCGATTTTGAAAGTGATCAGTTCAGTATATCCCCGAGTCATTGGGGACTGGGGCTGGATATCGGAATGGGACTGGATCTCAGCGAACGACTGGGCCGTCCGTCCGATCTTCAAATTGCCGTTGTGAATCTGGCCCCGAAAATCAAACTGGACAACATTACCTCAATTTACTATGGCATTGATGCATTTCACGATGGTGAAGTGAATGACAGTGATGACATGGATGCCATTATTGACAGCATCGCCGTCACGACGGATGATACCTTGAAACTGGGCGGGTCCCTGCAGGTCAGGGTGCCTTCCTATGCGACAGTCACATTTATCACGCAGCCGTTCCGCAATTGGATACTTAGTGCGGGATTGCAGCAGAGTTTTACCGATTCATACGGTTTTTCTACTCAGCCCAATCTGGAATTGGATGTGCACTATTTTCCATGGACGCCGGTTCGGATGCAATGGGGTTTTGGGATTGAAAATGGCAGCTGGATTCAAAATTTTGGGGTGGGACTTCATTTCAGACACTATGAGATGACAGCGGAAGTGGCATACTGTGACGGTTTCTGGTACCAATCAAAAGGTGCCGGCATTACCGTAAGGCAGAAGCTGCATTTCTAATTCAAGTGTTATTCCCTCAATGTCTGCGTAGTCATCACCAATGTAACTGCCAATATTTTGTACAGTGTAAGGTATTGTATTATATTCCATTCCTTCGGTAACAATAACTCTGTTTTGGGAATACATAAAAGAAAACAGAAACAGGAAGATGGCAAAATGTAAATTGTTTACTTTCATCCGTTCCTCATAAAACTTTATTTGACAAATGCCCAGTGTATATCTGTAACCTCTGCACCTTAGTATAATTGTTGGATATTTTCAATTTGTTCATTTTCTATTCTAGCTACGAATAGTGTATCATAAACTCTATAGTATACAGTATTCTTGGTTACAAAAAGAATTTCGCAATCCGATGAACCTGTTTCAATCACAATATAAGTCCTGTTTTCTAAAATAGATTCCCCCGGGCATGCCCGTGGGAATCTATTGCTAACTGGCAAAAATTGATCAATGCCGCAGAAGAGAATAACTGCCGGGAATTACTGGATTGGTTGGATGAAACTCTTGATGAAATAAGCACTTACCTGTCATTTCCAGAGTCACATTATGTGAAGAGTCGAAGTACAAACCGACTGGAAAGATTAAATGAAGAGATCAGAAGAAGAGACCGTTCAATTCGAATATATCCTAACCAATCAAGTTGTGATCTGCTTGTCGGGTGTATTTTGATAGAAGAATCTGAGCAAATGTTGGAGAGGAGGTATATCTTAAAAGATCTTGACCTTGCCTGGAGTTTTTCGAAGAAAAGAAAAAACTTAAACAGGATGTCAAAAATTAAAACTGTGAGTTAGAAGACAGGGCTCACTCTAAACAAACGAAACACGGTGAAGGATCTATTTTACACCAACATTTAAGACTTGACTAGTTTGGTTTGAGTACCAATTTGTAGCAACTGTCTCAGCATCTTGCTGAGTTATAGGTACCCCAAATACGATATTGCTCATAACAATCAGTGTAAATAGTAAAAACATAAACTTTCCTTTTTTTAATTATCTGTATCCTCGAATTATTAATCCTTTTTCATATAACCATTGGTGCCCGACGATCACAACAGATCCATTTTTTTGGGACACTGCATTTAGTCTTGTTGGTCTTTGATGGTACAACCAATCTTCCAATTGCCATGTTGATCCATTATAATGCATAAATCGTCCGACTCCTTGAACCATAAAAATGTCATCTGATTCATTTATTGCCATTTCAAGAACACCATTCTGGTATTCGTCACAACATTCAACGAGGGCAGTTAAATTCGAAAACCCAGTATTCCAGTTATATTTCAAAAGTCCTACATCAACTTTTATAATAGCAGTATCCCCAACTACACTAACCGCTCTACAACTCCCATATTCACCTGGACTATACATATTTGAATAATATAATTCATCAACCTCAAAGTTATTTATGCGTAAAATCGTATTTCCTAATGGTTCTTCCAATACATCATACCCTACAACAAAAATATAGTCTCCATTTTCATTTCCGGATATGTCTTTTAAATCAACATTCGAGTTAGACTCAATCTGTTGAAATTCATCTCCATTGAAATGTACAATCCCTCCTTCATCACCACAAAAATACATATTACTTGAAGATGTGCCCCAGATTCCTCGACCTGCACTAACATCCAAACCCAAATTATATAGATGGTATTGAGTCCAAGATTCACCATCCCAATGCTTTGGATAAGCTTCAGACGTAACCCATATATCCTCTTCATTAAAATAAAAAATACTGAATAGCTCGATATGTGGATTGATCGCATCAATAAACTGCCAATCACCATTGGTCCATTTTGCAACATTATGAGCAACTGTATCGATGTAGAATAATCCAACGATATAGAATTCATCTTCATTAATCAATACTACATCATTTATTCTACTTCCATAACCGCCAAGTGAGTCTAGAGTCCAGTTCTCGAAATGACTGACATAATACTGACAACATTCTGAAAAATCATACTCACAAGGCATGAGCAAATCTGATGGGCATAGTGTTCCAAGGATATAACTGACAGTGATTACAATATCTTGAATATCGGTGATAAGATCAACATTTACATCTGAAGCCAAGGCTTCTTCAAGTGATGGATTGTATTGTCCCATAATGATGTTAACCTGCATAAGGATGTCCAAAACATCCACACTGCCGTCATCGTTTATATCACCTAGGGTAGACCTATTTTGGGGAATTGCGAATGATAGAAATAAGCACACTAATAGTAATAACAATTTTATTGTCTTCATGATTCACATCTTAATAATTAGTTAAATTCACTCATTTCTTAATTACTTGCTGCAAAGGTATTTTTCAACTTCTCCACCTATTTACTTAAACCTAATACTACTTGATATTGACTAATGATTATTTGTCATTACCATGCAATTTTGTTTGATGATTTAACAATTTGATGTAACTTTGCGACGCGATTTTTGATTGATGTCGCAAAGCAGAATTTAATTCGCTATAAACCGCTTCTAGTTACTTGATTTTTGCTTGACCAATATTATTTACGTTGTGCTCTTTGCTTTGTCAAGCATTTCTTTCTATACTTCAAAATTTCTTCAGCTCTTACATCATGCTTATCAATTGGATGAAGGTAATCTATTCCTGAATGAAAATGCTCATTGTTATACCAGCCAAAATACTGCTCAAAGTATTCCTGAACATCCTTGATTGAACTGCTGGGAAAGCAACCCGGATATGCCGGAGCTGTTTTTACAGTTGAGAATAATGACTCAATGAACGGATTGTCATTAGGTGTACGTGGACGAGAAAATGTCTGAGTTAACCCAAGATCCATCATCATTCGTTTTACCGGCTTAGCTTTCATCTGAGATCCATTGTCATTGACAACCACAGGTAACAGCTCTCTGGGAACATCCAGCAATCCTTCGGAAAGGTATGCATCATCAATCAGTTGTTTAGAAACTTCATGGGTGATACAGGGGCTTGTAATCCAGGCCACAACTTTCCTGGACCATTCATCAATCATGACATAGAGGTACCAGAAAACCCGCAGAATATCTGTCCGGATAAAACTGATATCCCAACCATAGCATTGATTGGGTCCGGTAAGCTCATCAGGTCTATTGGGTTTTCTCCCTGCGCCAGTTCGTCTGACTGGAGTTCTCCTGTCAGAAAGAATATTTGCTTCAAATAATATCCCGCGTATCTTGCTGGCAGAAACATAAAATAAGTCCAGTTCTGCTCCCTTGCAGGCCAGAACACGGAGTGAATAATCTACAGTTTCTTCTCGGCTGACGTAGTCAAGAACAGCCTGTTTCTCATGTGGCATTATGGCATTCACAGGTTTCTTTGGGCCCGGTTTACGATTATCCATGTTCCCATTATCCTGTTTCCGTGCAACCCAACGTTCAACTCTGCGGACGTTGATCTGCAGGACTGTGCAAATCTTGAACTTGGGAATGCCTTTGGATTTAGCATAGAATATGACACGGACGATTTCTTCCTTTATCTCTACTGGCAACGGCCGAGATGGAAATGGACCCTCTACTCCAAGTTCACTTTTTTTTTCAGAGAAGTGGTAATTCCGGTTTATTCGGACACCCATTCCGGCAACCTTTCGGACAGTGTTCC